>LVBW01000037.1 GCA_001604585.1 Puniceicoccales bacterium Verruco_02 | reverse complement strand
CTAATATCTCGAAAGCTAATTATTACATATATAGCCAATAAAATAGGAGGAAACCACGTCGATACTTCGTTCAAGTCTGACCGCTACAAAGAGAGAGACAAAGAACAACTGCAACTACTAGACTTCTGTGAGTCATCTTCTGATAAAATTGCTGGAAGGAATCCTATATACCTGCACTTGCTACGAATTGGGCAAAAAGTTGCAGAATCCCAATCTGTCTATGATACCAGAAATATGTTGCTACATTATTTTAAGCATAGCTAACTCAAGTCAAATTCACTGCATCCGTGTCTATCACCTCTGTTACATCCTTATCCCTTGGGAACTGCTCTCTTAGCTCCAGAAGCTTCGGCATGAACGGCGTCACCCTAGGCATGAAATACCAAAGCTGGTAACGATAACTATCCTTGATCTTCTCTATCGGTGCCGGAGCCGGACCACGAATCTCCACCTCCGGCCCAAGCAATTCCTCGGCCCGCTTCGCCCACTGCTCCGCGTAAAACGCCAACTTCTCCGGATTGCGCCCACGGAACAAATGATGCACCACATGCCGGAACGGCGGATACGAAAACTCCTGCCGATTGCGAAGCTCATCCTCGGCAAAGCCGTCGAAATCCTGCGCCCTCGCAAACTGAATAGGTGCCGAATACGGCAGAAAAGTCTGCACGACTACCTCTCCAGCCCGCTCCCCACGCCCCGCGCGCCCAGCCACCTGCACAAGAAGCTGGAAGGTCCGCTCATTGGCCCGAAAATCCGGCAAATGCAGCGAAATATCCGCATCCACAAGCCCCACGAGTGTGACGTTCGGAAAGTCCAAACCCTTGGCAATCATTTGCGTACCAACGAGTACATCAATCTTGCCAGCGCGGAAATCCCCAAGAATGCTGCGGAAGAGGTTCTTCTTATTCATCGTATCCGCGTCGATACGCACGATGCGCGCCTTGGGGATAAACTTATGCGCAATCTCCTCGATGCGCTGCGTGCCGCTACCCTTCCACTTGATAGCCCCCGAACGACAGTTCGGGCACTGCTCCGGTGCCTTCGTCTCGAAGCCGCAAAGGTGACAGCGCAGCACCCCCTCCGCCTTGTGGTGAGTGAGCGAGATCGAGCAATGGTCGCACATTGCCACGTAGCCACAGTCCGGGCACATCATGCTCGTGTTGTACCCGCGCCGGTTGAGGAAAAGAATCGTCTGCTCGCCCTTCTCCAGCCGGTCCTGCATCTTGCTGATTAAGAGGCGTGAAAAAGTCGCCCCACCCTGGCCCTTGTGAACCTCGTGCTTCATGTCCACAAGGTGGACGAGGGGCAACTGCCGGTCATCGACGCGCTTGGTTATGCGGTTCAGGCGATACTTGCCGAGCCTGGCATTGTAGAGACTCTCAAGGCTGGGCGTCGCGCTGCCTAGAACGCAGAGCGCCTTGCAGAGACTGGCCCGGTACACGGCAAGGTCTCGCCCGTGGTAGCGGGGGATTTCCTCCTGCTTGTAGGCAGGCTCGTGCTCCTCGTCCACAAGGATCAGGCGCAGGTTCGGAATCGGCGCGAATATGGCCGAACGCGCCCCGACGACCACTCGCGCCTCGCCGCTAGCAAGGGCGTGCCAGGCGTCGTAACGCTCGCCGTCGGAAAGGTGGCTGTGCCAGACCACGGTTTTCACTCCGCTGGCCACAAGGCGGCTGCGCAGGCGCCCCACAGTCTGCGGGGCAAGGGCAACCTCCGGCACAAGCAGTATCGCGCCCCCGCCCTGTTCAAGGGCCTCTTTAAGCACGCGCAAGTATACCTCGGTCTTGCCGCTGCCCGTCACGCCGTGGATCAGATGCGTGCGGAATTCCTTCGCGTTCAGGCTGTCCATCAGGCCCGTGACGGCGGCCTGCTGCTCATCGTTCAACTCGTGTTCCTCTGCGGCCACGTATTCGGCATCCGCCAGCTCGTCGTCGTAAGCACCGCGCTCCACGGCGCTGTGCTGCTGCTCTACGACACCCTTTTTCACCAGCGAGTCCACGCAACTGGGCGAAAGGTTCAGGCGGGTGAGAAGCTCCGCCTTCTGAAAGGACTTGCCCTCGGGCTGCGCGGCGAGGAAGCGGTAAACAAGGAGCTGGTTTGGCGCGCGCTTTTCCAGCGTGGCCAGTTCCTCGGCCTCCAGCTTGCGCAAGAGGCGCAGGTGTTGCAGGATGCGTCGCCCCATGCCTTTGCGAACGCTGGCCGGTATCATGGCCTCGAACACGCTCTCCAGCGAGCAGGCGTAATAGGTGCTCATCCAGCGGGCCAGCGCGACTAGGTCCGGCGTCAGGACGGGGAAGGGCTGCTCGCTCGCGGAAACGTACTTCAACTTCTCACGGGGCAGCTCCGGCTCCATCCCCAGCTCCAGCACGACGCCGCTCTCGTGCCGCCCCCGCAGGGGCATCTTCACAAGCGAGCCAATGCCCAGCCTGCCGACAATGGAAGAAGGCACGCGGTAGTCCAGCGCCCTGCCAATTCCCGACAGAGGATAGACCCTCGCACAAAGCTCCGAATTGATGTCCATAAAGGCCAGACCGCTGGCAGAAACCTAGGCCTCAGGGGCAGCATAAACACTCAGCAGCTGCGCATTCAAATCATTCGGCTCTTGTAATGCGCAAGGAAGCCTGTTGTGATACTTGTCTCAACCCCACCCACCCCGATGGCGAGCGAAACCGGCAAACAGGACGAAGTCCTAGAAAAAGCCAGGGAAAAGTTCCGCAACTTCCTAGGCACAAAGGGCCTGCGCATAACAAACCAGCGTCTGGCCATACTTGATGCGTGCTTCCGCATGGAAAAGCACTTCATTGCGGAACAGCTCCTTGAAGTGGCCCGCGAGATAGACCGCAGCGTGTCCCGCGCCACGGTGTACCGCAGCCTGCCCATACTGACCGAGAGCGGCCTTGTGCGCGAGATCGACGTTGGCCGCGACCACAAGTTCTACATGGCCGACAGGGGCCGGGGCAGCAACCGCGTGCAGGTGGTCTGCGTAAATTGCGACAAGATCTTCGAGCTGGATGCACCCTTCCTTGAATGGTACGCCAACAGCGCCTCGCAGAAAGTGGGCCTGAAGGCCGAGTCCATACGCCTTCAGGTGCTGGCCCGCTGCGACGGGCACCGCTGCGATAACTGTACCGGGGATAACATGCAGGAAAATGCTCCCCACAAGCATGAGCACTGAGGTAAAGACCGAGGCGCTTGCCTTTTCGCTGGCTCTATTGGAGGGCATCTACCGGCGCTGCCCGGACGAGCTGCGCTGTGTGGAGATGCTGGCCAACATGTACACCGTGGCTGGCAATTACGAGAAGGGGCTGGAGCTGGACCTACTCTTGGTCGCACGCGACCCGGAAAACCCCACCGCGCACTACAACTGCGCGTGCAGCCTGAGCCTGACCGGACGCATTGACGAGGCATTCGCAAAGCTGCACAAGGCACTTGAGCTGGGCTTTGACGACATGAAGCTGCTCCACGGCGATGCCGACCTACAAAGGCTGCACGACGACCCGCGCTGGGCGGAGCTTCCAAGCGAAGAGCCGCACGAGGACGAGGATAGAGACTTGGACGAGGACGAAGACGAAGAGAACTCCGACGAGGAAGACGACAGCGACGATGAGAGCGTGGGAAGCTGGGATCCGGAAGACGACCAGGAGGAATACTTCTGAACAGAACAGGCCTTCCTGCATAGGTGCTGCCTACGAAGGCACTCACTACACAAGCAGGCGCCAGCCCAGCGCAAAGGCAGAGCAGAGTACAAAGCCGAAGCCAAGAGGCAAAGCTGCGGACCACATCGCCCAACGCAGACTCTTGGTCTCCTTGTAAACGGTGTAGATGGTCGTTGAACAAGGGTTGTGGCATAGGCAGAACAGCATCATGGATAGCGCCGTAAGAGTGGTCCAACCCGCGGCATCCAGCATTGCGCGCACACTGCCCACCTCGCCCGGCTCGAAGAGCATCCCGGCGCCGTTGCCCGCCACAGCGCCCGAAAGGGTCAGCGTGAGCATCAGTATCGTTGGAACCACTATCTCGTTGGCCGGAATGGCGATTATGTATGCCAGCAGTATCACCCCGTTAAGGCCCAGCACCCAGCCAAGGGGCGAAAGACCCTCCACCATCCAGAAGGCCAGAGGCTCGCCGCCAGCATTCACGTTGGCCACCAGCCAGATGACTGCTCCGGCGGGGAAGGCAAACACCACTGCCCGCCAAAGAACGAAAATGGTGCGGTCAATGAGCGAGGTGTAGAGCACCTGCCAGAGGCAGGGCCTGCGCAGAGGCGGTATCTCTAGGTGAAAGGAGCAGACTTCGCCCTTGAGCAGGGTGCGAGAAAGTATCCACGAGCCAACAAGGCTGAGGACGACGCCCAGCACCGCAATGAACAGCACGGCCCCCATCGCGGCAATGCTGCCGTAACCATCCGGCACCAGCGGGGCCACAAAGAGCGAACCTAGGAGGATGAGCGTAGGCCAGCGCCCGTTGCAGATGGCAAAGTTGTTCGTGAGTATGGCGACAAGCCTCTCGCGAGGGCTTTCAATAATGCGCGCAGCCACCACTCCGGCGGCGTTGCAGCCATAGCCCATCGCCATTGTCAGAGCCTGCTTGCCGTGTGCCCCGGCCCTTGAGAAAAGCCCGTCCATGTTGAAGGCCACCCGAGGCAGGTAGCCTAGGTCTTCGAGCAGGGTGAACATGGGGAAAAATATCGCCATAGGCGGCAGCATCACGGCGACAACCCATGCGCCGGACAGATACATGCCGTCCACCAGAACGCCAGACAGCCACCACGGCAGGCCAGCCGCGTCGGCCAGCCCTTTAAGCTGAGGATGCGCCCAGCCCACGAGCAGACTGTCCAGCATGGCCGATGGGGCATTGGCCCCCTGCACGGTAATCCAAATCACAAGGGCGAATATGGCCGCCATCACCGGGAAGGCCGTCCAGCGGCTCGTGAGGAGCCAGTCCAGAACATCGCGCCAGTCAAAACCTATGCGCGGGGGAACGCCGCGTACACATTTTGCCACTATGCGGGACGCGCGCAGGTACAATTCCTCGCTGCCGGGCAGAGCGGCATCGGCTGGCTGGGTTTGCACCGGAGCCTTCGCCGCCAATTCGAGGGCCTTGCGACGCAGTTCACCCACTCCCTGCCCTCTTCGCGCCGCCATTGGCAGAACGGGCACCCCGAGTTCGTCCTCCAACTCCTTCGCATCGACGAGTATTCCCCTGCTGCGCGCCTCGTCCATCAGGTTCAGGGCCACTATAACATTGCTGCGTATGGAAAGCACCTGAAGGCAGAGCAAGAGGTTGCGCTCCAGCGCCGTGGCGTCGGCAACGACGATTGTAATGTCGGGATTGGCGCTGCGCAGGAAGCGGGCCGATACCTGTTCGTCGTTGTCTGCGGCCTCCAGCGAATAGGTGCCCGGCAGGTCAACGATGCGAAAGCTCTTACCGCCCTCGTCAAAGAAGCCCTCCGCCCTCTCCGTGGTCTTGCCCGGCCAGTTGCCCGTGTGCTGGCGTAAGCCCGTCAGGCGGTTGAACACAGTGCTCTTGCCCGTGTTCGGGTTGCCCATAAGGGCCACAAGATAGTCGCAACGGCCCTCGTTGGCGGCCATGCGCTGGCGCAGGGCCTTGCCAAGTGAGCAGTTGTCGCAGGCGGCAGGATCGTGAGAGGACATGAAGGATCTGACAGTGAATTACAAAGTTAACGGCTTCACAAATGGAAAGGCGCGCCCGCCCATAGGACCAGCACGCCTTTGAAATTCATCATCCGACAGTCAGCAGAGAGTTACCTAGCGCAGTTCCTCCACTGCCACTAGGTTTGCCTGCGAGGGCCGCAGGGCCATTGTCACGCCGCGAAGGCGGAAGGCTATCGGACCGCCGAACGGGGCCTGTTCCGCCCTCTCCACGATGGAGCCTGGCACTAGACCAAGGTCCATCATGCGCTTGCGTTCAAAGCCCCTGCACATCGGGGAAAGCTCCACAATCCTTGCGGCGGAACCGGGCCTGAGAGCATCGAGGCTGCGGGCGCGCCCGGCTCCGATGTCGGACCGTTCGTCGATTACCCTGAAACTTGGACGCTTGCTGAAGTTGAACATGGCTGGCTCTCGCTTTCTGCTTACTTTGATGACTCAAAATGCGCTCTTTGTCAAATCATCTTAATGTATTTTGACGTTTCTTCGAACATATGAGCGCACCGCCAAAGAAATAATCCCGCCACAAGCAAAAACAACCACACTGTTGCGAATTGCAAGCGCAGCACCCATACTCGCTGGCATGATACGAATAGCCATTGTCGGGACTGGCTGGTGGGCTGGCGTACATGCGGCAGAATTCGCCAAGGATGAGCGCGCTTGTATCGTCGCCGTCTGCGGAACAAGCCTTGAAAAGGCAGCCGCCTTTGCATCGGAGCACGGCATAGCTCGGTATTACGCGGATCTGGACGCCATGCTGGCCGATGGCGGGCTGGATGCAGTGGCCATTGTAACGCCGGACCATACGCACTGTCCCCAAGTCCTGAAAGTGCTGGAGGCAGGGCTGCACGTTCTATGCGAAAAGCCGCTCGCCTTCAGTGTGGAAGAGGCCCGGCTCATGGCAGATGCGGCGGCAAAATCTGGCAAGGTGAACATGGTGAACCTTTCCTACCGCAAGAGCGCCGCCCTGCACGCGGCGGCGGACATGCTGCGCCGGGGAGAGCTTGGACGCGTGTTTCACGCAGAGGCCCGCTACCTCCAGAACTGGCTGCTGGCAAGCGATCAGGGGGACTGGCGAAGCGAACGCAAGTGGCTCTGGCGCCTTTCTTCGGCCCACGGCAGCAAGGGCGCGCTGGGCGACATCGGCGTTCATATCCTAGACTTTGCCACCCTGCCCCTAGGCCCAGTGAAGAATATACGCTGCCGTATGAAGACTTTTGACAAGGCTCCCGGCGGACGCATCGGCGAATACCTCATGGACGTGAACGACTCCGCCCTAATCGACATGGAGCTGCAAAGCGGTGCCCTGTGCAGCATATCCCTGACCCGCCTAGCCTGCGGACGGCCCAACAAAGTGTCGCTCTGCATATACGCGGAGAAAGGCTCGATCGACATAGACCTAGACGAGGGCTGGGACCGCATGAAAGTGGCCCGCATCGGCCCTGACGGCGGACAGGGCGCGTGGGAAAGCGTGGAATTGCCCGAGCGAGACTCACTGTACCGCGCCTTCGTCAGCGCCGTGCTGGAAGGCCGGGGCGGAGAGCCGGATTTTGCCCGCGGCCTAGAAATCCAGCGCCTGCTCGAAGCCTGCGAAAAAGGCGGCGGCAGCATGTAGCGGCACTCAACTCTCCTGCCTTGCCCTGCTGTCCTCGTGTTGAGAAAGTTCCTGCCCCTCGCAAGCGGCCCCATCGTGGCGGCTTAAAATATCCTTCCACAGGCGCAGTGCCCTTTCCTCCAGTTCGGCTCGGCAACGCTCCAGCTCTGCAAGGCGGCCACGCATGTTCTCGTTGGCCATTGCCGCGAGGTCCGAAAAGCTGTGTAGGAACACATCGTCCAGATCCCCCGCCTCTGGCTCCACGTCCGGGGGCATGGCAAGATCCATGAGAAAGAGCGGCCTGCCAGCCCTGCCATGCATGGCGGCGCGTATCTCGTCCCGGCAGATGATGCTGCCGGGCGCAGAGGTGCAGAAAATCACTATATCGCATTCCGCCACATGGCTCTTCCACACGGAAAATGGAATGCTTCGCGCTCCGGCAATGCCCGCCACACAGCAAAGTTTGTCCTCGCTGCGCCCTGTAAGACGTATGTCGCCAGCACCGCGAAGGCGCATGGCCTGCGCCACGTCCGCCCCAACCTGCCCGGTCCCGACAACCATTATGCGGCTATGGGAGAGATCCCCATGAATGCGCCTTGCAAGCTCCACAGCCACGGCACCTATGCTCACCTGCCCCGCACCTATGCCGCTAAGTTCGCGCGCGAGCTTGGCGGCCTGAAAGCTCTTCTGAAAGAGCCTGTGCATGAGCGGACCGAGCCGCCCTGCCTGCGCCGCGCTCGAGTAGGCCTGCTTCACCTGCCCGAGTATCTCCGTCTCGCCTGTCATCTCGCTGTCCAAACCGGCACAGACCTCCATCAGGTGCCGCACTGCGTCGCAGCCAGCCTTCTCGTAGCCGTAGCGTTCCGCCCCAGCGATTCCTAGGCCCGTAGCCTTGCAGAAGTACTCGCGTGCCTGCCGCAGAGGTTCCTCCGCAGAGCCGGAGGCATAGAGTTCCACCCGATTGCAGGTGCAGAGCAAGAGGTGACCCTCCAAGCCCGACAGGGCGTCGAGTGCAGTCTCCAAGCGCGTACGACGCTCCGCGTCCAGAGTCATGCACTCTCGCAGGCCCTTGGGAGCGCTGCGGTGACTTAGGCCCACAAGTCGCAGTGAAATACCCGCGCTCACCGTGCAACCTCCTCTGCTGGCGCGGCCTTCACTGGTCCCATTCCGCTGTGCTGCACCGGGTACAGGGCCAAGAGGGCAAGGATAAAGAGCAGTATGCCAGCCAAGGCCAGACGCCGACCGAAGAGCTTGCCCGCCATCCTGAAAAACAGGACCAGCGCATAGGCGACAAGGACAAGCGTCGCGAAAAGGAACTTCAGGCCGCTCACGCTGCCCTGCCCGCCAAGATACCACCATGCCCCGACTAGAAGCGCCAGCACGTACACAAAGAGTCCCACCTGAAGCAGGCGCAGATTGACCAGTTCCAGTTCTCTTAGAGAGGGCAGAGCGCGGAAGATGTTCGTCCAGCGCCGCCGCCGTATCCCGAAGTGCTGGACTAGATACATGAGTGAAGTCAGCGCAATCAGGGCAAAGGCACCGTAGGCAAAGAGAGAAAGCCCGGCGTGCGCCGTGACGGTGGACGACAGGCTCTCGCGGTATGGCAAATCCCCGGCCCCGGAAGAGACAAGACAGAGCAGCCCCGCCAGAGCGGAGGTGAAAAAGGCAGGCAGGGTGCTTCGGAAGAGCGCCGCAACGATGAAGTAGGTGCTCATGAGCGACCATGCCACAAACTGCAACAGCTCCATAGCACTGCCGACTGGGCAACGGCCTTCGGTGCAGCCTATGAAGAGCAAAATGCCGCTGTGCAGGACGAAGGCCGAAATGAGGAGCGCCCAAGCAAGACTGCGAAGCGGCAGCCCGGCCGCCCCACCCCGTCCAAGTAGCCAGGGCAGCCAGAGGACAAAGGCACCCAAGTAAAGGACCCCCGTCAGAAGCGGAAGATACTGCGCATAGTCGCTAATCATGACCTGTGCTAAGCAACAAGAGTGCGGCAATTGAGCATACATACGGCCCACATGCAAGGGTGCAGCCGAATGCGCCGGTTTCGCCGCTGTCTATTGCAGGGGCCAGTCGTCGCTGCGAAAACTGGACGCTGGCAGCCCGCTGCCTCCGCAAAGATTGGGCGTGGCGATGTCCGTCCATGCAAAGCGCACCGCCAAGGGCTGCTTGACCTCGGGGCTGGAGACCAGCACGGTCTCGCCGTCGATTATCGCCGTGGCGGGATGGAACACCCTGTCCTCGCCCGCGATTTGAAAGTCTGTCAGCGGCTTGCCGTCCAAGGCCTGAAGCCCGTCCGCATAGATGAAGCTGACGCGAATGGCCCCGCCTTCGACGCTCATGCCCTCGTAGAGAGGGCCGCAGGGGATCTCGTCGCTCACGTTGTACACGCGGTTCAGCGCCCAGGTGGCCAGCCTCTCGCCCACGGAGAGCTTGTCCATCGGGTGTATGTCCTCGATGTTGCCCACGTCGCTAGTAACGATCATCTCGCTGTCCGGGATAAGGTCCAGAGCGCGGCGCTGCTGGTCGCGTAGCTGTGCGGCGCGGAAGGCCGCCAGGTTCCCCGCATCGTAGCGGTAGGGCGGTATCTGCACGTAGAGGAAGGGGAAATCGTAGCCCCATGCGCTGCGCCAGCCGCGCACCATCGTGGCCAGCATCCGGGCGTACAGCTCGTCGCCTCGATTGGCACCCACGTTTTCCTCGCCCTGATTCCAGATAACGCCCGCGATGCGGAAGGGTATCAAGGGGTGAATCATGGCGTTGTAAAGAACGCCCGGAGCGTTGGGCCCCCATGTCTCCTTGTCGCGAATCTTTAGAAACTCACCCAGAACGCGGTCGCCTTGCATTAGCGGGGCAGGCGTCCACACGTCGGCGGGCGTTCCTCCCCAACTGCTGTTTATCAGGCCCACGGGCACGTCCATTTCCTCCTGAAGGCGGCGACCAAAGAAATAGCCCACGAGCGAAAACTGCTTCATCGTCTCGGGCGTGCACACGACCCATTCGCCGTAGAGGGCCTGCTGGGGGGTGTCGGCAGTGACGCTGCCCACGGTGAAAAAGCGCAGTTCGGGGTGATCTGCCGCAGCCAGCTCGCGCTCGATGAAGGCCAGCTCTTTGTCCACGTCGAAGGTGGCCTTGGAGCGGCCCTCCTTTACGTCGTTTGCAAAGTTGTACACCCATTGGGCGCTGAAGGCCATGTTGCTCTGGCCGGAGCAGAGCCAGACCTCGCCAATAAGTATGTCGCTAATTGTTATACTGTTCCATCCCTTTACCGTGAGTGAGTACGGCCCCTTGTTGTCGGGCGTCTTTATCTTGATGGCAAATTTGCCATCGCGGCCAACGAGCTGACTTGGCCGGGCGTCGCTCCAGCCCGGTTCCAGAGTCACGGTCTCGTAAGGCAGGGCGTGGCCCCAAATTGTCACCTCGGCATTGCGCTGAAGCACCATGTGGTCGCTGAATATGGCTGGAAGTATCACGTTGCCAATGGCTTGTGTGCTGATGAGTGCAGCGGCGCAAAGGGCTGCAAAAAGTCGTGTGTTATTCATCGGGATATGCCGCTGATTGTATGTGTGCTGTGCAGCTAAGCTGCCTGCATGTTACCTAAACAATGGGAAGAGCTTCCGCAAGTGCGGGGTCCGCCCTAGAGGCCAGAAAACAGGCCGCATGGAACTTATTGTCGCTCCATGCGGCCCGTGGGGAAAAACAGCT
This sequence comes from Puniceicoccales bacterium Verruco_02, assembly GCA_001604585.1. Taxonomy (GTDB): domain Bacteria; phylum Verrucomicrobiota; class Verrucomicrobiia; order Opitutales; family Oceanipulchritudinaceae; genus Verruco-01. The sequence continues at coordinate 59,719 of LVBW01000037.1, read as the reverse complement.
TTGCCTTTGACGGTTTACTTGATCGCGTTGAGACGGAACATCATCACATCGTGCGGGGCGAGCTTGCGCGTGACAGTCGGCAGCTTATCGGTAGTGCCGAGGTCTTTCTTCTGCCAGATGTCGCGAATCTGGGCCTTCTTCGGCAGCAGTCCGCCGACGTGTTCCCATGTCACGGAGCACTCGCGCGCCTCGTCAGAGGGGTTCATTACGCAGACGGCCCAGTCGCCGCCGGAAAGCTCGCGCACCCAGATTTCGAGGCGCGGGTCGCCGTAGAAGCGCCAGCCCTGCTTGCCCAGCGGGTCCTGGTCTATGGCGATTGCTTCCTTGTTAATTAGGATTTCGAGCACCTCGGGCTTCATGTTGCGCACGTCGTTGCCCGCGATGAGGGGGGCAGCCATCATGCACCAGAGGCTGAACATGGCGCGGTTGTCTTCCAAGGTCAGGCCGGGGTTGCCCACTTCCATCATGTCGGGGTCGTTCCAGTGACCGGGACCTGCGGCCTTGTACAGCTCCTCGTTTGTGGCCTGAAAGTCTGCAATCTTCTTCCAGCCGCGCGACCAGCGCGTTTCGCAGTCGTAGCAGTCGATAATGTCGCCCGTTGTGCGCCAGAGGTGACCCGTGTCCTTGGCCCATAGCCAAGGCTTGGCCGTGCCCCATTCGCACATGCTGAATATCATCGGGCGGCCTGCGGCGTATATGGCGTCGCGCATCGTGGTGTAGGCTTCCTGAGCGTCGCGCGTTCCGGTATCGCACCAGTCGTACTTCAGGTAGTCAATGCCGAGCCTGGCGTACAGGCGGGCGTCCTGATACTCGTGCCCCTTACTGCCGGGGAAGCCGGCGCAGGTCTTGCCGCCGGCACAGTTGTACAGGCCGAACTTGAAGCCCATCTGATGCAGAGTGTCCGCAAGATGCTTCATGCCGCTTGGGAACTTCTCCGGGTCGGGCACAAGGTCGCCATTCGCATCGCGCTCGCGGGTCATCCAACCATCGTCAAGAACGATGTAATTGTAGCCCGCATCGAGCATTCCGCTCTCTTTCATCACTTTGGCTACGCCGAGGACAAGCTCCTCGTCGATGTTTATCTCAAAGGTGTTCCAGCTATTCCAGCCCATGGGCGGAGTCATAGCCAGACCCTCGAATTTTTGTGCGTCTGCCGTGCTTGCGGACAGTGCAAGGGCCGCGATAAGGCCCGGAAGATTCATACTTCCACCAAACAGCTTACGTAAGGACATACTATTTCTGTTACTAGTCGGGTTGACTGCGGAACCGGATGGAGGACATTGACCTTGCAGGGCGCATTGCGACGGGCACGGGCTGTCCTTCCGGTGTGGGGGTATGAATGATGGCAAGGGAGATACTAGAGAATAAGCTGAGCCGCATCCACAAAAAAAGCTCCGTCAATTGTAAAGATGCGCAACTCCCCTGCTTAATTTTGCTTGGCCATGCCGGAATATTTCTCAAGTGTCGCCGAATAAACAGCAACATTCACCAAGGTAGAGTCATGCATCGCAAAGGTTTCAAATCCACCATCCTCGCAGTTATCGCGGCCATTTCCGGCGCTGCCCTGCTGACTCTGTCCTCCTGCGTGAACGGCCCTGCCACGATGAACACACAAACTATTGACGACGGCAAGATACGCGGCTTTGCAGTGCCCGCATGGAAAAAGGGCGAGTTCCGCTCGCCCGGCTACGCAGAGTCCACCCGCCTTATCAAGGCACTGGGGGCGAACTACGTGAGCATCCACTCCACGTACTATCAGGACACAATGCGCGGCACCGAGATATTCGACCACAACTACGAGGAAAACAGCGCCCCCGACATCGAAGAGCAGCGCAAGGCCGTGCAGCTCGCCCACAAGGCTGGCCTGAAGGTGATGCTGAAGCCCCACGTCAACCTGCGCAGCGGCGAAGGCTGGCGCGGCGACATTGGCAAGGGCATGAGCACGGCCGAGGCGGACGCGTGGTTTGCCAGCTACGGCGCGCTGCTCCTAGCCCATGCCCGCATGGCGGAGGAGGAGAAGGTCGAGATGCTCTGCGTAGGCACGGAGCTTTCCGAGGCCCAGCCCTACGAAAGCCACTGGCGCGAACTCATAGCCAAGGTGCGCAAGGTTTACAGCGGGCCACTCGTCTATGCGGCCAATCATTATGCGGAATTCACCATGAACTGGTGGGACGCTGTGGACTACATAGGCATCGACGCCTACTACAAGCTGGCCGACAAGAGCGATGTGACACTGGATGAGCTGATCGCCGCATGGGAGCCATACGTGGAAATCGCCCTCAAGCTGCACAAGCAGTACGGCAAACAGGTCATATACACCGAGATCGGCTACACCTCCGTTGACGGCACGGCCACGGCCCCATACTCGTGGGAGCTTACAGGCGGGCTGGACTTTCAGGAGCAGCAGGACTGCTACGAGGCCTTTTTCCGCACCCTGTATGTGCAGCCCTGGTTCGAGGGGGTGATATTCTGGAGCTGGCGCATTAACCGCGATGTCGGCAGCGAAAGCGCGCAGCGCGACTTCACGCCAGAGAACAAGCCCGCAGGCGAAACGGTCCGCCGCTGGTTCTCCGGAGAGTGGACGCTGGAAAGCCGCTAGCCTTCTGCCTTGCCATAGAGCCGCTACCCACGGCATGAAAGCCGCTATTCACGTATTTATTGCCAGCGGACAGGCACAAAGCTTCAAGTTGGCAACAGTTTGGTTTTGACCGGACCCGAACTTGGGGATGGAGTCACTGACCCACGCCCATTCAGGCAGGGTCATATCATTTTCATTGCCGCTAGACGTGCCGGACGGCCATTCCGCCCCCCAGTCTCGCGGCAAAACTGTCAATACCGCATCGGCAGCACAATATGGACAAGAACCGTTCACCGCTAATTTATTCAGGCATCATGGCCGCGGCAGTGGTCGTATGGATGGCCTCCGGCCTTCTATCCGCCAAAGACAAACCGGCGCAGGAACAGGCTGGCGCCACGCGTCACCTATTCAAGGTCCGCGCCATACACTCCAGCGCCAGCCTCATCACGCGCGAGACCAAGGTCAACGCCCGCACCGAGCCGGACCGCAGCGTGACAGTGCGCGCCGAGCTTAGCGGGCAGGTGATTTCCACCGGCGTGGAGCGGGGCAAGAAAATTCGCGAGGGCGAGGTGATAGCCACCCTCGAAGGACGCGACAGGCAGGCCCTGCTTGCCCAGGCAGAGGCGGTCCTTCGCCAGCAGCAGCTTGAGCTGGACAGCGCGCGAAGACTCGCCGCGCAGGGCCTTAAGAGCAAGGCCGAGCTGGCCAGCGCCGAGGCCCTGCTCGAAGCGGCAAAGGCAGCGCTTGAAGCGGCAAGGCTGGACCTGGAACGCTGCATAATCCGCGCCCCCTTCGACGGGTATCTTAGCGAACGCTTCGTCGAAAAGGGCGACTTTCTGTCCCCCGGCAGCGAGGTGGCAAGGGTGGCCTCGCTTAACCCCATCGTGGTAATGGGCTACCTGACCGAGCAGGAAATAATCGGCGTACACACTGGCAGCAAGGCCAACGCCACCCTGTCCACAGGTGAAAAGGTGGAGGGCACTATTGGCTACATCAGCCCCGAGGCCGACGTGCAGAGCCGAATGTACAAGGTGGAGCTGGACGTGCCAAACCCCGATGGGCGCATACTGGCGGGCCTGACAGCGGAGCTGCGCGTTCCGCACGAGGAAACGCAGGCCCACTTCATTAGCCCGGCGCACATAATGCTCTCTGACTCCGGCAGCATCGGCCTTCTGATCGCCGACGAGGAGGGCCTCACGAGCTTCATCCCCATCAGCATAGTCAACACCAGCCCCGAGGGCCTCTGGATACAGGGCGAGCTACCCGAGAAGTGCATAATTGTCACAACTGGCAAGGACTTTGTAAGCCCCGGCCAGAAGGTGCTTCTCGCGATGGAAAACGAGCCTCTGACAACGGACGAAGCCGCCCGCTAAAGGGAGCCATCCAACGCACCGGCCCCGCATAGGCCGAACAATTATTCCGAGACATTCACAAGCGGAGACACTTTTCAGATGTTCAACGACATTATTGCCTGGGCCGTACACTACCGGCGAACGGTATTGACGGCCCTATCACTGCTCTTCACAGCAGGCATCTACTCATGGGTAAGCATCCCGCGCGAGAGCGACCCGGATGTCACTATCCCGATGGTCTTCATCGGCGTGCACATGGAGGGCATATCCCCGCAGGACAGCGAACGGCTCATTGTGCGCCCGCTGGAGAACGAACTGCGCGGCCTTGAGGGAATCAAGGAAATGAAGGCCGTGGCCATCGAGAGCAACGGCCAGATTATCATCGAGTTCGAGTCCGACATAAATATCAAGACCGCCATCGCCGATGTCCGCGCCGCGGTGGACCGCATCAAGGGCGAGCTGCCCCAGAGCGCGGACGACCCGATAATAAACGAGATCAACTTTGCCGACATCTTCCCGATGGTTTACGTGAACCTGTCGGGCGATGTGCCCACGCGCACCCTCGTCAACACGGCCCGCGCCCTGCGCGACAAGCTGGAATCCATCCCCGAGGTGCTGGAAGTGGAGATACAGGGCGACCGCGAGGAGGTGGTTGACATCATTGTCGAGCCTTCCGTAATCGAGAACTACGCCATCAATCAGGGGCAGGTATTCAGCTTTGCGGCGGCAAACAACCAGCTCGTCCCCGCAGGCACCATAGACAACGGCGTCGGCCGCCAGCCCATCAAGGTGCCCGGCCTCTTTGAAAGCCCCGTGGACATACTGGAGATGCCGGTCTTGACCGGACCGGACAAGGTGCTGACAGTCAAGGATCTGGCACGGCTTGAGAGCACATTCAAGGACGCCACAAGCCTTGCCCGCGTGAACGGCAAGCCCTCCATATCGCTAGCCGTCAAGAAACGCTCCGGCTCGAACATCATAAACGGCGTAAGGCAGGTGCGAGAAATCGTCGCCGCCGAACAAGCCCTCTGGCCCGAGGGGCTGGAAGTCAGCTTCTCGCAGGACCAGTCGAACAACATCACAATAATGTTGAACGACTTGATGAACAACGTCCTGAGCGCAATCATCCTGGTCATCATCGTCGTTGTGGGCGCGATGGGCCTTCGCAGCGGCTTTCTCGTCGGCATGGCCGTCCCCGGCTCCTTTCTGGCGGGCGTTCTCCTGCTCCACGCCAGCGGCATGACGCTCAACATGATGGTGCTCTTCAGCCTGATCATGGCCAGCGGAATGCTCGTTGACGGGGCAATCGTGGTCACCGAGTTTGCCGACCGCAAGATGACCGAGGGCCTGCACCGCAAACAGGCCTACACAATGGCGGCCCAGCGCATGGGTATGCCCGTCATTGCCTCGACTATCACGACCCTAGGCGCCTTCATACCGCTACTTTTCTGGCCCGGCATCATGGGAGACTTCATGATGTACCTGCCCCTGACTCTGGTTTACACCATGACGGCCTCGCTGTTCATGGCGCTAATCTTCCTGCCCGCCCTTGGCAGCCTAGTGGGCGCGCCCGGCTCGGCCAACCCCGAGACAATGCACGCGCTCTCCGCTGCCGAACACGGCGATGTCACCAAGACAGGCGGCCTGACGGGCATGTACGTGCGCTTCCTGAAGAGAGCCTTGCACCACAGCTGGCTGCCGCTGGCTCTGGCCATCTGCGCACTGTTCGGCTCGATAGCCCTCTATGGTATCTTCGGCAAGGGTGTGGAGTTCTTCCCCGATGTGGACCCGGAGATGGCCCTTGTGGACGTGCGTATGCGCGGAGACCTTTCGATCGAAGAGATGGACTCCATCGTGCGCGAGGTGGAAGCGGCCATATCCACCGTGCCCGGAATCAAGATTCTCAACACCACTACTGGCATAAGCCTCGGCGGTGGCCTTGGCGACAAACCCGAGGATGTCCACGGCAGCTTCCAGCTGGAGTTCATGGACTGGTGGGAGAGGCCCACGGGCAACCAGATACTGGAAATGGTGCGCGAACGCACAAGGGACATTCCAGGCATCATTATCGACATTTCCAAGCCCGACGCCGGGCCGCCGGTCGGCAAGCCGGTACAGCTGGAGATCTCCGCCCGCACTCAGGAGCTGCTGGAGAAGGCAACGGACATAGTCCGCACCAAGTTCGAGAGCCTGGATGGGCTGACCGAGGTGACGGACTCCCGCCCCGTGCCGGGCATTGAGTGGAACCTGAAGGTGGACCGCGCACAGGCAGCCCGCTACGGGGCAGACGTGGCCACGGTGGGCAACGCCGTGCAGCTTGCCACAACGGGCGTCATAATTGGCTCCTACCGGCCGGAAAACGTTGATGACGAAGTGGACATCCGCCTTCGCTTCCCGCGCAGCGCCCGCTCTTTGGACGAGATCAACGGGCTACGCATAAACGTGGGCGATAGTTTCGTGCCGCTTTCGAGCTTTGTGACGCTAAAACCGGAGCAGAAGGTTAGCAGCATACTGCGCAAGGACTCGCGCCGAGTCTATACGGTGTCCTCGAACATAGAGCCGGGCGTGCTGGCCGACGACAAGGTGCAGGAACTGCGCGAATGGATCGCCAACGAGAGACCCCTGCCACCGGGCGTGGAGGTGGCCTTCCGCGGTCAGGACGAGGAGCAGGCCAAGGCTTCGGCCTTCCTTGGCAAGGCGGCCGTTGTTGCCGTCTTCCTGATAGCCATGGTGCTGCTTACCCAGTTCAACAGCTTCTACCACACCTTCCTCATCCTGACGGCCGTGATATTCTCCACTGTTGGCGTGTTCCTCGGCCTGTTGATCACAGATCAGGCCTTCAGCGTCATCATGAACGGCATTGGCGTAATCTCGCTGGCGGGCATCGTGGTGAACAACAACATCGTTCTGATCGACACCTTCGACCACCACCGCAAGAACGGCATGGCGCTGATGGAGGCCGTGCTGCGAACAGGTGCCCAGCGCCTGCGCCCGGTCATGTTGACGACGATCACGACCATTCTGGGACTTATGCCGATGGTGCTGATGATGAACGTGGACTTCTTTGCACGGAGCATCAGCTTCGGCGCTCCGTCCACGCAGTGGTGGGTGCAGCTCTCGACCTCGGTGGCCTTCGGCCTGGCATTCTCCACCCTCTTGACGCTCGTAGTCACGCCCTCGATGCTGCTAATTGGCGGCAGAATTGGCGAGTGGTGGGCAAAGTTGAATGCCCCGCCAGCGATGGTGACGCTCCCGCTTGAGTCCACATCGGGCGACATCTTGTAATTTGCCTAAGGCCACCTCGAACAACTGGTTTCCTAGCTGAAACATAAGTTGTTCGAGGTGGCCAAATGTCTAGTGCCCCTTGGCCGTGCTGTTACGTATGTAGTCGCGAAGCACGTCCCTTCGCCCCTGTTCGGCGCGGTCCTTGGATATCTCCTCTTCGCTGCGTTGCTGCTCTTTTTCGCGGAATATGCGGCGCATTTTGTTGAGGGCCAGATTCTGAAGCTGGCGCACGCGCTCGCGGGTGATGCCGAACATCTCGCCCACTTCCTCAAGCGTGCGCTCCTGCCCGCCGTCCAGACCGAAGCGCAGGCGTATTATCTCGGCCTCGCGCGGCTCTATCTGCTCCAGCATCATGACCAGCTCCTTGCGCAGGGCCTTGTCGCGGAGCATTTCAAAGGGCGTGAAGCCGTTTTCGTCGCCAACCATCTCGCCAAAGGAGCTGCCCTCGTCGTCGCCAAGTGGTGCGTCAAGACTTGTCGGCCGCACCGACACACTGCGCATATGCGCCACTTTGCTGGAGCTGACACCAAGCTCTCGCGCTATCTCGTCGTCGCTGGGTTCACGCCCCAGTTGCTCGGCCAGTGCCATAGCCGTGCGACGCATACGGGCTATCTTGTCCACCATGTGGACGGGCAGACGTATGGTCTTGGACTGGTTGGCCAGTGCGCGCTTTATGGACTGCTTTATCCACCATGCGGCGTAGGTGGATAGCTTCCCTCCCTTGTCGGGGTCGAATCGCTCCACGGCCTTCATGAGGCCGATGTTGCCCTCGCTTATGAGGTCTGAAATGGGCAGGCCGAAGTTCGCATAGTCGTGCGCGATTTTTACTACAAGGCGCAGGTTGGACATCACCATCAGCTTCCTTGCCTGAGCATCGCCTGCCATTACTCTGCGCGCAAGCGCAAGCTCCTGAGCCTGAGTTAGGAGCGGAATGCGCCCTATCTCCTGCAAATACAGCTTGATGGCATTTTTCTCCGGGTGAAAAAAGGGGTCGTGCCCCTGCCTGTCCGAAGAGGGAGACTGGTTTTGATCGTACAAGCGGCTTAGCTAAGTCTGGCCGGTTAGTGGTAGTCGTAAGCAAAACCCGAATGAAGACTCTGCGTCCGATATATAAGCGCCCTCACATGCAGCAGGCAACATCAATTTGTGGCATGAGGCATACGTTATCAAACGTTATCATGCTTGATACTGGCAAATTGTCGCCAAACTCAAGCCTGTTGCCACACGAACAGCATTCGAGAATCGCAAACGGGGTAGCAAACGGGGTTATGTCTATATACCATAACCGTAAACGCACGGACTGCAATGGCCAGAGGCGGAGTTTTTCGCATTAGCTGATTGCCAATAACAATGCGGCATAATGCTACATCGACGGCATGGCCTCGGCCATAGCCACTGCCTTGAACATGGCTCCAGCCTTGTTGAGCGTCTCCTGATACTCGCTCGTCGGGACAGAATCCGCCACAAGCCCGGCTCCGCTCTGCACGTAGATGCGCCCGTCTTTGACGAGGGCAGTGCGTATGGCGATGCAGGAATCGAGGTTGCCGTCGTAGCTGAAGTATGTGACTGCGCCCGCGTAGGGGCCTCGCTGCTCCTTTTCCTGCTCGGCGATTATCTGCATGGCGCGAATCTTCGGAGCGCCGGACACCGTGCCCGCCGGGAAGGTGGCGCGCATTAGGTCACAGGCGTTGCTCCCCTCGGCTATGCGGCCCTCCACCTGGCTTACGATATGCATGACGTGACTGTACCGCTCCACGATCATGAACTCTGGCACAGTGACCGTGCCCGGCGTGCAGACTCTGCCAAGGTCGTTGCGGGCAAGGTCAACGAGCATCAGGTGCTCTGCCTTCTCCTTCTCGTCGGCCAACATGTCCTTCTCATACGCCAGATCGGCCGCAGCGTCCGCCCCCCTCGGGCGGGTTCCGGCTATTGGACGCATGAGCGCCGTGCCGTCGGTAAGGCGCACGTGCACCTCGGGCGAGGCCCCCACCAGGGCAAACGGACCCGGATCGTAAAGGAACATGTAGGGAGAGGGGTTCACAAGGCGAAGCGCCCGGTAAAGATCCAGCGGTGTGCGGTCAAACTCGCGCTCAAAACGCTGGGAACCGACCACCTGTATCACATCCCCGGCGCGGATGTACTCCTTCACATTGTCCACCATTGCCTCGAACTGCGCCTTTTCCATGTTGCCGGGCAGGCGCGAAGGCGGCTGCACCTCCACAACCGGGGCTGGCTGGACGCGGCGAGGGTTGCGAAGCAGAGTCACCAGACGCTCCAAACCCTCGCAGGCGCGATCGTAGGCGCTGTCCGGGCACGCGTCGCGCGATACATCGGCAATGATTAGCAGGCGCAGAGTCTGGCGCACGCGGTCGAATATCACCAGCGTGTCGGTAATCATGAAGTGCAAAACCGGCACCTTCACCGGATCTGCCGCCGGCACGGGCACCGAAGGCTCCACGCAACTGATGTACTCGTAGGATATGAAACCTATCGCGCCGCCCTCAAAGCGGGGCATGTCCGGCAGCTTCACAAGGCGACTGCCATCCATCTCCCTCTCGATGACTTCCAGCGGGTCAGCCGGAGTGGGGAAACTCTCCACCTCGCCAATACGGTTGGTGATGCTGGTCATCCCGCCAAGCTGGCACTCGATGACTTTGCGCGGCTGGCAACCTATGAAGGAATAACGATTGAGAACCGACCCGCCCTCGATGCTCTCCAGCATGAACGCAGCCCCGGAGGCCGCGCGCAAGCGGGCATAGACGGAGACGGGCGTTTCAAGGTCCGCCATCAGGTCACAGTACACGGGCACCTTGTTGCCCTCGTGCACTAGGTCCATGAAACGCTCACGGGAAGGAAATATCTTCATGCTGTCAGCGAATGAATGAACGCGTTGGCAGGCGAGCCAAAAAAAACGCCTAGCCGCCATGCTTGATTTACTGGAGAAGATGTATTTTGCCAAAATTGTAAAACTGGCGCGAAGAACATCGTAACATTTCATACCGCTTGCAGGCTGCCGATTAAACGCTAATGATGGAAAACTCAATTGAGCAGACCAAGAGGCATTCATGCCGTTATACACCGCCAATCGCGCATTGAATGCGGCAAATGCCGTGTGACGGAGCGCCGGGAACAACTCCGGGGTTGCGTAACTTGCAAGCCATACTTAAATTAACCCGGTTTCCAGCCGAAAAGAGTAATATACCCCCTCACGGTCTCCCGTACATTTCCCCTTAAGAGAGACTAGAAATGCGCTACTTCATACCCACAAGATTACTGTTTGTATTCGCACTGCTGTGCCTTGGCGCAGCGTCCGTCAATGCCCAATCGGCCTTTTCCGACGACGAAATCGCCGATTCGGCCGAAATGAAGGAACTTGATTCTCCGCCTAAGCCTACCAAGCAGACACCTCCAACTATACCGCCCGAACTGCAAGGGCTCAAAGCCTCGGTTCAGGTCGGCTTCATCATCGACGAAAAGGGCCGCGTCATCAAACCCCGCATCGTCCAGAGTTCCAACGACAGCTTCAACGACATCTCCATACGTTGCATACGAAGCTGGGAGTTTGAGCCGGGAAAGCGCGGCGGCCAGCCCGTAAAGGTGCGCGTCGTCGTGCCCCTGCGATACAAGTAACTTCATCTCCATCAGGCTCGCTGTGCGCACGGCTCCCGCCTCCTGCGTCACAAACGTTGCGCTCCCTCGGATGGCAGCGTCAAGTCCCTGTTTTTTTGCTCTGACTCTCCTTCAATAGTTTGCACACTGCCCCACCCCGCATCACAGTGGTGTGTCAGGACAATACCCCAGAACGCGCAGCCGGTCCCCCGGCTTGAGCCATCAGGAATGGCCCGAGCGCACACACAGTCAGAAAATCAACAGCATCAGAAGCCCCTAGATGCGAGATCTAAACATTCGTCAACGCCTATTGGCGGGTTTCATATTCGCCGCGTTCCTAACAGTAGTTCTTGGAACGATTAGTGCATACGCCATACGGCTACTGAACAACAACTTGCGGCTCTCAAGCTCGGAGCTTACAAGCAACGTCGAAAAGGAACTGGCCTCGATTGAGGCGCAGAACGCTGTCTCCGACATGGCCAGCTCCATCCTTGCTGCGGACAGCTTCCAGCAGGTGCGCGGCCTGTCGCCCGAGCGCGGCTTGTCCCAGCTGAACACCCTTGCCAGGTCCAGCGTGGACCGAAAGGCCGAAACGAGCATAAACGACCTCTTTCAGGCCAAGAGCAACTACCTCTCCACACGCGAGGAGCTGGACCGTAACATGGAGGACTTCCTCCAGCGGACCGAAAGGCTGTCCGTCCTTGTGGGCGAGATAGTCGAAGCTGTGCGCGGGCGCACCCTGACACAGGCCACAATCCAGCAGAAGGAAATATCCGACCGCACAGACGCCACAACGCGCAGCACACTGGCGGACCTTAGCAGCACGGCCAACACCACCCTTGGCGACACCGTGCTTATACTTCAGCTCCGCGGCATGGTGCTGGAGCTTCAGCTCTCCGTGCAAAACTACACCCGCACACCGGGTGCGGACAAAGCCAAGGCCATCAGCGATATGCTCGGCAAGATAGGCGAAGGCTTTGCCAACATCCCAGAGAACGTGGCAGGCCCCTTTGAAGTGGCCGCGATGGACACCCTGCGCGACAAGGCCGAAGAGCTTCTCTCCGGCAGCGCGGGCATACTCAAGCAGAGCGCCCCGACGGCAAAAAGTCTTCAGGAGCTGGACAGCGTGCTGCGCGAGCTGGACGAAAAACTGCTCGAACTGGCCGACAACACCGTGTTCGACGGCTCCAACAACCTTTCCAACTACCTAAAGCAGGTCAGCGGCGAGCTAAGCAGCTCCCTTGGCAACCTCATTCAGACGCAGAAAAAGACCAACGACGCACTCGGCATTGTATCCGAATTGCAGATGGCCACAACCGAGCTGAAGGAGAGCCTGTACACCCTCTTGTTCCTTGTGCAGAACGCCTCGCTCAAGTGTACTGACAAGTGCGTGGCCCTGCTAAAGGACCAGAGCGGTGGTCTTGTGGAAACCTTACGCAAGGACCGCGACATCATCGTGGCGGACCTTCGCATTATCGGCGAGTCCGAAAAGGCCGGGCAGATACACAGCCAGCTTAGCGAAATAATCGACAAGGCAGAGGGCGACAAAGGCATCATTGCCCAGACTGTGCGCGCTGCCGACGCCTTCAACCGCTCCCTAGTAGCAAGCAAGGTGATTAACGATAACCTTGCCGAGGCCAGCCGCCGCAGCGCCGATTCTTTCCGCCAGTTCACCAACAGGATAACCGGCACGATGCAGGAAAAGGTGGTCGAGGGAGGCTTCTGGATGAAGGTGCAGCTATGGCTTGTTGCCTTCATATTCGCCGCCGCCATCGGCCTTGGCCTCTGGATAGGCGCCACGGTGGCAAAGCGCCTTGGCGAAGCTGTTGTGCAGCTCTTCGGCCTATCGCAAAAGCTGTCCGCCTCTGCGGCATCGCTGACGGAATCCTCCGAAGAGCAGGCCACTATGGCCTCCGAACAGGCTGCCTCGCTCGAGGAATCCAGCAGCACCGTGGAGGAAATCTCCAGCATGGCGGCCCGCAACAACGACGCTGTGCGCGAAGCGGCCCAGATATCCGCCGATGTCCTAGTAGCCACCGGGCAGGGCACCAACAAGATGAAGGCGATGTCGAAGACCATCGACGACATGAACGCCGCCTCCACCCAGATTGGCAAAATCATCCGCGCGATCGACGAAATCGCCTTCCAGACGAACATCCTTGCGCTGAACGCCGCCGTCGAGGCAGCCCGTGCGGGCGAGGCAGGTGCGGGGTTTGCTGTGGTGGCAGACGAGGTGCGCGCCCTTGCCCTCAAGTGCAAGAACGCAGCACACGAGACCGAGACCATCATTGCGCACAACACCACCCTCACCCACGACAGCGTTTTGATGTGCAGCAGCGTGGCCCAGAGTCTGGACACCATCACCGAACGCATCAACAACCTCGACACACTAGTAAAGGAGATTGCGCACGCCAGTCAGGAGCAGACAACGGGCCTTGAGCAGATTAATCAGGGCCTTGCCGTGACAAGCTCCGCTACGCAGAAGAACGCGGCACTCGCACAACAAGGTGCCTCATCTGCCGCCGATCTCAACCGCGAGGCCAGCAACCTCATCGACACTATCGACAGCCTAAGCCGCCTGTCCGGCCTATCGATGGGTGGAGATAGCCGCACGCAGCTAAGCATAGGCGAGCACGGCAGTTACGATGATGAACCATATGAGGAGCCGGAGCCGCCCAAGCGGCACGTTACCATAGGCGGCCAGCACACCGGAGGCCGTTTCCTCAAATAGCGCCATAACTAAGCCCCCTGCATACACAGCACACGCGAAAAGGCAGCATCCCGAAAAGGGTGCTGCCTTTTTCATTGGGGGTAACCCGCCCTACTCTGCCCCCGTTATACGCATCATCTCCACTCCCACGCCGAGCTGGCGACCATCCTCACCAGAGCCGAGTGTCTTCGGGCTGGTAGCGTCGGGCAATTCGAGCTGCAAGAGCAGCCTGCCCCCGCCCGTCAGGCGGGCAGGTATCTCCATGTTCAGGAGCAAGGGTGCATTCTCCTGGGTTATGAGCCAGTAGCCCAGCTTTTCCCCGTTTATGCGAAGAGTCATGCGCTGGGAATGGCTGCCGGATACAAGCGCCCTCAGCTTTGCTTCCATACGCAGGGGCCTTCCTTTCATCTCTTCCGGAAGACTGAAAAGCAGCGAGGACAGTTTGCCCTCCGTCCACGCTCCCCAAGGCTCCAGCCCCGACCATCCGCCCATGTCGTAGGATGAAAATGTGTGAGCCGCCACAAGATCCTCGCCCTCGCGGTAGTCCAAAAGGTCCGCCAGAGCCGAGGCATCCTGCCACTGTCCGCTGGGCCTGTCGTAGGCGTAGAGACCCTTTGGCAGCTCTCCCTTGAGCCAGACTAGCAGGTTCTTCTCGTAGGCAGGCGAATGCACATCGTCGAGCGGCCAGCTCTTTGGCAACAGGCCGGAATGCCCGTTCACTGTCTCCAGCCCGAAATGCTGGGCAAGGACGAAGGCCTCCATGTGCGCAATGATGTAGTCGCAGTCCGGCGCTTTTATGTAGAACACCCTTGCGTCCTCGGGCGGAGGCTGGGCATGGGCCAGCATGGCGAGGCATTCGCGGCGGCTAATGCGATAGCCCGGACTGAGACGGGCCATGTTCTCGGCAAACATAAGTACGCAGAGAATGGCCGCAAAGGCCTGCGCAACGCGGCTGCCCCGCACAAGCTCGCGGAAGTACACGGCCACCACGAGCAACAGGAACATCGTCAGCACCACATTGATGCGGAAGACGCAGCGTATGGCTTTGGCACCCGGCACAAAGGTATAGACTAGCCACCAGAGCGAGTTGCCGCCGACCTTTATCGACAATAGCCAACAAACCAGCACTGCGAGCGACATGGCAAAGGCAACGCGCGAAAGAGTGTCCGGGTGCCGCCCAAGTAGCTGCCTGCGCGCAAAAAAGACGAAGGCCGCGAAAAAAGTGCAGAGCGTAAGCAGCGGAAGACCGAAGCGCAATTCGCCGCAGAAGTCGCGGACGTGGAGCTTGAGACTGTCTGCTATCCAGCCCCAGGTGTAGTTGAGCGGATCGACGTTAATGAAGTCCACCAGCACAGGCATCGTGGGCTTCATGGCCCTGTACGAGCGCGGCCCGCTTTCCTGCAACACTGGCAGATACAGCCATACGAAGGGCAGGAGCAAGAGAGCGAACACCGCTCCGAAAGCCAATAGGCGCCGCCTATTCCCCCACGCCCAGCGCAACACGGCGTCGATCCTGTCCCGGCATATGCCAAGGCGCAGATCCACCCTGCTAGGCCCTTTGCCAATGCCACCCTCCACGCTGCCCCCCGCAAGGAACAGAAAGAGGGCAATGCACACAATCAGCACAAAGAACCACGAGACGTAGAAGGTGGAAAAGAACAAAAGGCCAAGGAGCAGCGCACAGAGACTGGCCCAGAGCAGGGGCCGCCGCTCGTCTAGCAGGCTCTTCCAGCCAAGGGCGATTACGCAGGGCAAAAGCCAGGCGTAGGTTAGCTGCATGTGGCTGTTGTTCACCCCCATTATCATGGGCGAAACGTTCACAAACAGGACCGCCAGCAGCAGGGAATGCAGGAAGGGCAGGCGCACAAAGCCACGCAAGAGCCAGTACATCGAAAGATAGCCCGCATAGCCGAGGCCCATGTACGCAGCCGTATAGGCGTGCCACTGGTCCAACCCGAAGAGGCGGAGCAGCGAGTAGGCCATGCCGGTCAGGAAAAAGGTGTCGCTGTAACCAAGGCTGCCCTCCTGCGGCCAGAACATAGCCAAGGTGTGCCATTCCCGCTCGCCCAGCAGCACGAGCCGCCAGTGCTCCACTATGCCCATTAGCAGGCGCCCGTCCCAGATATCACCCGGAACGGCGTCAAAGCCGCTCGTTATTTGCAGGCGGAAGAACATGGCCACGGCAAAGAGGCCGGACAACGCAACGATGACGCGCCTGAGTATGCTGTTCATATAAACCTTGGTCGAGGCAGCGGCCAGTTCCCCTCAGGCTGAAACATGAGCCGGAGAACCCGTGTTAGAACCGGAATACGCCTTTCCCCCGCAAACACCTGTCCTGCAATGCAAGTTTCAGTCGTCATTCCCTGCTACAACGAAAAGGATACCATCTGCACCATCGTGGCAAAGGTGAAGGCATCCGGCGTCAACCTGCACGAGATCGTCATCGTGGACGACTGCTCCAAGGACGGCACGCGGGACATACTGCGCGACACGCTGGAAAAAGACCCCCTCTGCAAGGTCTTCTACCACGAAAAGAACAAGGGCAAGGGCGGTGCGCTGGCCACGGGCTTCAAGAGCGCAACGGGCGATGTTGTGATAATTCAGGATGCCGACCTCGAATACGACCCCGCCGAATACCCGCGCCTACTAAGACCCATACTCGACGGGCGCGCGGACGTTGTCTTCGGCTCCCGCTTCGCAGGCGGGGACGCGCACCGCGTGGTGTATTTCTGGCACATGATGGGCAACAAGTTCCTGACAATGGTCAGCAACATGTTCACCAACATAAACCTCACCGACATGGAGACCTGCTACAAGGTGTTCCGCCGCGAGGTGCTGGAGAAGATCACAATAGAGGAGGAACGCTTCGGCTTTGAGCCGGAAATAACCGCCAAACTGGCCCGTCAACGCTGCCGCATCTACGAGGTGGGCATCTCCTACTCCGGCCGCACTTATGAGGAGGGCAAGAAGATTGGCTGGAGGGACGGCTTCCGCGCCCTGTATGCGATCGTGAAGTACAACCTCTTCCGTTAAGAGGAGGCCTGCACGCGGGCAATACGCTCAAGCGGTCTTGCATCGGCGCACCTTTGCCGCCAGTCTTCCTGCCTGCCCGCCTTGCCAATCACGGCCAGAGTCTGGCAGCACCGCCCCCACCTTGCACGATACCGGCACATTCATCCCCGGCCCGGCCATGGCCCGGCGTTTTGAAGAGAGCCTGCCCGGCTCTCTGCGGGCAGCGCGTCCGGCACAGGTGCTCTGCCGCTCGCTGGCCACGGGGCGCATGGCCCACGCCATGCTGCTGCACGGAGAGGACTTGCGCGAACTCGAACAGCTCGCCCTCGCGCTTGGGACAGCCCTTCTCGATTGCACAAAGCAAAAGGTGGACACGCACCCGGACTTCATCAGCTTGCGCCCAACGGGCAAGATGCGCCAGATACGCATCGGAGAGCGAGGCGAGGGCGGCGAGAACACTATGCGCAGCTTCCTGCGCCAGATTCACCAGACGCCAAGCGTTGCCCCGCGCAAGCTGGCCGTCGTGTACGATGCCGACAGGATGAACATCGCCACGGCCAACGCCTTCCTAAAAACCCTTGAGGAACCCCCGGCGGATAGCACGATGCTCCTGCTGTCCACCCGGCCTTACGAGCTGTTGGAGACAATCCGCAGCCGCTGCTTCCAGTTCAGCATACGCTCGAACGGGGCGGACGGGACGGACCCTCGCTGGCAGGGCTGGCTGGAGCGCTACCGCGAATGGCTGGCACAGGCTGCGGGCGGGGCAAAGGGTGCGCAAGCCGTGGCAAAGCTGGTGCTGGGCATGTATGGACTATCGGCCAGCTTTTCCGCCCTTCTAGGCGAAATGTCCGACAAGGCTTGGGAAGCACAGGCTGCGGCCCTGCCGCCGAACCTGCCCGAAGAGCAGGAGGCCGCAATGGAGGCCGGAGCGCGCAAGGGCCTGCGTCAGCGCCTCTTTGCTGACATTGCCTCGGCTACTCTCGCCTTTGCCAAGGCCGATGTCAGACAAGGCACGATGCGCACACTATTCCGCGCACAGGAGGAAATTGAGCGGGCGGGCCGCCTCTGCGAAGTGTTCAACCTGAAGGAAGAGGCGGCGTTGGAGAGCCTGCTCCTTTCCAGCCTTCGCCTCTGGTCGCGTTCCGCAAACGCGTAGCTACTCGGCTCGGCCCACATCGCGCGGTCACATTTGCAGGCCGGAAAGGGTCCGCCTCAGTGTTGCCTTGCGCGGATGAATTGTCTAGTGGTGTTTGTTTTAGGCTTGTGCGGCCCCATCGACCAGCCGCTGCCCTTCGCTTTCGCGTTTCAACACGTTTCACAATCTGGATACTACAATGAAAAGACCCAGCAAAGTTGCCATTCTGACCGCGGGCGGCCTCGCCCCCTGCCTCTCGACCGCCATAGGCGGCCTTATCGAGCGCTACAGCGAGATAGCCCCCGACATCGAAATAATCTGCTATAAGGGCGGTTACAAGGGCCTGCTCCTAGGCGATTATTTCACCGTGACGCCAGAGGTACGCGAGAGCGCCTCGCTGCTCTACCGCTACGGTGGCAGCGCGATCAAGAACAGCCGCGTCAAGCTGACCAACGTCAAGGACTGTGTGAAGCGCGGCCTAGTGAAGGAAGGTGAAGACCCGCAGAAGGTCGCCGCCGACCAGCTCGTAAAGGACGGCGTGGATGTGCTCCACACAATCGGCGGCGACGATACCAACACCGCCGCGGCGGACTTGGCCGCCTTCCTCCAAAGGAACAACTACGGTCTCACCGTAATCGGCCTGCCCAAGACCGTTGACAACGACGTATTCCCCATCCGCCAGAGCCTTGGCGCATGGACAGCCGCCGAACAGGGCGCGATGTATTTCCAGAACGTGGTCAACGAGCGCAGCGCCAACCCGCGCATGTTGATCGTCCACGAGGTGATGGGGCGCAACTGTGGCTGGCTGACCGCCGCCACGGCGCAGATGTACCGCGACATGCTCGACGGGGACGACTTTCTGCCCGAAATCGGCATAGCCCGCGAAAACTACGATGTCCACGGCGTGTACATCCCCGAGATGGAGATCGACATCCCCGCCGAAGCCGCCCGCCTTAAGAAGATAATGGACCAGGTGGACAACGTGAACATATTCGTGTCCGAGGGCGCGGGCGTGGAGAGCATCGTAAAGCAGATGGAAGCCGACGGGCAGGCTGTGCCGCGTGACGCTTTTGGCCACATCAAGCTGGATGCCGTGAACCCCGGCGCTTACTTCGCCAAACAGTTCGCAGCCATGATCGGTGCCGAAAAGACTCTCGTTCAGAAGAGCGGCTACTTTGCCCGCGCCGCCGCATCCAACGAAGAGGACTTGCGCCTTATCAAGAGCTGCGTGGACCTGGCCGTGGAGTGCGCCCTGCGCGGCGAGGCCGGCGTAATCGGTCACGACGAGGACAAGGGCGGCATCTTGCGCGCCATAGAGTTCCCCCGCATCAAGGGCGGCAAGCCTTTCGACATCGAGCAGGACTGGTTCGTCGAGATGCTCGAAGAAATCGGCCAGCCCAAGGGCAAGAAGCAGCAGGTCTCCCACTAGGCAGGGTACAGGGGGATAAGCCCTTCACCCGAGATGCTTTGCATCACCTTTGGGGAATATCCTATCGCTGGATAGGCCACATCGACAGGGTTCTTAACCCAGAAAAACAGCCTGTCACCTATATGGTGGCGGGCTGTTTTTCGTCTCCAAACCGTCCAATTGACCGAAACTGGGCGGTGTAATCCAGAGCGGACGCCCGCTTTCCGACGGGAGACGGATTTGCAAACACTCCCTAGGGTATCTTGAGAAAATCGCAGCCCCCTGCCCTACTCCGCATTTGTACTCGCCTGCTGGGTGCAAGCCAGCGGTAGCTCGAAGCCCATGCTCGTCCCGTGCCCTTCGCGGCTGTGGACGAAGATCCGTCCCCCATGCTGGAGGATGATATGCTTGACAATGGATAGGCCCAGCCCGGTGCCGCCAAGCTCGCGGGAGCGGCCCTTGTCAACGCGGTAGAAGCGTTCGAATATGTGTGGCAGGTCTGTCGCCGGGATGCCGCAGCCGTCGTCTTCCACGGCGCACACGGCTGCGTTGCCCTTTATTGCCGTGCGAATGCGCAGGGTCTTCATGCCCTTGGCGTGACGCGCTGCGTTGTCGAGCAGGTTTTCCAACACCTGTGTTATGCGCAGCGGGTCAAGTAGCAGAATGGGTAGATCCGGCTCAAGCTGCATGTCCAAGAGGCAGCCCGCGGGCTTGCGGTCTGCGAAGTTCTCGCACACGTCTCCGATTAGTGCGTTCAGGCTGATTGGCTCCGGCACAAGGGCCGACGCCTTGCCTTCCATGCGCGAAAGAGTCAGCAAGTCTTCCAGCAAGGTGTTCAGCCTCACTACGTTGCGATGTATCTTCAGCAGGAAACGCTGCCTTGCCTCGGGACTGAGATCGTTGCCCTCTTCCAGCAGCGTATCTGCAAAGCCGCGGATAACCGTGACCGGCGTGCGCAGCTCGTGCGACACGTTGGCTACGAACTCCGTGCGCATTCTTTCGAGGGATTTGAGCTGTGTGATATCGTGTAATACAAATAGCGACAGCTTCTGACGGGATTCGTCGCTTACGATCAGGGCGCCCGTTACTTCAAAGTAGAGGTGTTCCTCTCCTCTTACAATTTCCACCACCTCGTTGCCTGATTTGCGCCCGTCCCAGATGCCGCGCACGTAGTCGAGAAAGCCCACGCTGGGCAGGAGACTCTCCACCCGGCGGCCAAGAAGGTGCCTTTCGCTGCCTATTAGCTGCCTTGCGGCCCCGTTGGCCATGCGCACGTAGTGGCTTTCGTCGAGTATCAGGATTGCCTCGCGAATGCTTCCGAGGGTGGTCTCTATCTGGTGCAGGTAGTCGCGGTCGCGGTTGCGTCCGTGGCGGGTCTCGCCAATAAGGGTATTGAGGGCCTGTTGCAGGCCTTCGGCCTTCCGGAACACGCCAAAACGGGAGCGGCGCTCGATGAGCACTGGTTCGTGCCTGCGGGCGCTTTCTTCGAGGGTGGACAGAAGGTTATACGCGCCGCGCAGACGCAGGGCGAGGATCAGGGAGATGAGTGCGAATATAGCTGCAATGGTCAGCCACATGGGTATCGGGCTTATGATGCGCCAAGGCTGGCGCGTGACAGGCCAAGATAATGCCGGGGAGAACGGCCCTAGTCAGGCAAAACTTTGCCCGTACTCAGTATCTTGACCCAACGGTGAACTATTCGTCATTAACGCGATAGCCCACCCCGCGCACCGTCTCTATGATGGCGGACTGGTTGCCCAGCTTTTCGCGCAGGCGGCGCACATGGGTGTCAATAGTGCGCGTTTCGGTGTCCGTATCGTAGTTCCAGACGTTGATTAGCAGCATGTCGCGCGACTGCACCCTGCCCTTGCGCTCCATGAGAAGGTTCAGCAGCTTGAACTCGGTTGCCGTAAGGTCCACAGGTTCGCCGTTCACCGTCACATTGTGACGTTCCTGATCGAGCATCACCTCTCCGGCGCGCAGTATCTGGCCTTCGGATGCCTTGCCCGTGGATACCCGCTTGAGCAGCAGACCCACGCGCAGCACCAGTTCCTTCACGTCGAATGGTTTGGCAATGTAGTCGTCAGCGCCACTCTCAAGACCCTTGATGCGGTCGTCTGTACCTCCGCGGGCAGTTAGGAATATGACCGGAGCGTTGCTCATGTTCTTGTCAGCACGTATCATGCGACAGATTTTGATGCCGTCTAGCTCGGGCATCATTATGTCCAATATGAACAGGTCGGGACGGAATTCCGTAGCCTTGCCCATGATGAGCAGAGGGTTGTTGATGACCTCTACATCGTAACCTTCCTTGCGAAGGCGGTAGTTGAGAAGCTCCGTTACATCAGGCTCATCATCAACTACCAATATGCGTTTGGGCGGGCTTTTGGACATGGTAGCTTTCTTCTTTTGTTACGAAACATGTATTCCGCAAGTCTTAACTAGGCAACAAGATACTACGTAACATGTTTGTAACGGGCACTATGTGTTTCGTGACGCAAGCGCCACAATGAGCAGGGAAATGTCTGCGGGACTGACTCCGCTGATGCGAGAGGCCTGCGCGAGGTTCTCGGGACGATGGCGAATGAGCTTCTGGCGGCTCTCGTTACGCAGGCCGGGGACCGTGGCGTAGTCAAAAGTATCCGGTATGCTGACGCGCTCGACGCCCGCCAGTTTACTCACATGGCGCAGCTCTCTATCTATATAGCCACGGTAGCGCACGCGGTAGAGCACCTCTTCGCGGGCAGATTCGGACAGGGCTAGAAACTCTGCCGGGGCAGCATCGAGTCCCCCACCCTTGCGGATATGATCCCCGAGTTTGCCGCCCGGCGCCGCTAGCTGCTCGAAGCGCGCTGACCAGTCCTCCACCGCTGCCTTTTTACGTAGCACAGCGGCTGCCCTCGCAGGCGTCAAGAGGCCGAGGCGCGCAGCGTGCGGCCCAAGGCGCAGCTCTGCGGAATTGTGGTTAAGCAGCAGGCGGTGTTCCGCACGGCTTGTGAACATGCGGTAAGGCTCCTGAGTGCCTTTGGTAACGAGGTCGTCTATCAGGACGCCGATGTAGCTTTCGTGCCTTGCGGGCACCCAGTGCGGCTCTCCCCGCACTTTCAATGCGGCATTTATGCCTGCCACAAGGCCCTGTCCCGCCGCTTCCTCGTAGCCTGAGGTGCCGTTAATCTGCCCGGCAAAGAACAGGCCCTCCACCTGCCGCGTCTCCAGCCAGGAGTGTATCTGTGTAGGCTGCGCAAAGTCGTATTCCACTGCGTAGGCCGGGCGCATCATCAGGGCGTTCTCCAGCCCCGGCACACTGTGCAGTATCTTCTGCTGCACATCGAAGGGCATACTGGTGGATAGGCCGTTTACGTACCATTCATCCGTCCCCCTGCCCTCCGGCTCCAGAAACAGGCGGTGCCGCTCATGATTGGCGAAGCGCACCATCTTATCTTCGATGCTCGGGCAGTAGCGCGGCCCAACACCCTGAATCTCTCCGCCGTACAGCGCGGAACAATGCAGGTTCTCGATGATGATTTCCCGCGTCCGCGCGTTCGTGTGCGTCATCCAACAGGACAACTGCTCCATACCCGGGAGCCAGCCAGGGCGGCGCATCCCCCTGCCCTGTTCCACGTGGAACAAGAGACGTTCCGCAGCCGCCATCGCCGGCGACTGTTCCACGTGGAACACATCGTCCGGTAGGCCGCGCGTATCGTAGAAGGCGAAGAGCAGAGGCTGGGCGTCACCGGGCTGCTCCTCCATTACAGCAAAATCGATCGTACTGCCCAGCAGGCGAGCTGGGGTACCAGTCTTCAGACGGTCGAGCGCAATACCCGCATCCTTGAGACTTGAGGACAGCGTTTGCGCACTAAAGTCGCCTGAGCGTCCGCCTTCGGTCTTGTTCTTGCCGATGTGCATAAGGCCGCGCAAGAAGGTGCCCGTAGTCACAATCACGGTCTTGGCATAGAATTCCGCGCCTATGCTGGTGCCGACGCCGCGCACACAGCCCGTTCCGTAGATAAGGCGGCTTACAATAGCCTGAAACAGGTGCAGCCCCGGCTGAAGCTCCAGCGTGTGCTTCATGCGCAACTGGTAGGCTTTCTTGTCGCACTGGGCGCGGGGGGCTTGCACGGCGGGGCCTTTAGACTCGTTCAACATTCGGAACTGGATTGCCGTAGTATCCGTGTTGACGGCCATTTCACCGCCAAGTGCGTCAATTTCGCGAACTATATGCCCCTTGGCTTGTCCGCCGATCGAGGGGTTGCAGCTCATTTTGGCTATCGTGTCGATATTGCCACTAATGAGCAGGGTGCGCATACCCATGCGGGCGGCGGCCAGTGCGGCCTCGCAGCCAGCGTGTCCAGCTCCGCACACAATTACATCGTAGGGATTGTTTTCCGTGCCAGTCATTTGCCTATGCAGAATTTGGAAAATACCAGATCCAGTACCCGTTCGCTGTCAACGCGTCCCACTATCTGCTCAAGCGAGCCGAGGGCGTCTCGCAGGTCGCTGGCGGCAAGCTCGGCGGCCTCGCCTCGGCGCATCTTGTCGAGCGCCTGCGCGATGCTATCGCTCATGTTGGCAAGCGCCTCGGCATGGCGCGCGCATACCAGCACGTCGTCTTGTCCCGGCGCCTTGTAGCGGCTGTCGATGATATCGCATACAGCATCGCGCAGTTCCGGAAGTCCCTCACCTGTAATGGCGCTTAGCCTAATGAGCCTTGCACCGGGAAGTAGCTCGTCAAATGGTTTCTCCTGCGGCAGGTCGCACTTATTGATGGCAACTATCACAAGGCCGCGGGCGGACAGCTCGCGCAAGGAGACAGGCAGTTCCTGGCAGGGTGGGGGGGCGGTGCCATCAATGACCAGTATGACGATGTCGGCATGGGCTATTAGCTGGCGGCTCTTTTCGATACCCTTGTCCTCGATTTCGCCTCCGCCTTCGCGCAGACCCGCCGTGTCCACGATGCGCAAGAGGTGCCGCCCCACTATCAGGCGCTCCTCTATGTAGTCTCGCGTCGTGCCCGGCTCGGCGCTCACAATGGCCCTTTCTTCCCCCAAGAGAGCGTTCAACAGGCTGCTCTTTCCCGCGTTGGGAAGACCAGCGATTACCGTTCGTGCCCCTTCGCGCAATAGGGCAGAGTAGGGGGCCGTCGCCATCAGGCGTTTCGCATCCGACTGCAAGGAAACCAGTTGCGCAATCGGCCCGTCCTTGTCCTCCGGCGGAAGATCCTCCTCGGGGAAGTCGATGTAGGCCTCGGCGTACGCAATGACATTGAGAAGGCGTTCTAGAAGCGAATTCACTGCGCGACCCACCGAACCATCCAGCTGCCGCTGGGCTGCGTCAATCGAGGCACGGCTGCGTGCGGCTATCAGATCCTGCACGGCCTCGGCCTGAGTCAGGTCCATACGTCCGTTGAGAAAGGCGCGGCGGGTGAACTCGCCCGGCTCTGCGGCCCGGCAGCCCCTGCGAAAGAGGTCATCGAGAATCGACCTGACGATAATGGGATTGCCGTGGCAGCAGATTTCCAGCATGGACTCGCCCGTGTATGACGAACCCTGGGGGTAGGGGATAAAGACGCAACAGTCTTGCAGGACTCCGTCAAGACTCCTGTAAGCCCCGTAGAAGGCTTTTCGCGGCTCGATGGACATCTTGCCCGAAAACACTGCCGAAAGCTCCTTACAGAGAGGCCCACTGACACGGATAATTGCCAGTGCGCTCTCGGCGGCCGGGGTGGCGGGTGCCGCAATACTGTCTCCATCGAAGTACATGAGCGATTATTAGACGCACAGCCCGCCCGGCACGCAATCAGCAATAAACAATCTGCCAAGGCATGGTGTAAATATGCGCGGAAGATACACGACGGACACGTCACTTATTACATTATACGCGATTCATCATCATGTATCTTATCATATCACGGAATATTATACATGCGATTCGATGCATTGTTGATAACTTTGGCCCAAGCCCAAGACAAGCCCCAGCAAGCCGCATGTTTCCACGTGGAACAATATGTGAATAACTTGTCGGCAACTGTGAGTTACCACCATTGCTGCGAAAAGTGGGAGTAATCCGATCGAAACCGTGTCAGCACTCACGCAGGAACTCGTACAAGTCCGCAGCCATTTTCGGCCCAATGCCATCCACGGCGGCCAGCTCATCCACGCTGGCCTCCTTCATGCGCTCAAGACTGCGGAAATGCGCAAAAAGCGCCTTGCGCCGCACCGGCCCCATCCCGGGGAAATCGTCCAGCACACTCTCGCGGATTCGTTTGCTGCGCAGCTCTGCGTTGAAGGCGTTGGCAAAGCGGTGGGCCTCGTCTCGCAGACGCTGGAGCAGCTTCCTCGCCTCGCTGTCCACAGGGAGGTCCAAAGGCTCTCGCCCGTCGGCAAAGAACACCCGCTCATGCTTCTTGGCTAAGCCGATCATGAAGGGCGGCTCCAGCCCCTGTTCGAGGAAAGAACGCAACGCCGAGGCTATCTGCCCAAGTCCGCCGTCGATAACCAATAGATCCGGATAGGCGCGCCCCTCCTCGTGCAGCCTCTTGTAGCGCCGCCCCACGACCTCCTCCATCGCGCGGAAGTCGTCGTTGCCCGTGAAGCTCTTTATGCGAAAGCGCCGGTAGTTGGCCTTGTCCGGCACGCCGTTACTGAAGTGCACCATGCTTGCCACGCAGAAGCTACCGCTTATGTGCGAAATGTCGAAACACTCCATGTGCCTTGGCGGCGCCTTCATACCCAGCACCTGCCCCAGCTCCGCCATCACGGCATCGTCGGCAGGGCGGGAGGGAATGACGGCGAACTTGCGCGTCGGCGAAAGGGTGTTCTCCATCGCCTTGGCCAAATCCCGCAACTGAGCTGCCTGCTCGTAGTCGCGCCTTGCTGCGGCCTCAGCCATATCCTTCTTCACATCCTCCATCCACTCGCGGCTACGCCCGTCCAGGAACGCCATTGCGTCCTCGACCCTCGCCCGGTACTCGTCGGCGCTGACGATGTTGCCCATACCGCCGAAAAGCTCCGAACGTATGTCGTCGTAGAGCATCCAGCGCCCGTCGGGCAACAGGGTGGGGGAGGCATCGGCCAACAGTATGCCAAACTGTTTGCGCATGTTGAGCAAAGTCTGCCGCATCTGGCTGGCGAAGACAAAGGGGCCGAAGTAGCGACTGCGCTCGGAAGTCTTCAGCCGCGTCACCCGGAAGCGTGGCAGGGGGCTTTCCAAGTCCACCCTCACCATGGGGTAACGCTTGTCGTCTGTAAGCTCGGTGTTGTACTTTGGCTTCCAATGCTTTATGAGGCGGCTTTCAAGGAGCAGAGCCTCGGCCTCGCTGCGCACCTCGATTATCTCGAAATCGTAAATCAAATCCAGCATCGCGGCCACCTTCGGCTGTTGCAGCTTCTCCTTGCGCGATGGCTGGAAGTATGTGCTCACCCTGCGCTTGAGGTTGCGCGCCTTGCCGACGTACAGTATCGCCCCAAGGCGGTCCTTCATGAGGTAAACACCCGCCCCATCAGGCAGATGCCGCAGTTTTTCTTTCAATGAACTGGCGTCTCTGTTTGGCATTTACATTTTGAGGGGTATAGTTGTGTAACTCCCACCATACCGATAGACATTTCACTACCATGCCCGTAAGGAAGCGACTCGAAATTATCAGCCTCGGGGATGAGCTGCTATTAGGTCTTCGCGACAATGCCCATTTATCCTACATGGGCAGGGAACTGGCGCGCAAGGGCCTGGCAATCGCCCGCGATCAGGAAATTCGCGACAACGCCGAGGACATCCGCAACTACTTTCTGGAAACCTGGCAAAGGGCCGACATCGTCATAACGACCGGCGGGCTGGGGCCGACAGCCGACGACCTCACGCGCGAGACCATCGCCGCCGCCTTGGGCTTGGAACTGGTGATGGATGAGCTTGCCGCAGAAGAGATACGTAAAAGGCTTTCTTCGATAGGGCGCAAGGCCGGCCCCGTGCACCTTAGGCAGGCCTGCATCCCGACAGGCGCGGAGATCCTGCCAAACCGCAACGGCACAGCCCCCGGAGTCTGGCTCGAAAAGGACGGCAAGATACTCATCATGCTGCCCGGCCCTGGCATGGAAATGCGCCCCATGTTCATGGAAGAGGTGCTGCCCCGCCTCGAAGCGCGCGACATAGCCCTTATAAACGAGGCCTACCTCCAAATCCGCACCTGCGGCCTGCCAGAGTCCGAACTGGGGCCGATGCTGGCGCCACTGTTCGACCCTTACGGCCAGCGCGTGAAGGTGGGCTACAGCTGCCATCTGGGCGTTGTGGACATTCGCATAGGCGCTGCGGATGATTCCATGAGCTGGAAGGAGATAGAGACTCTGGGCGACTCCTGCCGCGAACTCCTGGGGGCGGACTTTGTGGGCTATGGCGACGTAAGCCTTGCCGAACGGATCGTGGCCCAGCTCCGCAGCGAGGAACGCAGCCTGTGCGTGGCGGAATCCTGCACCGGAGGGCTGCTCAGCAGCGCATTTGCCGATATTCCCGGAGCTTCCAAGGTCTTTCGCGGCGGCATAGTCTGCTACAACAACGATGTGAAAATGGAGCTACTGGACCTGCCAGCAGAGATACTGGAGCAGCACGGCGCTGTAAGCTCCGAAACAGCCGTCGCTATGGCCGTGGGCGCACAGGAAAGGCTCGACTGCGACTATGCCCTGTCCATCACAGGCTACGCCGGCCCGGACAACGGCGGCCCCGACACGGCGCCCACGGGCACCGTGTACATCGGCTATGCCTCGCCCGACGGGGTATGGTCGCGCAAGGTGTTCCTCAGCGGCACACGCCAGAACGTGCGCGAAAGGGCTGTCATCGTGGCCCTAGACTGGATGCGCAGGAAGCTGAAAAAATACGACGAGCTGAAGACCAGGCCCCGCAACGAGGCCAAAGCCATCTAAACGGGCCGCTCGTGACAGTTTACGCGCGGGGTGCAGGCACGGCAATCAGGACGATTGCGGCACAGGATGAGTTCCCGTGATACGGCGTCACTCCATGTCCTTGGCCCAGTCCGGCGGACTGTCCATTATCTCCACTCTTGCACCTTGCGCCGGGACTTCGCCCTCTGGAGCCGGGCGGATGCTAATTGCCTGCCTAGGCTCGGCCATCAGCCAGGCCCTTTGCAATGGCAGGAGTATGCGCAAAACGGCATCGAAGTCCCCCCTCTCCTCCAGTTCGATTTCGCAGCTCTTGTATAGTTGCAGAAAGCCCAAGGCAATCTGCGGCTGATTCTCGAAGTTGAGGCCGGCCTTCAGCACAGCCAGAGCCAGATGCAGGCCGTTGGCATCCTTTTCGCGAGCCGCGCGCACGGCACAGTTCATCGTGAAGCGAATCTTCTCCAAGGTGGACATGCCATCGGTCTTGTGCTGCCCGTATGCCCTCGCTGCCCTGCCTGAATCTGCCCGGCTCATCGGTAGTAGCGAGCAAGCACAGCCGGATCTATGTCGGACATCGACTCGACCGAGCTTTGCAAGGCACCGAGAATGTTGCCCGAACTAAGCAGGACGGATCCGCCTGAGCTGCTGCTGGTGTTGTTGACAGTGGAGAAAAGGCTTGAAGCATCCAGCGAGGAACCACCAATGAGGCTGGACAAGACCGAACTGGTGCCTCCGCCATTGTTGGCCAGCTTGAAAGCATTCTGAATGATGGAGTAGCGGCTCTCCAGCTCCTCCTTTGCCTGTGCAACGACGTCTATCTGTTCCTGAATGGTGGCGATGGCCGCAACTATGCGCTCGTAGTATGCATTGTAGTCCAGCTCTTCGCTGGCCTTGTCTGCGGCAGTGTAGTTGAGGTACACGTGGTAGTCTCGCTTGGACGAATCGAAGTTGTTCGGGTCCAGCGATATTGTGACGCCCGTCCCCATGTCCACGCTGAACTTGTCCTCACCGGTAAGGTCCACGCCGCGCTTGGTGGAAATGAGCTTGCCGCTCTTGTCGTAGAGCCAGAGCGAGGACTTGGCCCCATCGTACTTGATCTTCAAGTCGTACTGCCCGGTGTCCATCGTCGTCACACCGTCGTAAACGGGCGATGTGCTGGCGCCGACCTTCAAGTTTCCGCTGCTGCCGATAAGGGTGCTGCCCCGGGCGACACTCACGCTGCTTTCTTCGGTCAGGGTCTTGCCGCTACCATCGTCGAGCACATGCTGCACGTTGCGCTCGTAACGCAGGTTTGCGTACAGGGACTGTGCGCCGAACACCTCCCAGTCGTGCTTGTCGCCGCCAAGGGCGGTCTGGAACTGTGTCTTCTCGAAGGAAAGCTCCACGCCAACGTTCGTTTTGACGCTCACCTGCCCGGTGCCGGTAAAGTCCACGCCCTCCACTTTCTGGATGGTCGTGCCGTCCAGATTCTGTATCTCCACGGTGGACTGCGTCCCCATGTATGTTACCTTCACCCAGTAGTTGCCGTCCTTAAGTTCACCGGAGTAGGGGTAGGCGTCGCTCTTGACGGAAATCGACTTCGCATCGCTAATGTCCAGTCCGGCAATGTCGGTTGCCGAATTTTTCATCAGGGCCAGATAATCGTAGCTGATGCTTGCAAAGGCTCCCTCCGGCGAACTGGCAAGGCCAAGCCCGTTCTCTCCGCTGGAGGAAAGATTGTCCAGATTCACCTTCACCGAGCCGCTTCCGTAAGAAAGATTGAACTGGCGCCCGTTGAAAAGGGGGATGTTCTCCAGCTTGTAATCGCGCACGATGGTGTCGATACCCGCGCTCAACGAACGAAGCTGCGCATAGGCCTCCGAACGGGCCTTGCTATCGAGCACGGTGGCCTTCAAGCCCTTCAGGGCGTAGTTCTGCATGAGCTGGAGGTTGGTCTTGAGAATCCCCAGCTTCTCGTTCATGCCGTTGAGAAGAGCCAGACTCTGCCCGTAAGTCTTGGTCGAAACGCTCTTGTATTTGTACGCAGAGTTGTCATCCACTTCCGACTTCGGGATGGCGAAGGCGTTGGACAGGTTGTACTTCAGTATGGTGTCCCAGTTCATGGAACTGAGTTTCACGCTGGACATGGCTCGATTACTAGCTCCTTGAAAGGTTAGACGCTTCGCCCCGACGGGGCACACTCAGACTCCCTGTACATCGGCACAATACGGGAAATCTTGATCGAAAGCGAAGCGGAATGCGACGCTTGGGTAGCAGAGACTATTGCGAATTGTCACTCAATGCGGATGAGCCTGCGCCCCTCGCCCTTGTCCACCAAATACAGATGTATGCAGCCCTCGGGGAGCCATTCCTGCACGCGCTCGGGCCATTCCAGAGCTATGCAGTAGGGGCTGTGCAGGAACTCTTCGAGCATCAGCGCGTCCATATCCGCCGCGCTTTGCAGACGGTAGGCATCCAGATGCGCCAACATGCGCTCACTGCCCTTGTGCAGACTCATGAGGTTATAACTGGGGCTTGTCACTGGAGCGGCAATTCCAAGGCCCTTTGCCAGCCCTGCAACGAAGGTCGTCTTGCCACAGCCAAGGTCTCCATGCAGGGCCAGAGTGCAGTCCGGCGGCAGGGCCGCTGCCAGCTCCGCCGCTATGGCGGCCGTCTCTTGCGCACTGGATGAGCAAAGACCCTGCCTAAGCCTGTCTAAGATGCTCGTATCCTGCATATTCAAGGGCCTTTCCATCTGCTGCGTCGATTAGCTGCGGGCCGTCCCCATCGCGGGGGGCAAGGCTGCCGATGCGGAAGGGTGGGGCGCCAAAGCGGTCCGTCCACATACTTTCCAGCTCTTCGGCCATAGCTGCGTCCACGGCAAAGAGCAGCTCGTAGTCCTCGCCATCGCACATGATATGGCGCAACATGGCCACGCGATCCTCCCCGCACTCGCAAATAGTCTCCGCCGAGGGCGGCAAAGCGTCCATGTCCAAGATGCCAGCAAGTGAGGAGCCACAAAGAAGGGGCAGGTCCTTTGCAAGGCCGTCGGAAAGATCCATGCAAGCGCTTACCCCCGGCGCGTAGGATAGGTACATGCCCTGCTCGATGCGCGGCTCGAAGGTCAGATGATGTCCCTTGATGGAGCAGCCCAGAGGGCCGGACACATACAGTACATCCCCTGCCTTGGCCCCGCCGCGCAAGAGCGGCCTGCGGGCGCGCCCTGTGAGGCTGAGCGTGGCGGCAAGAAAGGGCGAGCTACTCTCTGCAATGTCTCCGCCTACAATGCTGGTAGAGTAGCGCAGAGCCGCACGGGCAAGGCCCCTGACAAAGCCCTCCAGCCATTCGGTGCTAGTCTGCGGGGGCAGGAACAGGGCCAGCAGGGCGTTTTCCGGCAGTCCGCCCATTGCGGCAATGTCGCTCAGGTTGCGCTTGAGCAGCTTTTCGCCCGCCAGCTCCGCAGGGCAGGAGTCGTCGAAATGCCGTCCATAGAGCAGGCTGTCGCAGGTGAACAGATTGGCCCGCGGCTCTGTCAGGGCGCAGTCATCGCCCATGCCGGCGGGCGAGGCCGGGGCGGCGGCACCCAGCCATTCACGCATCCGGCCAAGAAGAGCGCACTCGCCAAGGCTGGTCACGCTCGCTGCCGGGTCTTTGGTAAAGGGATTCATAGGTAGGGTTCAGGCGGTCTGAAGCACGATGAGCAGCACGGAGTTCATGTTGAACACAGCGTGCATGATGATGGGCACCTTTATGTTGCCCCCGGACTCGTACGCAAGACAGAGCGCGATGCCAAGCAGCATCAGGGTGGGGGCCGAGAGCAGGTTGCCGTGCAAGAGGGCGAACACTCCGGCGCTGGCAATCATGGCTCCATGTGTGCCAAGGCGGGCCTTGAGGAAGCGGTACAGCCCTGCTCGAAACACCAACTCCTCCACTATCGGGGCCACAATTACGGCCAATAACACCAGCGACACAAAGGCCAGAGGCGGGCTGTTGCGGTTGAAAAAGCCCGTCACAAGCTGAGGCTCCATAGGCAGGGGCAGCCCCAGCTTGTCCAACTGCGTCAGGGTGGCCATCCAGGCAAGCTCCAGCAGGTAGCGGGCGGGCATGAAGGCCAGAAAATACAGCAGAGCCTTGCCAAGGGCGGCGCTGCCGGGCATGGGCTCGCTGCTGAAGGGCAGTCTGTGCTCGTAGGGCTGGGAAAGCCAAAAGCCGAAAAATACTAGTATCATGCCAGCCTGAAGCACCATGCCGTCCAGAGCCGTTCGCCATGCAAGAAGCGAATGCGCGGGGTCTTCCCCAAGAGGCAGCAAGCGGCCCGTGATGGAACCCGCTGCCAAAGACCACATGAAAAGCAGGCAGAACAAGAGGCCCATATCCAGCCAGCCGATGCGCCATGCACGAACCTCGGGCGGGGGTAGTCCTGCCCAGCGTTCCCTCTGCGCCAATATATAAATGAACCCAATGACGCCTCCGCCAATCAGCAGTACGTGCCAGAGCGAGGCAATGTAGCCGGGACTGGTCCACTCTGGGCTGATTTCGGGCATTAGCGGGTGATGGAAATGAAAAAGAGCGTCGCTCCAGCCAAGGCGTTATCAGAGCTTGAAGGATTCGCCAAGGTAGAACTTGCGGCTATCCGGGTCGTTGATCAGCTCCTCGCTCGTGCCCTCGCTTAGCACCTTGCCATTGTGCATGAGGTAGGCGCGGTCCACGATGCTTAGTGTTTCGCGCACGTTGTGATCGGTGATGAGGACTCCTATGCCTCTGTTCTTCAGCTCGCGCACGATGTTCTGCACCTCGGCAACGCTTATGGGGTCAACGCCGCTGAAAGGCTCGTCCATCAGGAGGAACTGCGGCTTTGTGACAAGGGCGCGGGCTATCTCCAGCCTGCGGCGCTCGCCCCCGGAAAGTGTGTAGGCCCTCTGCCGTGCAAGGCGTGTCAGGCCCAGCTCGTCAAGCGAGGCCGCTATCTGCGCCCGGCGCTCGCTGCGGCTCATGTCCATCGTCTCGGCCACGGCGCGCAGGTTGTCCTCGACGCTCAGGCGGCGGAATATGCTGGGCTCCTGCGGCAGGTAGCCAAGGCCCATTCGCGCGCGCTTGTACATGGGGACGGCGGTGACGTCGCTGTTGTTTATGTAAACCTTGCCGCGGGTGGCCTGGATAAGGCCCACTATCATGTAAAAGCTCGTCGTCTTTCCAGCGCCGTTGGGGCCGAGTAGGCCCACGATTTCGCCAGCGCGAACGTCCAAGTCCACGCCGTCCACGACGGAGCGGCGCCCGTATTCGCGCGCCAGCCCACGGGCGGCAATAAATGATGCTCCTTGGCTCATTTGCCCTCCGGGGCCTTTGGCTTGTCCGCTTCATCATGCCCGCCCTGAAGCACGGAGTCGTAGTCGAGCTTCGGGATGGCCTCTTCGGCAAGCACGAGGCGGCTGCGTCCTGCGGGCTGTCCGGGCAGGGCCAGTTCCGCCGGTTCCGGCAGTATATTCACCATGCGGGTCTTGCTGTTGTAGATGATTTTCCAGCCCTCCACGCTGGCCTTGCTATCGACAATGCTTGGCTTGCCAGAAAGAACCACGAGGCCGTCGGCTGGGGTGACATCCACCCTATCGGCATACGCCGTTCGCCCGGCCTGATCTATGCGCACATTGCCGGTGGCGACAAGACTCTGAACCCCTTCCATGCGGCCAAGCGTGGGAGTGGAGCCTTGCGCACGGAATGCGATTACTTCCAGCCTGTCGCAGTGCAGTAACAGGCCCTGCCCCTTTGCCACGACGTTGCCCGTGAAGACAAAGCTGTTGCTGTCCTCGGCGGCTATCATGTCCAGATGGTCGCTGTCTATGACTGTCTGCGGGGCCTGTGCTTGCAGCATTGGAGCGGCCAGCAGCAGGGCGAGTATGAGGGGCAGTGTTTTCATTCCAATATGGGGCAAAGCTCGCCTTCGATTACAGCATGAGCGGAGGAACGTATGGAAAGCCGCCTTTCACCTGTGTGCCATGTCCAGTCTCGCCCCGCCAGCAGAAAGCCATCTGCCGTTACGAGTATTTCGCCGGGGCCTGTCACCTGTTCGCGCCCGGAGGCCGTCTCGGCGACCGGGCTTTCGATGCGCAGCATCACGCGCTGGGCCTTTTCCGGCTCGAACACGATGAAGGTGATGTCCCTCATGCGCACTGCGCCGGGGCTGGGGAACTCTGCCCTTTCGCCCTCCAGTCTCCAGGTGCGCCAGCCGCTTAGCGGATCGAAAGCGTGTATGTTGAAGCGTTCCACCGGGGCGTCCGGGGATAGCGAGGCCTGCTCCTCTGTGCCGCTTCGGGCCGGGAGGGCAGGGAGAGCAGCCGATAGCAGCGTAAGGCAGAATACTGGCAGAGCGGCCCTCACTTGATGCGCTCCAGCACAGCCTTGACAAGCTTGCCTATGCCCTGCTCGACCCTCGACGGAGTCGTAGTGCTGTACATATAGGCCGGAGTGCTGATAATGTTGTTCTTTTCGTCAATTACGATGGCGTCCACATGGCAGTCCACATGTACGGCCCCACAGTCGCGTATGGCCTGTGCGGTCTTTTTGTCGTTGCCAATGGTGACTGTCACGGAAATATCGTCCGCGCCCAGCACGCGGGCCACAAGGGCGGGGGATATGCAGATCGCGCCTATGGGCTTGCCAGCGCGGTACATGTCCAGAATGAAGCGTTCCACCTCGCCGTCCACGGCACAGGAAGCCCCGTCGAAGGCAAAGCTGCACAGGTTCTTGGCCACGCCGAAGCCCCCGGGCATAATGAGCGCGTCGAAGTCCGATGCCTTGGCGTCGGTAAGTGGGACAATGTCGCCGCGCACAATGCGGGCTGCCTCCTCGATTACGCTGCGCTCGCGGTAGCTGGATACGGTGCCGTCGAGGTGGTTGATGACGTGTTCCTGCTGGATGTCGGGGGCGAAGAACTGCACTTCGGCTCCGGCCCTGTCCAGTTCGAGCAGGGTGATGACGGCCTCCTGAATTTCGGCTCCGTCCTGGAATCCGCATCCGGCCAGTAATACAGCTACTTTGGGCATAATCTGTGTTGTTCGGGGTATATCAGTCTCGGGAATGGTTTGTGGGAAAAACGCGGATAAGAGAGCCTGAACTAGGTGCAGACTCTGGTTCTAGGTGATAGCGAGCCAAAGTTCAAGGACGGACGGACGGACGGCCTGCCGCAGCATGAGCCGGATTCGGGAACGCTGCCTTGTTGATTGGTCCGGATGGCTCTTTGCGAGAATGGGTATTAAACTCGTCGGAGCAAAGGGCCATTCCGGTCCGGGGCAAGCATGCTCTAGAGCCTGCCGAGAATGTTGGCCAAGAGGCAGAGCCTGTCCGTCGATCCCAGCGAGGCGGAGAGGTAGCGCGTCAGGGGTCTAGTCGGTGCATAGGCGCAGAGGCCGTCCCAGAGCCTGCGCAGGGCCTGTTCCCCTCCGCCCTCGGGCAGACTGTTTTCCAACATGTAGGCAGTCATGCCTTCGCAGAGCTTGTCCTCGAAAAGACGCAGCCTTTCCTCGCTTGACTGAACGCGGTCCCGCAGCACTCTTTCCGCCCTTTCCAGAGCTTCGGCGGCTGCGATGTTCTGCCTTGCCCTTGTCTGAGAGCGGCGCGGTGGCAACCCGTCCGGGCCGGGGATCGCCTCGCCCGCCTTTATGATGGAGGCTCCAAGTGTGCCCAGCTCGCTAAGCTCGCTAAGGCGCAGGCTGGACAGTCCCTTGTGCGTAGTCTCCAGCCAGTGGAGGGCAAGGGCGGGGAAGGCAGGGTCGCCCCGGCGGTAGCTGTCCAAGACGGGGGATAGCTGTTCGAGACTCTGGCCCAATTTGTCGATTGTGACGCAGTGTATCATCTTGGCCGCCTATTCAGGGCAGAGCCTGTCTGCGCCGCCGTCGGGCTGACTGGTCCACTCAAGGCCCTCTTCGTGGATAGTCATGTTTATCCGCGTAATCATTTCCGGCCCTGCACCGCAGTTTTTCACATTGTCGGTGCCCGCAATAACGCGGATTTGCGCCGGTTTGGCCTGTTGGCGGTAGCAGCTCTCTGCCGCGGCGCGGCGTGTGCCATCCACGAGTATGCCGCCGTCCTCGCCACGCAAAAAGGCGTCTGTGCGCAGCCTTGCCCTAGCCTGGTCGAAGGGCTTCTGCTCCGCCTCGGGCAGGTCTTTCTGCCTTGCGCTGACAAATTCCCGCAGCCTTGTGAAAAGCAGCTCCTGAAGCAGCCTTCGCGTAGCCTCGGCCACCTTGTCAGCCACCTCTGCCTGTATGGAGGACTGGTCGCTGCTGGCGGCAACATCGTCGCCGGAGCTGGCGAGCGCCTCGTCAATCACGGTTCCGATGCGGGAGGTAAAAGCGTGTTTGTAACCCTCGAAGCGTTCCTTCTTGAGCGTGAGGACTTCCTTGCTCGATTCCTCGAACAGGCCACCGATTAGTATCGAGTACAGGCAGGCTTCGTTGCGCTCGTCCTCGGGCAGACTCTGCATTTCGCTCTTCTGGCGCAGCTTTACGAGCAGCTCGCCGAAGCCTCTTTGCAGGCTCCTGAAGGCGGCATCGGCAATGTTGGCCGAGGTGTTCAGCGTGCCCGGCTCTGAGGGACTAAGGCCACTTATAAGCAGGGGCAGACTGATGTTGATGTTTCGCAGGCGCAGGCGAGGCACTGGCAGGCCCTTGAGAAGCTCGTTGCGCCGGTAGATGTGGGCAAGACGCAGGGCTTCGGCATCGGCCACACCGCGCGCATGTGCGATGCTGGAGACTATTGCGCCCACTAGTTCCGAGAGCTTTTGTTCCTGTTCCTTGTCGTTCATGCCTTTGTCCTTTTCCTGTCCGCGCGCTTGAAGCGGGGCTGCCGGCGGGTTTGGACCGCCTCAGCCCCGGTACTGTGCCAAAGACAATTGGCCTTATGCCGCGTCGTCGAGCAGCACGCTGGTGTCCTTTGCCAGTGTGATGGCAGTGTCCACGGTGATGCTTATCTTGCCCGTTGTGGCGTCTTTGGTGCAGGCGCTTATCTTGTATTGCTTGCCCGTGAGGGTGAAGGTGGAGCCGTTGATGGCGGTCGGGTCCAGCTTGTCCGGGTTGTCGCTCAGGGTGAGGGCGGTGCCTGTGCCTGTGGCGATGACGATGCTACCCTTGAAGGTCTTGCCCTTGCGCTCGGAGATGGACTGTTCGAGGATCGTCAGGATGCGCTCGGTGCCCGCGGGCATGTCGGCGTTCTCGGCCTCGACCTTGACGTGCATGTCGTAGGTGCGCTCTTCCTTGTCGGTGGCGGAGCTGCTCTTTTGGTAGGATACCTTGGACTGCAACTTGGCCGATACGAACCAGCCGGAGCTGACAGAGAGGGTGTTTTCCGTGTTGAAGTTGGACTCGCTCTTGCTCTCGGTTGTGGAGGTTATCTTGGCGTTGAACTCCACAATGGCCGATTTGACCGAAATGTACGGTATGGGAATCATCGTCAGGAAGGGCACCGTGAGGGTGAATTCCTGATCTTTGCCGTCGTCATTCTTGCGGCTGTACTTGAAATCGACGTTGACGACCTTTCCTTCCTTGTCGAAGGCCACTTCCTTGATGAAGTTGGCCGTGGTGATGGCAGACTTTGCCTGTGCCTCTACAACGGCGTTGAGCGGACCTCCGATGAGGTTGCCGAAGTCGAGGGTTGCTAGTTCGCGTCCTGATACTGGCATGAGCTATTTCTCCTGTTGTGTATTGCTTTGCAAAGCATGGACATGGGACCCATTCAGCTTGTTGGCCGAGGGGGCGGCGACGGTTCATGCATGGTGCCGATATTTCGCACGCAATACAACTAGAATAGCATCACGTCGTTTGCAAACTAAAGTAACGTCGTTATTTCTCTACGTTGTGACATTACTCTTCCGTTGGCGTTACAGGGCGGAATACGCAGGACTTGAAGGCAGAAGGACGGTCGGTCCCTTAAGAAGATCTGGTCTTGAACACCAGCAGTTGTTCAAGCACTGACAGGGCGTCCGTGTCATTGACATTCATGCGAACGGATCTGCCTTCGACATACTTTTTCGAGTTCGCGATGTTGGTCTTTGCCTCATCAGGCAGTCCACTTTGGAACGCCGCTTCGCAGGCTTTTTCTCCCAGCGCGAGGGTTGCCAGTATGCTTCCTCGTTCAGGAGTCAGATACACGAGGTTCCGCTTGCCATTGCAGAGCACACAGACTTTGCCAAATGCTACTTTCGAGGGCGTCCAGTATGGGGAGAGGGGGCCATATACGGCGTCGATTCTGCATAGTATGGCCTCCCACATCGGGAAGGCATCACCAAGTTCTGTTTCGAGGGTGAACTTGTCGGGAGCGGCGACTTGTCTCATGAGCAATAATTCTTGGCCACCTCAAGCACTATTGCGCGGCTGCCTTGAGCACTTCGGATAGGGTGGGGTGCGCGTGCACGCACAGGGCAATGTCCTCGGCGCTGCCGCCGTATTCGAGGTGCGCCACGGCCTCGGCTATAAGTTCGGACGCGCTTGCGCCCACTATCTGCACGCCCAGCAGGCGGTCCGTGGCCTTGTCGGAAATCACTTTTGCGTAGCCGTCCGCCGCGTCACTGGCTAGGGCGCGCCCATTCGCCGCGTAGAAGGACTTGCCCACCTTGACCTCCAGCCCGCGCTCCTTTGCCATTTTCTCTGTAAGGCCCGCGCTGGCCGCCTCGGGGCTTGTGTAAACTACGCCGGGGATATTGTCGTGGTCCAGGGGCAAGGCCTTGTGCCCGGCAATGCGCTCGGCTACAAGATGCGCCTCTGCCTCGGCCTTGTGCGCGAGCATAGGGCCGGCCACAAGGTCGCCAATGGCCCAGACGCCAGCTGCCTTTGTGCGCAGCCCGGCATCGGTTTCGACGCGGCCCTTCGCATCCAGCGTCACCCCTGCGGCCTCAAGGTTCAGGCCCGCAGTGTTCGGCCTGCGGCCCACGGCCACGAGCACCTTGTCGGCCTCGAAGCTCAGGCCCTGGCCGCCCTTTTCGGCAGTCACCACGGCCCTGCCGTCCTTCACTTCGCAGCCTGTCACCTTGGTTTCGAGGTGGAAAATCAGGCCCTGTCTTGCAAGGCTGCGCTGAAGGTGGCGGGAAATGTCGGCGTCGAAAGTCGGCGCAATCTGCGGGAGAAATTCCAGCACCGTGACCTCGCTGCCAAGGCGCGCCCATACGCTGCCAAGCTCCAGCCCGATGGCCCCGGCGCCGATTACGAGCAGCTTGCCCGGCACCTTGTCGAAGGCGAGCGCCTCGGTGCTGGAAACTATGCTCTGCCCGTCGAACTTCATGAAGGGCAGCTCAACGGGAACCGAGCCTGTGGCCAGCACGATGTTTTTCGCGGATATTTCGCCTGTATCCCGGCCTTCGATGCCGACTTTGCCTTCGCCAAGAAGCGTTGCGCGCCCTTGCAGGACCGTGACCTTGGCCTGCTTGCAGAGCAGTGCGATACCGCCTGCCAGTTTGGCCACCACGCCCAGTTTGCGCTGCATCATGAGCGGTATGTCCATCGTGGGGACGCCCGCCAGAGCAATGCCGTTCGAGGCGGCGTCGTTCTGCATTTCAGAGAGCAGCTCGCTGGAGTGCAGCAGAGTCTTTGAGGGAATGCAGCCGATATTTAGGCAGGTGCCGCCGAGCGAGGTGCGCTCATCGACAAGCGCAACAGAGAGGCCCAGCTTTGCGGCGCGAAGGGCGCAGACGTAACCGCCGGGTCCGGCGCCGATTATGGCAATGTCAATGGTGCTCATGGGGGAGGGGGGGGGAAGAATAAGAATCTTTAACCGCAGATAAAAAGGGATTTACGCAGATACAATGAGGCTACTTTAACCATTGGTTTCACTGCCAGATTTGGTTCGAAGTTTCCCCTGTTACATCCCTGTTACACCTCGAAGAGTAACCTTATCGGGTCTTCAATTGCCTCCTTTACCTTCACTAGGAAAGTCACGGCCTCCTTGCCGTCTATCACCCGGTGATCGTAGGACAGCGCTATATACATCATCGGCCTTGCCACGACCTGACCATCCACCACCACTGCACGTTCCTTTATGGCGTGCATACCCAAGATGCCGCTCTGTGGCGGGTTCAGTATAGGAGTTGACATCAGAGAGCCATAAATGCCGCCGTTGGTTATGGTGAAGACGCCGCCCGTCAGCTCGTCTATGGACAACTTGCCGTCCCGCGCCTTCTGCCCATAGGCGAGAATGTCCTTCTCCACCTGCGCAAAGCCCTTGCGGTCCGCATCGCGCAGGACCGGCACCACCAGTCCGCGCGGCGCGCCAACGGCAATGCCTATGTCGTAAAAATGGTTCTCCACGATCTCGTCGCCATCGAGCTGCGTATTGACCTCGGGCACCTCCTTGAGCGCCTGAACGACGGCCTTCACAAAGAATGACATGAAGCCCAGCTTCACCCCGTGCCTCTTCTGAAAAGCCTCCTGATGCACCTTGCGCAGCTCCATGACCGCGCTCATGTCCACCTCGTTGAAAGTGGTCAGCATCGCGGCCTCCTGCTTTGCGCGGACCAGCCTCTCGGCCACGCGACGGCGCAGAGGCGTCATCTTGCGCCGCGTCTGCCGGGCCGAAGCCGGAGCGGTTGCAGGGGCGGCGGGTGCTACGGGCACAGCTTTTTGCGCCTGCGCGGGCGCTTGTGCCGGGGCGGGAGCCTTTTGCGGGGCCGCAGCCGTCACAGCGTCGGTAATCTGCGGATTGACCGTGGTGGGGGTGGCCGCAACAGGCGAAGCGGCAGCGGCGATGATGTCCCCCTTGGTCACTCGACCATCCCTGCCAGTGCCGGGAATCTCCGCCGTGTCCACGCCCTTTTCAGCGGCCAGCCTGCGCGCAGCCGGGCCGGACTGCGGGGCGGACTTCGCATCGGCAGTGGCGCTGGCGGGTGCTGCCGCCGGGGCTGCTGCCGCCACCTCTGCGGACTCTTCCACAAGGGCGACAACGGAACCCACGGCCACCTCGGCCCCCTCGGCCGCCTTCTGGCGGATGACACCCGCTGCCGGGGAGTTGACCTCGGCGGTCACCTTGTCCGTTTCGAGGGAGAAAAGCGGCTGGTCCTGCCGGACCGACGCACCATCTGCGACGAGCCACTTTGCAAGTATGCCGGACGTGATGGACTCACCCATCTGGGGTACCTTAACTTCGCTGGCCATAATGTGATTGATACACTGTTTTGAGACTTGGGAAAGCAAACTGGAGTGAAATATCAGGCTTTGTTGCGCAATGCGCTCAATCCTCCCCGTGTTTTACGAAAATCAGGGCCTCGGTGTCGAAGCCGAGCGACTTTGCCCGCGCCAGCAACATGGCCAGCGTATCCGGGGCAATCTGTGGCTCGCGCGAGAGAATCCACAGGAAGCCGTGGTCCGGCCCGCAGACCAGCGCGTACTGATAATTTTCGCGGTCCAGATGGACGATGACGTAAGTGCCGTAGAAGGGGCCGAAAAACGACACCTTGAGGTGCCCAGCATCGGCACCGCCCACAAAATAGGCCCGGCCAACGGCCTCTTTCCAGCGGCCATGCTTTGCTGAATAGCCCCTGTTTCGCACGCGCACCCCGCCGTCCTCGCGAAGGCTGTACGTGGCGCTCACCCGGCTGAGGCCGCGCTCGAAGGAGTGGTCCAGCCGAGCTATCTCGTACCAGGTGCCGAGGTAACGCTCCAGCTCGAAGCCCTGCACCGGCTCCAAGCCTTGGGGGACACCCACACATCCGCCTAGCGCAAGCAGCAGGGCGGAGAGCAGTTTGTTCATCGTGTGCATTGGCAGAAGAGGGGAGGGCTTGGCTAAATGCCCGTTCGGGGAGTAAGGCTCTATTTGGGCGGCTCGCGCCATTTGCCCCGTTCCTTGATAAGGGCCACGAGACGCTCGACCGCTTCAGAGGATGGGATGTTGAACTGCACGGGTTTCTTCCCTACATAGAGGTTAATCCTGCCCGGCGCGCCGCCCACGTAACCAAAATCCGCATCGGCCATCTCGCCCGGCCCATTGACGATGCAGCCCATAATGGCGATAGTCACCCCCTCAAGGTGCCCCGTGGCTGCGCGGACCCGCTGCGTCGTGCTCTCAAGGTCAAACAGTGTGCGCCCGCAACTGGGGCAGGCGACGTATTCGGTGCGTGTGGAACGCGTGCGCGAGCCTTGCAGAATGCCGTAGGCTATCTCGACGCTGCGTTCCGGCGTTGCCGCTGTTTCGACGCTCACGATGTCGCCTATGCCATCGCAGAGCAGGCCGCCAATGAGCACGGCGGCGTCCATCATCATGGCCGTGTCGTCGGCAGGCAGGCCGCTGCACGCGCCGTCCACAAGGGCGGGCGTGTGGCGTATCCAGATGGGGCTGGCCAACCCCGCCTTGCGAAGCAGCTCTGCGACAAGTCGGTATGCACCCGCCGGGTGCATAGGTGCCTGCGGACGGGTGCAGGTGAACATGTACCTGGAAGGATCGCTCCCCCTGAGTGCTGGCAATAGATTGGCCAGCCCTTCAGGGCTAAGATCCAGCGCCAGTATGGCGGCCAGATCGTTCGCCTTCACCAGTGCTGCGGCTAGCTCCGCCTCGTCCTGAGGGCGGCAGCAAAAGGCGCGCAGTTTCATGCGCGGCGAAAGCATTGCAAGCAGGGTGACAAGGTTCTCTCCCGGCGCGGGGCAGAGGTCCGCCAGCAGGGGCGGGCACATGTACGGCCCCCCGACGGTGGGCAGGGCGCAGGCCGAGGCCGGGTCAACGACGGGAAAGGAGAGAAGTTCGACGGGCATTTTCGGGTTGTGCCTCTGCCATTTGTCCAGCTCTCGCAGCAGGCTCCCGTCCGGCTCTTTGGCGAGCACAAGGGCCACGCGCGGCACTTCCCCTCCACCGGCCGCCAGTGTGGAGCCGGGCGCAATAACCACGCTTTCTCGGCGGCTGAAGGCGTAGGGATTGCTTTCTATACGCGGCAGGGCGGCGGCCTCCACGGGGGATTTGTCCGCCTTGGCCCAGAGCCTTTCCGCCTCGCGCGCCAATGCCAGAGCCACGGGCAGTTCCGCCACGGGGTCTTCGGTCAGCGAGACGCGGATTGTGTCGCC
This sequence comes from Puniceicoccales bacterium Verruco_02, assembly GCA_001604585.1. GTDB lineage: Bacteria > Verrucomicrobiota > Verrucomicrobiia > Opitutales > Oceanipulchritudinaceae > Verruco-01. The sequence goes on along the minus strand of LVBW01000037.1, from coordinate 16,740 downwards.
AAGGCCGTCGCGCAGCATGGTGCCGATGCCCAGCGCGCTCTTTACGCGGGCGTCCTCGCCCCCGCCAGCCTCCGTCACGCCTAAGTGCAGGGGGTAGTTGAAGCCCTCGGCATCCATGCGGGCCGCCATCAGGCGCGTTGCCTGAATCATCACCTTGGGGTTGGACGCCTTCAGCGAAACCACGATGTCGCGGAAGTGGTGCGCCTCGCAGATGCGGATAAATTCCAGAGCGCTCTCGCACATGCCTTCGGGCGTGTCGCCGTAGCGGTTCATTATGCGGTCCGAAAGCGAGCCGTGGTTTACGCCAACGCGGATAGCGCGGCCTAGCTCCCGGCATCGCAGCACAAGGGGGGTCACCGCCTCGTGCAGGCGCTCCAGCTCTGCGGCGTATTCGGCCTCCGTGTAATCGCGCGCCTCGGATAGCTTGCGGTCGGCATAGTTGCCGGGGTTAATGCGGATTTTCTCCACATGCAGGGCGGCCTCCATAGCGGCGGCAGGTAGAAAGTGGATGTCCGCAACAAGGGGCAGGGCGGGGAACCCTGCGGAGCTAAACTCGCGTCGTATTTCGCCAAGCGCCTTTGCCGCCTGCACATTGGGCGCAGTTATGCGTACTATCTGACAGCCAGCTTCGGCAAGAGCTATGGCCTGCGCCACGGTTGCCCGCAGGTCCGTTGTCGGCGTGTTGGTCATGCTCTGCACGGCCACGGGGTTGTTCCCGCCGATGCAAAGCTGTCCGATGTGCACTTCGCGGCTCAGGCGGCGCAGTGGTGCAAGGCGCGAACGTGAATAACTCTGTGGAAAGGTTTCTTCCCCGCTCATGGGCGATACTATGTCAACGAACGGGCCTTCGCGCAAGGGGTATGAAAGCCGCCGCAAGGTCCGTTCGCGGCAGAAACCATACGTTGTTAGTGGTGGCCTAATTACACCGCTCCGCGCAGGATGGCGGCCACGTCTGCCTGCCCCAGTTTTCTGAAGTTGCCAAGGGTCCACCTGTCCCCACCCGTGGCCAGAGTCGCCATCTGGTCGATTTTTTCCGGTGAGGCGCCAAGCTCGGCAAGATTCCTTGGCATACCTATCGACACCCAGAAATCCTGAAGCGCCTGCACGCCAGCCAGCGCCGTCGCCTCCGGGTTCCAGTAGTCGTTGCGCAGGCCCCACACCTCCACCGCGAAGCGCACAAAGCGGTTCGTATCCTGCCTGTAAACGTGCCTCATCCATGCCGGGAAGACCACCGCAAGGCCCGCGCCGTGCGCCACATCGTACATGGCCGACAGCTCGTGCTCTATGCCGTGCGAGGCCCAGTCGCCAATGCGGCCCGTGTCCAAGAGGTTGTTGTGCGCCACGCAGCCGCTCCACATGACTTCCGCCCATGCGTCGTAATCCTGCATGTTGGCCAGCACCTTGGGCACGTTGCGTATCATCGTGCGCAAGGTCGCCTCGATAAGCGCGTCAGTCAGTTCCACCGGGCGGGCGTTGGTGAAGTAGCGCTCCATCAGGTGGCTCATTATGTCCGCCGCCCCGCAGGCCACCTGATACTTTGGCAGGGTGAAGGCCAGCTCCGGGTTCAGGATGGAAAAAACGGGCGTCTGCACCTTGTGCGTGAAGCCGTTCTTGCGCCAGCCCTCCTCCTTGGTAATTACGCTGGAGTCGCTAGACTCGCTGCCCGCAGCCGGGATTGTCAGGACCGTGGCCACTGGCAGGGCCGTCTTTGGCTCGGTCTTGTATGAGTAAAAATCCCACACGTCGCCTTCGTAAGGCACGCCCATCGCGATAGCCTTGGCCGAGTCGATGACGCTGCCTCCGCCCACGGCGAGAATCAGCTCCACGCCTTCGGCACGGCAAAGCTCGACGCCCTTGTGGACAAGCGCGAGCCGGGGATTGGGTTGCACGCCGCCAAGCTCCACGAACTCAACGCCCGCGTCTATTAGCGAGGCAACGACCTGATCGTATAGGCCGCTCTTTTTTATGCTCTGGCCGCCGAAGTGCAGGAGCACCTTGCGGGCGTGGTGGCGGCATTCCGCGCCGACCTGATGCTGGGTGCCGCGGCCGAAAATGATCTTGGTCGTGTTCTGAAAGCTGAAGTTTTCCATATGTATATCTAGTGGAAGAGTTGATGGGTATGGGTAAGCACGGGTGTTTTATGCCCTCTTGATGTCCCTGTTTCTGCGGTAGCCCTTGTTCTCGGAGAATTCGATTACCTTGTATGTTCCCACGCCATGCAGCATGAAGGGGTCCCTTGCAAGAATTGCGTCCAGTTCGGCCCGCGTTGGCAGGTCGGCCACTATCACCCCGCCCGTGCGGGGCACCAGGCGTCCGTAAACGACAAAGTGCCCGGCATTCTCGTGCTCGTGCAACCACTCGACATGCGCTGGCAGGTGCCTGTCCACGGTTTCGAGGGGCACGGTGTAATGAATGTGGATGATGAACATGGCGTAGGCGTCCCTGCCAATATACGCCTAGAGCCGGTCAAGCACGAACGGAAAAACGCGTGAAAAGCGTGAGAACGCCTAGCTGCGAATCTGGCCCTGCCCGTATATCACATACTTGTATGTGGTCAGCTCCTTGAGGCCCATCGGGCCGCGAGCGTGCAGCTTGTCCGTTGAAATGCCTATCTCCGCACCCATGCCGAACTCGAAGCCATCGGTGAAGCGCGTCGAAGCATTCCAGTACACAGTGGCGCTGTCCACGCCTGCCATGAATGCCTTGGCCGCAGCCTCGTCGCCGCTGATTATTACGTCGCTGTGGGCAGAGCCGTAGGTGTTGACAAACTGTATGGCGGCCTCGGTGTCGTGCACCACGCGCACGGCGATGACAAGGTCCAGATACTCCTCGTGATAGTCATCCTCGCTTGCGTCCTTGAGGTTTGAGAAGCCTCCGAAGGCCTCCAGAGCCATGCGCGAGCGCACGTCGCAGCGCAGCTCCACGCCGTTGCGCACAAGACTGCGCGCTACGTAGGGGAACACGCTGTCCACAACATCCTGATGCACCACGAGGTTCTCGATCGCGTTGCACACGCCGGGACGTTGCACCTTGGCGTTGGTGACAATCTTGACGGCCATGTCCTTGTCGGCGGCCTTGTCGATGTAGGCATTACACACGCCCTTGTAATGCTTGATCACGGGCATGTGCGCCTCCTCGGTCACCATGCGGATGAGGCCCTCGCCACCGCGCGGGATTATGCAGTGCACATACTGGTCGAGCTTGAGCAGACGGTGCAGGGCGTAGCGCTCGGTGGTCTCGATGAAGCTGACGGAGGCCTTGGGCAGGCCTTCGGATTCCAGCACCTCGTGGACGCACTTAACAAGGGCAACGTTGCTGTGATAGGACTCGCGCCCGCCGCGCAGTAAGCAGGCATTGCCGCTCTTGAAGCAGAGCACGGCGCAGTCGATCGTAACGTTGGGGCGACTCTCGTAGATGATGCCGATGACGCCGATGGGGACGCGCACCTTGCGGATGTCGAGGCCGTTGGGGCGGACGCTCTTTTCGAGCTGTTCGCCGACGGGGTCTGGCAGCTCGGCCACCTGACGCACACCCAGCGCGATTTTTGCGATGCGCTTGGGGTCGAGCAGCAACCGGTCCAGCATGGCGCCGGAGAGGCCACCTATGCGTGCTGCCTCCACGTCGCGTGCGTTGGCCGCCAGCAGCTCGTCAGTGCGCCGCTCCAGCATTTCCGCCATTTTCAGCAGGGCCACGTTCTTGCGGTGCGCGGGCAGATTGGCCATGACGCGGGAGGCGGCAAGGGCTTCCTTGGCGCAGTTGGTCACAAGTTCGTCTATCTTGGTCTGCTCTGTCATGGGGAAATGAAGTGGCGGGAGAAATGGAGCGCGGCTCCGTGCTTGTGAAGCAAAACAGGAACCCATGCGCAGGGCAACCCTACACAGAGCGCGAATGCCGCTTCTCGCCGCCCTTGAAGTGCTGGTCGAAGAGCAGGGCTATGTTGCGCACAAGCAGGCGGCCAAGAGGGGTCAGCTCCAAGCCTTCGGGGTGGCGGCGCAACAGGCCGTCGGCCTCCATCTCGTCCATAGCGGCGATTTCCGGCGCGAAGAACTTGGCAAAGTCCACACCCGTCAGCCTGCCCATCGCCGCATAGTCGAGCGACAGATCGCACATCACGCGCATAATCACCGTGCGGCGCAACAGGTCTTCGTCCGTCAGAATTATGCCACGCTCTATTGGCAGGCGCCCCTCGTCCAGTGCTTTGTAGTAGCCCTCCAGCGAATGCGCGTTCTGGCGGTAGCTGCGGCGGCTTTGCGCGATGGAGCTGGAGCCGAAGGCCAACAGCTCCGCCCCGGCACGGGTGCTGTAGCCCTGAAAGTTGCGCTGCATCGTCCCTTCCTTTTGGGCGAGGCAGAGTTCGTCGCCCGGCTTGGCAAAGTGGTCCAGTCCTATGAACTGGTAGCCTGCGCCAGTGAGCTTTTCGATGGCCAGCGTCAATAGGCCCAGCTTTTCCTCCGGCCCGGGCAGAGGCCCGTGCATGAGTATGTTCTTCTGCGCTGGCTTCATCCAGGGCACATGCGCGTAGTTGAACACTGCCACGCGCTCCGGCGATAGGCTTATGACGTGTTCCAGAGTGCGGGCGTAGCTCTGCTGCGTCTGGCCGGGCAGGCCGTAAATGAGGTCGATGTTGATCGAGTTGAAGCCGCGCTCGCGCAGCCAGCCCATCACTCGGATGTTCATATCCTCGGGCTGGATGCGATGTATGGCCTTTTGCACGGCGGGGTCGGAGTCCTGTATGCCTATGCTGGCGCGGGAAAAGCCGTGGGCGCGCAGTATGTCCAGATGCTCCTCTTCGAGCACCCTGGGCTCTAGTTCCACAGAGAGTTCCGCGTCGGGGGCGAAACTGAAGCGCCTGCCAATGGCCGAGCAGACGCGCTCTAGCTGTTCAGGCGCTAGGAAGTTTGGGGAGCCGCCGCCAAAGTGGAGCTGCTCCACCGTCCTGCCGGACCGGAGTAGGGGCAGATGCAGGTCCATCTCCCTTTCAAGAGCCTCGATGTAGGGGTCGGCGCTGGCGCGGCTTGGCGTAATGACCGTGTTGCAGGCGCAGAACCAGCATAGCGACTCGCAGAAAGGCAGGTGCAGATACAGGGACAAAGGCCCTTTGCCGGAGCGGATTTCGTCAATCAGGGCCTCAGGGGCAGCCTCGGGGCTGAATTGCAACGCCGTGGGGTAGGAGGTGTAGCGAGGCGCTGGGCGGTCGTATTTGCGCAGCAGGGCTATGTCGAATCCGGCGTTCATCCGCCATCTGGTATAGCCCAAATGCGACCAAAGCTCAAGTCGGCTGCTTACATCCCGCGTAGATATGAAAAAGAGCGGGCGCCCAGGAATAGGCGTCCGCTCTTGTGAAAACCCGGAAGGGGCGTGTCGCCCTAGGGCATACGCAGGAAGCTGCGGCCCATGATGAACTCGTCCACCTTGACGGCGCAGGCGCGGCCCTCGTTTATCGCCCAAACTACGAGGCTCTGGCCGCGGCGCATGTCTCCGGCGGAGAATATGCCGGGCACATTCGTTGCGAACTTCCCGTAGTCTGCCTTGACGTTGCTGCGAAGGTCGGCCTCGACGCCGAATGCCTTGAGTAGCTCCTGTTCAGGCCCGAGAAAGCCCATTGCAAGCAGGGCTAGCTGTGCGGGAATCTCGCGGCGCGAACCCTCTACCGGCACCGGGCCGAAGCGCCCCTGCGCGTCCTTTTTCCACTCTATGTCCACGATGCGCAGGCCCGTCAGATTGCCCGCCTCGTCCTTAATGAAGCACTCTGTGGAAACCAGATACGTGCGCGGATCCTCACCCTGAACGTAAATTGCCTCGTGCTGCCCGTAGTCGGTCTTGAGCACCTTGGGCCATTCGGGCCAGGGATTGTTCGGAGCGCGCTCCGCCGGTGGCTTGGGCATGATTTCAAGCTGGATGACGCTCTTGCAGCCGTGGCGAAGGCTCGTGCCCACGCAGTCGGTGCCTGTGTCGCCGCCGCCAATGACGACCACGTCCTTGCCCTTCGCGTCGATGGGAGAGGGCGAGCCGTCAAAGCCGCTGTCAAGAATGTGCTTCGTATTCGCGGTGAGAAACTCCATCGCGTAATGCACGCCCTTGGCATCGCGGCCCGAAACGGGCAGGTCGCGGGGCTTGGTCGCTCCGCAGCAGAGGGCAATGGCGTCGAACTCGCCCTTTAAGCGCTCGACGCTCCATTCCTCGCTCTGGCCAATGAAGGCGTTGCAGACGAACTTCACGCCCTCGGCCTTCATAAGGCTTACGCGCCGCTCCACGACCTCGCGCTTGTCGAGCTTCATGTTCGGGATGCCGTACATGAGAAGGCCCCCAATTCGGTCGGCGCGTTCAAAGACTGTCACCTCGTGACCGGCCTGATTGAGCTGGTCCGCGCAGGCAAGGCCCGAAGGCCCGCTGCCGACGACGGCCACCGTTTTCCCCGTGCGCTTTGCGGGGAGCCGGGGCGTATAGTAGCCCTTCTCCCATGCGACATCGGAAATGGTGTTCTCGATGTTCTTGATAGCCACCGGCGGCTCGATGACGCCGAGCGTGCAGGAGCCTTCGCAAGGGGCGGGACATACGCGGCCCGTGAACTCGGGGAAGTTGTTCGTGCGGCGCAGACGCTCGTAAGCATCGGCCCAGCGGCCCTTGTAAACAAGGTCGTTGAACTCGGGGATAAGGTTGTGAATGGGGCACCCGGTGCCCATGCCGCCGATACTCATGCCGATGTGGCAGAAGGGGGTGCCGCAGTCCATGCAACGCGCGGCCTGAGTGCGCAGTTTGGCGTCGTCGCGCTCAGCGTGTATCTCCTTCCAGTCCTTCAGCCTTTCCGCCGGGGGACGGTCGGCAATGGTCTGGCGTTGATACTCAAGAAAACCTGTTGGCTTGCCCATGATTCCAAATTGTTCGTTGTGGATTTCTATTGTGGATTGCGGGCCACTAGTGAGCCGCCTTGGTGTTTTCCTCGAAAGCCTTCAGAATGGCTTCCTCGCCTTTAAGTCCGCTGGCCTCGGCCTGCTTGAGGGCGTTGAGCACGCGCTCGTAGTCCTGAGGCATCACCTTGACGATCTTGCCAAGGCTTTCCTGCCAGCTGTCGAGTATGCGAGCCGCGAGCCTGCTGCCAGTAAGTGCGGCGTGCTTTTCGACGCGAGCCTTCACGGCGACAATCTCGGCGTCCTCGCATTCGACGAGGCGGTAGATGTTCACCATCTCAGCGTTCACCTTGCCTAGGAAGTCGCCGTCAATGTCGAACACGTAGGCAACGCCACCACTCATGCCAGCGGCAAAGTTGCGCCCCGTGCGTCCGAGGCAGATTACGCTGCCCCCGGTCATGTACTCGCAGCCGTGGTCTCCCACACCTTCGACGACGGCGTGAACTCCGCTGTTGCGCACGCAGAAGCGCTCACCTGCGACACCGCTTATGAATGCCTCGCCAGCGGTCGCGCCGTAGAAGGCCACGTTGCCTGTGATGATGCTGTCCTCTGCCACGAAGCAGGGGTGCCCGTCCTTGTGAGGATAGACGACGATCGTCGCGCCTGAAAGGCCCTTGCCGATGTAGTCGTTGGTATCGCCCTCGACTTCGAAGGTCATGCCCTTGGGGCAGAATGCGCCAAGGCTCTGCCCCGCGCTGCCCTTGAACTTGAGGTGAATCGTGCCCTCGGGCAGGCCCTCCGCACCGTGGCGACGGGTAAGCTCAGAGCCTGTAAGGGTGCCGACGACGCGGTTTGTGTTCACGATGGGCATTTCCGCAGAGACCTTCTCGCCGCGCTCAAGGGCGGGCTTACAAAGGTCGAGCAGCGTCGTCTTGTCCAGCGACAGCTCCAAGAGGTGCTCCTGAGAGATCTGGCGGTATGTGCCCACGCTTGCCGGAACCTGCGGGCGGTAGAGAATCTTCGAATAATCGAGGCCGCGCACCTTCCAGAAGTCAATGGCCTTGTTGACGCGCAGCATGTCGCTGCGGCCCACCATCTCGTCCACGCTGCGGAAGCCGAGCTTTGCCATTGTCTCGCGAAGCTCCTGTGCGACAAAGCGCATGAAGTTCACAACGTAGTCCGCCGCGCCGCGGAACTTCGCACGAAGCTCCGGGTTCTGCGTGGCAACGCCCACCGGGCAGGTGTTCTTGTGGCAGACGCGCATCATAAGGCAGCCGAGCGAAACAAGCGGGGCAGTTGCAAAGCCGAACTCCTCGCCGCCCAATAGGCAGGCGATGGCAACGTCTCGCCCTGTCTTTAGCTGGCCATCCACTTCCAGATACACGCGGCTGCGCAGATCGTTTAGCAGCAGGGTCTGGTTGGTCTCGGCAATGCCCAGCTCCCAGGGCGAACCGGCGTGATAGATGGACGATGTGGGGCTGGCGCCCGTGCCGCCGTCGTGGCCGGAGATGAGGATCGTATCCGCCTTGGCCTTGGCAACGCCTGCGGCGATCGTGCCCACGCCCACTTCGCTCACGAGCTTCACGCTGATGCGCGCCTTCTCGTTGGCGTTTTTGAGGTCGTGGATAAGCTCCGCCAGGTCCTCGATTGAGTAAATGTCGTGGTGGGGTGGGGGGCTTATGAGGCCGACGCCGGGCGTTGTGCCGCGCACCTTGGCAATGGACGGATAGACCTTGTGGCCGGGCAGCTCTCCGCCCTCGCCGGGCTTGGCACCCTGCGCCATTTTGATCTGGATTTCGTCCGAATTGACCAGGTAGTTGCTCGTCACGCCGAAGCGGCCGCTTGCCACTTGCTTGATGGAACTGCGTCTGGAGTCGCCGTTGGGCAGGGGGGCGAAGCGTTCAGGGTCTTCACCGCCTTCGCCGGTGTTGCTGCGGCCGCCGATGCGGTTCATGGCAATGGCGAGGGCTTCGTGCGCTTCCTTGGATATGGAGCCGAAGCTCATTGCCCCGGTCTTGAAGCGCTTGAGTATGGCATCGATGCTCTCGACTTCCTCGACGGGCACTGGCACGGCCCCGCCAAAGTTGAATTCCATGAGGCCGCGCATCGTGCAGAGGCGGTTGGACTGGTCGTCGATGAGGCGGCTGTACTCGCGGAACACCTCCATGCTGCCGAGGCGCGTGGCCTTTTGGAGCAGGTGGATTGTCTGCGGGTTGAAGAGGTGGGCCTCGCCATCGGCGCGCCACTGGTAGATGCCGCCCGTTTCCAGCTCGTCGTTTTCGACCTCGATTGGCTTCCACGCGGAGGCGTGCCGGTAGGCGCTCTCGGCGGAGATTTCGTCGAGGCCGATGCCTTCCACGCGGCTTGCCGTCCAAGTGAAGTACTTGTCGATTACGCACTTTTTTAGGCCTATTGCCTCGAAAATCTGCGCACCGCGATAGCTGGCCACCGTGGAGATGCCCATCTTGGCCATTGTCTTGATGACGCCCTTGATGGTGCCCTTGACGAAGTTGTGTACGGCCTTGTCGGCGGGGTGGGAGATCTCGCCCTTGGCACACATGTCGCGGATTGTCTCCTCGGCCATGTAGGCGTTGATGACGTTCGCTCCGTAGCCAAGGAGCAGGGCAAAGTGCATGACTTCGCGCGGCTCTCCGCTTTCCAGAATGATGGAGACCTTGGTGCGCGTGCCCGTGCGGATAAGGTGGTGGTGCAGCCCCGCAACAGCCAGAAGGGCCGGGATGGGGGCCTTGTCCGCCGAAATGCCGCGGTCGGAAAGGATGATGAGGTTCGCGCCTTGCCCAATCGTCGAGTCCGCCGCAGCGAACAGCCCGTCGAGCGCCGCTTCGAGGGCGGAGCCGTCCTCGCCGGGCGTGTACAAGATGGGCAGTACAGCGCTCTTGAAGCCGCCTAGATCCAGTTCGCGCAGGCGCTCCAGCTCCTCGTTCTCCAGTATCGGGCTTTCGAGGCGTATCATCCGGCAGTTCGAGGGGCCGGGATTGATAAGGTCGCCCTCGGAGCCGACAAAGCTGATGGACGAGGTGATCAGTTCCTCGCGAATCGGGTCGATCGGCGGGTTTGTCACCTGCGCAAAGAGCTGGCGAAAGTAATTGTATAGCAGCACGGGTCTTTGCGAGAAGACCGCAAGAGGCGTGTCGTTGCCCATCGAGCCGAGAGGCTGGGCAGCGCTCTGGGCTGTGGGGCCGAGAATGTAGCGCTTGTCCTCGTAAGTGTAGCCGAAGGCGCGCTGATAGCTGATCAGCTCTTCGGCGGCCACGGCGGGATGCTCCTTCGCCGCAGGCAGATCGTTAAAGAAAATGCGGTTGGCGGCCAGCCATTCGCCGTAGGGCTTCTGCGCGGCCATCTCGGCCTTGATTTCCTCGTCGGGGACAATGCGGCCCTTGCTCGTATCGACAAGGAACATGCGCCCGGGCTGGAGGCGGCCCTTCTTCACCACGGTGGAGGGTTCCACGGGGATGACGCCCACTTCCGAGGCCATGATGACGAGGTCGTCGCTCGTAACATAGTAGCGCGAGGGGCGAAGGCCATTGCGGTCGAGCACGGCACCGATCGACACGCCGTCGGAGAATGCGATGGATGCGGGGCCGTCCCAAGGCTCCATCATGCAAGCGTGGTATTCGTAAAAGTCCTTCTTCTCCTGCGACATGTGCTGGTGGCGCTCCCAAGGCTCGGGGATCATCATCATCACGGCGTGGTGCAGAGGGCGGCCCGATAGAACGAGAAACTCCACGCAGTTGTCGAACATGGCGCTGTCGGAGCCAGTTTCGTCAATGATGGGGAGGATTTTCTCGATGTCCTTGCCCAGAACGCCCGTTCCGAGCAGGCCCTGACGGGCGTGCATCCAGTTGGCATTGCCGCGCACGGTGTTGATTTCACCGTTGTGGGACATGTAGCGGAAGGGCTGCCCGCGAGGCCAGCTCGGAAAGGTGTTCGTCGAAAAGCGGCTGTGCACCATTGCCATGGCGCTGTCGAGGGCCTCGTCGTGCAGGTCGGGGAAGTAGTGGTCGAGCTGCTCTGTGGTGAGCATTCCCTTGTAGAGAATCGTGCGCGCCGAGATGCTGGCCGAGTAGTAGAAGCTGCCCTGGGAGAGGTCGAGTGTCTTCACCGCGTGGTCCACGCAGGAACGGATGACGTAGAGCTTGCGCTCGAAGTCCAAGTCGCTCTTCAGCTCTTGGCTGCGGCCAATGAAGAGCTGGCGCATGACCGGCTCGCTGGCCTTGGAGGCAGCGCCGAGGGTGTCGCCGCGGACGGGCACCGTGCGCCAGCCGAGGACCTGCTGGCCCTCTTCGCGGACAAACTGCTCGTACAGGGCCTCGATCTCTGCCCTCTCTTGTTCAATGCGGGGCAGGTACACCATCGCGACGGCGTACTGGGCCTCGGCGGGCAGGCTTATGCCGCAGAGCGGGGCCACCTTGGCAAAGAACTTGGTGGGAAGCTGGAGGAATATTCCAGCGCCGTCGCCGGTCTGGGGGTCGCAGCCGCAACCGCCGCGGTGGTCCATGTTGCGGACCATCTTCAGGGCATTTTCGACAATGTCGTGGGACTTGCGGCCCTTGAGGTGGCAAATGAAGCCAACGCCGCAATTGTCATGTTCGTTGCGGGGATCGTACAGCCCTTGTGCGACAGGTTGGCCGCACGGCATCTGGTTTTCGGTACACATGGTTCTTCTGCGTTCCTCTAAAAGTGTTGTTCGGCGTCCCGCAGGGGGTCGCCTTCACAGGGTTAACTCTCGCGAAGCCGGTTCAAATAGTCTTCGAACGGGACTGCGAAATACGTCCACGACCAATTGACCGGGGAGCGTACAGTGCTTCTCGTGCAGCCAAAGGACGCAAATAGCGTTTCCCGTGCCACCGGGGCATTTTGCCCGGATTATGCTGACATATTGCACAGATGCAGCCGTTTCAGGCCGAAATCAAACCGAAGCATGCATTATAGCTGAGTTGTGCCGTAGATATGTGTTCAGTTTTGAACAGCGACATATGCCCTGTATGCCCTGCCGATTCAGAACCCGCGGGTGGATACGTCGCCGCGTTCGGCAACTGGTTTGCCCAGAATTTCGGACAGTATGACTGCGTCGCGCAGGGCGGATGCGTCGCGCAGGCAGTCTGTAGAAAAGGGCTTTGCCTGTGCATTGGCGGAGTGCTCGGCCAGTATGGCGCTTCGTTTTTCCTCCATAACGCGGAGCATTCGCGCGCGGCTCTCCTCCTCCTCGCGCTGTGCCTGTTCGAGCTGCTCCATTATGTTGACCCGCTTGCGGGCGGCGTTCCTGCGGCGCTCGTCGTCGGCGTTGGCCTCGGCGCGCCGCTGGACTTGCGCGCGGGTTTCCATGTGTATTTCAGCCCTTTTGAACACCGGCTCGCTGCGCTGGACTTCCACTGGACGCGCGGGCTGAACCGGGGCCTGAGGCTGAGGCATGGGTCTGCCTTCCTTGGCGGCCCTTTCGGCCATGCTCTCCATAATGCGGCGGCGGATTTCCTCCTGCACATCGCTCGTGCGCCTTTGCTGCTCCTGTCTTGCCTGCCGATTCTCGGGGCTTTGTTCGTCATCCCCGGACTTGGACGCCAAGAAGCGGATAAGTCCGAACACGGCGAAGCCCACTAGAAATATGATCTTTTCAATGGAATCTTCGATCCCGATTACGGGGATAAGGAGCATGCTGCCGGGTTCTGTCATTGGGGGGCGACTCTTTCGAAGTTAGGCGTATAAACTAAGCGGTATGGTCTGGTATCGGACACTGGGCGGCCCTGTGCCCAGCCCGACGGGTTTGGACCGTTCGGGCACTGGGTGCAGAGCCTGTCTTGGCGCCTAGGCCGCGCCGCCCTTGCCAGGCGTCGGGCCGGAGGGCTTGGCAATGGAGCTACGCATGTCGGTGTCGCTCTGTAGGTTGCGCAGGCGGTAATAGTCCATGATGCCGAGGTTGCCGCTGCGGAAGGCGGCTGCGATGGCCATTGGCACCTCTGCCTCGGCCTCGACTACCTTGGCGCGCATTTCCTCCACCTTGGCCTTCATTTCCTGCTCCTGCGCGACGGCGGCCGCGCGGCGGATTTCGGCCTGTGCCTGAGCCATGTTCTTGTTGGCCACGGCCTGTGCTTCCTGAAGCTTGGCACCCACGTTGTCGCCCACGTCCACGTCGGCGATGTCGATAGAGAGGATTTCAAAGGCCGTGCCCGTGTCCAGGCCGCGGTTTAGCACGGTGCGGGATATGGAGTCGGGGTTTTCGAGCACCCACTTGTAACTCTCGGCGCTGCCGATTGTGGTGACGATGCCTTCGCCAACGCGGGCGATGATAGTCTCCTCCTGTGCGCTGCCGACGTACTTTTCGAGGTTGGAGCGCACCGTGACGCGGGCGCGCACCTTTACCTGAATGCCGTCCTTGGCCACGCCGTCGATCGTAGTGCGGCCCGTGTTGGGGTTGGGCACGTCGATCACCTTGGGGTTGATGGAGGTGCGCACTGCCTCGAGCACGCTCTTGCCGGAACCTTTGGTTGCAAGGTCGATCTTCACCGCCTGATTCCAGTTCATGGGCATACCGGCCTTCTGGGCGTTGATAAGGCCCTGCACGGTCTGGATGACGTCGCCGCCAGCCATGTAGTGGGTCTCGATTTCGCCAATGGAGAGATCTATGCCTGCCTTGACGGCTGTGATGCGGGCCTCGACCAGCACCGAGAAGGGCACTCCGCGCAGCTTCATGGCCACGAGGGTGACAAGGCCGACATGGGCACCGGAGAGCCACGCGCGCAGCCACACGTTAAAGAAAGATAGGACTATAATGAACAGGACCAGTACCACGATACCGGCAAGAACAAGGCCGATGACGGGCAGAGGGCCTTCGATGGCGAGGGCATTTATCATATTAGTCAGGGGGGGGGTTGGTGTTGAGAGTCGCCGTTAAGCACCGCCAGTAAGTGCAAATGCGGGGCAGGCTGATGGAAGATTAGCCTCGCAAAAGCGTATTGTCAACGAAAGGGGCCGAGGGATTGGGCAGGGGGCGGTTATCTTGTTCCAAGGCGATACCCAAACAATCGTCGGGACTTTTTATTGTCCGGTTCGGCCAGCAATTCGACAACAAACCTCTTGAATGTGCTCGTACACTGGCGTTTGTAACGAGTTTCCCAATAATGCCTGAACTTGGGTCTGTTGCTCATGTGCTCAAGAAATCGCCAGCGCCAAGAGTTCTGGTAATCAGCTATGGATGCATCCTTTAGCAGCACAAGCTGCTCATAGAACGAGAAAAGCATGAACAGATAGTGTTGCATGCGCATTTCGTCCTCAACGCATGAACAATCCTCTGCTTCAGGTAATGATAGGCAGGCAAATAATGACGGGTGCTCAAGCTCCAGTCTGTTGATTTCAAACATTCTCTGCGAAAGCATCGCGGTTGTGCCAACCATTAGCGTCTTGCCCGATAGTATGAGCGTGCGAAGTCCAAGGCCGATGAATATTGTCTGCATAACTGCCGCAACGGACAATATGAGTGTACACGTATCGTTCATACATCCTTTCAGTTTGAAGTGTTCCAAGCATATCTACACTGCGTTAGCCCACGTGATTACGATACGGCTAGTTTGATATTACTCAAGATGGGATGAAAAATATGGTTCACTGCCTGCTTCGCATTATTCATCATATTCGACAGACCAATTCAGCCCATGCCCAGCCTTGTCGAGATTTGCAGTCCGCAGAACCCCCGCGTAAAAGACCTTGCCCGCCTTAAGGAAGGCAAGCACCGCCGCCGCGCGGGCTGTTATGTTGTCGAGGGACTTAGAGAGCTGGAGCGCGCAGTGGCCGGAGGGGCCGACATACGCGCATTATATACATGCGAGGACTACTGGACCGGGCCGGATTACGCCCTCCTGGCTGCCCGCGTGGCGGAACTGCCGGGCGTTGAGAGCTTCCGCATGGCGATACCCGCCTATGAAAAGGCGTCCAATCGAGAGAATCCTGATGGCCTTCTGGCCGTGGCCGCGATGCGCAAATCCGGCCTTGCCGACCTTAAACTGGGCGACACCCCACTTATCATGCTGATAGAGCATGTGGAAAAGCCCGGCAACCTTGGTACCTTGCTCCGCAGCGCCGACGCCGCAGGCGCTGATGCGGTGATAGTTACAGACCCCGTGACTGACCTTTACAGCCCGCAGGCCATACGAGCCAGCCAAGGCTCGATATTTGCCATGCAGACAGCCTTTGCGGACAACGCGCAGGCGAAGGCGTTCTTCCGCGAACGCGGCATAAGGGCCGTGGCCGCCACGCCCGACGCGGACAAAACACTGTGGGAGGCGGACATGCGCGGTGCCCTTGCTCTGCTCCTTGGCAGCGAGGCCGAGGGCCTGAGCAGCTTCTGGATGGACGACCCGGGCACGATGCGGGCAAAGATACCCATGAGCGGACGCAGCGCCGACAGCCTGAACGTCAGTGCTGCCGCGGCGATATTCCTATTCGAGGCCGTTCGCCAGCGAAGCACAGCCTGCTAGTCTCTGGCCTCTTGTTCGTCGAACCGATGAGAGTTCCGCCCTTTCGACCAAGGTCGAATGCTGCACTTTCGCCGTGCGCAAAGGATCTAAAGTGGCATAAAAAAGGCGGGTCACCTACCCCTAAGTGACCCGCCATCATTTTCTATTTCACTACTCCTTGGTAACCCCAAAACTCCCTTTCGGGAACGTTTTGATGAGTCAGATAAAAGCTCTTGTTAGCTACGGATGCAAGCAGGAAAAACAAAAAAATACACAAAGTTTCTAGTTGTTGCATATCAACGTCTTGCGAAACACGTATTTTCGTTCCAAGTAAAGTATTTTTTCGATTTTACGCAAATTCACAAGTATTCCGAAAATAATCACGGGTGTAAAACACGATTTCGGAGCCTTGCGCACGCTGTTTCCACGCGCGGAAATCTACGAACAAAGGGATACGCAAGCCTGCTTGCACAAGTTCTGTGCTTGAGCGAGCAAGCTACTCGAAACGCTTCTTTGCCCTTTTCCACCAGCTTTCCTCGATGGGGTTTTCCGCATCGCCGCAGGCTATGGCAAAGGCTTCCAGCTTTTCCCTCTGCTCGGCTGTCAACTTCTTGGGCACCTCGATATGGACCTTTACGAGCAGGTCGCCACGGCTGCCGCTGTTGAGGCGGGGCATACCGCGTCCGCGGATGCGGAAGGTCGTCCCGTCCTGAGTGCCGGTGGGGATTTTCAGCATCGAGCCTTTACCGTCTTCTCCTAGGGATGGAACCTCGATACTGCCGCCAAGGCTCGCGAGGGTGAACTTTATCGGGATGTCGCAAAATAGGTCGTCGCCGTGGCGCTCGAAAATGTCGTGCTCCTTCACGTTGATGAACACGTAAAGGTCGCCCGTCGGCGAGCCGTTCATACCCNNATTTTGATGCGGATGGTCTTCATCTCCGTCACGCGGCCTTGCCCGTTGCAGTGGGTGCAGGGTTTTTCAATTTTCTGCCCGCTGCCGCCACAGCTGGGGCAGGTCTGCTGCATCTGGAAAAAGCCCCGCTGCATAATCACCTTGCCGCGCCCGCCGCAGGTGGGGCAGCGCACAATGCCGCTGCCCGGCTCGGCACCAGTGCCGTTACAGTGCGAGCAGGCCACGCTTGTGCGGTACTTTATCTCCTTCTCGCAGCCTTCGGCCGCCTCGGGGAGGGTGATTTCCATGTCGTAGCGTAGATCCGCCCCTCGCTGCGGCCCGGACGCCTGCCCCCCGCCGCCGAAAAATTCCTCGAAAATGCCCCCGCCACCCCCGCCGCCGAACACCTCGCGGAACAGGTCGAAGGGGTCGTGAAAGCCGCCGCCCGCACCCCCGCCAAAGCCTCCGCCCTGTGGCCCGCGAGGCCCGGCCCCGCCCTGAAAGGCGGCGTGTCCGTAGCGGTCGTACGCGG
>LVBW01000036.1:2574-2825 GCA_001604585.1 Puniceicoccales bacterium Verruco_02 | reverse complement strand
TCACTGAACGAAGTGAAAACTCGTTCCTTGACAGTCATTTAAGCGCCAAACGCGGCCACCGCAGGAAGGTGAGACGCAGTTGGGTATAAGAACAAGCGCGACACAAGGCCGACAGTAGGCTGGCAAAAGCAAGCCGCTTTGATATGCAATATCAAAGAGGAAGCCTTTTGAAGCCAGAGCATACTATAAACAAGGGGCCGTAGCTCAGTTGGAAGAGCGCCAGCTTTGCAAGCTGGATGTCGTCGGTTCGA
>LVBW01000036.1:381-2566 GCA_001604585.1 Puniceicoccales bacterium Verruco_02 | reverse complement strand
TCATAGCTCAGTTGGTTAGAGCACACGCTTGATAAGCGTGGGGTCGGTGGTTCAAGTCCACCTGGGCCCACCAGGGGCAAGGCTAGCGACGCGAGGCGCACATTAAATGACTATAAGCTGAAGTAACTTCAGTTCTTTGACAGTCTATTCAATAATCCTGTTTTTCATTAGAGGAAAATAGAAAAGAAAAATGAAAAATGTTTAACAAAGAGTCTAACCAACTCTCTGTGGGTGAAATAAGCGTCTGATATTCATAGTATCACTAGTTGATACAATGGTGACGTATTTATCGAAATGAAACAAACATTTATGGGCAACAGGTGGATGCCTTGGCGATAAGAGGCGAAGAAGGACGTGGCAAAACTGCGAAAAGTTCCGGCCAGTGGTAAGCACGCTTAACCGGAAATGTCCGAATGGGGAAACCCGGCTGGTGTAACAACCAGTCACTGCATACTGAATACATAGGTATGCAGAGCGAACCTGCTGAATTGAAACATCTCAGTAAGCAGAGGAAAAGAAAACGAAGTGATTCCGTCAGTAGTGGCGAACGAAAGCGGACCAGCCCAAACCATGAGGATTTATCCTCGTGGGGTTGTAGGACCTCGACATGGGAGAAGCGACGATATTAGAACGCTCTGGAAAGAGCGGCCAAAGAGGGTGATAGCCCCGTAAATTAAATCCGAACTTCCCCTAGGGGTATCCTGAGTAGCACGGCACACGTGAAACGTCGTGTGAATCCACGCAGACCACTGCGTAAGGCTAAATACTACTTATCGACCGATAGCTTACTAGTACCGTGAGGGAAAGGTGAAAAGAACCGCTGTTAGCGGAGTTAAAAGTACCTGAAACCTGTTGCCTACAAGCTGTCAGAGCCCCCTTGTGGGGTGATGGCGTACCTTTTGCATAATGGGCCCGGGAGTTATTGTATGTGGCAAGCTTAAGAGCTTACGGCTCGGAGGCGCAGCGAAAGCGAGTCTTAAATGGGCGACATAGTCATATGCAACAGACCCGAAACGGATGTGATCTATCCATGACCAGGTTGAAGCGCGGGTAAAACCGTGTGGAGGACCGAACCGGTCATCCTTGAGAAGATGTCGGATGAGTTGTGGATCGGAGCGAAAGACTAATCAAACACCGTTATAGCTGGTTCTTTCCGAAATATATTTAGGTATAGCGTCGTGTATAAATTACGGGGGTAAAGCACTGAAAAGGCTAGGGGTCATACCAGATTACCAAACCTTATCAAACTCTGAATACCGTAATGGTGAGCACGGCAGTCAGACTGCGGGGGATAAGCTCCGTAGTCGAAAGGGAAACAGCCCAGACCATCGGTTAAGGTCCCTAATTGGACACTAAGTGGTAAAGGATGTGGACTTACATAGACAGTGGGGATGTTGGCTTAGAAGCAGCCATCATTTAAACAAAGCGTAATAGCTGACCCATCGAGTGAGTCCGCGCCGAAAATGATCGGGACTCAAGTGTTCAACCGAAACCATGGACTCGAAAGAGTGGTAGGAAAGCGTTCCAGTAGCGCTGAAGCGGAAGTGGAGAACGACCGTGGAGCAGCTGGAAGTGAGAATCCGGGCATGAGTAACGATAAATACGGTCAAAATCCGTATCGCCGTAAGGATAAGGTTTCCTGGGGAAGGCTCGTCCTCCCAGGGTTAGTCGGGAGCTAAGGCGAGGCCGTAGGGCGTAGTCGATGCACACATGGTTAATATTCCATGACCGGCTTGCAACTATACCCGTAGTGCGAAGATGTGGGGTGGATAAAGGCTTTGATATGCCGGAGTCTGAGGCTAAGGCCGACGACGTATCCATGAAGCAGCTTCCAGGAAAAGCTACGGAATTACTATGCAGGTCGCCCGTACCGTAAACCGACACAGGTATCCGGGATGAGTATTCTAAGGCGCGTGAGTTAAATCTCTCTAAGGAACTCGGCAAATTAGCCCTGTATCTTCGGTAGAAGGGGTGCCTACTTCGGTAGGCCTCAGTAAAGTGGTAGAACCGACTGTTTAGCAAAAACACAGCTCTCTGCTAAGTCGCAAGACGACGTATAGGGAGTGACATGTGACCAATGCGGAAAGGTGAACAACTCTTGTATAAAAGCTCGGGTTCTAAGCCCCCGTGAATGTCGGCCGTAACTATAACGGTCCTAAGGTAGCGAAATTCCTTGTCGGGTAAG
>LVBW01000036.1:0-304 GCA_001604585.1 Puniceicoccales bacterium Verruco_02 | reverse complement strand
ATTGGTGAAATACCACTCTATGTTGATTGGTTGTCTAACTCGTAGCCGTTATCCGGCACGGGGACAGTGCTAGTGGGTCAGTTTGACTGGGGCGGTCTCCTCCTAAAAGGTAACGGAGGATTGCGATGGTTCCCTCAGCCTGGTCGGTAATCAGGCTCTAGAGCATATAGGTATAAGGGAGCTTTACTGTAAGACTCACAAGTCGAGCAGTTACGAAAGTAGGCCTAAGTGATCCGGTACTCGAAAGTGGAATCGGTATCGCTTAAAGGATAAAAGGTACGCTAGGGATAACAGGCTGATCACG
>LVBW01000095.1 GCA_001604585.1 Puniceicoccales bacterium Verruco_02 | reverse complement strand
AAAGATACACCACCCCGCCGCTGACAAGCTCCACGTAGCTCTGCCCCGGTTGGACAGAGGAAAGGGATGCCCCCGCAGATAGCACGAGCGATGTAGAGCTGAGCGACTCCACAGTGCTGGACACAAGAGGTGAGGGAACAAAGGGGCTGGAGCAAACGTTGAATTTCCCCCCACCCTGAAGGGTGTCTCTCATTATGCCAACAATGCTTGATTCCGCAGCGTAGGCGGAGCCACACAAAACGCAAAGCGCAGGTAGGAAATAACTTGTACGCACGGGAGTAGTTGTGTTTGGCAGGGAAAGACCTGAGCCAATCCGCAGCCGTTATACTGTAATGGAGTCCCTGAATCATACCTATCAGAGGATAGGTAGTAACAAAGAAACCGAGCACATTAAGTTACAACAAGAAGAAAAAGATGCGTCAAGCCTTCAGCCAGTCAGAGTAAATCATTTACAGGCCGCTCAGCACAATGCGTCCAATGGCTACTTATTGCGTCTTGGCAGGAAGCGGGGCTTCACGCTGGCGTGCGCAATCGTGTCCTCCGGCAGATAGCCGCCGAAGGGCATACTTATCACTACTGAGCGGCGACCCAGTATTGCCCCAGGCTGAAGGACGCTGTTGCAACTGGCCTCGGCCCGGTCGCCCATCAGGGCACCCAGCTTGCGCATACCGCTGTCGGCCCGGCTCCCATCGGCCAACACCACTGGCACATTGCCGTGATCCATGCGCAGGTTCGCACATATGGCCCCGGCGCCAAGGTGGGCACCGTTACCAAGGACAGAGTCGCCCACGTAGTTGAAGTGCGGCACTTGGACCTTGTCCAAAAGCAGGCTATTCTTGAACTCGCAGGAATTGCCCATCACGCAACCCTCGCCAGCTATGACATTGCCGCGGATGTATGCACCGGGGCGAATTTCCGTGCCAGCCCCGATCCAGCAGGGGCCTTCGATACATGCAAACGGGGGCAGCTTAACGTCCGGATGTATGTACACCTTGCCCGATATGGCCACTGCCGCCGGGATGTTCGCATGAGAGTTATTAACGTAGAAGTTATAACCCTCAAGAGCGGCCTTGATTGCAGTCACCCACTCCCAGGGACGCATGTCCGGGCGAAAAAACGCGGAAAAATGCGCCAGACTGGGAGGCAAGGTGAAGAGAGTATCGGCTGTCATGATGTGAGCGGAGCCTGACAGATGCGCCAGCCTTTGCCAAGTCACAGCTTGGCGACCGATGCTCCTTCCTCCGGCAGACGCCCGTAAAGGACAGCCATCCCTCTTAACGCCGCCGCGTGAACAAATAGCTGCTCAAACTGCGCCCCCGTCAGCCTCCACTGCCAGTTGCCCATCGAGGTGCCCGGCTCGTTCATGCGGGCCTCGCTGCCAAGGGCAAGCAGGTCCTGCGCGGATACCACGACAAGGCGCGGCACAGAGTGGTACGCCTCGCGTATCAAGTCCCAGGCAATATCCCGCCCGTCGATACGCAGGTAGCGCCGTATTTGATCCCGGTACACTTCGGGCAACTTTGAATACCAGCCCGCCGTTGTGTCGTTGTCGTGCGTGCCCGGATAGAGCACCTGATTGGC
The DNA here is from genome assembly GCA_001604585.1 of Puniceicoccales bacterium Verruco_02. Classification (GTDB taxonomy): domain Bacteria; phylum Verrucomicrobiota; class Verrucomicrobiia; order Opitutales; family Oceanipulchritudinaceae; genus Verruco-01. The sequence continues at coordinate 579 of LVBW01000095.1, read as the reverse complement.
ACGCTGATTGTGCGTGATGTGCAGGTTCTTCTGATCGCCGTCAAAGGCGAACTGGAGGACAGCCATGCCGGGCAGCCCAGTGTCGTCCAAGAGCTTGTGCACGCCCACGTCGATGTCGCCAAGGTCTTCCGCAATGATGCGGCAGGCGGGGAAACGCTCTTTTAGCACCCTGAAGAACTCCAAGCCAGGCCCGTACAGCCATTCCCCTGCCTTGGCCGTGGGCGCTGTGGCGGGGACGCGCCAGTAGTTGTGAAAGGCGCGGAAATGGTCGAGGCGAACTATGTCGAAAATGCCGAAGTTGCCCTCCAACCTCTGCATCCACCAGCGGTAGCCGTCGGCGCGCATGGCATCCCACCTGTACAGGGGGTTGCCCCATAGCTGCCCGTCTGGCGAAAAGTAGTCCGGGGGCACACCCGCAACGGCGTTCGGCGCAAGGCCCTCGTCTAGGTCAAAACACTCCGGCTCGGCCCATACATCGGCACTGTCGCGAGAGACGTAAAAGGGCAGGTCGCCGATTATGGACACCCCTGCCTCTGCCGCCCAAAGACGGACCTGCGCCCACTGGGCGAAGAACAGGTA
>LVBW01000094.1 GCA_001604585.1 Puniceicoccales bacterium Verruco_02 | reverse complement strand
ACGATGAACCTGCCATACCTACGTCTAGGATGATAACCACAATTGGCAAACTGCATGAATGTTTGAGCCTAGAACGCAACTAACAAGATTGAGCAGCCAAAGCACAAACTAATAGGTACGCCAAGACAATGAAGATAATTTACATAATAACCGCAGCGACCAAGCGCAATAGGATAATCGGCGGGCACTATTATTCACTGAAAGCAATAGCCGATGCCATGGCCAAGAAACATGAAGTAATCACAATTGCGGTCATGCACAAACATTCTGAGGTAGTTGATACGTACAAGCATAGAGTAGAATACGTATTGAAGAACGGCAAGACCACTCGCCAGCTGATTGACGAGATCATAGGTTGGATAACTAAAGAACAACCAACAGTTGTGCATTCTTTCGACATGCAAGCTCATTTGTTGGCAAAAGAAGCATGCGCAAAGACAAGGACATCTCTTGTTGAAACAAAGCCAGGCGGCCCCAAGACGCGTCATACTTATCCATTCAGTTGGGACATCACGCTATTCACGCAAGACGATCTCGAGCACTACAGCAGGCACCCGATCCTCAAGAAGGCTAACTTACACTACATACCAAATCGAGTTACTCGTCCCACTAAGAAAACGGAAAGACTAAATGAAATTCCAGAAACTGAAAGCTATTTCAATATATTTACAATAAACAGAGTAAATTTTTCCAAACTGTCTATTGCACTGCAGACATTGTCAATGGCTCGTCATTTACGGAATAATGGTATAAAGGCTAGAGCAGTAATAATCGGGCGTGTTGAAGACAGTTTAGCGCTGGAGAAGATAAAAGATTCAGCTCATCCTGACGATCTGTTGTTACAAGAACCACCTTACATCATACACGCAAGTGAATTACTTCCAGTAGCTGACGCTGTAGTAGCCATGGGGCGTGGAGCCATGGAAGCACTGGCATACAACAAGCCAGTGTTTTGTCCATCAGCTGATGGACAATTTCCATTTCTACTAAACAACGAGACTTTCAACGACGCCATGGCATCGAACTTCTCGGAGAGATCAAGGGTTTCGTTAACGCTTGACAGGCGAAAAGAGCATTGCCTCAAGATAACAAATGATTCCGATACGTATAACACTCAATGTGTATTATCGTCAAGGCTGTACAAGGAATTCTGCGACGTAGCAGCAGTTATCGAAAAGTATGAAAAAGTCTACGCTTATGCAAGAACTCCCCCCTCACTCCCTTTCGAACGTCAGCTAATGGCCTTAGCCTCACTACTGGCATCAGTATTGCACTAGCCCTTCGCAAACATTTATTAAATTATTCTCACATGCATAGTTACCCACAAAACAGTTTAGCCTACCAAGGTCATTTCTACTCATGCAATGAACCCGAAATAGGACATCCTTACTATACAGATCTGTTAAAAAAATCAACATACCTAGAACTAGACTTAGATTCGATTGCCCTATTTCCCTCCAGATACACTACAATCGGAGACAAAACGCTCGTCAAAGGAATTAGACGAACTCCTCTCTATGCTCTAGACCCCGAGAAAGGAGAGAGCTGTACTTTGGGGGAGTTCCCAGAGCATAACAATTTCAGGCTTAACGCTGAAGACATAGCAAATGGTCTCTATAAGGCATTACACGAGGAAATTGAGCAATATATAGCAAACAAGACCAAGATTGGGATTCTGCTATCAGGGGGGATGGATAGCAGAATGGTTGCTGGCATTACTAAGCAAATTCAGAACAGACGGAAGGATTTTGAAGTTATAGCATTCTGCTGGGGGCAAGCCGATACACGCGACCCTGTATATGCAAAAAGAATTGCCGAACACTTTGATTGGAGTTTCGAGCATTTTAACATTACCGCTGAAACACTACAGCGTAATATCAGCATTTGCGCTGAAGAAGGATGCCTGTATTCTCCGCAACACCTTCACGCAATGCCAGATGTAGCAGATCGCGCAAAGGAATTAGGCATAGATGTAATGCTCGCAGGAAGCTATGGAGACAGCTTGGGAAGAGCTGTATTCTTCGGAAAGCATATCAATGATGTATTACCTGTTCAAAGCACAATCCGTAACTGGTTTTACATGTCTAGTCGCCGGCGCTACAATGATGCATATAAAAACGCTTTCACTGAGATCAACTCCTACTGGAAAAGATACCCGAGTAAAGAATCAGTTTCACGCAATGAGACTGATTACCAAATCCACTACATGCGAAATCAACTTGGTTCTTGCATGCAACATATCGATAAGAAGGTACCACTCAGACAAGTATTTTCTTCAAGATCGGTCGTTTCATTCATGTGGTCTATCGATCCGTCATGCAGAACAGACGAGACATATCTACATCTAATTAAGCTCCTTGATCCTTTTCTGTTTGAGATTCCTTGGGCGCGCACAGGCAAGCGCTATATGAATAACGACGAAGTTGAAGATTCGATTGCATCAGCCTTCTCTGAATACGCACTCTGGACGAGGAACGAGCTTTCATCTACAATCCGAGAACTTCTTAACAAGCTTAGCAGGTCAATATTGCATCCCGATATTAGCAACGCGTTGTTCAAGACCCACCTTTCGCAGAAAAGAATGAAAGGCGGCAGAGTGCTGGAGATTATCCTTTGGCTTTCAGCGCTGTCTCATTTC
>LVBW01000093.1 GCA_001604585.1 Puniceicoccales bacterium Verruco_02 | reverse complement strand
CCGCCTCCTGCGCGAGCAAGTGGCCCTACTCCAGAAACGGCTCGACGCGCTGGAAGCCAAACAGACCGAAACTGCCAAACAGGTAGCCAGCACACCGGCCCCCGCAAAAGACGCTGCCATTGTTACAATAGGCAACAAAGGCCCGCTCATCAGTAGCCCTGACAAGAAATACACCTTTGAGATGCACACCCGCATCCAGTATGACGGGCATTTCTTCCCGGACAATGCCGACGGAAGGGACGAATTCTACCTTCGTCGCGCCATCATCAGCTTCCGCGGCCAAATGGGACCAGCATTCTTCCGCCTGTCTCCCAACTTCGCCAGCAGCTTTGCGATGGAAGACGCTTGGATAGAAATGAGCTTCAGCAAGGCCCTGCGCTTCACAGCGGGCAAGATCTTGAGCTTGGAAGGACATGAAAACGTACAAAACAACGCCCACCTGCTATTTAGCGAAAGAAGCCTCGCCAACAACATGACCCCTGGGCGCGAAATCGGAGTCAAACTCGACGGCAAACCATATGGCTGGCTCCAATACGGAGTATCCGTAACAAATGGTGCCCTCGACAGCCAGCCATCAAACAACAACGCCAACCTGAGCGACGAAATGCTGCTCTCCGGCCTTGTGCTCTTAAGCCCCTTTGCCGCAGACAAGGAAAGTCCCCTAGCCGGCCTTACCTTCGGCGCATCTGCCAGCATCGGCAACGAAGACGTGACCCTCGACGGAACGACAGACAAGACCATGCGCTACTCCACCGCAGGCCGCAACGCCTTCCTTACAATCCAGAACGGCACACATGTTTACGGCCAGCGCTACCGCATCAACCCGCAGCTTCGCTACTACCTAGGCTCCTTCGGCCTACTCTCCGAGTACATGTATTCCAGCTACGAAATGAACCGCGGTGGCGTGGAGCACACAATCGGCAACAGCGGCTTCACCGTGCAGGCCAGCTACATACTCACCGGCGAAAAGAACGGCTACGCCCTCATCAAACCCAACAAGCCCTTCAACCTAAAGGGCGAAGGCTGGGGAGCGTTTGAAGTGGGTATGCGCTACAACTTCTTCAAGGGCGACGAAGACCTCTTTGCAGGCAACGCCAGCACAATGCTTGCCAGCACCACATCGGTGCAAAAAGCCAGCTCCATCGGCGCAATGGTAAAGTGGCACATGAGTGAAAACCTCATGTGGGCGCTAAACTACGAGGTGACAGACTTCAGCGGTAAGGGCATCGACAAGAACAGCGAACAAGCCCTTATAACCAGAATGCAGCTCGACTTCTAGATAACGGGACAGCGCAGGACCGCGGGCAAAGTCAACAGCCCGCGGTCCTGCCCCTCCCTCCCCCTTTAACCCTCAAGACTGGATCCACAAGCATGAGAATTTCCATGAAAGCCCTTGCTCTGGCCCTAGCAGCCGGGGCCATGTTCACAGCCTGCTCCCCGAAGGACGACAACAAGCCAGCTGAAAAGAACACCGTCCTACTGAACGTTTCCTACGACCCAACCCGCGAGTTTTACACCGACTACAACCGCTGGTTCATCGAAAAGCACAGTCTTGAGGGCAAGGGAACGCTGCAAGTGAAGCAGTCCCACGGAGGCTCAGGCAAACAGGCGCGCGCCGTTATCGACGGGCTGGACGCCGACGTTGTGACGCTGGCACTATCGCCAGACATAGATGCGATCGCCAAGCACTCGGGCAAAATCCCGATCGACTGGCAAAAGAGCCTGCCCAACAACAGCTGCCCCTACACCTCGACGATCGTCTTCCTCGTGCGAAAGGGCAACCCCAAGGGCATCCTCGACTGGGGCGACCTTGCCAAGGACGGCGTCCAGATAATCACCCCCAACCCCAAGACGAGCGGCGGAGCGCGCTGGAATTACTTGGCAGCTTGGGCATGGGCAGACGAGCAGTATGCTGGCGACGAAGAACAAATCCGCGCCTACATGCGCAAAGTCTTCCTAAACGTGCCAGTCCTCGACAGCGGTGCCCGCGGCTCGACGACCACCTTCGTACAGCGCGGCATGGGCGATGTGCTGCTGGCATGGGAGAACGAAGCCTTTCTAGCGATCAAGGAATTCGGCAACGACAAGTTCGACATCGTGGTGCCCCCGCTAAGCATCAAGGCAGAGCCGCCCGTGGCCCTAGTTGCCGCCAATGTCGATAGCAAAGGCACGCGCGAGGCGGCCGAAGCCTACCTGAACGGCCTCTACAGTCCCTTTGCCCAAAGTCTTGCCGCGCGGCACTACTACCGCCCAAGCAACCCCGAAATGGCGGACAAGCGCGACATGGCCCGCTTCCCCGCCCTGCGCATGGTGACAATAGACGGCAAGTTCGGCGGCTGGGAAAAGACACAGGAACTGCACTTTAAGGACGGCGGAGTATTCGATCAGATTTACATCAACGCCCCGGCCAGGTAACGTATAAGAAATGCCAGCTCATTCCCTCTCCAAGCGAAGGCGCAAGGTGCTGCCCGGCTTTGGCCTCTCTCTGGGCTACACTATACTGTATCTTAGCCTTATAGTGCTCCTACCCCTGTCCGCCGCCTTCATCGAGACGGCGGAGATGGGTATTGTAGGCTTCTGGCAGGCCGTGACGCGCCCCCGCGTGCTAGCCGCGCTACGGCTCAGCTTCGGCCTGTCCCTCATTGCCGCTGCAATCAACGCCGTGGCTGGCCTGCTCGTTGCATGGGTGCTATCCCGCTACGAATTCCCTGGCAAAAAAATCGTGGACGCGGCCATAGACCTTCCCTTCGCCCTGCCAACGGCCGTCGCTGGCATAGCCCTGACGGCGGTTTACGCCCCACAGGGCTGGCTGGGCGCCCCGCTCGGCGAACTGGGAATAAAAGTTGCCTTCGCCCCGCCGGGCATACTGATTGCGCTGATGTTCGTGGGCCTTCCCTTTGCTGTACGCACGGTGCAACCAGTCATGGAAAACCTAGACAGCGAGCTGGAAGAGGCCGCGGCAATGCTGGGGGCGACACGGCTCACGACCTTCCGCCGCGTGGTGCTGCCCGTTCTCTTGCCCAGCGTTCTGACAGGCTTTGCGATGAGCTTTGCGCGCGGAGTGGGCGAATACGGCTCGGTGGTGTTCATCTCGGGCAACATGCCGATGAAAACCGAGATCGCCCCCCTTCTCATAGTGACCCAACTGGAGCAGTACGACTTCCACGCCGCCACGGCCATAGCCGTGGTGATGCTCCTGCTCTCCTTCGCCATACTCTTTGTAATCAACATGCTGCAAGCCTGGAACAGCCGCCGTACAGGCCAGAGCCGCGCCTAGGACAACAGCCCCCATGCCAAACGTACCTCCGAAGCTCTTAAGCCCCGGCTTTTCCCGCGCCATGCGAGACCCCTCATGGGCGCGCTGGCTGCTCTGTGCCTTGGCCCTGCTCTTTCTGGCCCTGCTGCTGCTGGTGCCTCTGCTTGCCGTGTTCGCCGAAGCCATGCGTAAAGGAGCAGGAGCTTTCATAGAAAGTTTTGCCAATGCCGACGCCCGCCGTGCAATATACCTTACCCTGCTCGTGGCTGGCATAAGTGTGCCGCTGAACCTCGTCTTTGGCCTTGCTGCCTCATGGGCTGTCACCAAACACGACTTCCCCGGCAAGAGTCTTCTTGTCACCCTCATCGACCTGCCCTTCTCTGTCTCGCCCGTGGTGTCGGGCCTCATACTGGTGCTCGTATTCGGCGCACACGGCTGGTTCGGGCATTATTTCAGCTCCATAGGCGTGCAGGTAATATTCGCAGTGCCCGGCATAGTGCTGGCCACTGTGTTTGTGACCTTCCCCTTCGTGGCGCGAGAGATTATCCCCGCAATGGAAGCCTGTGGACGCGACGAAGAGCAGGCCGCCGTGATGCTGGGCGCCAACTGGTGGCAGATACTGCGCCACATCACCCTGCCGAACGTGCGCTGGGCACTACTCTACGGAGTGCTGCTCTGCAATGCCCGCGCGATGGGCGAATTTGGTGCCGTAAGCGTGGTATCGGGCCACATCCGGGGCGAAACCAACACAGTTCCCCTACATGTGGAAATCCTCTACAACGAGTACAACTTCGTGGCCGCCTTCGCGATGGCCAGCCTGCTCGCCGTTCTTGCCCTGATTACACTAGTGGCCAAGACCGCCCTTGAGTGGCGAATCCAGCACATCGAAAAGCAGGTCGTAACCGAGCGCACCCGCCACCGCGACCCCGCCTAAGCCCCGCGAGTACACCAACACTTTGCCCCAATAGTCATGAGCCTCTCTGCATCATTCATAAGCAAGCACTTCGGCAACACCTGCGCGCTCGACCGCGTGTCTATCGAAGTGAAAAGCGGCCAGCTTGTGGCCCTGCTCGGCCCATCTGGCAGCGGCAAGACGACGCTCCTGCGCATACTGGCCGGGCTGGACTTCCCCGACCTTGACGACTCCGCCCGCCTCGTCTTTCACGGCCGCGATGTCATGAACCTGCCAGCGCGACAAAGAGGCGTCGGAATGGTGTTCCAGCACTACGCCCTGTTCCGCAACATGAGCGTATTCGACAACATCGCCTTTGGCATGACAGTCCAAAGACGCTCCGAACGCCCATCGAAAAGGGAAATCCGCGAGCGCGTAAACGAACTGCTATCCAAGGTCCACCTCGAAGGCTTCGGGGGCCGTATGCCCCACCAGCTTTCCGGCGGGCAGCGCCAGCGAGTGGCCCTCGCAAGGGCCGTGGCCATACGCCCGCAAATACTCCTCCTCGACGAGCCCTTCGGCGCTCTGGACGCAAAGGTGCGCAAAGAGCTGCGCCGCTGGCTGCGCACATTTCAGGAAGAGGAGAAGCTGACCACAGTCTTTGTGACTCACGATCAGGAAGAAGCCCTCGAACTGGCCGACGAAGTGGTGGTGATGAACAACGCCCGCGTCGAACAGTCAGGCAGTCCTCAGGAAGTGTATGATCACCCGGCCTCGCCCTTTGTGATCGAGTTCCTCGGCAACGTGAACCGCCTGAAAAGGGGCCGCGTGCAGCCCGATGGCACTGTGACCAGCCTGTACGTACGCCCGCACGACATTCAGATATGCGAGCACCTGCATGGGCACACGCTGGAGGCAAGGGTGCTACACGTATTCTCGGCTGGCAGCGTCGGAAGGGTGAGCCTCGAATACCTAGAAAGCGGAGAACTTCTGGAGGCGGAGGTTCCGCGCAGCGAAGTTGACGCCATGAGCCTTGCCGCCGGGCAGACTGTGGGCCTGCGCTTCCGCCACATACGGATATTCACCCGTAAGGACGAGACAAGGCAGGAACTGATTGAAGTTCCCTACGAGCAAGCCTGACACACTTGCGTGTGGCCACGCCCATACGCATCGCGTATAGGAAAACCCGACACTAAGGCTGGAAGAGGTGGATCCCCCCCCTGCCGGAATAGTTGAGTTCACAAAGAGATGCTACCCTCTGTACGCAACTGGCGGGCCTGGCTTTCACCAGACCCGCCAT
>LVBW01000092.1 GCA_001604585.1 Puniceicoccales bacterium Verruco_02 | reverse complement strand
GGCAGCACGATCAACGGCGTAAACTTCCCGAACGCCGCGACGAACGACTACACGGTGCGCGAACTCTTCCGCACCTTCCTCGCCTACCAGAACCGGAGCGGCGCGGCGGNNCGCCGTGAGCGTGCCGGACGGCTTCGATTTGCTCGTCCGCTACACGCTGCGCTTGCAGCTGCCGAAGGACATTTTCCGCACCTGGAAGGCGACGACGCTTCGCATCGGCTCGGTCGACGTGGCGGGCAAGCTGACGATGGCGGCGTATTACTACAAGACCGATTCGTCGGTCTATTTCGGCCTGTCCTGCATCAATGCGGACGGCACGAGCGCGAATGTAATCACGGGCACTGGTACGGACGCGGGTAGGGCGCATCCGTATTTCGGCCTCTTGGAGCCGTCCTCCATCGGTAACGGTATCGCGGGCGCGATCGACGGCACGACGAACGATGACGCAACGTATTGCACGAACGTGGGTAACGTGATGCTGGGCGTGCTCCAGACCTACGTCGCGGGCAGCGGCAGCGTCGTGAAACGGTTCACGTTTCCGGCCTCGAAACTGCCGGGGCGAACGGACTTGCGGACGATCGCCGTGGGGCAGACGGGCGGCAACAATGGCTACCTTTCAAACGGCAACAACGCCTATTCGCACCAGATTCGTTTTCAGTCCGACGCGGTCTTCACAAAGGCGGCGACGGTGCAGTGGGACATCGACCTGACGCTCACATGGGCGCGGGCGTAATTGGGGCAACTCGAACAACCTTGATTTCTGCTACGAACGGTTTTTGCGGCGGCTGGCTACGTTTCGGCAGTTCGCCGTATTTTCCAATACTGCTCACTTCCGAAGCCTCGCCATCCATCCGCAAACCCTCGTTCTCGCGACGAAACCGGTTGTCCGAATCGCCCCTCAACTCGAACTATTCGAAATCATCGAACACATGGACAAGACAACTTTGATCGCCCTCGGTGGGCAGGAACTGGACGTGACGCACCTCGACGGCTCCTCGGAGCGCGTGCTCGTGCGGCTCCTCAAGATCGCGGAACTGCCGCGCTACTTTGAACTCGTCGAGAACGAGGGGCCGCTTGC
>LVBW01000035.1 GCA_001604585.1 Puniceicoccales bacterium Verruco_02 | reverse complement strand
AGAGAGGACCGGCTGAGTTCTTCAACCGCACTGTTCTGTTAACACACTATATTAGGTAGAAGGCAAGTCTGCATTTATACAAAGCGGCACGGGGCTGATTCCAGAGCACGCAAGACCTTGGCAGAACGCGCATTATACTTCGACTTAGGCCAGGTTCAAACGAAGGCCGTCCCAAGCGTAATACACATTTTCGGGTAGATTCAGCGAATCCTTTTCGTGATCTATCTCGCAGGTCAGGTGGGTGAAGTAGCTGCGCTTTGCCCCGATGCGGGCGGCGGCGGCAAGGGCTGCCTCGGTATTCATGTGCGTTGGGTGCGAACGGTGGCGCAGGGCGTCGAGAACGACCACATCGGCCCCTCTGGCAAGAGCCTCTGCCTCGGGCGTAACTTCGGAGCAATCCGTGTAGTAGGCAAATCGCGCCCCGCTGCTACGCTCTGTAAAGACTAGGCCCATAGTCTGTACTGCGCCGTGGGGCAGCAGCGTCATGGCTATTGTCCCTTGGGGCAGCTCAAGCAGGGCGGGCATTTCGCGCAGGGAAAATGCCGGGTAGCCCGAGGCAAGAGGCTTGTCCCGCACCGCGTAGGGAAAGATGCTGCGCACCCTTCCAAGTCCCTCTTCGCTGCCGTACACCGGCAGGGCCTCTCCGCCCAATAGATCGCAGAAGCGGCGCAGATCGTCCATGCCTAGAATGTGGTCGGCATGGCCGTGGGTGAGGATGAAAAGGTCCAGCGCGCGGATGTCCTCGCGGATGCACTGGATGCGCAGCTCCTGAGCGGCATCCACCTGCACATGCAGTCCGTCCATGACCACATGCACGCTGGAGCGGGTGCGCCAGTTGCGCGGGTTAGTCATGTCCGCAGCGGCACCGGGTGCCTGCGCGATGACGGGCACCCCTTGAGAAGTGCCCGTGCCTAGAAATATCAGTTCCATATGCTGACTTTGATAGCTGCACCCGGAAAGGCAGCTTTGCAAGCGTTCGCTTCAGCCAACTTGTGACGAATGCGAGGCTTCTCTGCTACTCAAGGAGAGCCTGCTCCAGCGTGGCGGCGCTGCGTATGCGGTCAAGGTTCTCCATGTCCGGGGGCACGGTGGAGATGGCCTCCACAATCGTCGTAGTGCCCTGCTTCACCTTCAGGAGCGAGTCCTGATGCAGGGTGGCCATGCCACCGCGAACCCCAATGCGCTTGAGCTTGGCGGCCTCCATCTTGCAGTTGATGCCATGCACCAGCTCGTCGGACACGGTCATAAGCTCGTGTATGCCAACGCGGCCCTTGTACCCGGCCCCGCCGCAGACAGGGCAGCCGTGAAGATTGGCCCTGAACACTTCGCCCTGCCACTTTAGCGCGGTCTGGAACAGCTCGGCCTCGCGCCCTTCGAGGGTGTAGAGCTGCTTGCAGTTCTTGCATACGCGGCGCATCAGGCGCTGGGCGCATACGCAGAGTAGCGAGGCCGAGATCATGAACGGCTCCACGCCCATGTCCGTAAGGCGGGGGATGGCGCTTGGAGCATCGTTGGTATGCAGGGTGCTGAAGAGAAGGTGGCCCGTCAGAGCGGCCTCGATGGCGATCTGAGCCGTTTCGCTGTCGCGGATTTCGCCAACGAGTATGATGTCGGGGTCCTGACGCAGGAAGGCGCGAAGGGCGCTGGCGAAGGTAAGGCCGATTTTGCGGTGCATCTGCATCTGGCAAAGGCCCGGCAAGGTGTATTCGATCGGGTCTTCCGCAGTGCGTATCACGGTGTCCGGCGCATTGATTTCGTTCAGCGCGGAGTAGAGCGTCATGGATTTACCAGAACCGGTCGGCCCGCAGTGCAGTATCATCCCGTAGGGGCGCACGATAAGGTCGCGATACTTGGCAAGGTTCTCATCGGAAAAGCCCAACGCGGTAAGCGGCAGGGTGCTCTTCTGCTTGTCAAGGATACGCATTACAACGCCCTCGCCGTGGTTTAGCGGCGCAGTGGCAACGCGAAGGTCGATGTCCAGGCCCTTGCGGTTGAACTGCTTGTAAACAATTCGCCCATCCTGGGGAAGGCGCTTTTCCGCGATGTCGAGGTTGCTCATCACCTTCAGGCGGGCCAGAAGGGCCGTGGCCACCTTGGGCGGGATGCGCAGCTTCTCGTGACATATGCCGTCCACACGCACGCGCACTCTGGCAAAGGTCTCGTAAGGCTCGATGTGTATGTCGCTGCCACCCGAATAGTAGGCATCCTCGATTATGCGGTTGGCCAGCTTGATAATCGGGGCGGACTCTTCCTCCAGATTCTCGTCGTCGAGCTTGCGCACCTCGTCGCCGTATTCCTCGCCCAGAGCCTCGACCACGTCGCCAAAACCCTCGCTGCGGGGCCGATCCTGCTGCTTGTCCTTAAGCTTTTCCTCGATCTCGGCCCCAAGCGCGAGAAGGACAACGACCTTCATGTGCGCCTCTTCTTGAGCAAGGGTGGCCACGGAAGTGTTGAATGGGTTGGATATCGCAATGGCGAGCCGCTCTCCCACAACACCAAGGGGCAGCACCTTGTGCTCCTTGCAGAAGTCCTTGTCCAGCTTCTCGAAAGTCTTCTCCCCGACGACAAAAGCCTTCGCGTTGAACGGGGCCATGTCGCAGGCCCTAGCCTTGGCAACGAGAATGATAAACTCGGTGACGCCGAACTCCTTGGAAAGCATCTGCTCCATCGCCTCGCCGGAAAGCTCTTCCCTGCTTTCGTACAGGCGCTGTGCCTGCTCCGGGGCCAGTCTGCCCATGTCCACAAGGTTGCTGACAATGCTGCGTTGAATGCGCGCAAGGGCCATGTCTTACAATATACGACAATGAGGGCACAAAGGTCGCTAAAAAAGTGAGGCCCCGCCTCTTGCAGAATCAAGGATACATTCGTGGCCTTCGCCGCGCCCTCTCCGGTGATGGTGTGGGGGGGGGATGGGGCAAATTCCGCTCTTTACAAATGCGCTCCTGCGACGCATCATAATTGGGAAGACCTATGGCATTCACACGCGCAACCGGGCAGCTCGCAGGAGCAGAGGCCATTGCCAGCACCCAGATCGACGAAGATCTGGCCCTGGTTACAAGCGTGCAAAATGGTGATGCGCAGGCCTTCGACGCGCTGATGCGCAAGTACCGCGAGCGCATTTACAGCATAGTTTACAACATCACGGCCAACCGCGAGGACGCTGCCGACCTTACGCAGGAAAGCTTCATCCGCGCCTACACCTCCATCGGCCGCTTCAAGGGCAAGAGCAGCTTTTTCACATGGCTGTACCGCATAGCGGTCAACACCACCCTGAGCCATGTCAAACGGCACCGCATGCGCCGCTTTTTCTCCTTCGACAACATCAACGAGGAGATGGCCCCGACGGAGATTGTCGAGTGCCTTGCACAGCGCCACGCCGGAGACAGAAGCGCGGGACTAGCCGAGCTTCAGGAAAAATTGAACGAAGCTCTGCAAAAGCTGTCTCCTAAGCATAGGACAGTCGTAATCCTCTTCGAGATCGAGGGGCTTAACCATCAGGAGATAGCCCAGATCATGAAGACCAGTGAAGGCACAGTCCGCTCCCGCCTTCATTACGCAAAACAGGAACTTCAGTCCTTTTTGCAGGACTACGTCAAGTAAGCCAATTTTTTCACACTTCAAGCACCCGATGCCTCAACACCTCAAGACAGTCCAAAAAGAGCGCGAGGCGCTCAGCGTGGAGCAACTGCTTCGCCTGAAAAAGGCAGAGCAGCCCGACCGCGCGTTTTGGAATCAGTTCGAGAAGCAGATGCATCAACGCATGTTTCAGGAAGCCATGCACAGCCGTCCCAGCTTGGCCAGGCGCTTCTCTGCGGCACTGCTGCACTCTCGCATTCTGACCCTTGGCGCACCTGCGGCTGCGGCTCTTCTTGTGTTCGGCGCGGTGCTCTACATGCCAACTGCGCAGGGGACTGGCAACGGCCCGATTATCGCCGATAGCGCCGTGGACATGGTGGTGTCTGTCAACGCCCCGGCTCTTGACCGAACAAAGGCCAGTCGCGAATCCTTCGTGCGCGACAACCTTCAGATGAACCTCGACAATGGCCGTTACCTGAAGGTGATGGCCGCCGCTGACCTGCCTATTGGCGGGGCGCAGGTATCGGGCATCCGTTACGTGGCCGATCAGCTCGGCGCTCATGGGGCTAGGGGCGATGTGCTCTTTGCCAGCAACTCTTTCTAAACGAGACAACGCCATGTCCCTTGGGAAGCTGATTGCCTTGGCGGTTTTTTTTTAGCCGTCCCTCTCCTTCAGGGAGCTGAAGGAGGCGACTTTCTCGCCGTACAAAGGCGAGTGGTAGAGCTATTTAGGGACAACCAAGACGCCGTAGTGCGCGTCAAGGCCGCCTACCAGAGCCGCAACCCCTCTGAGCTGCCACAGGTCATAGTGGGAACAGGCTTTTTCATAAGCCGCGAGGGCCACGTCCTTACCAACGCCAGCGCGGTCATCAACAACGACCGAGTATGGGTCGTGTACCGCGACGTGGAATACGCCGCCAAGATGATCGGTTACGACCGCAGCACAAACCTTGCCCTGCTAAAGCTGCTCACCCTGCCCGACTCCTTCCCCTTCATTCAGATTGGCGACAGCCCAAGCCTTCCTCCGGTTGGCACCTACCTCCTTCGCATAGCCTGCCCGATGGATCTTGCCCCCTCGCCCGCCACGGGCCTTGTATCTGGACAGGAAAGCCGCTTCGGGCAGCACATTTTCCCCTGCGTGCTCATCCGCACAAGCATACCGGCCGGACCTGGCGAAAGCGGCGGGGCCTATCTTGACCTCAACGGCCGTCTGGTCGGCATACAGGTGGGTTCTCTTAGCGAACTATCGTCCACTTACATACTTCCGGCAAGGGCCATCATGCGCGTGCGTGACGATCTGCTCTTTTATGGCAAAGTGACCGATGGCTGGATAGGATTCGACGTGCGCGTGGAAACGAGCGTGTCCGAGGGCAAGCGCATACTTATCCGCAAGGTGGTGGACGGCACCCCGGCGCGCGAAGCCGGCATTCAAGCCGGGGACCAACTCTTGCAGGTGGGCATCTATCCGGTGCGGGATCTGGACGATTTGCGCAACGCCATGTTCTACACCCGCGTCGGTGAATACGTGCCCGTGCGCCTTCGTCGCAACGGCGTGACCTTGGAGCTAAGCGTGCGCATTGCAGAGCGGCCGGCAGATGCCGACATGGAGGCAGAGCCGCAGCAAGAGCCGGATGAACAGGCCGTGCTGAACGCCGCAGAGTAGCAGATAGAGAGATGCCTTGGCGCGTTCGTCTTATGACAGGCAAGGAAAGGGCCGAAAGCCTCCCCCATAAGTTTACCAAAGTATGCTGGAGCAAGCCAGAGCGGACGCCTCGGAAAGGCGTACCTGCCTAGGGTTCGTAACATATTGACAGTCTTGGAGGCAGGGACGACCGGGGACAGCCGTCCGCATTGCGCATCCATCTGTCAAGTTGCGCGAGTTACGCCCTAGAGCATTTTCAGTTAAATGGCGCGGTCAGGCGAGCTGCTGGGAAAGAAGACGGCAAGGCTTTGCAGACANNGAAAATGCTCTAATCTCACCCTCTGCCTTGACCGGCGGAAGTGCCGATTGGGGCAATAAAAAAGGCGGGAGAATTGCTTCTCCCGCCCAGTTGATTTCTGATTTGTGTTATTTAGCGCAGACCACCAAGACCCATGAAGTCAGTGCGCGTCATCGAAGTAACCATACGGCTATCCGAAAGACGCTCACGGAGGCCCGGAATCTTCCGGGCCGGGCGGGCCTTGTGATTCCTCAGTACCTGAGTATTCGTTCTGGTGTGGATCATGGTTTGATCTCCGTTGTGTTGTTAATCCTCCGGACAGGGTCCGAAGAAAAACTGGAGCGGTCGCCACTGAACCGCAAAATCTCACTCTACCGGCATTCAGACGCTCTTTAACGCCTTTCTGTGCCGCTCAGATGCCCGAGGAAGCGGGCTGCTCGTTGAACTGTAAAAGAACCTTAGTCTGTCCGAAGACTGCACTGTTTCATCCCCTTTGTCAAGCCCGACCTTCGCCCTGCCTTACAATGTGGACCGGGTTTCATCCCGGCGGGCAGCTCTCAGCGCCTCTTTTCACCGATAAAGAAGCAGGGCACGGGCCACATATTCCGAAAAAACGGAAAGTGCCCCCATTTGTGCCGGTGCTTCGTGGCTCCCTACTCGGTCTTGGCGGCTGCTGGAGCCTCGCCGGACTCTGCGGACTTCTCCGCCTCCTGCTGGCCAAACACGGGGTCCGGCTGCTTTTCGACCTGTCGTATCTCCTTGCGCGTGCGGGCCATATCGAACTCCCTCAATATATCGTGCAGGGTTATGTAGGCCATCATGCTGAGGAAAAAGACCACGAACACGGCCTGACTGCTCGTTACAAGGCGCTCCGGCAAGGGCTTTCCGCGCAACTTTTCAAGTATGGCAAAGCAGATATGCCCGCCATCGAGAACCGGGACAGGCAACAGGTTTACAATGGCAAGGTTGATATTTATGAAAAACACAAGAAAGAGCAGCAGCATCATTCCCTCTCTGGCAGACATGAGCATGGCGTGCACGATGCCCACTGGGCCGCTCATGTCGCTTACGCGCACATCGCTCTTCGGGTTCAAGAGGGCCTTGAGCACGTCGAAGGTCATGTAAACGACGCTGGAAAGCTGCTTTAGCGGATTCTCGTGTATGAGCACCTTGTCCTCTTCGGCCCAGCTTACGCCTATCATGGGCCGCATGTTCCCCGCCCTGTCCTTTATAAGCTCGGGCAGGATGCGCAGTTCCATGTAAGTGTCGCCCCTCTGCACGCCCAAAATGTGCTCCACGGGCTGGGACTGGCCAATGATGCGGCTTGCGGCCAGAATGTGGTCGATGGCTTCGCCGTTGACCGACACGATGCGATCCCCTGCGCCAAGGCCAGCCTTTTCAGCCGGAGAATTGGGGAAAACCCCGCCCACCACAGCCGGACGCTGGGGCAGGATGCCGATTTCGCGCAGCTTTGTGCCGCTCGAAAGGATGGGCTTTACAGACAGGACAATGCGCTCGCCTTCGCGCTCCAGCTCCACGCTGCGAAATAGCTCTATATCCACGCTACGACTGCCAGCGGCGTCGTAACCGCTGCTTGTCGCCACGGCCTGCACTATGTCAGTCCACTGGGCAACGGGAGCACCGTCGATAGCCACGATTCGGTCTCCGGGCAGTATTCCTGCCGAACGCGCGGGGCCGGGCACCCAGTTGCCCTCTATGTCCTTGATCTCCCTAGCCGCATAACCGACCGTGGTCGTAGTCATCGAGGCATCCACGGGCTTGCCCGCGACCCAGATCACAAGGCCCAGAAGCAGGGCGAAGAGTACGTTGAAAAGCGGCCCGGCGATGGAGACGATAATCTTGTCTGTCGGACTGATGGGAGGGAGAGAGGCACCGTCACAACTGCTATCTCCTTCCAAAGCCTTTGCCCCGGCGAGCTGAGGCAGGGCCACGTAACCACCGAAGGGAATGGCCGAAATGCGGAAATCCACACCAGAGCGGCTCTTCCAACCCCATATCCGAGGCCCGAAGCCGATTGAGAAACGCTCAACGACAAGACCCCGCCAGCGGGCGGCCACGAAGTGGCCCCACTCGTGGATGATTATCGACGCACAGAGAAAGAAAAGTGATAGGATCAAAGCCCAGGGGCCGCCCAAAAATTCCTGTATATTGCCTAGATTCATTTCGTTACAGCCGCTCTTGCCGCACGCCGCGCCTCTGCGTCCGCCTCGATGAGTTCGTCGAGGTCGCGAGGCTGCACGATGGGCAGGGTTGACAGAGTCTGCCCGATGATGGAGGCAATGGCAAGAAAGGGTATTTCAGCCTTAAGAAAGGCTTCGACGGCCACCTCGTTGGCGGCGTTGAATATGGCCGGGGCGCTGCCGCCAGCCTGCATGGCCTGCCGGGCAAGTGCCAGAGTGCGGAACTTCTCCGGGTCGGGCGGAGAGAATGTCAGGCTCATCGCGCGGGTTAGATCCAGCGGGGCCTCCACTCCGGGGAGCCGCTCCGGGTAGAGCAGGGCGTGCTGTATGGCAAAGGTCATGCTGGGCGGGGCAAGCTGCGCGAGCATAGAGCCATCTACAAACTCCACCATCGAATGGACGATGCTCTGGGGGTGTATGACAACGTCTATCTGCTCCGGAGCCACGTCAAAGAGCCAGCGGGCCTCTATCATCTCAAGGCCCTTGTTCGCCATCGTGGCCGAGTCTATCGTGATCTTCGGCCCCATCGACCAGTTGGGATGCCTCAGGGCCTGCTCGGGAGTGGCGCAGCGCATAGTTTCGAGGCAAGAGTCGCGAAATGGGCCGCCGGACGCTGTGAGTATAAGCCTTTTTACCCCCCCCGTTCTGCCGTCCAGACACTGGAAAATGGCGTTGTGCTCGCTGTCCACGGGCAGGATGCGCACCCCTGCCCTGCGCGCGGCCTCCATGACGAAGGCCCCGGCCATGACGAGCACCTCCTTGCTGGCAAGGGCGATTGCCTTGCCTGCTGCAATGGCCGCCAAAGTCGGGCGAAGGCAGACCGTGCCCCCGGCTGCCATCAGTACTATGTCGGCATCCTCCATAGTGGCCAGTTCGGAAAGCGCGGCCTCGCCGTCGCGCTCCACGCAGCAGAGTTTCTTGACGCCGAAGCGGCGGCCTATTTCCTCCAGCTCCGAAGAGCGGCTGCGGTTGGCCGCGCCCACAAGGCGAAGCCGCTCCGGGTGCGCGGCAATGACGCGCAAGGCATTGCCGCCTATGGAACCGGTCGCCCCTATCAGGACCACCTTGCGCACTGTGCCCTCCATTGCTGCATCCCTTCCCATTTTACGCGAGTATGAACAGCGCCATGTAGTAGGCAAGCGGAGCCGAGAGCATGAAGCTGTCGGTAAGATCGAATATGCCGCCGATACCGGGCAGAAGATTGCCAGAGTCCTTTACGCCACTTTCACGTTTGAAGGCGCTCTCCAGAAGGTCCGCAAATATCGAGGCTATTGCAAGAGGCAGGGCCATTGCGGCCGCCACGGCTGGGCAAAAGCCCGCCGGAAGACTGCCAAGTGGCATGAAGTGCGCAAAGGCTGCACTGCTGCCCATCGAGACGAGAACCCCGCCCACGGCGCCTTCCCAGGTCTTCTTGGGGCTAAGGACGGGGGCCATCTTGTGCCGCCCGATTGCAAGTCCGGTAAGTAGCGCGCCCATGTCGGTGAACTTTGTCGCCATGACAAGCCAGAGGGCAAGCATAAGGCCCGGCCCCTCAGCGCCGAAGCGGTATATCAACATGCTTATGAACACCATCGTGCATGGGGCAAGTATCAGGCCCAGCATCGTGGAGCCGAGGGCGTTCACCGGGTTCCCGCGCGGGCGGCGCAGAAGGGCGAGGATGCTGAAAAACACGACCGAAGGCGCAATCAGGTTCGTGCCCGACACAAGGCCGTTGCCAGCAAACAGCGGCGATAGCGATATGAAAAGACCCGCCGCCATGCCCGTGTTGCTCATCGGCCTCTGCCCCATGAGCGAGAGCATCCGGTACAGTTCGTACTGGGTAAGTAGGGCGGCCAGCGCCGCCAGCCACACCGCCCCCGGTGCGCGGAACAGGATGGTCGTAGCGACCAGTATTGCCCAGAGGGCGAAGGTGCTGGCTATGCGGCCTTTCATGAGATTAATCGCGTATTCTGCCCTGTTCCGTTGCAAATTTGTTCGCCAGTCATCCCGAAGCGCCTTTCTCGCGCATTGTATGCCTCGATGGCCTCGCGCAGGTCTGCCGGGCCGAAGTCGGGCCAGCTCTTCTGCACAAAGCAGTACTCGGCATACGCCCCCTGAAGTAGGAGAAAATTGCTTACGCGCAGCTCGCCCGAGGTGCGGATAATGAGGTCCGGGTCCGGCAGATCCCCGGTGTAGAGGTGGCGGCTGAAGCGGTCCCAGTCGAGAGCGTCAAGGTCTTCGCGCCCTTCGCGGACAGCCAGCGCGTATGCGCGCACGGCGGCTATTACCTCCTGGCGCGAGCCATAGTTGAGCGCCAGAACAAGGGTGCCCTTTTCGTTGCCAGCGCTTTCGGCAATGGTCTTCTCCAGCAGGCTGCGCACCTTCTCGGGCAGGGCCGCTATGTCGCCAATCGTGCGCAGGCGCAGGCCCTGTTTGCGGATTTCCTTCGCCTGAGTGCGCAGAAAGCGTTCTAGGAGCTTCATCAGCTCGTCCACCTCTTCCTTGGGGCGCTTCCAGTTCTCACAGGAAAATGCGTATAGGGTGAGGCATTTTATGCCCAGCTCTCCGGCGGCGCGTACTATGTCGCGCACCCTGTTGACGCCCTCCCTGTGCCCGGCAATTCGCGGCAGGCCCCTGAGTCTTGCCCAACGCCCGTTGCCGTCCATGATTATGGCTACATGGGCGGGAGCGGACGCAGGTTCTGAGGAAAGGGGCTTCAATCGGGCAAAACGGGATGAAACGCTCTACCTTTGTCATTTCAGCGCAATGGGCAAACGAAAAGCGGCGGAGCATTACTGCCTGACGCGCCGCAAATGCCATTCCCTGTTCATAATCGGCCCACATATATTTGACAGAAGGCAATCGCCTCGCTATTGGTGAAAATATGAGCACACCATTGCAACCCTCCGAAATCGACCTCGCCCTGAAGGAACTGCCTGAATGGACATACGAGGACGAGCGCCTGAACCGGGAGTTCGAGTTCGGCTCCTTCCCCACGGCACTGGCCTTCATAACCCGCATGGGTTTCGAGGCCGAGGCCATGAACCACCATCCGGAGATCTACTGCGTGGATAACCACGTGGCACTGGCCCTGACGAGCATCGATGCCGACATGAAGCTGACCCAGCGAGACGTGCTGCTGGCCCACCGCATAGAGGCAGTGGCTGCGGAGTTTGCAGGCAAGAGCTGCGGCGAAAAGTGCTAGCAAGGTGCCCCGCGCGCTTGGCCGTATTATTTACTTGGCCCGGCGTCAAGGCCCGGCGATATTGCCCGACATGATGCGCAACGACAGGGAGATAGCCGAACGAAAGCTAATCGACGCGGTGTGGGAGGGGGCACAGTACTGCCATGTGGCGATGATTGAGAAGGGCACCCCGTATGTGCTGCCCATGAACTTTGCCTACGACGGGCGCAACATATTCCTGCATAGCGCAAGAGAGGGCCTCAAGATTGCCGCCCTGCGGGCTAACCCGCTCCTCTGCGTTCAGGCAGAGCACGATGTGGAACTGGTCCGCAAGGGACCGCCCTGCTCCTGGGGGATGCACTACCGCAGCGCCATTGCTAGAGGCATGGCAAGGTTTCTTGAAGATGCTGAAGAAAGGCATGCGGCGCTGACCCTTATCGCCCGCAAGTACGGCTGGGAGCAGCGGACGCCCTTTCCCGAAGCGATGCTGGCGCGGGTGTGCGTCATATGCATGGATATTGAGGAAATGAGCGGCAAACAGTTTCCCGCACAGATGTCATCCTGACACGGCGCCCACCGCCTACTCCCGGCAGATGCGCGACACGGCTTCATCAAAGTCAGCCGCTCCGCTCAGAATTTCTATCTCCACGCGCAGGTAATAGATGGGCATCGGGCAACGCATGGCCGGATTCATGCGCACGGCGTCCTTTTCCGTCGTCACCATGAACTCCGCATGAGCCTCCAGCGCGTCGTCGAACACCTCGGCCAGATCGTCGGCATCGAAGCGGTGATGGTCCAAGAAGCGGCTTCGGCAGACGATGAAGGCACCCTGCTCGGCCACGAACTTTTCAAAACCCTCCGGCACGGCAATTGCGGACAGGCAGGCCACCCTTCGCCCCTTAAGAAATGACAAGGTCAGACGCTCCCCGCCGGACAACTCGCACAAGTACTGCGGCCTGTGGGTGCATTCGATAAGCTCTGTGCCGGGGCGGATGGCGTTTATGCGGGCCTCAAGTGCCGGATCGGGCACGCCGTCGCTCTTGGTGAGGAATATGTAGCTGGCGCGGCGCAGATGCTCCACAGGCTCGCGCAGAATGCCGCGCGGGATAAGCCGCCCGTTGCCAAAGGGGTTGTTCTTGTCTATGAGCAGGACCTGAAGGTGGTCCTTGAGCCTGTAGTACTGAAAGCCATCGTCGAGAATGAGCGTATCTACGCCAAAGTGCTTCACCGCGTAATGGCCCGCCTTCACGCGGTCCTTGTCCACGACTACGCACACACCCGGCAGGTTCTTTGCCAGCATGTAAGGCTCGTCACCGGCCTCAAGGGAACCAAGTAGCACGCTTTTGCCGTCGCTCACCACCTTTGGCGGGGCCGCATCCTTGTGCGTGAGTTCGCGCCATGCCTTGTGAAGCAGAGGCTCCTTGCGGCTCTTGTAGCCGCGGGAAAGTATGCCTACCTTGCGTCCCCGCGCCTGAAGCACCCTTGCGAGGCGCTCTACTACGGGCGTCTTGCCCGTGCCCCCCATCGTGAGGTTGCCCACCACTATGACCATGCAGCCAAGGTGGGCATCGCGGAACAGGCGATTGCGGTACAGCCACAGCTTGGCCCGCGCAATGCCCGCGTAGGGGTAGGAAAGCACAAGCAGGAAGGCCCCGAAGAGCCTTGCCCCCCGGCCCTGCGCCTTGTCGTAGATGACATCGGCGGCAAAGGCCACAAAACGCCGCGCCGCACGCCGGAGTATGTACACAAGCGAAGGCGGGGAATCCTCCTCGTACGGGTCGAACCCCTCTTCGGCATCCTGCGCCGCCCTGCCTGTATCCTTCTCCAAGCTCAATGTGTAAGGGAAAATCAATGCCTGCCCAAGCGGGCGCCGACAACACATAAACGACGATGTCACGCCGCAGAATGCCATTAGTGGGACGCAACGACCCGAAAATATGAGTATATTGTAAAGTCTGGCCACAAAGATTGATTGACGGCTTACGGGCAGAGTCTTTAGTCGGCTAGTTTGACCCGACAGGGGCAAGGAAATGGAAATCCAGCTTTTAAAGTCCAAAATTCTGCGTGCGCAAGTCACGGAGAGCAGCCTTAACTACGAGGGGAGCCTTGGCATAGACTCCACACTCATGGAAATGGTGGGCCTTCTCCCGTACGAGAAAATCCTCGTCGGGGACATGAACTCCGGCTCCCGCTTCGAGACCTATGCCATACCAACTCCCGCAGGCTCGCGCACGATTGCTCTCAACGGCGCTGTGGCCCGGCTCGGACAGGTGGGCGATCTAGTAGTAATAATGTCCTTTGCCAGCCTAAGGCCCGAAGAAGTGGCCGACTGGAAGCCAAAAACCATAGTTCTGGCCGAACGCAACAGCGTTGTGGTCAAGAAACTCAACGTCGAAGACAGCAAAGGATAAACAGTAATCGCGTTTTCCATTTGCCTTATTGTCCGACAGCCTGTTTTTCCTCAAAAGCAACACAATCATGACGCCAAAGCTCTACATACCGGGGCCGATAGCCGTATCCGAAGCCACGTTCAAGGCCATGTGCCATCCAATGATCGGGCATCGCAGCGGCGATTTCGTCACCCTGTACAACGAAGTTCAGGCCGGCCTGCAAACGCTCGCCGCCACCAAAGACCCGGTGTACCTCTCCACGAGCAGTTCTTGGGGCGTCATGGAAGGTGCCCTTCGCAACGTCGTAAAGAAGAAGGTGCTCTGCTGCATGAACGGCGCCTTCTCAGACAAGTGGCTCGAAGTGGCCCATCGCTGCGGCCTCAAGGCCGACGGCATACAGTCCGAATGGGGAGAACCCATCCTGCCCGAGCAGATACGCAAGGCCCTGTCCACGGGTGAGTACGATGCGCTGACCCTCATCCACAACGAGACCTCGACCGGCACCATGAGTCCCATCAAGGAAATCATGGACGTAGTGCGCGAGTATCCGGAAGTCATTTCCATAGTCGATACGGTCAGCTCCTTCTCCGTAGTCCCCACGCCCAAGGACGAGCTTGGCATAGATGTACTTATCACCGGCACACAAAAGGCCCTCGCCCTGCCCCCCGGCACGGCTCTCCTTTCCGTGTCCAAGCGCGCCCTCGACCGAGCAAAGACTGTCGAAGGACGCGGCTACTACTTCGACTTCATCGAGTTCCAGAAAAACCACGAGAAGAGCAACACGCCCTCCACGCCCGCCATCTCGCTCATATTCGGCCTCCAGCACAAGCTGCGCGAGATTCTGACCGAGGGGCTTGAGAACCGCTACGCCCGCCATGTGAAGACCAACGACATGCTACGCGCATGGGTCAAAAAGCACGGCATGGAGCTGTTCCCCTCCGAAGAGTACTGCTCGCGCAGCCTCGTATGCGTTAAAACGCCCGAGGGCCTCGACATGAACAAGTTCAACAAGATGCTTAAGGAGCAGTACCACTGCATGATCAACACCGGCTACGGGAAGATCAAGGGCATCACCTTCCGCATCTCCAACATGGGAGACGAAACGGTCGATACCATCGGAGAACTTGTCACGCAACTGGACTCTGTCCTCGCGCAACTTCGCTGACTTTCAGCGCCGCGCGGAAACGCGCGGCGCTTTTTTTCCAACAAGCCCGCACAAACTGGCGGACCTGCCAAACACAACGAAGGCCGGAAACCCCGCACATGGAACCGGCACTTCCATCATCTGAATGAAGACCCTTGTCATTGCCGAAAAGCCAAGTGTGGCCAGAGACATAGCCGCCGCACTGGGCATCAAGAAGAAAACCGGAGACTACCTGGAGAGCGACGATTACGTCATCGCCAGCGCAGTTGGCCACTTGGTCGAACTCTTCATGCCCGAAGACATGGACAAGAACCTGCGCTTCTGGAAGATGGACGCTCTGCCCATCATCCCCAAGAGCTTCGAGGTCAAGCCCATCGAGAAAACCAAGGACGTGTTCGGCGGGCTAAAGAAGCTCATGCAGCGCAAGGACATCGACGGCCTTGTGAACGCCTGTGACGCGGGCCGCGAGGGCGAGCTTATCTTCACCTACATCTGTCAGGCCGCTGGCTGCAAGAAGCCCGTGTGGCGGCTCTGGATGCAGAGCATGACAAAGAAGGGCATACTGGAGGCATTCAACCACCTGCGCGAAGGTGCGGAAATGGCCCCTCTGGCCGACGCCGCCCGCAGCCGTTCCGAGGCGGACTGGCTCATTGGCATAAACGGCACCCGCGCCATCACGGCACGCATGTACGGCAGCCGCCGCGGCAAGGCCGCCACCGTGGGCCGCGTGCAGACCCCCACCCTGGCCCTCGTAGTCGAGCGCGAAAGGGCGATACGCAACTTCGTGCCCCGCTCCTACTGGCGCATACAGGGCGTTTTCGACCTTACCGAAGGCCACTACGAAGGTGTTTACCAAAGGCCCAACTTCAAGAAGGCCGACGATGACGACCGCGCCGACCGCATCTGGGACGAGGCCGCCGCAAACGCCGTCATTAAAAGCGCCAAGACCGTTCAGTGGGCAAACGTCTCCGAGGAAAAGAAACGCACCCGTCAGGGAGCGCCCCGCCTCTACGATCTTACAACCCTCCAGCGCGAGGCCAACACTCGCTACGGAATGCCCGCAGGGGCCACGCTGCGCGCCGCGCAGAGCCTTTACGAAAAGCACAAGCTTCTGACCTACCCAAGAACGGACTCGCGCTGCCTGCCCGAAGATTACCTGCCCGTATGCAAGGCCGTGATGGGGTCTTTGGCCGTTGGCGAATCGGGTGAAGTATCCCGCGAGGGGCTGTCCCGCTTTGCCGTGCAGGCGCTCGACGAGGGCTATGTCCGCTTCGACAAGCGCATTTTCGACAACAAGGCAGTCAGCGACCACTTTGCCATCATCCCCACCGAGGCCAGCGCCGAGGGCAAGAAGCTCTCGCCCGACGAGGCCAAAATATACGACATGGTGGCGCGGCGCTTTGTGGCAACCTTCTTCCCGGCTGCCGAGTACGACGTCACAACCCGCATCAGCATGGTCGGCGAGCACGCCTTCAAGACCGAGGGCAAGGTGCTGGCCGTGCCCGGCTGGATGGATGTCTATGGGCGCACTCAGGGCAAGGACGAGCTGCCAAGCATAAGCGCAAAGGACGGCAAGCCGCCAAGGGCAAAGGTTGCAGGACTCGATAACCTTGCCGAGCAGACCCGCCCGCCCGTGCGCTACACGGAAGCGACGCTACTAACAGCGATGGAAACCGCTGGCAAAGATCTGGAAGACGAGGAACTGGTCGAGGCCATGAAGGAAAAGGGCCTCGGCACCCCGGCCACCCGCGCCCAAACAATCGACCACCTCATTAACGAGCAGTACATAGAGCGCGCGGGGCGAGACCTGGCCCCCACGGGCAAGGCCGAGGGCCTTATCGACTTTCTTAACGCTGTGAATATCCAAAGCCTTGTAAGCGCGAAACTTACAGGTGACTGGGAGTACAGGCTGAAGCTCATCGAGGAGGGCAGACTCTCCCGCGACGAGTTCATGAACGGCATCCGCGAGCACGCGGCCCGCGTCGTGGAAAAGGCCAAGAGCTACACCGAGAGCGAGCAGGAGACTACGACGCTCGACTTTGCAGCGCCAAGCGACGGCCAGCCGATGCTGGAAAGCGTGCGCGCCTTCCGCAGTCAGGACGGGAAGATCTCCATATACAAGACCCTCGCCAACCGCCTGCTGGCCGTGGACGAGGTGCGCGAGCTTGTGACGCGGGGGCAGGTAGGTCCGCTCGACGGCTTCCGCTCCAAGAAGGGCAAACCCTTCAGCGCCATATTGAAGCTCGAAGAGGGCAAGGTGGCCTTCGTGTTCGACAACAACGGCGGCGGGGGCGAGAACGGGGCCGAAGGCGAGAACGGAGCAGAGACTCTGGACTTTGAAAAGCTGACGGTGGTCGGAATAAGCCCTAAGGACGGCACCAAGGTCTATGAAACGGCCTCGGCCTTCGCCAGCGAAAGCTACATAAAGGGCGACCGCGAAAAGGGCATCCGCATCTTCCGCACCATACTTGGCAAAACAATCCCCACCGAGGAGGCAAAGAAGCTCTTCGCAGCGGGCGAAACGGGCGTTATCGACGGCTTCATATCCAAGAAAACGCGCCGCCCCTTCAAGGCGATACTGGTGCTCGACGTAAAGAAGGGCGGGATAAGCTTCAAGTTCCCGCCAAGGGAGCCGAGCGCAAAGGGAGCTAAGAAAGCCCCGGCAAAGAAGGCGGCAACGGAGCCAGCGGAAGAGTAGGCCAGCTGCCAACAAGTGCTTTAAGGAGGATATTCTTATGGATGGGCAGGGCTAAGGCCTTCAAATATGGAGGCATACGCCCTCCATGCACATCATGGACTTGCACATACATTCGCGAGGCGTTATCAAGTAAGTCCACCCCGCTGATTACGCTCTATGGTAGCTTTGCACCTCCCCTCTCTCCTTCTTGCGCTAGCCTTGCTAGTGCCAATGGCGGTCTCGGCCCAGAAATTGCCAGACCACAAGGCAACTCAATCACTGCTTGTTGCTGTGTCAAAAGACGATGCCAAGGCGGTGGGCAGGTATCTGAAAGAGTTCCCGGAAACGGGGTCCAACTACATTATCCAAGGAAACAGCCCCCTGCACATAGCCGCCCGCTTCGGACGCAAGGAAATCAGCACGATGTTTCTGGACAAGGGAGCTGATCCCATAGCCCTGAACATGGAAGGGCTAACTCCTGCACAAGTGGCGCGCAATCACGGCTTTAAAGAGCTTGGCGACTTTCTGGAGGAAACGGCGAACATCAGACTCAAGGATAAGGAAGAGCAGGAGCGCAACAGGCGCAAGTTCCTCACAGGCTTGTTCAATGCCGTTGCAAAAGGGGACATTGAGGGCGTCAAAAAACGGCTCGACGATCACCCCGACGCCATATCCGCCATTCTTGATGGAAAGAGTCTGCTTGGCGCAGCCTTGGGGAGAGGCAACCCGGAACTGGTCCGCCTGCTTATCGAGCGCGGAGCGGATGTAAACGAAACTCTGCCCAACGGCTACAGCCCGCTGTTTGTGGCATGTATCAACCGAGATGTCATGTCCGCACAGATACTGATCAAGAAGGGAGCCAATCTGGAGAATGCTAGCCCTGAAGGATTCACTCCGCTAATGGCCGCCTGTCAGTCGGGAAGCGCAGAAGTCGTCGAATTGCTTCTCTCATACGGTGTGAACATGGATCGTAAAGATAACCACAAAGGAATGACGGCCCTTCACATCGCCGCATACGCTTCCAACCCTTGGATAATACATATGCTTCTTGCAAAAGGAATGCGCCCTGATGTGCGAGATAACATGCGTGTTACCCCGCTTGGCATATGCCAGTCCGCTGAATGCGCCACCTTGCTCATAGACGCCGGAGCGGACGTGAACGCAGGCTTTTCAGACGGCCACTGCCCGCTCTCTGTCGCGTGCATGACCGGCAACCTTTCCACAGGAGAGCTATTGCTTAAAAAAGGTGCCGACCCGGACACGCTGGACCCGGACATGGTGCCAATGCTGCACATGTGTGTGGAGCGCGGCAGCATACTGATGGCCAAACTCTTAATTGAGCACGGCGCCAGCATCAACATGCGCTGTCATTCCAGAAATGGGATAACTGCCCTTCACTTGGCGACCGCGCTTGAGATGGAAGACATGGTGAGAATGCTGCTGGACAAAGGGGCCAATCCCAATTCTGAAAACAGCGAAGGGCGGACCCCGCTTCATTTGCTGGTGAGCATAAACAACACAAAACTTGCCTGGATACTGCTGGACAAAGGGGCCGACCCAAACTGCACGGATATCGACGGGATCAGCCCGCTGTCCATGGCGATCAGGCATGAAAATGTAGCTTTTGCCAAGCTGCTCCTCGAACGCGGCGTTAACCCGAACAAGGGGAAGTCACATCAATTACCCCTCGACGAGGCGATTATGATAAGAGACCTTGGTTTTAAAGGCGACGCGATGGTTGACCTGCTCAGGCAGTACGGGGCCAAGACAATGGCCGAACTGAAAGAGGAAAAGAATGCAGCCTCATCGGCTGACAGGCAGTTCTGACAGACGGCTCTTCCTCAACGCCCCTTCGCAGCAGAAATCGAAGTTCTTTTAGGTGGCCATAAAGGATCGTGCTGGGTTACAGAATACACCTAGGACACGCAGAATATGGCATTTGAAAATCTGAAAATCGACTTTCCCAGCAAGCAGTACGATGGCTACATCTTTGACTGCGACGGCACCATTGCCGACTCCATGACCCTGCATCACAGGGCTTGGAAGGAGGCATTCGCAGAGCACGGAGCCTCCTTCGACTACACCTGGGAGATCTTCTTCAGCCTAGCTGGCGTAGGGCACGAGGACACCGTGCGCAAAATGAACGCCCGCTTTGGCGACAAGCTGGACCCGGCCGCCGTCACCCGCAGCAAGGAGGAGCACTACTACCGCATGGTGGACGATGTGCTGCCCATAACCCCGGTCGCAGACTTTGCCAAAGCCCTTGCCGCTCGCGGAGCAAAGATAGCCGTGGCCAGCGGCGGGCCCCGCTACATGGTCGAGCGCACCCTGCGCGCCATCGGCATGGAGGGAATGTTCGACGCAGTGGTTACTCAGGACGACATAAGCCGCAGCAAGCCAGACCCGGAGATATTCCTAATGGCGGCACAGTGGCTGGGCGTGGCCCCGGAACGCTGCATAGTGTTCGAGGACAGCCACCTTGGGATAGCAGGGGCAAAGTCCGCAGGCATGGACTGGGTACTGATTCCGCCCACGGGCGCAGGCGCGTAATACGCCCACAACCACGGGCCATACCTCGGCAACAAGCCCCGCCTACCCGTTCTGGCGCAGGCTTTCGGTGATGCGCATCGAGCAGAAGTTCGGGCCGCACATCGAGCAGAAATGCGCCCCCTTGGCGGCGTCGGCAGGCAAGGTCTCGTCGTGGAAACCGCGTGCACGGTCCGGATCCAGGCCCAGATTGAACTGGTCCTCCCAGCGGAACTCGAAACGCGCCTTGGAAAGGGCATTGTCCCGCGCCTGTGCCGCGGGGTGCCCCTTGGCAATGTCCGCCGCGTGGGCAGCTATCTTGTATGTCACTACGCCCTCGCGCACGTCGTTGCGGTTGGGCAGGCCAAGGTGCTCCTTGGGCGTGACATAGCAGAGCATAGCCGTGCCATACCAGCCGATCATCGCCGCGCCTATGCCGCTAGTAATATGGTCGTAGCCGGGCGCAATGTCCGTAGTCAAAGGCCCGAGAGTATAGAACGGTGCCTCGTGGCACCATTCGATCTGCTTTTCCATGTTTTCTTTGATCATGTGCATGGGGACATGGCCCGGCCCCTCGTTCATCACCTGCACATCGTATTCCCATGCGCGGGTTGTAAGGCCGCCCTGCACCTCCAACTCGCCGAACTGTGCCGCGTCGTTGGCGTCCGCAATCGAGCCGGGGCGCAGCCCGTCGCCTATGGAAAAGGCTATGTCGTAGGCGGCGAATATTTCACAAAGCTCGTCCCAGTGCGTAAAAAGGAAGTTTTCCTGATCATAAATCTGGCACCAGCGGGCCATGATGCTGCCCCCGCGCGACACTATGCCCGTCATGCGCTTCGCGGTCAGGGGGATGAACTGCTTCAGGACGCCTGCGTGCACGGTCATGTAGTCCACGCCCTGCTCGGCCTGTTCGATGACCGTCTCGCGGAATATCTCCCAGTTGAGGTTCTCGACGCGGCCGCCGACCTTCTCCATCGCCTGATAAAGCGGCACTGTGCCAACGGGCACGGGGCAGTTGCGCAGTATCCACTCGCGGGTCTGGTGAATGTTCTTGCCCGTGGATAGGTCCATCAGCGTATCGCCGCCCCAGCGGATGCTCCAGCGCATCTTTTCGACCTCTTCGTCTATGGAGCTGGCCACTGCGCTATTGCCGATGTTAGTGTTAATCTTCACAAGGAAGTTACGCCCGATGATCATCGGCTCTGCCTCCGCGTGATTCACATTGGCGGAAATAATCGCGCGGCCACGGGCCACCTCGCTGCGGACGAACTCGGGGGTGATTTCCTCCGGTATAGCGCAGCCAAAGCCCATGCCGGGGTGACGGTGATTCAGCTTGTTCGCGTCCACATCCGGCCCCTGAACGCCCATCTCGCGCATCTGGTGACGGCGCAGGTTCTCGCGAATGGCGACAAACTCCATTTCCGGGGTGATGATGCCCCTACGCGCGTAGTGCATCTGCGTAACGCGCCTGCCTGCCTTGGCGCGGAACACTTGGCGCCTGCCCTTGAGCGGGCATGGCGTCATGTCCGCCGCCTTGCCGCCGATTTCGTATTCGTCCACGTCGCCGCGCTCGCGTATCCAGCCCTCGCGCAGGCGTGGAAGGCCGATATTCACATCGCGGTGAAAGTCGGGGTCCCCCCAGGGCCCGGAAGTGTCATAGACGCGGAAAGGCTCGTTCTCCAGAATGGTTCCGTCCGGTCTTTTCGTGGGATGCAGCACCACTTCGCGCATGGGAACGCGGATGTCGGCTCGCGAGCCGGTGACATAAACGCGGCGCGAACCGCTGAAAAGCTGGGCGGAGGATTCTTCGGTCATGTCCGCCCAATCATACACGAGCTGGCAAGCCCATGCAATGGCAGGATTACTGGCCTGACATTCAAGGAAGGCCACTCACCCAGTCCTTACTCGCCCACTACCTTTGCCGCTGGTTTTGCCGTTGAAAGTTCGCTGCTGGCAAAGTCGGAGTCGAGCGGAGGCAGAATGAACTGGGCGCTCGTTAGCACCTGAAGGCGGAGTCGGCCGCGAGTTGGAGCAATGTCCATCACATGACCGCCGCACTTGCGCGTCTCGTCGATAAAATGCAGGTGAAAGCCCGGCGCATTCAGCCCCGCAAAGGCAGGCGGAAAGTAGAAGCCCACGGCCACGCCCTTTTGCGCGCCAAGGGGGAATACCACCTGCCCGTCGGCAACCACCTGCGCGAGAGTCGGGTAAGGCTTGGCCTGCGCTGGCACGCTGCGAGTTGTGACATCGGCAAAGTCGCCCTCAAGAACTATGAGCACTGGATAGTTCAGGCTGGGAAGCCTCGCAGTTATGAACGCCTCCAGCTCTGCCTTTGAAGCGAAAGCTCCTGCCTGCTCGTCAATATCCGGAGCCGTGAGCACGCTTACGCTGGCAAAGGGCACCTTGCTCGTGACAGAGGGCTTGTTCACGGCCCCATCGACGCCCACGCGGTACACCACCCCGTCGAGAACTATCATCTCGCCGTCGAGACGGTCGAAAGTGCCAAGCCCGTAAGCTTCGGGCCTCTGGATTGTCTCCATGGCAAGAGTGCCGTCGTACACGCCCTCCACAAGCGAGGACAAGGTGCCGAGCTGGAGCAGCCTGCCGCTGGCAAACACGGCGGCTGGCACAAATACCAAGCAGGCGGCAAGAAGCCGAAAAAAGGCGCGCAAATTCATCATGGGATAGGGGGCCGATGGATTGAATGGCAATCAGAGGGGACTGTGCCCAAGGACTAAGCCTAAGGGAATGGAAAGGCAAGAGCGAGGAGCCTTTGAAGGCCGCAGAATATGCCCGACGCTATTGGACGTAGATTTTTTCCGCCGCCTTCATGCCCATAGTCACGCTGCGGCCCTCTGCCGTGGAAAGGGTGACTGCGTCGCTTGCAAGGTTGCGCGAGGCCACGTTGAGCGAGGCGCCCGGATGCAGGCCCCTCTCGTCAAGATACTGGAGAAAATCCGCCGACTGATCCCCCACTCTGGCAATGGAGTAATCGATGCCGCAGGGACAGTCCGCAAGTGTGCAGAGCACGCGCTCGTCCAGTTCCCCCTCCGCGCTCGGGATGGGGTCGCCGTGGGGGTCCACCTTGGGATGGCCAAGCCTGCTGTCCATACGCTCCAGAACCCGCTCGGATATGGCGTGTTCCATGCGTTCGGCCTCGATGTGGACGGCGCTCCAGTCCAGCCCAAGCTGCTCGACAAGGTACAGCTCGATGATGCGGTGCTTGCGAATCATCTTTAGCGCCAGCCTCCGCCCCTTGTCCGAGAGCCGGGCACCGCGACGCGGCTCGTAGTCGGCAAGGCCGGACTGGGCCAGACTTTTCAACATGGCCGTGGCCGTGCCGGGGGTTACTTCCAGCGCCTTTGCCACGACGCCCATCGGCACAGAGCCGGTCCCAAGCTTCTGCTGGGCCAGAAATATCTCCTTAACATAGTTCTCTACCGTGGGACTGGGCATGGCTAAACACTTGGGAAGGGCAAATATGGCGGAAAGCGGCGCGTGCTGCAACCTCATCCTTGCGCTGAAGGAAGGGCTTGATTCACAATCGGAAGCTGCCAGAACCTGAGGCACAAGCCATGCCCGTTTACCTATACTGTGAAATTCTGGACGACGGTTCCGACGGGGAAACCTTTGAAGTGGTCCAGTCCATGAGCGATGCCGCGCTGCTGAACCATCCCCAGAGCGGCAGACGCGTGCGCCGTGTTTACTCTGCGCCCAACCTCGCAACGCGCTACACAGCGCAGGCGCAAAAGAGCAGCCTCAGCAACGAGCGGCTGGCCAGCCTCGGCTTCACCAAATACGAAAAGGACAAGCTGAGCGGAAAGTACAACAAGGTTGCGGGCAAGGACCCGAGAGCGCCCGAGAGCTTCCACAAACCAATTGCAGGCTAAATTGGCATAAGGAAGCCCCACCCTCCCGTCACGATACACGCTACCAGCGGGCCACGATCTCGGCAAATGGCGGGAACTCCTTGCTCGCCTTTGCCGGACCGATGCCGGGCAGTTGCAGGGCCTCGTCTTTTGTCCTCGGGCGGCAGCGGGCTATCTGCCTGAGCGTTCTATCCGGAAATATCTGAAAGGCGGGCACGCCGCGCTCCAGCGCCAGTTCGTAGCGGCGCTTCTTGAGCGCCTCGAACAGCTCCATGTCGTCGGCGTCCAGTTCCTCTGCCTCGCCAGCGCCTTTTCTCGAAGCAGCGCCCTTGCGGCTCTTCTTCTTTGGTCCCTCGCTGCCCGATGCTTCGACAAACAGATCCCCGGCGCTCTGCTTGCCGCTCCCGCGCACGACCTTGCCCGTCGAATGCAAGGAAAGGGCGCGGCTATCGTCGATATGCGCTCCACTTGGATGCAGCGGTCTGCCGTCCGGCCCCGGCCAGAGAAGCTTGGGTATCAGCTCGCCCTTCATGGCCTGAGTGCCCCGGCTTGTCAGCGTCACAAGCGGCATCTCGTCCCCGCTCTTGCGCAAAAGGCCCATAGTAAGACACTCCTCCAGCAGGGCGCGGGTAAAGTCCGGCCCCTCTCCGGCAAGCAGACCAAAGGTCGATAGCTTGTTAAGCCCATGCTCGCGCACAGGCCCCTTTTCGCGCCCGCAGAGCATATCGACTATCCGGCCCATGCCGAACATGCCCTCCCAGGCCCCCGCGCCAGTGCGCCGGGACATGCGGGCCACCCCGCTCAACGCCTTGCGCAACACGGTGAACTGTGCCTCGTCGGGCTGGGCCAGTCCCTCGCGCTCGCCCCTGCGGCACCAGTCGCAGTTGCCACAGGGAGCGGCCCTCTCGTCGCCAAAGTAGTGCAGCATCCATTCCTGACGGCAACCCTTGCCCGTGGCGTAATCTATCACGGCCTGAAGCCGGGCATTGTCGCGGCGCTCCTTTTCGAGCAGGCCCGCGTCGTCGATTTCGAGCTGGGAGCCGTACAGGTCCGGCCTCAGTAGGCGCGTGCCCCTCGCCCTCTGGCCGGGCACGTCGAAGCGGTCCACGTAACGGCCTCGCATCAGGGCGGTAAGGGCGCTTCCGGCGGCCATCTCGTTCTTTGCGCCCAGCATCTCTGCCATTGAGCCGATGCTCATGCTTAGCTCGCCCTGAGCGTCCGCCCTTGCGCGCAGGCAGTCCCAGAGCAGGCGAATGGTTTCCGCGCCGGGGTTACTGCCGTCTATGAAAAAATCCTGAGTGCGCCTGTCGGCATACGAATAGAGCAGGTGGCATTCGGCTGGTTGCCCGTCGCGCCCTGCACGGCCTGCCTCCTGATAGTAGGCCTCGATGCTGCCGGGAATCTCGTAATGGGCCACAAAGCGGATGTCGGGCCTGTCTATACCCATGCCGAAGGCGTTCGTCGCCACGGCCACATCTGCCCTGCCGCTCACAAAACGCTCCTGCGCGCTTGTGCGCGCCTCTTCGGAGAGGCCCGCGTGATAGGCCACCACATTGGCACCCCAGCTCTGCACCTCCTCGAACACCTCGTCCACCCGCTTGCGCGTTGCGCAGTAGATTATGCCCTTCTTCTGGGCGGCGAGCAGCTTCTTCAGGTGGCGAACCTTCTCCAGCTTGCGCCCGGCCTGCACGACGCTGAATGAGAGGTTTGGCCGGGCAAAACCGGTGACAAACAGCTCCGGCTCGCGCAGGGCCAGATGCGTCACAATGTCGGCGCGCACATCGGGCGTTGCAGTGGCGGTGAAGGCCGCAAGAGTGGCCCCGCGAAGGCTCCGCACATAGCGGCCAATTTTCAGATAATCGGGCCGGAAATCATGTCCCCACTGGCTTACGCAGTGCGCCTCGTCCACGGCCACAAGCGAGACCCTCGCCCGCGACAAAGTTTCCACAAAGCGGCGCTGGCCGAAGCGTTCCGGAGCGACGTAGAGCAGCTTCAGATCCCCCCGCGCAAGGGCGCCTATTCGCTCGTCCTGCTGGGAAGGGCTTAGGGAACTGTTGATTGTCTCCGCCGCTATGCCCTTGGCTCGCAGGGCATCGACCTGGTCTTTCATCAGCGCGATTAGCGGGCTAATGACGAGCGTTGCCCCCGGCAGAAGCAGGGCAGGCAACTGATAGCAGAGGCTCTTGCCCCCGCCCGTGGGCATGACAACCAGCGCGTCGCGCCCGGACACGATCGTATCGACGATCTGTTCCTGCCCTTCGCGAAAGCGGTCAAAGCCGAAATGCTGTTTTAGTGCCTGCCTTGCGTCCATGCCTCTGCCGCTTTTTAGCGCCAGAGTCGGCACCTTTACAAGGCCGATTGTTCGGGCATGAAGTTCGACGGTTGTTGCGCTCTGTGCGCTTCATCTATTATTGTGACAGAGATGAGTGCTGTGTTCTGCTTTGGAGAAGTGCTGTGGGACTGTCTTCCATCGGGCCTGTATCTAGGCGGGGCACCGTTTAACGTGGCCTCGCACCTTGCAAGGCTTGGCGTGAACGTGCGCATGGTCTCGGCAGTGGGCGACGATGTGCTGGGTGCAGAGGCCCTTTCCCGCATGGACGCCCTTGGTGTGGACACCCGCTACGTCCCCGTGCTCAAAGGGCGGCAGACGGGCAGCGTGGGCGTGAAGCTCGACACACTGGGCAACGCAAGCTACACAATCCGCGAGAACGTGGCCTGGGACCATATACCTCTGATGCAGGGCCTGCCAGAGGAGATGTTCCGCGCCTCGGCGCTCGTATTCGGCACTCTGGCCCTGCGCAGCGAGCAGAATATGCGCTGCTTGGAGGCTCTTCTGGAAGTTGAATGGCCGATGCGCGTTTACGACGTAAACCTGCGCGAACCATATTACTCGATGGAGCAGGTGCTTACCTTGGCCCGTCTGGCGGATCTAGTGAAATGCAACGAGGAGGAGGCACGGCTAATCTGCTCTGCCCCGGCCTCAGTCAATCAGGAGACGCTCCTTAGAATGCTGGCCGACATTACCAACGCAGGCCGCGTGTGCATCACCCTTGGCCCTCGCGGGGCGCTGTACATGGGGCCGACGGGCATCCTGCACGCTGTGGCGCCAAAGGTGCGCACGGTGGACAGCGTTGGCGCGGGCGACGCCTTCCTCGCCGCCATTGTGGCAGCAATAGTGCAGGGAAAGGAAAACCACCCGGACTTTCTCCTTCGCGCCTGCCGTCTGGGGGCCTATGTGGCAACCTGCGAAGGGGCCGTGCCCCCTTACAGGGCGGCATCTTTCGCGCTCGAAGTGTAGCACTGGGCAGATATCCCGCCTTGCCAGCGGCGCGGGGCTTGTTCAGTA
Organism: Puniceicoccales bacterium Verruco_02; assembly: GCA_001604585.1. GTDB lineage: Bacteria > Verrucomicrobiota > Verrucomicrobiia > Opitutales > Oceanipulchritudinaceae > Verruco-01. The sequence goes on along the minus strand of LVBW01000035.1, from coordinate 13,964 downwards.
TGGGCGGCTTACATCCCGGTCCCCGTTCCATGATCGACCTGAAATTGCTCCGCGAGCAACCCGAGCTGGTCAAGCTAGGCGTTGCCAAAAAGAAGTTCCCCTGCGACATCGACGCAATCATCGCGCTCGATCGCCAGAGGCGAGACCTCGTGACGAAGGCCGAACAGGCCCGCGCCGCACAGAAGGCCGCCAACAACACGATGGCCGAGCTGCCCAAGGGCTCCCCGGAGTTCAAGGCCAAGGTGGCCGAGATGAAGGAGCTGTCCGCAAAGGTCAAGGAACTGGTGGCCCAGCAGGACGAGGTGGAGGCCGAGTGGAAGAAGGCCTACCTTACCATCCCCAACATCCCAGCCGCCGATGTGCCCCTTGGCGAGAGCGACGAGGACAACCTCTGCCTTGCCCTCTGGGGCGACGCCGCGCGCGAGTATCCCAACGCCATGCCGCACTGGGACCTTGCCTGGTTTGCCAAATACATCGATCTAGCCCGTGGGACCAAGATAACCGGCTCGGGCTTCCCAGTGTTCATGGGCGACATGGCCCGCTTTGTCCGCGCCCTTATTCAGTTCTTCATCGAGGAGGACACCGAGGCCGGTTATGTGGAGGTCTCTCCGCCCATAGTGGTCAACCCCGAGAGCGCGACCGCCGTCGGCCAGCTTCCCGACAAGGAAGGCCAGATGTACTACATGCCGGAGGACGACTTTTACCTCATCCCGACGGCGGAAACATCGGTGACTAACCTTTACCGCGACGAGATTCTGGACGAGGCCGCCCTGCCCCTCTATCACTGCGCCTACACACCCTGCTTCCGCCGCGAGGCGGGCAGCCACGGCAAGGACGTGCGCGGCATGAACAGGGTACACCAGTTCGACAAGGTGGAGCTACTCAAGTGGGTTAGGCCGGGCACGGGCGAGGAGGAGCTTAAGAGCCTCGTCGAGCACGTCTGCGGTATGCTGAAAAAGCTTGGCCTTACGCACAGGCAAATGCTCATGGCCACGCACGACCTCGGCCCGCCGCACGCCAAGAAGATCGACCTCGAAGTATGGGCAGCGGGGCAGAAGAGGTGGCTAGAAGTATCGAGCTGTTCGCTCTTTACGGACTTTCAGGCCCGCCGCGCCAACATCCGCTACCGCGACGGCGAGGGCAAGCTGCACTTTGTCCACACCCTGAACGGCTCGGGCCTCGCGGTGCCGCGCGTGCTCGTCGCCCTCTTGGAGAACAACATTCAGGACGACGGCACGGTGCTAGTCCCCGAATGCCTGCGCCCCTGGGTGCGCAAGGACCGCATTGGCGACCCGAGAGTGTAGGGCTGGCGTCCGTCTGCATAGGGTTCTGGCGAATCCCTTGGGAATCGCGCGGCGCTTCCGTGCCTCCCAATCCCGTGCCCTCGATAAGGGCTGGGTTGACTGCGCCCGCTTCTCAAGACGATAATGGCAGGGGAATTACATAACAATGAACACAGGGGACAATGCCGACTGCACTCACGCTGAGAAGAGCCGCCCCCTTCCCGCCCTTCGCGCAGACACCCTTGCCCGCATTCGTGCAGCAGCCGCCGTTTACGATATAGGCATTGCCTGCTCGGGCGGGGCGGACTCGGTCTGCCTTTTGCATTGCCTTGTCGCGACCCTGCCCGAACTGCGCAAACGCTTCCTTGTCCTGCATTTCGACCACCGCATACGCGGCGCGGAAAGCGCGGCCGATGCCGACTTTGTGCACAATCTTGCCGCCTCGCTGGACCTAAGCTGCATCTGCGGCAGCTGGGAAGCCTCTACGCCAGACGCCAGCGAGGAAGAAGCCCGCCGCGCCCGGATGGACTTTCTGCACGCCCATGCACAGGTAATCTGCTTTGGCCACAACCGAGACGACGTGGCCGAGAGCCTGCTGTTGCGCCTTGGCCGGGGGGCCGGGCTGGACGGGCTTACCGGGCCGCGCCCAGTGCAGAGCTTCCGCAACAGCCCGCTGCTGCACCTTCGCCCCCTGCTCGATGTCCCCTCTGCGGAAATTCGGACCTACTTGCGCGCAAGTGGCATCCAATGGCGCGAGGATTCCACCAACGCTGGCACTGCCTATGCCCGCAACCGCCTGCGCCACGAAGTGCTGCCTATCTTGGAGCGTGCCCTTGGCCGAGACTGGGCGGCGGGCGCGGCGCGTTCGCGCATCCTAATGGAGGAGGCAGACGAGCTTGTGGAAGCCGCTGCCCAAGCCTTTCTCACAGGACAAGGCAGAGATACTCTCGATGCGACTGCCCTTGCCGCCCTGCCTAGGGCCACGGCCCGCCGCGCGCTGGAAACATGGCTTTCCAGCCTAGGCCTTCGCGAAAGGTTCGGCTCGCACAACGTGGAGCGCCTGCTCGCCGCCATGCGCGATGGAGCGGAGGCGCTCTGGCTGCCGCAGCTTGGGCTAATACTATCGGCCTGCACCCTGCGCCCCTTCCATGCGAATGAACTGAGGCCCCCATTTTCCGTCAGCCTTTCCGCCGCGGCCGCCTGCACCGTATGCCTGCCCGGAGGGGCAAGTCTTGAGCTATCGCCCATACGCTTCCAGCCCGGCGAGGCCTCACTGTGCATCGAGAAGCTGCGCCGCGCGCGCGATGCCGACTGCGCCGTGCTAGCCATTGGTAGAGACAATAGGCTGCACCTTCGCCAGCGCCTGCCCGGAGACTCCTACCGCCAGATGGGTGGATCGGGTGAGACAAAATTGCAGGACGCCTTCGTCAACCGCAAAATTCCGCTCGCGGAACGGGATTTGCTGCCCATTGTCCTTGTAAATGGGGACATCGCCTGGGCACCCGGACTTGTCCCCGCCCAAGAATTTACACTAAAGTCCGACACGGTGGACGCTCTGCGGATGCGCTACCGCAGAAACAACTGACAGAGAAACAATGCCGAGCAACCCGACAACAGGACGCAACCGCCCACTTCGCGGCGGGCCAAACAGGTTCCCGCCCCAGATGATCCTTCTGTGGTCGTTCATCATACTGGGCATACTGGCCCTTGTGGTGTTCACCGAAGAGCGCAAACCCGCCGTTGCCGAGCTTACCATTTATCAGGTCGTGCAGGCTGCGGCCGATGGCGACATCGTCAAAGGTGTCATCACTCCCAGCCCCGCAAGAGGCGGCCCGGACTGGACCGAAATTCGCGGCGAAATCAAACCCGGAAGCCGCCACGCCAAGGACGGAGCCACGCGCTTTTTCGCAGCCGGCAGGTTGACCGACGAGAGCATACGCAGGCTTCAGGAAACGGACGTATTCCGCGAGGAAAGCTCCGGCGACCCCTTCATAAGCCAGCTTATCAGCCTGTTGCCCCTGCTCATCATCGTGCTTGTTCTCTACTTTGTTTTCATGCGCCAGATGCGCAGTGCGGGCAAGGGGGCCATGAGCTTTGGCAAGAGCCGCGCCCGTATGCTGACCCGCGACCGAGACCGCATCACTTTCAAGGAAGTGGCCGGTTGCGACGAGGCCAAGGAAGAGGTCTCCGAAGTGGTTGATTTCCTCAAAGACCCGCGCAAGTTCCAGAAAATCGGCGGACGCATCCCCAAGGGCTGCCTGCTTGTCGGGCCTCCGGGCACGGGCAAGACCCTGCTCGCGCGCGCCGTGGCTGGCGAGGCAGATGTGCCCTTCTTTTCCATTTCCGGCTCGGACTTTGTCGAAATGTTCGTCGGCGTGGGCGCTGCCCGTGTGCGCGACATGTTCGAGCAGGGCCGAAAGAACGCCCCCTGCATCATTTTCATTGACGAAATCGACGCCGTGGGCCGCCAGCGCGGCGCTGGGCTAGGCGGTGGCAACGACGAGCGCGAGCAGACGCTGAACAGCATACTCGTGGAGATGGACGGCTTCGACGCTCACGAGGGCGTCATAATCATGGCCGCAACCAACCGCCCGGACGTGCTCGACAGCGCCCTATTGCGCCCCGGCCGCTTCGACCGCCAGATAATCATCGACCTGCCCGACCTCAAGGGCCGCGAGGACATACTGAAAATCCACGCAAGGAAGATACAGATGGCCGACACGGTGGACCTTGGCACCGTTGCCAAGGGGACGCCCGGAATGTCCGGCGCGGACCTTGCCAACCTGCTCAACGAGGCAGCCCTGCTGGCCGCCCGCTACGGCAAGGACAAGGTGGAAATGGTCGATATTGACGAGGCGCGGGACAAGATCTCCTTTGGCCGCGAGCGCCGCCGCCTGATGGACGACGAGGACAAGAAGATAACCGCTTGGCACGAGGCCGGGCACGCCGTCATACAGGCCGTGCTCGACGACGGGCGTATGCCCCTGCACAAGGTTACGATTATCCCCCGCGGACAGGCGCTGGGCGTCACCGTGTCGCTGCCTAGCAAGGATATCCTGCACCAGTCCAAGAGCTTCCTGCTAAACCGCATATGCATGGCCCTTGGCGGCCGCATCGCAGAGGAGATGGTGTTCCACGAGATAACGAGCGGAGCCTCCAGCGACATCAAGATGGTGACTCGCCTTGCCCGCCACATGGTCTGCGACTGGGGCATGAGTCCGATGGGCACCGTGGCCTATGGCGAGAATCAGGACCACATCTTCCTTGGCCGCGAGATTTCGCGCAGCCAGAACTATTCCGAAGAGACTGCCCGGCAGATTGATGCCGAGTTGCGACGCATAGTGGACGAGCAGTACGAGAGGGCAAAGAAGATACTGACAGAGAAGCGCGACCGACTGGACAAGCTGGCAGAGGCTCTGCTCCAGCACGAGACGCTCGAAGGGCGCCATGTGATGGAGATCATGGAGCACGGCGAATTGCGCTCTCCGGTGATAGCCTTCCAAAGCGCCAAGGCTGAGGACAAGGAAGAAGCATCCAAAGAGAAAATTGCTGACAGCGACACCGGGCCTGAAAGCGAAGAAACCAGTTCCTAAGCCGCAGGGATAGCACCCGCTGCCAGCACACCCTCGACAAGCGGCAATTGTGCAGTTGCCAAAGGCGGGGCCTTGCTGATATTCGTCCCAGTTACCGTGAGCCGCAACATCAGCAAGGAGCGCGAGGACGCACTTGGCGCCCTCATCGACGACGCCAGCCCAAGCGTTCAGGACGCCCTGCTGGCCGAATTCCGCCGCCTTGGCGAGCCGGGCCTGCACATATTGCGCCGCATCGCTGTATCTGGCGAAAGAGGCCGTTCCGGCGCTGCCCGCATAATGCTCGAAGAGCTGGAGCTGGACAGCCCTGTGCAGGAGATGAAGGATTTCATCGCCAATGACATAGGGAACTTCAAGCGCGGCATTATGATCATTTCCTCGTCTGCGATGTCGGGCGAGGACGCGGAGCTTTTCTCCTCCACTATCGAGGCCATCAGATCCCGCGTTCGCGAACTGGTCAGCAAGAACTCTTCCTCCCTGGTTGTATGCAAGGCCATCAACCGCGTACTTTTTCACGAATACGGTTTGCGCGGACTTAGGACCGGGCCGGGGGATCTCGCAGAGATTGTGCCCACGGCCGTGCTGCGCCGTCGCCGCGGCCAGCCCTTCCCCCTGTGCATTATCTACATGATTGTCGCAGTGGGCATGGTGCCGGGTATTAACATTGCCGACATGCCGGGACGCCCGCTTGTGTGCTGCCCGAGTGACAACGATCGTAATGTATATATCGATCCCTATGACCGCGGCGCCATACGCGAGCCTTCATACATACACAAGGTATTGAAAGAGAACTTCATAGACCCGGACCCAAGCTGGTTCGACCCCATTGGCACCTTTCGCACGATGGAGCAACTGTGCCGCATTCTGGCAGTCATTCTTGAAGAAGCCCGCAGACCTGCGCGTGCGCGAATGCTCGACGAGTTCGCCGCCGCTTTCAAGGCTGCGAATGATGAAACAGAGAAAGACGGGCCGTTCTGATCCCCCTCCCAATGCAAGGCGATGCAATAGACATGGCGGCTCTTGACGCAGGCGGAAGGCCGCTGGCGGGGGCCACCCTTACATTGGAGCAATTGCGCGGGGCGGACTTTTCCGGCATTGTGCCGCTGGCAGTGCTGGGCTGGCCCATCAGGCACAGCGTGAGTCCGCAGATGCACAACGCCGCGCTGGCCGAACTGGCGCGCAGGGACAAGCGCTTCGGCTCATGGCGCTACTACCGGGTGGAGGCCGAGCCGGAGCGCCTTGGTGAAGCACTGGACCTACTGGCGCTGAAGGGCTTTGCAGGGGTCAACCTTACAATTCCGCACAAGGTGCTGGCGCTGAACCACGCGACCATACGCGAGGGCGACGGCATTGGCCATGCCGCCGGGGCGCTGAACACCTTGTGGCGTCAGAACGGGCGTTGGACCGGGACCAACACAGATGGACGCGGCCTGCTGCTGGGGGTTCGCGAGAGGCCTCTCTTTGCAGAGCTGCGCGGGGCGGACGTTGTGCTGCTTGGCGCTGGCGGTGCGGCACGGGCGATTGCCGCCACCTGCCTTTTTTCCGGCTGCAAGAGTCTGTACATAGGCAACCGCAGCCGCGAGCGCCTAGGCGAATTACTGGACCTTTTGCGCGTTCAGGACGAGGCCGGACTTATGCGCGGGTTCGACCTAGCCTCCCCGGCCACTGCCGGGCTGCCCGGCTCTGCGCTGATTATCAACGCAACGAGCCTCGGCCTGAAGGCGGAGGATGCTGCGCCGATCGACCTTGCCATGTTCGAAACCGGTACCAAGGTGTTCGACACCACCTATGGGCGGCACCGCAGCGCCCTGCTTCGGCAGGCGGATGCGCTCGGGTTTCCCGCCTCTGCGGGCCTGCCCATGCTGGTGCATCAGGGCGCTCAGGCACTGGCCATATGGACTGGTTACGAAGATGGCGGCCTGCCGCCAGAGGCGCTTGCGCGCATGTACGCGGCGGCTAGAGAGGCACTGGGACTTTCATGAAAGAGGCACTGCTTACAATGGCGCGAACCATGCCCTGGTATTTCCCCACCGTGGCGTTCATATTCGGGGCCTGCATCGGCAGCTTCCTCAATGTGTGCATCTACCGCATACCGGCAGGGAAAAGTGTGACTAGGCCCGGCTCGCGCTGCGTTTGCGGCAAGGCCATTGCCTGGTACGACAATATCCCGATACTGGGCTGGTTCATCCTCCGCGGCAGGGCGCGCTGCTGCGGGCAGGCTTTCAGCTTTCGCTATCCGGCTGTGGAGATACTTACCGGGGCGCTGTTTCTTGCCTGCTGGCTTCGCGCGCCGGATCTGCCCACGGCTCTGGCGTGGATGCTGTTTACGTCCATGCTCATTTGCGCGACCTTCATTGACCTAGACACGATGACCATCCCGGACCGCTTCTCAGTGGGCGGCTTTGTAGCTGGCATAGTGCTTTCGGCCTTCATTCCGGGGCTGCATTCCGTGGATGGGCTGCGTCTGACGGGCTTCGAGTCTCTGCTTAGTTCCATTCAGGGCGCGTTCATCGGGACGGCGCTCATCTACTGGATTATGATAGTGGCGGAGATAGCTCTGCGTCGCCCGGCTATGGGCGAGGGCGATGTGAAGCTCATGGGGGCCATTGGGGCCTTCTGCGGCTGGCAGGGCGCGGTGTTCGCGCTCTTTGGTGGTGCAGTGCTGGGCACTGTGGCCGTCGTCTCTTGGGGGCTTACAAAGCTAATTCTAGGCAAGGGCTTGGGTGGATTGCCTCCTGGGGACAACGCGGAGGAGCTGGCCAAGGCGGTTCTTCCGGGCGCGGCCGGAGGCGACGACGATGTGCCCGAAGGGGCCATGCCCTTCGGCCCTGCACTGGCGGGGGGCGCCCTGCTCTACATGCTTCTGGCAAGTGGTTATGTGAGTGATTACTTCAGCCAGATAAGCTGGCTTTTCCTGCGCAACAGGTAGTGCGTGCCAATAGTTCACGGCCACATCTATCAACATGTTTCGAAGCTAGAACGTAGATTTGTGAATGAATGACATGGCTTCGGAAGAGCGTTGTATTGAATGACATCCGTCGAACTCCCGAAACGAGGCCAGCCGCCGCAATGCAAATTCGTAGCAGAAATAGAAGTTGTTCGAGGTGACCTTATGCATGAGATTAGCATTGAATTAGACACGAAAAGCATGCAAAACGTATCCAGTGCCGCGAATGACCTTTCGCAGCGAAATATCAAAGTTGCTTGAGAAAATAATAACCTACACCAACGATACTATATGAACCCACGTTCCATACGCATCGCTCTGCTATCTCTATTTGCCGTAATCATCACAGGCTGCGCGATCGTCCAAAATGTTGTCCCGATGCCAAATGCACAAAACGTGACTGAGATATACGTTGTGCACAATCCAAAGGTGCTGATGGAGGGTTTCATCGACGAGATGTGCTCCCAAATCAGGAACATGAACATAAATGTCATTGTGGTATCCTCCACCGCAGAAGTACCCAAAGATACGGTTTATATGACATATACTGCCAACTGGAACTGGGACATGGCCATGTATCTGACGTTCTTTGAGGCAAAAGTTTACACAGACGGACGTTTGCTAGGCTATGCCGTATATGACAGCAGAAAAGGTGGAGCAAATATGGGAAAATTCGGTACGACAGCTGAAAAAATCCGCCCTCTGCTCAGCCAGCTATTCCTTCGTACACCAGCTGCTACCATGGGATCTAGATAAAATCAGGCATCTATCTTCAGCCCTTCTTGGTCTTCTTTCCCACTGTGAACTTGCTGCCCTTGTAAATAGTGCCGCTCCTTGCGCCGCGGCGTTTGTGGGCGTCCGCGCCCTTGCCGCCCTGTCTGTATTTTGCCACTGCGTCCTTGCCTCCCTTGAGCGCCTCTATCTGGTCGCGCAGCACAGCCGCCCTTTCAAAGTCCAGCCGCTCCGCAGCCTCCAGCATCTCGCCCTCCAGCTCGGCGAGCACTAGGGCCACGTCTTGGTCGCCCCCCGCCTCGGCCACGCTCACAGGGTCCGCCTCGAACTGCTCGTAATGCAGGCTCTCCTGTTCGGCCCTTTTCACACCCCTCGGCGTAATCCCGCGCTCGGCGTTGAAGGCCTCCTGCCTTGCGCGACGGGCGTTGGTCGTCTCGATTGCAGCCCTTAGCGAGCCTGTCATGTTGTCCGCGTAAAGGAGCACACGCCCTTTCTCGTGACGTGCGGCGCGGCCCGAGGTCTGCACAATCGAAGTCTCGCTGCGCAAAAAGCCCTCCTTGTCCGCGTCCAAGATGGCAACAAGGGCCACCTCCGGCAGGTCTAGGCCCTCGCGCAAGAGGTTCACACCCACTAGCACGTCAAAGTGCCCCCGGCGCAACTTGCGCAGTATCTCCACCCTCTCGATGGCGTCGATGTCGCTGTGCAGATACTCCACGCGCAGACCGCGCTCGCGTAAGTACGTTGTCAAATCCTCGCTCATGCGCTTGGTGAGCGTCGTTGCCAGCACGCGCTCGCCCGCCTCGGCGGCCCTGAGCGCCTCGCCGATGAAGTCCTCCACCTGCCCCGTCGATGGGCGCAGGTCCATCACCGGGTCCAAAAGGCCCGTAGGACGTATCAACTGATGCACGACAAGGGCCGATTCGCGCAGCTCGAACTGCGCTGGAGTGGCGGAGACGAACACTGTCTGCCCCGTCACCTCGCCCCAGAACTCGCTGTCCTTGAGCGGACGGTTGTCCAGCGCGCTCGGCAGGCGGAACCCGTATTCGACAAGCTTTTCCTTTCGCGCACGGTCGCCGTTGTACATGGCGCGGATCTGCGGCACAGTGGAGTGGCTCTCGTCGATTATGAGCAGGAAGTCCTTCGGGAAAAAGTCTATGAGGCAGAAGGGGCGGTCCCCCTCCTTGCGTGCCGAAAGGTGCCGCGAGTAGTTCTCTATGCCCGAGCAGAAGCCCATCTCCGCCATCAGCTCAAGGTCGTACTCCGTGCGCATTCGTATGCGCTGCGCCTCGACTAGTTTATTCGCCTTTTCAAGCACATCCACGCGCTCCTCCATCTCGGCGCGAATGCGTTTCATGGCCGCCTCCAGCTTGTCGCGGCTGGTGACGAAGGGGCTGGCTGGGTACAGGGCGAACTGTTCGAGCGGCGCGCCGCAGTTGCCCGTCAGGGGGTCGAGAGGGCGGATGCGCTCCACCTCGTCGCCCCAGAACTCGATGCGCACGGCGCTTTCCATGTAGGCGGGGAACACATCCACCACCTCGCCCCGCACGCGGAAGCGGCCCCGCTCAAAGGCAATATCGTTGCGCTCGTACAGGCTCTCCACCATGCGCTTTAGGAAGTCGTCGCGTCGCAGGCGCTGGCCGCGCTTCACGGTGATGAGCATCTCGGTGTAGTCCTCCGGCGAGCCGAGGCCGTAAATGCAGGACACGCTGGCGACAACGAGCACGTCGCGGCGGCTGACAAGGGCGCTTGTGGCACGGATGCGCAGGCGCTCGATCTCGTCGTTAATGGAGGAGTCCTTCTCGATGTATGTATCTGTCTGCGGGATGTAGGCCTCGGGCTGGTAGTAGTCGAAGTTCGAGACGAAGTACTCCACGGCGTTGTCCGGGAAGAAGCCCTTGAACTCGCTGTATAGCTGGGCCGCGAGGGTCTTGTTGTGCGATATGACAAGAGTGGGCCTGTTGAGCCGCGCCACCAGGTTGGCAATCGTGAAGGTCTTGCCGCTGCCCGTCACCCCGAGCAGGGTCTGGTAGCGGTTCCCGTCGCGGACAGACTCTTCAAGGGCGTCGATAGCCGCGGGCTGGTCGCCCGTGGGCGAGTATTCGGATACGAGCTTGAAGCGTTCCATCGCCGTGTAAATATGTGCAGTATGCTACCTAGTGCAAGTTCAACCATCACTTTCCATTCCTATAACCACCCAAGCATTTGCGAATGAATGATAATGCACGTTGACCGCAAGCTTGACATAGCTTAGAAGATGACGGTTCGCAAAACGTGACATTTCGGATTATTACGTTTTTCCTTGACCAGAGTATCAATTGATACCAATGTGTGCCGACTTATTAAGTCATGAAGGTCCAGTTCCTGTACAATGGCGTAAGGTCGTCGCCAACATTCTGCGTAAAGCCGCAACAGGCACCGTTGTTTGGACGAGGCGAGCCATAACAGATCGCGAGTCCATATTTCCCGACTCTTTTGAATACGAGTACCGGGAAGCTATGGCCGCAATGCTTGACGCAAAAAGCTTACGTGGCAAGCCGGAGCCGGACATGGTGCCAAAGGGCAAAGCTTACGCCTTCTTTTTCAAATTCAGGAACAAACGCATGTACGCGAAAATCAACCTGATAAACAACGGCAGGGTGACAATAATCATCTCCTGTCATCTTCCCAAGCGAGACACTTTATGAATGCACCTGTTCCAGGCTGGGTTGAGACAACAACCACCTACGACGTTCCAATTCCATCGAACGACGGTCTTTCCATAATCGGCAGTGAAACCATCAGCGTACCAGCATGGAAAGATCCCGACAGCGGAGAAATATTCTTCGGCGATGAGGCCATCACACTAATAGAGCAGACAAAAGCCCGCCTTATGGGCCTGCTTTCCCCTGAAGAAATCAAGGATCTTCGCGCTCGACTCGGTTTGACTCAGAAACGAATCTCCGAACTGCTCCAGATCGGAGAAAAAAGCTGGACTAGGTGGGAAACAGGGCGGGAACGCCCTTCACGCGCAACCAACCTTATTCTTCGAGCACTCAAAGACGGCAAAATAGATATACCCTACCTTACAAACAAACGACCCACTAGTCCCTTGCCATCCAAGCTGTGGACGATTCCATCAATTAGACATCTTGCTCAGGACACGATCCGTTACAGCACAAATAACGCTCTGACCTCATCTAGACAATGCCATGACAATTACTCCGGCACCCTCGCAGCTTGATTGTAAAGCCTACTTTGCTACTGACATTTCCCTCCACGCGAACAGGGAATTCAATGCCAGTCAACCCACTGAATTGGCCTTGGAGAACCTATGCGTGAACATAGAAATTCTGAGAACAGAGGAGGCCCCCAGAGACTGGCAGGTCACACTGAAAGTCTGGCAGAATGTCACTAATGGGAAAAATATCCCCTACGAATTCTCTGTAGAAGTCGTAGGACTGTTTGAAATCTCATCCGTTCCCGGCGTGGAAATTAAGGATCCAGAGAAATTCGTGCGAATCAACGGATCGTCGTTGTTGTTCGGTGTTGCTAGGGAGATCATCCGAAACAACACTTCTGCGGGTCCATACGTCCCCATCATGCTGCCCACCGTCAACTTCTGCGCTTACAATTCAGTTAATGAATTAAAGGTGTCAGATGCAAAGGGTATAGAACAGGGGCATGGCGTTCTGCCAAACGTCGCCAAGCCAGCCACCCCCAAAACAGCAAGAAAGAAACCCAAGCCTCTCTAGAAGCAACAGTCGTTACATCACGATTTGATATGCCACAATAGCTCGTGCACACTGAGCTTGAACGCAAATGACCCTGTGCAGGCTCCTGATTTGTCGGGGCGGTTCCGTCCACTGCCTTGTGACGCTGACTTCGCGTCGACTCGGGCTAAATGCAAAATGGTGGGAGAGCGGGGGCTCGAACCCCGGACCTCATGAATGTGAATCATGCGCTCTAACCAACTGAGCTACTCCCCCGCTGGTAAAGGACGAAAAAGTGCCCGCCACTTGGCACTAAGTCAACAATTCTGTTTAACGGACCCTCGAAAAATACCGCTCATCCCCGCCTCGGGATTGCTTCTGACTCATCAAGGATGCAGCTCGGCAGCAACCTTTCTAGATCGTGGCGGATATTTCCGGTAAAATGCTCCGCCCTAGCTTAAGAAGCCCTCCCATCATGAAAGAACGGGATGCGCAAGTCGCGTTCATCGAGTATTTCAAACTCATCTCATTCAATAGTTTGCATGAAAATTGAGCCTTGTTGCAATTATTTGCATTGCCAGAAAGGCGTACCTCATCTTGCATGTTACAAGACTGCTTGCCGGGAGTCAGGTATAATTAATTCGCAAGACCTTGTTAGCCAGATTCTTTACATGCACTCCACAGTGTGCGACGCGCCGCAAAGACCGTTCGCGGCACTTGTCGAAATTGTTCCAGCAGATAATAACCCAGAAAAGCGCCTGTATTTCACCGCGCAAGAAACTCGATAGACCCCGTCGAAGAATGCCGGATAGCCCCTACACCATTCGCCTTATGATATTCGGAGCGATGTGCCGCCCCGGGTACGGCGTATGCTGATACCAATATTAGGGGAAAGGAGACACAACCATGGCGCAACAATTCGATCAGGAACTTCTGGACAGGGTTGATTCGCTTTCCCCGGACGAGCTGCTGGCATTCAAGCAGGTCTGCCCGATGGACCTGAAGCACTACATGGGTGTGCAAAGGGCCTGGATAGAGGATGATATATACTTCCTCGGCTGTGAGCTTCGTTGCAAGCCCTCGGCGGCCCAGATAGCCGAACGCATACTCACGGGTCGTCAGTCCCGCCGCTTCCGCGCCTATTACGCGATGCGATATCCTGACAAGGTAAGCTGTCCGGAAAGCATGTTGGTCATGCATTGATGCCAAGCAGGGCCGGAAGGGCAAAGCCAAGCCAAGTGGCTGCCGACGCTTTCGCTATGCACTACTGGCCCACGAGAGTACCGATTTGCTCGCCCAGCACCGCGCGCCTCACACTGCCCTTTTCCTGCATACTGAACACCATGATGGGCATGTTGTTGTCCATGCAGAGCGAAAAGGCCGTCGAGTCCATCACGTTCAGGCGCTTGCCGAGGCATTCGGAGTAGCTGACCGTGTCGTATTTCACTGCGTCGGGGAACTTCTTGGGGTCCTTGTCGTAGATGCCATCCACCTTGGTTGCCTTCATTATGAGGTCGGCCTGCACCTCGCTGGCGCGAAGGGCCGCCGTGGTGTCGGTGGAGAAGAAGGGATTGCCCGTACCCGCCACGAAGATGACTATGCGGCCCTTCTCGAAGTGGCGCACGGCGCGGCGCTGGATGAACGGCTCGGCCACCTTTTCCATGGGGATGGCGCTCTGCACGCGCACGGGCACGCCCATGCGCTCCAGACAGTCCATTAGGGC
>LVBW01000003.1 GCA_001604585.1 Puniceicoccales bacterium Verruco_02 | reverse complement strand
GGCGGTGCTCGCGTGGATACAGTGCGAGGTTCTCGTACACGCTCATCGAGTTGAACAGAGCCCCGTCCTGAAATACTATGGAGGTCACATACTTGCGGTGCGTTGCCGGGTCGGAGGCGTCCTTGCCGCCGATGAACACGCCGCCGCTGTCAGGTTTCATCAGGCCGATTATGTGGCGCAAGAGCACGCTTTTGCCAGAGCCGCTAGGCCCCATGATGGCGAATATCTCCCCAGGCTTTACCGAGAAGCTCACCCCGTCGAGCACCTTCTTGGAGCCGAAGGACTTGTACAAGTCCTCGACGTTCACGCTCACCGGTTCCAGTTTTACTGTCGGGTAGCTCATGAGTTGTATTCTAGTGAAGGTTGAGGAGCAGCTCCGTGACGAAGTAGTCCGTGAAGAGTATGAAAACGATGGATAGCACCACGGCGCGGGTAACGCTCTCGCCTATCTGGCGGGGGCCGCCGCTGGCGCGCAGACCCACAGCGCAGCTAATGAGGACAACGCTCAGGCCGAAGAACTGGCCTTTGAGTATGCCGTCAGTGACCGCACTTGCGTTGACAAAGCGGGCCAGGGTGCTGAAGTAGCTCATGTAGTTGAGGTCTATCCACGAGACATTGTGCGCGACTACCGCACCGCCGACCCAGCCTGCCACTATCGACATCAAGGTAAGGAAGGGCATGACGAGGAATATCGCGGCAAGGCGGGGGGTCACGAGTAATCTCTCCGGGGGGATGTTCATCGTTACAAGCGCATCGACCTCCTTGTAAACACGCATCGAGGCTATCTCCGCCGTCGTGGCCGAGCATACGCGCCCGACAACGAGGATGGCCGTCATCACCGGGCCAAGCTCGCGCACCAGCGACAGGCCCACGATGCTGCCGATGTACTCCTTGGCGCCGAATTCCTTGAAGGAATAGCCCGTCTGAAGGGCCAGCACCGCGCCTATGGCAAAGGAGAGCAGAATCACAAGGAACACCGTGGCGTTGCCCATGAAAAAGCATTGGTCGAGCAGGCGGCGCGGTCTGCGCCAAAGGCCCGGAATCTGCCCAAGGGCACGCCAGAACAGGATTAGCGCGTAACCGAGTTCCTCAAGAAAAGTCTTTGCTGCCAATATCATCGTAAAGATTTTCCGGCTTGTAAGTTGTTCTAGAACAGGCCCCAGAGGGCATTCCATCCTTCTTTGTCGCGCCCGACAAGGCCCTTGAGGACAGTCCAGCCTTCTTCCTCGTCGCTGCGGCGGCTTTCAAAAAGCGGACCAATGGAGAATTCCTTCCTCTGGCTGTCCCGCTCGTAAAGGAAAAGATCCCACAGCACGCTGTGCCGTGCGCTCTGCGGAGTGGACTCGTAGCGGTAGATGGCAAAAAATGGCGTCCATGTCTGCCGTATCATCTCGTTGCCCGAAATCAGCGGTTCGAAGGGGTTCAGCAGCATGAACTGGCGGCTGCCTTCTCCGTCGTCCGAGTAGCCGAAAAGGGGCCAGAGCTGCGTCTTGCGCGCTTTGAAGTCCCGTCCCGGAGCGGTCTGCACCTCGTTCTTGTAGAGGAAGTATAGGAAGGTCTCCTTGTGTATGTCCATAGCCTCGACGCGGCTTTCCTCCAGCTTGAGCAGGGGCCATGCGTACCAGGTCTTGGCGTAGCCGGGCCGGGTTTCGTGCGCGTGGAAGGGCAGCCAGCGGTTGACGCTCTTCACTTCGCCACTTCCGCGGACCCAGAAGGGGTAGAGGTAGCGGATTTCGCTGTACGATTTGCGCGGTGCTTCCTCCTTGGTGTAGCCGAAAAAGGGCCAGAGGTAGCTCTCGCTCTTCATGCCGGGGGCCGTCTCTTTCGTGTAAAAGGGCAGGGCACCTGCGCTGCGGTACTCGCCCCCGCCTTTGCTTTCGGGGATAGTGCGCCGGTTGTCGTATAACAAGGGCCAGAGCGCGTATGTGTTATCGTACTTGCCTTCGCCCTCGAAGTGGCCGAAGAGGGGCCATACGGCAAAGCCGCTCTCCCCTTCGCCCCGGCGGTGGCGGAATATTGGCCATAGGATGCTCGTGTCTATCCTGCCGGGCTGCTCGGCGCGCACGAAAGCCGGGAACATGAACCAGTCTATGCGCTTGTGGAACAGGCGGTTGCGCAGGGTGCCCGCGAGCGGGAATATCGCGTCGTAGGATTCCTCGGGCACTCCCGTGTCGTAGTGCCAGAACAGGGGCCATAGTTCGAGGCTCGTAATAGGCTCTCCGCTGCTGCTCTCGGCCTTGGCACCCACGAGCAGCTCCAAGACGTTCCAGCGGTGGCCGCCCGGATACTCGCGTATGGAGAATAGCGGATACATGCTGGCCTTCCAACTGGTGGCGGTGTTCTCATCCTGTGCCGCAGCGTAGAAGGGGCGCAGGGCCTGCTCGTTTCTGCCCGGCATCTTGGCAAGCTCGATAAAGGGGCCAAGCTGGCGGTCCCTCTCAGGCAGGCCGTCCAAAGGTTGGCCAACCGTGTAAAAAGGCGCAAAGTGGTCCTTGTCCGCGACCGGAGCGGCGGCTAAGCTGTGCGCAGCGCATGCAATCAGCAGGGCCAGGCATGGTGTTTTGGGATGGAAGCGCATTTTTAGACCAACGAAACGTTCGCGGATTGTCCGGCCAAGGACAAACCCACGTTGCGTTACCCGATTACATACACTAGCGAATGTATATATGATGTCAATTCAGATTATATTTTCAATGTACAATTGGAGGGCTGCGTCGTGCGCGTGACTGGCGGCAGGGCAAGGGGTATTCCCTTGCAGAGCGGAGGCAGGGCAGACGCATTGCGCCCGGCCACGGACATGATGCGGCAGGCTGTTTTTTCCAGCCTTGGTGCCCGTGTGGAGGGCGCGCGCTGCGTGGACCTTTTTGCGGGAACGGGGGCATACGGTCTGGAGGCCCTTAGCCGTGGCGCGGCCTCGCTGCTCTTTGTGGAGCAGGACCGTTCGGCGCTGGTTGCGATTGCAAAGAACATTCAGGCTGTCTGCAAGAGCATGGGGGTGGATACAAGCTCCTGCCGTGCAGAGCAGAGGGACGCCTTGGGCGCTGCGCCCTTCGGAGGCCCCTTCGACATAGTGTTTGCCGATCCGCCGTATTCCCTGCTCCCGCAGAAGGCCGGGGCGCTATTCGACGCCGTGGCGGCCCTGCTGGCGCCGGGCGGGTTGCTGGTCTTTGAGATGCCCGGCGGGCTGGAACTATCGGATGCTCGCATGTCTCTTACAAGAAGACTAGGAAAAGGAAGAAACGCTCCATCTGTATGCATTTTTTCATTCAGCGGTCCTACTGCATGACGAATAAGTTTAAGCCCACCTATTGCGGTCCGATGTTTCAAGGGTAAAGAGGGCATAACAACGATGAACATGAAGGCACTTGGCTGTTTGCTGTGTGTGCTTGCGTGCTGCGCAAGTGCATCCGCAGCGCCTGTACTGCCAAGTCCTTACAATACCGGCCCCAAGCGTGTGCTGCTGGGCAGCCCCTTTGCTAACGATAGGCTGGATGGAGGTGGCGTACCTTCGCTAGAACCCGAGCAGGCGCAGGACTTGCCCGCAGCCCCAGAGCCAGTGCCGGAGCCGGTGCCTCTTGCGGAGTTTCTACCCGCCGTGCCTAGCGTGTTCTCGGGAGAAGTGGCCGCGTCCTCTCCGGTTCAGCCAGAGCCTGTGTCTGTGCAGAACCTTTCGCCTGTTCCAATAGCGACTCGTTCCGAAAGTCTGCCCACGGAGCCAGAATACACCAAGGCAGAGCCGTTGCCCGACTATGCCACAAGCAAGCCGCGCTCTTCGGGCAAGGTCCAGTGGGAGTATCTGCCAGTAGCAGGGCCTTCGCCCTTCCGCTTGGACGGCAGAGGCCGCTTTGACAGGGCATACGCTGTGGATGTCACGGCGTTTCTTGCCATGTTGGAGAAGGCTGACAGGCAGCGGGAGCAGCGCGAAAATCCACAGGATGAGCAGCAGATCGCCGATGCGGGGGGCACTCCGCCGCCCGCCCGTCCGCAGGCTGGGGAGTATCTTGCGGCCAACCACGCAGCCCAGCAGGAACAGCCCGCCCAGCAGCTCACTACGCAGCAGAGAGTGGAGAGCCTGAGTGCCTCTTCCGCCCAGCGCCAGCTCTCGGCCATTCCCGGCGCTCCCGCCGCAGGACAGGTGGAAATGTTGGACCCGGAGCTACTTTTGCGCTACTTTGACGGCAGAAGGGGCGAGGACAGGCAGAGAGTGTCCGTCGGGGTTCCCTTTGTGATGCCCTACCAGTCTCAGGCTCCGCTCATGATGGAGAGCGGGGCCACTTACCGGCAGAACGAGGGCGGCACAGTGCAGGGAACTTCAGGCAGATGACAAGGAGCTTGCTTTCAGTGCTGGCGGCAATGATGCCGCTCTTTTTGCCCACTCTTTCGATGAGCGGGCAGGGGGCCGCTGCGCCCACGCTGGAAAGGCAGGCGCAGGGGGGGGATGGCCTCGTTTTCGGCGCGCAGCCTAGCGGTGCCTCGACGATGGACGTGTATGAGCCTGACTGGGCACGCTTTGACAAAGGCGGTCTCTTTGGAGGCAGGCAGTCCGGTGCGCCCAGTGCCGACGAGAGCGTGGACCTTCTTGCGGCCGAGAGCCACTACCTTGAGCTTCTCAACATGAACCTGCCCGAAAGGCAGCGCATGAAGACCCTTCTCGACCTTGCGCAGATGTACAACAAGTACAATGTGCGTCCGAAGGAGGCGGCGGTGTACGAACGCTTCATCGAGAGTTACCCGCAGGATCCGATCGTTCCGGAAATCTACATGCGCCTCGGCTTTCTCTACCGCGACATCGGCGCTTTCAACACCTCGCTAGCCAAGTTCTACTCGGTGCTCAACTCTTCGCTCTCGGTCAACAGAGCCGAGATGGAGACCTACAAGCTGCTCTCGCTGAAGGCACAGATAGAGATTGGCGACACTTACTATTCGATGGGCGACTACCCGGAGGCCGCCAAGTGCTACCTGCGCCTGAAGCGTCTGGACATGTCCCGCGAGGACCGCATGAAGATAGACTTCAAGTACGCCTACACCCAGTACTTGCTAAAGGACTACGCGACGACCATTTCCAGCCTTCAGGGCTTTATTCGCGCCTATCCGGACGAATCGCTTATCCCAGAGGCTCACTTTGTACTGGCCAACGCCTACAAGCAGATAAACCAGCCTCGCGCCGCTCTGACCGAGGTGCTGAACCTGCTCCAGTATCAGGATCAGAGGCGGGCCGACAGCGCCCTTTGGGCATACTGGAAGAAGCGCACCGGCAATCAGCTTGGCAACGAGTTCTACGAACAGGGCGACTTTGAGAGCGCCCTGCGCATATATCAGGCAATGGCTCCCTTGAGCGAAGATCCTAGCTGGCTCTGGCCCGTCCTTTTCCAGATGGGTCTGTGTTTCGAGCGCCTGCGCTTTGTGACGCGGGCTATGGATGCTTACGCCATAATCATACACGGAGCGGACGACTTGGCAAAGCAGGGCGTAAGCCTTCCCGGCAACCTCTCAGACATAGTGGAGCAGGCTCGCTGGCGCAGCAGTCACCTAGACTGGAAGAACCAGACAGAGCGCGAGCTGATGTCGATAATGGCCCAGTAGCTGTCCGCTAGGCGAAGGGGGATCTTTGTTCGGGATGGTCCGAAAAGCGCGCTATATGAGTGCTCGCCTCTTGTGCTCGGCTGCCTCGTGGACGTATTTTTCGGCCCAGGGGCGCAGACCTTCCTGTTCTTTGTCCGTCAGCGGGCGCACCACCTTGGCGGGCATTCCCAGCACCATCGAGCCGGGGGGCACGATCGTGCCCTTTGTAACAAGGGCGCCTGCTCCGACGATGCTTCGGGCACCGATGACGGCCCCGTCAAGAATCGTGGCCCTCATGCCGATGAGGCATTCGTCGCCAATATCGCAGGCGTGTAGCATGGCGGCGTGGCCCACGGTCACATACTTGCCGATTTTCACCCCGTAGTCGTCTGCCAGGTGCACAATGGTGCCGTCCTGAATGTTGGTCCCTTCGCCTACCTCTATCGAGTTGATGTCCGCCCTTAGCACACAGCAAGGCCAGACGCTCGTTTTTGGCCCCAGAGTCACGTCGCCACATATGACGGCGCTCTTGGCCACGAAGGCGCTTTCGTCAATCTGCGGGGCTTTTCCGAGGTAGCGTTCCAGTCTTTGATCGAGATCCATATTGATCGCCATTATGCCAAAGACTGAGTCTCAGTCCAGCCTAAGAGGAGTTGGCGAAGCCGTATGTCCGATAGGTTGTCGGCCAACTTTCTTGGCTTGGCTCTGCGCGTTTTGTTCTGGCATAGTGAGGCTCTCATGCCGGCGGCCTTCACAATGATATGCGGTGCGGACGATTACCTTGTGGCGCGCGAGGGTGCTGCGCACTGGGCAAAGCTATGCGCCCAGGTGGAGGATGAATACTCGCGGGAGATAGTGGACGGGGCCGCTGGCAACGCTTCCGAGGTGGAGGCCGCGGTGTCGGGCTTCATAGCCGCCGCGATGACGATGCCAATGTTTGGCGGGCGCAAGTGTGTGTGGCTTCGAGGCATATCGTTTATATCTGATGCGCAGGTCGGCCGTTCCGAGGCGGCCAAGGCTCAGGTGGAGAAGTTGCTCGGTGTGCTCAAGGAACTGGACCCAGCGCAGATTGGCATCTTGCTCAGCGCCTGCCCGATAGATCGCCGTCGGCGCGAATACAAGCAGCTTCAGGGTATTGGCGAGGTTCGCTTTGTAGGGGCAGAGGGCGGCAAGAGCGACGCTGCCCAGCAGATCCTTCGCGAGGAACTCTCAGCGGCCGGGGTGCGCATCCGGCCGGACGCCGCCTTTGCCTTGCTCGAAAAGGTCCACGGCAACAGCCGTATGACGATGGAAGAGGCGCGGAAGCTGGCAACATACGCCGGGGGGCAGGACGCGGAAATAGACATGGAAATGGTCAACGCCCTTGTTCCGTCCTTTGGCGAGGGGGACTTTTTCGAGGCCGTGGACGCTTTTTACAGCCTGAAGCTGGAGGATACCTTGGGGGCGATACGGAGGCATTTCTTTGCAGGGAACGATATTCGGCCCCTAATGGGTGCTTTGCAAAACCGCGCAAGATTGCTGCTCCAGCTACGGGTGCTATACGATGCGGGCTGCTTTTCCCGAGGGGTCAGTAAGGACAGTCTCGAAGAGGCTGCCGCGCGTCACGGCTCTGCCTTCGCCGGGCTCGATGCCAAGTCGAGCAGCAACATATTCACGCAGAATCCTTTCTATCTCAACAGGTTGCTGACGGAGGCACGAAGGCTCAAGCCACGTCAGATCATAGACTTTCAGATAGAGTTTGTGAGGGCTTTCGAGGAGTCCATCTCTCGATCTTCGGAGCAGGAGCTGGTCATGCGCGAGCTGGCAATTCGCTGCCTTGGAGCGGTCTGATGCTGGGGGGGCGGTCGTTTTTGACCTTTTGTCACATTGGTGCGAAGATTGTTCTTGGCTTGGAGTTAACTCGAAGCGGTAGCCTTGAAAAAGGAGAACTCACCAATTATGGCATACCCCGAGGATAATTGTTTCACCATTAACGAGTTCAGCAAGAAGGTCGGCTTGTCGGCCCACACGCTGCGCTATTACGAGAAGATTGGCATTTTGCCGCGTGTGCAGAGGGATTGGAGCGGAAACCGCCAGTACAGCGATGGGGACATACACTGGGTGAACTTCATCAAGTGCCTCAAGTCCACAGGGATGCCAATCGAGAAGATACACGAGTATGTGGGGATGGACGAGGAGGAGCCGGGTACGATCGAGGCCCGCAGGCGGATTCTGGAGAAGCAGCTTGTAGAGGTTCGCGACAGGATTGCCGAATACCAGCATTATAGCGAGGTGTTGGAATACAAGCTGGCATACTTTCGGGATCTCATAGCCCGCACCCCGTCCAGGGAGCGCGAGGAGCGCAGGTAGGTCCGTGCATGTATGCACGTTTCCGACGGGAGTCATTTATTGGAGATCCCTTGTTCAAAAAGCCTGCTTGACCATTTGCTTCAATGTGGCAATGCTGAACATCCGTGCAGACTGGCAAGGAGTATCTTGGCGAGGCGCTCAAGCGCGACGAGCGCGTGGATGTGGCGTTGCGCCCTGTGTCTTTTAGCGATTTTGCCGGGCAGCCGCGTACGCTGGAGAGGCTGCGAGTGATGACGGGCGCTGCGAAGGCGCGTGGCGAGGCTTTGTCCCATATTCTGCTTTCGGGGCCTCCGGGGCTAGGCAAGACCACTTTGGCGCACATTTTGGCCAACGAGATGGGGCGCACAGTTCGCATTACGAGCGGACCGGTCGTGGAGAAGCCGGGCGATCTGGCGGGTATGCTGACCAGTCTCGAGACGGGGGACATTCTCTTCATCGACGAGATTCATCGTATGCCCAAGAACGTCGAGGAATACCTGTACAGTGCGATGGAGGATTTCCGCATCGACATCATGCTCGATCAGGGGCCGAATGCCCGTAGTGTGCGTCTGGATGTGCCGCGTTTCACCCTTGTCGGGGCGACAACGCGCATGGGTCTTCTTACCGCGCCGTTGCGTAGTCGCTTCACCTTGCAGACGCGGCTGGACTATTACTCAATAGATGTGCTGGCGCGGATAGTGACGCGCAGTTGTTCACTCATGGGTATAGAGATTGACGCTGGTGGGGCCAAGGAGATTGCCGGGCGCGCACGTGGCACTCCGCGCATTGCGAACAATCTTGTGAGTTTTGTGCGCGACTTTGCCCAGCAGCGTGCCGATGGGCGGATTACGCGCCGGGTGGCATCGGCGGCGCTGGAGCTGTTGGAGATTGACGAGAATGGCTTGGACGAGATGGACAAACGCTTGCTCGGCCTGATGGCGCGTCATTACAAGGGTGGCCCCGTGGGTGTGAGTACTTTGGCCGTGGCTGTGGGGGAGGATGAGCAGACTTTGGAGGAGGTTCACGAGCCGTATCTTATTCAGGAGGGCTATTTGCAGCGTACTCCGCAGGGGCGTGTCCTGACCGAAAAGGGCTGGCTGGTGCTGGGCCTTATCCCAAGCGGCAAGGCAGGCCAGCTGGAGATGTTGTAAAGGGCGGTATGCGCTTTTCGATTGCATCACTTATTCCAAATGTGTGACATTCATGCCAATGCGTGTTAGTTAACAGGCATTGATATGATTCCCCTTGACCTACGCGGCAAAATGTCGATCCTTTATACAACATCCCTCCTGTCCACTTCGGTGGCAGGACGCAGGGCGGCTTCTTCGGGGGCCGCCCTTGCATTGTACATGGTTCAGGTGGCATAATATGAGAACCATACTGTACATAGACGGGTTCAATATGTATTTTTCGGCGGTCAAGGGCACTCCTCTACGATGGTTGAATCCTGTTTCTCTTGTTCAGAATTCGTTCCCTAAGAACCATATCGTATCAACCAAGTACTTCACGGCCAGAGTTTCGGCCCTTCTAGGCGATCCTGATCAACCTGTACGGCAGGATGTTTACTGGAGGGCACTTCGTACCCTGCCGAATTTTGTCATTATCGAAGGCATATTCAGGACCCGGAAGGTCCGCGCAAAGGTTGTCAACCCTCCTCCGAGTACAATCGAGGTTTTCAAAACCGAAGAAAAGGGTTCCGACGTCAATCTTGGGGCGCACCTTCTCGTTGACGCGTTTTACAACAGGTTTGATGCCGCGATAGTTGTCACGGGGGATTCCGATCTGATTACGCCCATCAAAATGGTAGTGGAAGTGTTGAAGAAACCTGTCGGGGTGCTCAATCCCCAGCGGCTATCGGGGCCGGGTAGGCAGGCCATACGATCAAGTGCAGGTCTTCAGGATGCCGCTAGTTTCTACAAGAACGGTGTTCGATGGGAGCAGCTTAAGGCGGCTCAGTTTCCAGACTCAATGGAAGACTCTTCGGGTAGCTTTACAAAACCGTCTGTATGGTTCTGACGGCTTATTACTTATGTAAAGGCAAATGCTCTAGCCTTGATGAGCAGTAATGAGCGGAAGGCCCGCTCTTCTCTCAACGCCACTACGCCCCGTCGGCCACTGCCTCCAGAATTTTCTCCGACACCCTTGAGCAACGCTCAAACACCGTGAGATCCAGCTTCTCGTTGGGACTGTGCATGTTGCAATCCTGCAAGGCCACCGAGAGCATCAAGGCGTCCATGCCCAGAATGCGCTTTATGTCGCTCAAAATCGGCACGCTCCCGCCCTCGCGCAAGTAATGCGGTGCGGAACCGAACTGCTCGCGAATGGCAAGATCCGCCGCTCTGAAGGCGCGCCCCTTGGCCGTGTCGGCAGGCTCGCCCGAAAGATGCGGCGGCAGGACCACGTACGGGTCGCCTCCGTGGTGCCGCTCCACCTCCATTGTCACCCCCTTGGGGCAACGCTCGCGCAAAGTCTGCTCGACTAGGTCCAGAATCCTTGCCGAGTCCTGATTGGGCACGAGGCGGCAGCTTATCTTTGCAAATGCCCGCGCCGGGATGATGGTCTTTGAACCACTGCCCTGATATCCGCCCCCGATTCCGTTGAACTCCAAAGTCGGCCCGAAGCAGCGCGACTCGAACACCCCGAAGTCCGGCGGCGGGCATAGCTCGGGCACCCCCAGCAGCTTTCGGTAATCCTCGGGGTCGCGGTCGAGGCGGGCCATTTCCTCGCGCTCCCAGTCCTGCGGCGGCACCACTTCGTCGTAAAAGCCCGGAATGTTCACCCGGCCATCCTCGTCGTGCAGGCTGGCGCAGAGCTTTGCCAGTGCGCGCACGGGGTTCATGACCGGCCCGCCGTGAAAGCCCGAGTGCAGATCCTGCCGTGGCCCGCGAAGGCGAACCTCCAGAGCGGAGATGCCGCGCAGGCCCGTGGTGATGGACTCGTCGTCGCGCCCGATGCCCGTAGTGTCGCTCATAAGCAGGAATTCGCCCGAAAGCTCCGCCTTGCGCGCTTCCATGACCGAGGCGAGGTTCACGCTGCCAATCTCCTCCTCGCCCTCGATTAGGAAGGTTACGCGCAGGGGCAGGTCGGGGCGGCGCTCGAGAAGGCGGGCCATCGCGGCGATGTGGACCATCACCGGGCCTTTGTCGTCGGCCGTCCCGCGGCCAAAAAGCTCCCCATCTTTCACCACGCCCTCAAAGGGCGGCGTATGCCATTCCTCCAGCGGGTCGGCGGGCTGCACATCGTAGTGTCCGTATATGACAACATGCGGCCATTCGGGCCTGCCCTCGCGCTTTGCTATGACGACGGGATGCCCGGCCGTGGGCGCCACTTCGACTGTGCAGCCCAGCTCCTTCTCAAGCAAGTTTCCGACAAATTTGACGGCTCCCTCGATGCCTGGTTTGGCCTCCGGGTCTGCTGAAACACTGGCGTGTGCGGTGAAGTCTATGATGGCCTTGATGGGGTCGAACATGATGCATGGAACCTAGCCTGTGTAAGCCCATTCTTGCAAGAGCGTGCAGGCATTTACCCATTCATTCCACGCCGCAATGCGCTGTATATGGCTCCCAGTCCCAATTACACGTACATAAAAAGCCGGGGGCGTCTCCCAACACCCCCGGCATCCCATATGCTCTGTCTCCCAGGCTGACTCTCCCAAGTCAGCCAACTGACAACTCGATAGTTGTGAGTCCCATGAAAACGATTTTGTTCCCAATGTTAATCAAAATCGTCGCCAGACCTTACTTTATTTCTATTTTACGAGGTTTTAGCGACTCGGCTTTTGGCAAATTCAGCGTCAAAACGCCGTTTTCGCAGCTTGCGCCGATGTTGTCCCCGTCGATTTCCACATTCAGCACGAGCCGTAGCTGGTAATCGGCGCTTGCGCTCTCTCGGCTAAGGGTGCGCCATTCTGCCGGTACGCTGCTGCGGCTGCCGCTGATGGATAGTTCGCCCTTTTCAAGGTTGATGCTGATGTTTTCGCGGCTGACACCGGGCATGTAAACCTTCACCTCGTAGGCGTGTTCGTTTTCGCTGCTTGTGTAGTAGGGGCGCATCCTTGCGACGCCCTGTTCAAGTGTATTGTTCATTGCTGCTAAATCCTTGTTGTATAATGGTTTTACTTGTGTGATGTAGAATGGCGGCAGGTGCCGGAGCCTCCTTGGTCCGGCCCTGCCGGAAAGTGCATTACGCGATCTTGATGCTGCGTGGCTTGATCTCGGGTTTCTTCGGCAAGGTTACGGTGAGGACTCCGTCCTCGTGTCTTGCGCTAACCCTTTCTGCATCCAAGCCGTCGGGCAGGCTTACGGAGCGACTTGCGCTGAAGCTGCTGCGCCCCTCTTTGTCGCCCTTGCGCTCGACGTTCAGAGTAAGCACGGAGTTCTCAAGCTGAAGGCCCAGTTCCTCCTTGCGAAAGCCCGGCAGTTCGAAGCGCGCATACACGTTGCCCTCGTCCTCGTATAGGTCTGCCGCTATGCGCTGGCCGGCCGCGTTCTCGAACAATCCGCCAAAGCGCGGTGCAGCGGCCATAAATTCGTTGAAGATGCGGTCGAAGTCGCGGGCGCTGGGAAGTGCGGGGTAGTCGTAGCGTATAAGTTTCATTGTCAGGCTCCTTTCGTTAATGTGTTTGTTCCGGTTCAATTGCTTGCAAAAGGACTGTTGCACGCTTCGTGCCATTCGCCCCGCTTTCTGTAAGTGCATTATATGCAAGGTACAAGCGTGATTTGCTCCATTGTGGAATTGTGCCGCAATGTCCCGGTTGTGACGAGAGTAGGGTGAGGGATTTTTTAGTGAGACAATATGGCGCAGCATTGCGAACAATGCCGTGATAGGCAGCCTGCCGCATTACGCATCATGACTATTCCCACGCTTGCAGAGCAGTCATTGCGCTGTCAGAAACGAGCTAACATGCAGGGAGTAGAGAGCGTTTTTGACAGTATCGAAGAGGCCATTGCCGACATGGCCGCGGGAAAGCCCATAATCGTGACCGACGACGAAAAGCGCGAAAACGAGGGCGATCTTGTCGTGGCCACGGACCGCCTCGCGCCCGAGCACATCAACATGATGCTCCTGCACGCGCGCGGCCTCATCTGTGTGCCGCTCACTGGCGAACAACTAGCCCGACTCGGCCTCTCGGAAATGACCAAGGTCAACCGCGATCGCCACGGCACTGCGTTCACGGTAAGCGTCGATGCCGCAGAAGGCGTCACAACGGGCATCAGCGCGATGGACCGCTGGAAGACCGCCAAGGTGCTGGGCGACCCCACTTCCAACCCCGCACAACTGGCCCAGCCCGGCCACATGTTCCCCCTGCGCGCAAGGCCCGGCGGAGTGTTGGAGAGGGCGGGGCATACCGAGGCCGCCGTGGATCTGGCCCGGCTGGCCGGTCTTGCCCCGGCCGCTGTGATATGCGAGATATTGAACGATGACGGAAGCTGTGCCCGTCTGCCCCAGCTTGTGGAGTATCGCCGCCGCCACGGCCTGAAGATGGTCAGCGTTGCCAGCCTCATCGAATACCGCACCCGCCGCGAACGCCTCGTGGAGGAACTGCGTCGCGAACCCTTTGAAAGCGAATACGGCAGCTTCACTCTGCATGTATTTCGCAATCGTATAGACGCCCGCCTGCACTTTGCCCTAAGTATGGGCGAACTGGATGCAGCTCCCGTGCTCGTTCGTATGCATTCCGAAAACCTGCTTAGCGATCTTTTCGCAAAGAAAGACCTGCCCGGTGGCCTTTCTTCCACTCGAAAAGCTTTGGAACGCATAGCTAGGGAGGGGCGTGGAGTGCTTGTTTACCTCAGCCACGAAAACGCGGGTCTTCAGGTGCCCGCGGCTGACTCTCCCGGCAGTGTGCAGCCAAGCCCCGTGGACATGCGCGGATACGGCACTGGCGCACAGATATTGGCCGCGTTGGGCCTTGCGAAGATACGCCTGCTTTCAAGTAGTCCGCGCAGGGTGGTGGCCCTCGACGGCCACGGGCTGGAGATAGTGGAACAAATCCAGATCTAGTTTCCCACAACATGGCATTGCGCCCTTGGATACTGGCCGCCCGGCCCAAGACCCTGCCTGCCGCGCTGGCTCCGGTGCTGCTTGGCAGCGCGCTGGCTCATGCGGACGGTGCATTCGCTGCCCTGCCCGCCGCTCTGGCACTGGGCTTTGCCCTGCTTATCCAGATAGGCACCAATTACGCAAACGACTATTTTGACTATGTGAAAGGGGCCGACAGCGCAGAACGGCAAGGCCCGCCCCGTGCCGTTGCAAGTGGCATGATACGGCCTCGCAAGATGCTGGCCGGGACGATGGTCTGCTTTGCGATAGCCTTTGCCGAGGGACTGCTCTTACTGCCTTACGGCGGCTGGCCTCTCGTCGCGGTGGGGCTTGCCTCTGTGCTGATGGGCCTCGCATACACGGGCGGACCTTCCCCGCTGGCCTACAATGGCACGGCGGATATATTCGTCCTCATCTTCTTTGGCGTTGTCGCCGTAACGATGACCTACTATGTGCAGGCAGGTTCCTTCACGCTCGATGCCTTCCTGCTTTCCCTTGCCCCCGGCGCCCTTGCTACGAACATATTGGTGGTTAATAACTACCGCGATATTGACAGCGACCGAGCCGCCAGCAAGCGGACCTTGATCGTGCGCTTCGGGCGGGGATTTGGCTCAGCGGAATACCTGCTTATGCTGGCTGTTGCGCAGGCTGTGCCTCTGCTTCTTCTCTATATGGGGCGGGGTGCTGCGATACTGCTGCCCATTGCCTCTTTGCCTGCCGGGCTACGGATGTATGCGCTTATGCGAAGGGCTGCAACAAGGGCTGAGTTCGACAAGGCTCTGGGCGGCACGGCCCTGTACATGCTGGGATACTCGCTGCTACTGGCGCTGGGCCTTGTGCTCTGATGCTGGCCTGTGGCCTACTGCTGCGGGGCAAGGACTAGGCGCATTCCCAGATTGTTCCACCTGTCGCCCGGCGCAAAGCTGTTGCGCGATGCACTGCGACTCTGGAGCAGGCCCTGCTGCCAGCTACCGCCACGGGCCACCTTGAAGCGGCCATCCTTTGGCCCCTGCGGGTCCGTCTGTGCCTGTTCCGAGTATGGCGAATACCAGTCCAGGCACCACTCCGCCACATTGCCCTGCATGTCGTAAAGGCCCCATAGGTTGGCCTGCTTCTGCCCCACAGGCTGGGTGCCGCGGGCAGAGTTTGCCATTGTCCAAGCCATGTCGCGCACCGCGCCGGGATAAGCGGCTGGGCTGCCGGCGCGGCAGGCGTATTCCCACTCGGCCTCCGTAGGCAGGCGGAAGGCGTAGCCCGCGGGTATGCTGCCGCTCTTGCGCGTCAATTCTGTCAGCCTTGCACAGTAGTCCACGGCCTCCTGCCAGCTTATCTTTTCTACGGGGCGGGTGTCGCCATTGTCGGAGAAACGCGATGGGTTACTGCCTGTAATCGCTGTCCATTGGGCCTGAGTCAGCTCTGTGCGCGCCATCCAGAAGCCCTTGCTGATGCGCACCTGATGTCGGGTCTCGTCCTTTTCGCGCCCGCCTTCGAGAGCGTCGCTGCCCATTGCAAAGCTACCGGGGGCAATCCACACCATGTCGATATTCAAGCCGCCGGGCATGGCCACGACTGCATCGCTGCCGGGGCTGGGGAGGGCGGGCGCTTTCGCCATAGACGGGGTCTTGGCGGGGCTTTTCTGCTCAGGGGGCAAGGGAGACTCGGCCTTATTGGCGGAAGGCTGCGCAGGAACGGGTTCGACCTTGGGCGCTGTCTGTTCTGCGGCTTTTTCGGGAGCGGGTGTTGCCAGTGAAGTGCTTGGCTTTGCCGCTGCGGGCAGGGTCTTCTCGACTGCCGCTGGAGTGTCGGCCTTGGGCGGGGGCGTTTGTGAAGATGGCGGCGTGATTATATCCTTAACGGCGCTCTGCTCAGGCGCGGGCGAAGAGGGGGAGCTGCCGGGCGGCTGGCTGGGGACAGGGGCTGGCTTTGCCTCCTTCGGCTCTTCGGCCTTGGCAGGAGCCGACTTTGTCTCCGGCACAGTCACTGGCGCGGGTGGCGTTTGTCTGGCCGGGGAATCGACAGCGGTTTTGACAGAATCGGGAGAAGCGGTCTTGCCCCGCATACGGCCAATCAGCAGCCCCGTGGCTATCGCCGCGCAGATTATGACAAGTGCCATTACCCACATGGAGACTCGCCTGCCGCCGTTATTTGCCGGAATCGGCGTCTGGCTGGCCCGGGGTGCTGCTTTAGCAGGTGTAGGGCTGGCGCTTGCAACAGGGGGGCGGATCTTGGCGGATGCCTGTGGTATTGGAGCCTGTGGCGCTGGCTTTCCTACTGGAATATCAGCCGCCGGGGGGCGGACTTCTTCAACAGGAGCCTGAGCGATGGGAGCGGGCGCGATGGGCACCGCTTGCGCCGCAGTGCCTTCGAGGGCTTCGAGGGCTTCCGCCGCGCTC
This sequence comes from Puniceicoccales bacterium Verruco_02, assembly GCA_001604585.1. Taxonomy (GTDB): domain Bacteria; phylum Verrucomicrobiota; class Verrucomicrobiia; order Opitutales; family Oceanipulchritudinaceae; genus Verruco-01. The sequence continues at coordinate 51,841 of LVBW01000003.1, read as the reverse complement.
TGGAAGCGGTCTGCGGGTTCGATTTCGAGGCAGCGGTCTATCCACTCGTCCCATCTTGGGGATATGCCCGGCCTAAGTACGCTGGCGGCCTTTGCCCTGCCTATGGGCTTGCGCCCGGTGATGAAGAGGTAGGCCATTACGCCAAGGGCGTAAATGTCGCTTCGTTCGTCCGCCGCCCGCCCTGCCCGCAGTTCGGGACTCATGTAGTCGATTGTGCCCACAACCGAGGAGGCGTCCGCCGGTGCCTTGCGCTGAGGCTGCGCTCCGGCAACAAGGGTGGCGTCCGGGTCAGCGCCGCCGCCGGGCGCATCGGCCACGAGTGTTGCGTCCGGGTCTGCGCCAAGCTCTGCCGCGCTGATGCTGCGCCGGACTAGGTCCTGCACGTAGTCGCGGTTCATAACGAGGGCCAGCCCGAAGTCGCTTATCTTGAATCGTCCGTCCTCACTGCGCAGGATGTTGGCGGGCTTGAGGTCGCGGTGGACGATGCCTTTTGCGTGCGCATAGGCAAGTCCTTCCAGAATCTGGGCGAGTATTTCGCGCGCTTCGTTTTCGTCCAGCCTTCCGCCCCGCTTCTGCAAGTACTGGTCTAGGTCTCCTCCGCCTACAAACTCCAGCACTATGAAGTGCCTGCCACGGTCCACGCCTGCGTTGAGGACGCGCACGACGCTGCGGTGGTCCATCTTCGCTAGGGCCTGTCCCTCGCTGGCGAAGCGGCGGGTGAAGTCCGCACTCTTGGATAGTTCCTGCGGCAGCACCTTCAGGGCGCAGCGTTGGTCGAGAAATGTCTGCCTGGCCAGATACACCTGACCCATCGCGCCCGCGCCCAGCATTTGCTCAAGGACGTAGTCGCCAAGCCTGTCTCCGCTGTGGAGTTCTGACTGCACATTCCGCCCGGAGTCTCCGGCATCGAGAATGGTCTGGTCGTCGTCGTTCATGCGTGGAGGAAGGACTGCCCGAGCATTATTGCTGACGAGGGTGCATGTTGGCCAGCCCTATTCATCGCGCCAGTTGTCGCCGGGGATGACCCTTTTCATGAATTCGTCGAACAGGGGAACGGTGAACGCCGTGTCGCCGTGCTGCGGACTCCAAATCATGCCTTTGGATATGAGGTTGTTCCGCGTCGGGCCAAGGGAAGTTACGGGCCGCTTCAGCAGCTCTGCTATATCGCCCGATCTCTGGGGCAGAGGCCCAAGCTCGGCCATTGCTCGCAGGTATCGCCTTTCAAGGGGAGTCAACCTGTCGAAGCGCACGCGGAAGAAGCTTTCGTCGAGGGTATCTATCGCGCAGCGGGAGGCAAATAGTACATCTTCCACACGAATAGGGGATGTTTCCGCGACGTCCCATGAGTGCTTGCCCCATTCCTGAAGGAAGTAGGGGTAGGCTTTGGTTTCTTTTACAATCAGGTCTAGCGCCGCATCCTCTATTTTCACTCCGGCGTCATGCAGGGGTTTGTATATGGCCAGACGGGCTGACTCCTCGTCCAGCGGGCCGATTACAGGGAACTCGAACAGGCGCTCTGCGTAGGACTTGGCCTTGCCCATCTTGCCGCGAAGTTGCGGAAGCCCCGCCCCGACCATGCAGACGGGCAGTCTCTGTTGGGACATGCGGTGCATGGAGCTTATGAGGGATGCAAGCTCCTCTTCCTTAACGTATTGGAGTTCGTCGATAAACAAGATAAGGGCGGAGTTTGCCGACTTGGCCGCTTGTCCCGCACATTCCATCAGCGTGATTAGGTCGAACTCCAAGTCTCCGCTGTCGGCAAGGCCCGGCTCTGGCTCTATGTCGTAGCTCAGTTCGATGTCCTGATACTTCAGCTTCAGGCCCTTGACGAAACCTGCCAGGGCTTTGAGCGTGCGTTGGGCAAGCTCTCCAGCTTTTTCATTTCGGGAAAGTCGGTATAGTGCCTGCCGCAGCTGTGGGGCCAGCATTGCAGGCAGGGAACGGCGCTCCGGGGCCTCGATGCGTATTGTTTGAGCGCCAAGTTCCTCGGCGCGGCCTCTTAGGTGGTCAAGCAGCACAGTTTTACCCACTCCTCGCAGTCCTACCATGAGCACGCTTTTGCTCGGCAGGCTCATGATTACCCTTTGCAGGGAAATGTCCATGTAACGGACAAGTTCGTCGCGGCCTGCCAGTTCGGGAGGCTGGGTGCCAGCACCCGGCGAAAAGGGGTTTTCTACGGGATTCATGAGCGTTTATACGGATATTATCAGAGTTTACCGTAGTTTATCGCGATTTACAAGAAATCCGTATAACTCGATAAGCTCCGTATAACTCCGTTCAGAAGAGCAGCGTTTGGCCTGTCAGGGATTCCTTGCTGTCGCCAAGCCCTGCCACTGTGCCGGAATAGACCAGCGTTCCGCCCCTGCGGCCACCGCCGGGACCTAGGTCCAGCACCCAGTCGGCCAGTTTGATGAGGTCCGTGTTGTGCTCTATTACGATGATTGTGTTGCCCGCGTCGCGCAGCTTGAAAAGCAGGTCGATCAGTAGCTGTATGTCCGCCCAGTGCAGGCCAGTTGTCGGCTCGTCGAGAATGTACAGGGCGCGTCCCTGAGTGCGGCGCGACAATTCCAGCGAAAGCTTCAGCCTCTGCGCCTCGCCCCCGGAAAGGGTGTCCGCACTCTGGCCAAGCTTCAGGTAGCCAAGGCCCACGGCCCTCATCGTGCCGAGCTTTTGCGCTAGCTTTGGCGCGGCCTTGAACAGCTCGTAAGCCTCGTCCACGCTCAGGTTCAGTGCCTCGCCTATGGATACGCCCTTGTAGCGCACCTCAAGAGTCTCGCGGTTGTAGCGCATCCCGTGACAGCTGGGGCATTCCACGTAAACGTCGGCTAGGAACTGCATGTCGAGCTTGATCTGCCCGTCGCCCCCGCAGTGCTCGCAGCGTCCGCCGCGCATGTTGAAGCTGAAGCGGGCCGGTCCGTAGCCACGAATCTTGGAAAGGGGAGTTTGCGAATACAGGGTGCGGAGCAGGTCGAAAGTCTTTGTGAAAGTGGCCGGATTGCTGCGCGGACTCTGCCCGATGGGGCTCTGGTCCACGCGAACGAGCGTGTCGAAGTGTTCGAGGCCCGAAATGCCCCTGTGACGGCCCGGAATGCTTTTTGCGCCGTTGAGCTTTCGCGCGGCAGCCTCGGCCAGAATGCCGTTTACTAGCGTGCTCTTGCCGCTGCCGGAGACCCCCGTAACCGCCGTGAAAAGGCCAACCGGGAAGGCCGCGTCGATGCTCTTCAGGTTGTGCTCTGCCGCGCCGTGGACGCAGAGCCAGTCGCCCGTCGGGGCAAGGCGCTCCGCGTTGCGCTCCACCCTTGCGCGGCCCGATAGATAGGGACCGGCCAGAGAGCGGGGCGAACCTTGCGCATCGGCAGGAGTCCCCTGAAAGAGCAGGTGCCCGCCCGATGCGCCCGCACCGGGGCCGATTTCCACAAGGTGCTCCGCAGCGCGGATTAGGTCCGGGTCGTGCTCGACAACGAGCACCGTGTTGCCGCGTTCCTTTAGCGTTTGCAGGCGCTGGATTAATAGGCGGGTGTCGTGCGCGTGCAGGCCGATAGTCGGCTCGTCGAGGACGTAAATAACGCCTACTAGGCCCATGCCAAGCTGGGTGGCGAGCCTTACGCGCCTCGCCTCGCCGCCGGAAAGAGTGCTGTACTCGCGGTCGAGGGATAGGTAGTCGAGGCCCATCTCCACGAGGAAGGAAAGGCGCTGCTCCAGCCCCTTCCACGCCTCTTCCACCCGCGCCACGCCCTGCACCCTCTTTGGCAGGGCGCGCACGTAGTCGAGCGCGGCCGCAAGGTCCATCGCCATGAACGCCTCATAGTCCAGCCCGTCGAGCTTTACCGCCAGCGACTCGGGCCGCAGCTTGCGCCCGCCGCAGGCAGGGCAGGGGGCGTTTGTCGTAAATGCCATGAGGCGCGCGCGCAGGCCCTCGCTAGAAGTCTCGGCGCGGCTGCGTTCAAGCTCCGGCATTACGCCGGGGAAGGCCATGCGTTCGGGCTTTCGCTTGCCACCGCGCAGTTTGAAGTCGAACTGCCGCTCTCCGCTGCCGTGCATGATGATGTGGCGCACATCTTCGGGCAGCTCTTCCCAGGGGGCCTCGGCGTCGTAGGGAAGCTGCTCTGCGAGCTGCTTTAACAGTGCGTTGTAGCGGATGATCATCTTCTTGGACCCGATGCGGAAGGGCTTAATCGCGCCCTTTTTGACGCAGAGCTTCGGGTCGGGGACTAGGAGCGACTCGTCAAAGCGCATGACGCGGCCAAGGCCGCCGCATTCCGTGCAGGCGCCCTCGGGCAGGTTGTAGGAAAAGCTGCGCGAAGTTACTTGTTCATACACGGTGCCGCACTTTGTGCAGGAAAGGTTGCGGGCCAGGGCGATTTCGACAAAGGGGGCGTCGCGGTCCTTTTGCGCAAGGACAATGGCGCGGTCCTGCCCTTCGCGAAAGGCCAGTTCTAGCGAGTCCGCTATGCGGCCCCTCTGGTCGGGAGCGAGCACTATGCGGTCTATCACTATGTCGAGCTGCACCTCGGCGCGGGTTTTGGGTAGGATGTCGCGCTCGTCTATTTCGTGCAAAGCCCCGTCGATGCGTAGCCTCTGCCAGCCCTGCTGGCGAAGGTGGGCGATTTCGTCGGTAAGTACGCTCGTCTTTGCCACCATGTGCGGGGCTAGGATTACAAGGCGGCTGCCCTCGGGTTCCTCAAGGACGCGCTGCACGCAGTCGTCGAGACTGCGGCGGATGACGGGTGCTCCGTCAAGAGGGCAGAGCTGCGTTCCACACATTGCCCAGAGAAGGCGGGCATAGTCGGCAATTTCGCTTACCGTGGCCACGGTGCTGCGCGGGTTGGCGGGCGAGCGGCTGCGCTGGCCGATGGCTATTACGGGCGATAGGCCCTCGATAAAGTCGAGGTCGGGTCTATGGACCTGTTCCATCAGGGCGCGTGCGCGGGTGGAGAGGCTGTCTATGTATTTGCGGTAGCCTTCGGCGTAAATGGTGTCGAAGGCGAGCGAGGACTTGCCAGAGCCGGACACACCGGTGACTACGATGAACTTCCCGCGGGGCAGCTCAAGGTCGATGTTCTTGAGGTTGTGCTCGCGCGCGCCCTTGATGCGTATGTGTCCCTGTTCCATGTGGCCTGCCCTCAATCAGAGCACAAGAGCTTGGTTAGCGCAATTATCCCGTTTATATGCAGAGTTATGTGTTTTGTCTGTTTGAACAGGCTCAGAAAATGCCTTTCATTGCCTCTGAAACCAACACCTCACAATGAAAAGACATCTCATCGCCGTCCTTGCCGCATCATTAGCATTCGCCAGCACCGTGTATCCTGTGAGCGTCAATTTCGACTATCCTGCCGACAGCTCACTTTTCAACGTAATCATATCCTTTGGGAACTCGTCCAGCAGCGCGAGCTACACTGCTGACGGTGGCTTTGACGGTAGCGGTGCCATTCAGATGAACTCGTCCTTCGATGGCCAGTCCTGGGTTCTGAACGAGGGTATTACTTTTGCCAGTGGGCAGGATTACACCGTCAGTGCCTTCATCAAGGCGAATACATACTGCGGCATCGGCTTCACAAATTCTGCTAATCCAGACGGCAACATCATATATCCCGAGCATTCCATATTGTTCGGCGTCAATTCCGACAGCCAGTACATCGACCTGAACTCCACAGCTGATTCCTCTGGATCGGATCTTGGCTACTGGGACAACTCCACGCTGCTAAACACCGTGCCTTCACCCGCCGCTTACAGCAACGGCGACTGGTTGCTCCTCACCCTGACTGTCAACTATGACGGTTCGGACTTTCTAGCGACCTATTCGGCTTTTCAGCTCAATGGCGATGGAAGCGCCGGGGATGCCATACTTGCTGGCACACAGATTTTTGCGAACAGCGGACTGGCCAGCGACTCGTCGCTGCATGCATTTTTCTACTTCGACTCATCGGGCAGCCCGACGCTCGACAATTTCACTGCCGTTCCCGAGCCATCCACTCTTGCGGCATTTGCCGGTTTGGCCGCTCTGGGATTTGGCATCGTACGCAGGCGTAGGTCGTAAGGGCTTTCCCCATACTGGCTAGGAATCAGCTTCCCTGCCTGTGATTGGCAAGTTCCTTCCACGCATCCACCAGCACTTCGTGCAGAATGTGGACTTTCAAGGGCTTGTTCATGTGCCTCCACATGCCTGCCTTCAGGCAACGTTCCACCTCGTCTGGCAGGGCGTGGGCCGTCAGGGCAATTATTATGGGCTGCTTGTCGCGGGGCAGCCTGCGCCGGATGCGCTCCGTTGCTTCGAGGCCGTCCATCAGGGGCATCTGCACGTCCATCAGGATGACATCGTAGCCGCCCTCGAGGGCCATGTTGTGCGCCTCCATGCCGTTGCTGGCAAGGTCGGCCGAGTAGCCCATCTTGCGCAGCATGGCCAGCGCCACGGTCTTGTTAATGTTGTTGTCCTCGGCGAGCAGGATTCTCAGCGGATGCTTTGCCGCGGTTTCGGGGTCAAAGAGGGCTTCGTTCTTTTTATGAATCTGCGTCTCTGCCGTCAGGGGGCTTTTCAGGCTGAAGCGAAAGGTCGCTCCCTTGCGCGGGGCGCTCTCGACGCTGATGCTGCCGCCCATCTGGCGGACCAGGTTGCGGCATATGGTCAGGCCCAGCCCTGTGCCACCGCTCTTGCGAGTGAAGGAGGAGTCTATCTGCACGAAGGGTTCAAATATGCGCTCCTGAAGCTCCTTTGCTATGCCTATGCCCGTGTCCTCGACCTCGAATAGCAGTTCGTATCCGCTCTTGTTCACAGCGACGGGGCTTACCTTAAGCTTTACGTGGCCTTTTTCAGTGAACTTGCAGGCGTTGGAAAGCAGGTTCAGCAGCACCTGCTTGAGGCGGTTGGGGTCGCAGGTGATGGCCGTTGGCAGGTCCGGTGCCGGCTCGCAGGCCAGGGTCAGCTTCTTGGTGTCGCCAAGAGTGGCCGCTATGCCCATCACCTCGTCGAGCAGTGGTTGGAGCAGTATCGGCTCGCGGGCCAGAGGCACAGCGTCGGACTCCACCTTGGAGAGGTTGAGTATGTCGTTGATAACCGTCATCAGCACCTCGCAGGAAGAGCCGATCGTGGTCACATAGCCCAACTGAGTCTTGCCAAGCTCTGTGTCCTCAAGAAGTTGCAGCATTCCCATGATGCCGTTCATGGGGGTGCGTATCTCGTGACTCATGTTGGCCAGGAACTGGCTCTTGGCCCGGCTGGCGGACTTTTCCTTGGCGATGCTCTCGCGCAGGCCTTCCTCTGTCTGGTGCAGCCTGCCCAGCAGCTCGTTCATGTCCGCCGCCAGTGTGCCAAGCTCGTCATGGGAGTCTTCCTGCAAGCGGACGGAAGAGTCTCCCCTGCTCGTTATGCTGCGTAGCTGCGCGCTTAGGCCGAAGAGGCGGCGTAACACCAGCTTGTGCATGAGGAGCAGGATGATGAGCGATTCGAGAAGCGTGAGGCCCATTGCCCAGAGTATGAATGCTTTGGAGAGCTTTTGCCCGTGGGTGTATATGCTGCGCTCGGTCCCTGCGATTATGAGGCAGACTCTCCCCCCCTTGCTGTCCAGAATGCTGATGCTTATACGGGCAAGGTTCTTTTCGGGCCTTTCGATCTGGTCCGACGATTCGGGCCAGTCCATGCCGTCCGGGGCCTGTGAAAGGCTCAGGTGGCTGGTTTCCTCGAAGCGGGCCAGCATGTCCATGTCCAGCCAGCGGCCAAAGAGGGCAAAGCCATTGATGGGTCCACTGCCGTCGGACATGGTGGCAGGCTGTATGGCGAAAAAGAGCACTCCTTCGGGCAGTGCGGCAATGTCGCTCATTGGAAGTGGCTGCCTATCAGGCGAAGCCGGGCCGAGGCGCGCGTCCAGAAGCGCCAGCACAGAGTCCGGCACATTAGCGAAGGCTCCTGTCTCCATGTCGATTGCCAGCCCGGCTAGCAGGGTTCCCTCGTTACGCATGTATATGCAGATGTCCAGCCCGAGGTTCGCCATCGATTCTTCGCTGAAGTTTGCATGTACAAAGCTCTCGTCGCCGCTTTCGATAAATGCCCAGCTATCGTCCCAGCGCAGGTAGTCCTGCGTAATTCTTGCCAAGGATCGGGTTTCTTGAGTGACGGCGTTGCGCAGCTTGTCGCAGCTTTTGGCTATAAACTCGTCCTCCAGTTGTGCAAAGCCTTCCATCTGCGTATGGAAGACCAGAAGGAGCAGGCCGCCGAACTGAATGGCGAGAACTAGCGCGACAAACAGTATGGTCTTGTGCCTCAGTGACATATGGGGTTGGCGGCTGAATCGTCGCCGGGGGTATGCTTCTGTCGGCCGGGCGTTGGGGCCGCGGGGCGGGTTCGGGGTATGTTGAAACGCTGAAGGAGTTCGCAGTCGAGGGGGCTTGCTGCCAATGACTGTTGATACGGAACAAACAGGCTGTGCTTAACACTTTGCAAATGCTGCCTGCCTGCTGTTATGGGGCGTTATTGAGCGGGCGGTGCAGCCTCTTTACTCATCTCTTCTTGGGCGGCCTTGCCGTGGGGGGTGCGTTCGAGGCCGAAGAGCGGGGCCTTGGGCAGGGCGGCATACTTGGCACTTAGCACTGGGCTGCCGCTGTTGGCCACAACCTGTATTGCGCGGTCGTCCCACAGCTCAAGCATGTGGAAGTCCTTGACGCAGGTGATTTCAAGATCGGGGAAGCCGTTCTCGGCCAGCCACTTTTTGATTGGCTCAACGCCTTGGGGCACAGAGGCTCGGGCAGTGAATATCTTGACCCTGTACCCCTGTTCCAGCCATTCGAGAACCCTTGCCTTCATGCCGGGTATGGGGCGGCCGATGTGCTCGAAGCCGTGCCAGGTGCCAAAGCGGGCCAGCGTGCCGTCAAGGTCCACTCCTATCCAGGGTTTTTCGTGTTCAGGGGCGGCTTTTTCCAGTTCTGGCTCCCTTGCTATGGGGCCTCTTGGTTCTTCGGGCGCCTGAGCTTGTGGCGCGGTGCTCTCTGGTCCTTTTTTGGCATTCGTTGCGTTCACCCTGCCAAACAACTTGCTTAGAAATTCTTTCATCTGCGTTTAATGATGCGCAAGAGCACGGCCCGCAGGGCCGGAATATGCATACAATGTGATGCATTTGCCCCTTGGGCAAGCGTTTCGCTCTATGCAGTTTCAGAGAAGGTTTGAACCTGCGGCGAATGCCCATTATCCAAGCCTGCATGAACATGCTTCTCTCAATCACGGCCAAGCTGGCCGCAGGCGGAAACCTCAGCCGCGACGAGGCCCGCGACGCGGCGCTGGAGCTGGCCCGTGCGGAGGTGTCGCTGGAGGACAAGAGGAGCTTCCTTCTTGCCCTGACGCGCAAGGGCGAGACGGCCGAGGAGGTGGCTGCCTTTGCCGCCACTTTCAGGGGGCTTGCAAGAGGCACCGGTCTTGAGGACATCGCGCCCCGCGCCATCGACGTTGTGGGCACGGGTGGGAGTAGCTCGGGCAGCTACAACATTTCCAGCGTGTCGGCCATGGTTGTGGCTGCGGCGGGCTTTCCTGTGATCAAGCATGGCAACAGGGCCATTACTTCGCAGAGCGGCTCGGCGGACTTTCTTGGCGAACTGGGAGTGCCGAGGACGGCGGATCTTACCGTTCTTCGCCGTTGCATGGATGAGCTGAATTTCTGCTTCCTCTTTGCGCCGAACTTCCACCCCGCGTTCAAGGAGATTGCCCCGGTGCGCAAAGCTCTGGCGGCAGAGGGTATGCGGACTATTTTCAATATACTCGGGCCGTTGATTAACCCCGCCCGTCCTGCCTACGAGCTTCTGGGCGTATTTGCCCGGAGCTGGGTAAGGCCCCTTGCGGCTGCTCTTGGCGAACTTGGCCTTGTTTCGGGCCTTGTTGTTCACGGCAGGCTGGATGAGAGGACGGGGATGGACGAGTTTTCCAGTGCGGGCGAGAACAGCATCTGCGGCTTTGGCAGGCTGGCCGATGTGGACGTAACCTGGACGCCCGACAATCTGGGCCTTGAGCGTTGCGAGGCGGTGGAGCTATGCGGACGCAGCGCGCAGGAGAATGTGGCCACTTTGCACGAGCTTGTGCGCGGTGGCGGCCCGCGGGGCCTTGCCGATACAATATCCCTGAACGCCGGGGCCGCACTGTGGATACTGGGCGATGTGGCCGACATTCGCGAGGGCACGCACAAGGCGCGGGAGCTGCTCTGCGGCGGCCCGGTGGCGCAGTGGCTGGACAAGGCAACGACCCTGTTCAGGGAGCTGCCTTCGCAGTAAGGATTTTGCCAGTAGAACAATTCCCACAAGCTTTCTCGATATGGCCTCTCGCAAGTACTTTGGCACCGACGGCATCCGTGGTGCGTACGGTTCGCCCACGATGTGCCCGGACTTTGCCCGTGCGGTCGGGGCGGCTCTTGCCCGCTTCATGAAGGCGGGCGGGCTGCCTGCACCTCACAGAGTGCTCGTAGGGCGGGACACACGGGGCAACGGCCCGGCCCTTGTGGCGGCCCTTGCAGAGGGCCTTGCGAGCGGCGGCTGCATATGCATAGACGCTGGCGTGGCTCCAACGCCTGCCATAGCCCTTGCCATACCTGCCGCAGGGGCCACGATGGGCGTCGCTGTGACAGCTTCGCACAACCCGGCATCGGATAACGGCATAAAGCTCTTTTCCGCCGCGGCTTTGAAGTTGCCCGACGAGGTGGAGCTGTCCATCGAGGCGCATATCGACGCCGTGCTGGCAGCACCTGCGCAGTACCCGGAACCTGTCATGACGCCCTTCGACGCGGCCACCTTGTACCGGCGCAAGATGTCCGCCATACTGCCAAAGGGAGCGCTCAAGGGCTGGAAGATCGCCACCGACACCGCCAACGGCGCGGCCACCTTCACTACCCCGGCCGTTCTTGCAGCCTACGGGGCGGAGCTAGTGACAGTGGGCGATCGTCCCGATGGGGAGAATATCAACGAGGGCCTTGGCAGCGAGCATCCGGCAGTGTTGCGAGAGCTTGTCCGCAGTAGCGGTGCAATGATGGGCATTGCAAACGATGGAGATGCCGACAGGGTGCTGCTTTGCGACGAGAAGGGGGACTTGCTGGACGGGGACGAGGTTCTGGCCCTTGTCGGGCTGCATCTTCTTTCCAAGGGAAAGCTGGCCAACAAGACCTTGGTGGCCACGGTCATGAGTAACCTCGGCCTAGACGAGGCCATCGAGGCAGCCGGGGGCCGGGTGGAGCGCGTGGGAGTTGGCGACCGCTACATACTGGAATACATGCTTAAGAGCGGTTGCAACTTTGGCGGCGAGGCAAGCGGGCACATCATCTTCCGCGATATATCCACTACTGGAGACGGCCTGCTCGCCGCTTTGCAGGTGCTGGATATTATGTTCGAGACGGGCAGGCCCCTTTCCGAGCTTCGCCGCAGTCTTTGCCTTTGGCCGCAGGTGAAGAAGAACCTGAAATTGCGCCAGAAGCGGCCCTTTGATTGCCTGCCCGGATGGGCGGAGGAACTTGCTACAATCGAAGCGAAGCTTGGGCGGGGCAGGCTGCTCGTTCGCTACTCTGGGACCGAGCCGAAGATACGCCTTCTGGCGGAGGCAAGGGAAGAAGCCGACGCACAAAGGGCGCTGGCCGAGCTGGAGGCGCTCACAAGAAGGCACCTTGAGGTGCTTTAGTGAATATTCTCACAAACAAACCAAGAAACCAGATTTGTTTATCCGCAGATTGCGCGGATAAAACGTTTGTATCAGTCAATCTCAGTATAAATGAATGGAGGCTTGCGCTCCAAAATTACGGCTCTTACCTAGCGTAGGGCCTGTTCCGGCTCTTTGAGGACATTGTCGAGATTTGCCAGTACCGTGGCGCGGTCTTCCTCGAATATGAAGCGGTCGCTTGTCATACGTGTGCGGATTCGTGCAAGTAGCTCGTAGGAGGGGCGGCGAAGCTCCAATAGTCTGCTAGTGTTGTCCACAAAGCCGCTTTCCCGCCCCGTGTCCATGTCTATCTCTAGGGCAAGGGCCAGTATTTCCTCGTTGCCGGGGTCTCTGGGTAGTGCCGCTTCAAGGAGCTTGCGCGCATCCGCGTTCATGCCCAGCTTTCTCAGGCTCTTGGCCATGTTGAGAAGCTCCGCCCCGTTAAGTCGGCTCTCTTGCAGGCGGCCAAGGTGCAGGGCTGCGATGTCGAAGCGGCCCTGTCCGCGCGCGGCTGCAAGACGCAAGTAGTTTAGCTGAGGATCGAAATTCGCCAGCCAGGGCGGGTTTTCGCCTGCTATCTGGGCGCAAAACTTTTCCACTGCGGCATAGTCGCGCGCCATCAGGTGCGCCTCTATCATCATAAGGCCAAAGGCACCCATGTGGTGCCCGTTTTCGGCGGCTGTGCCATACACTTCGATGGCAAGCTCCCTGTCGGCTTGTTCCACGGCCAAGTCTGCAAGGCCTTGAAGCGAGACGGCCTCTGCTCCAAAACTAAGAAGATAGTTGCGGACCTCGCGGCGTGCGCGCTCTGTCTGCCTGTTCCATATGTAGGCTTTTATCAAGTCTTTGCGCGCCATGAAGGACTTGGGGTACTCGTTGACGGTGCTTAGCGAGCTAATGAGCGCATCAGAGTCTCGGCCCAGCTGGTGCAGGTAGTCGCAGAGCACTCTGTGGACTTCCGCCGAAGCTGGGCCTGGGTGTGCCAGTGCAAAGCTGCGCATCAGTTTGACCGCTTCCTCGCGCCTGTTGCAGGTCCACAGTATCTTACCTCGCAGTATGGTCCCCTCCGCAGTGCGGGCTATCTGGAACTTGTCGATTATGTCGAGTGCATCGGCGAAGCGGCCGTGGGCCACGAGCACCTGCGCAGCCACATAGGCTGTCATGCGCATGGCGTTGTCAGGCTTATCGGGCAATGCTGGCAGCGCCTTGTCTGCGTAGTCGAGTACGTCCTTGTCGCGACGGTAAAACATCAGGGCCTGAAGGCTGGCTTGGAGATAAACGGGGTCGTCGCCGTGGAAGTCCAGCCCGCGCTTGAGTATTTCGCTGGCGTTCTGTTCGTCCTTCATCATGCGGTATATGCTGGCAAGGGCCATGCGTCCGTCCCGGTGATCCCGCGCTCTTGCTAGGCCGCTGCCCAGATACATCAGCGCCATGCGAAAGTCCTTGGCCTTGTATGCCTCCAGTCCCTTTTCAATGTGGTACTGGCCGAACTTGTGCGCGAGTTCCCCGCGGTTGAAGGGGAAGCTGAGAGAGTCCACTACGCTAATGTTGTCAAACTCCCTGACCACGCGGAAGAATGCGTAGATCGTCGCGCTTTTTGCGATCCAAAGGGTTCCGAAAAATATGGCGGCTACAGCGAGTATGCGTTTCCAGACCGGGCGAATCCGCATCTTATTGTCCTTGCCCATGCTGAAACTGATCATTCCGAGGAATCGAGTCAGTTGTTGTGGCTTCGCAGTGGGGGGCTTGCTGGCTGTGTTTGCGTCCATATTCGAGCTTGCCGGTGGGGTGCGGGTTAAGCGCTTCAAGCGGTTCTGGTAAAGGTAAGGTAAAAGAAAAAGTTGAAGCTGGGAACGGTAAAACTGGTCCAAGCTGAATAAATTTCAGCTCTACAAACAGCCCAGCGCAAACATTTTGGATACTCTTGCATCAAAAAACAGTTGCCAACATACAGGTACGCGTCTTAATTCGATTTCGTTTGAAGAAGTGATGGGCTTTTCATCACCTTTCCTCTCGTTAGAACGGTTTCACATACTAGACATCATGAAGTCGCTTACCAAGCTTTCAATAGCCCTTTATCCCATACTGGGCTTAGTATCCACAGCGCAGGCCGATGTCGGCGAGCTTGCCGACAGCCTCAAACTACACGTCACAGGTCAGGCCATACTTAGGAGCGAGTCCAACGTGACCCAGCGCTCTACTGGCGAGATCTCCGACTTGTCCATGGAGTACGTTCCCGGTCTTGAGCTGAACATTGGCAAGAAGGGCGCAGCCCTCAACGCCAAGGTGGCTGTCAAGTATCACATCATTGAGTTCAACGACCAAAAGGATCTGAACGCTGAGAACGATGACTTCAGCGCCGTTGTGAACTACAAGAGCGCAGGTCTGACCAGCAGGGCATTCCTGAGCTATGTGGAGCAGCAGAGTAACACCGATGTTTACAACTTGAACATCGCGAGCCTCGAGCCTGGCCTTGTTTCCCGCTCCGAAGTCAATGGTGGCGTATATGGCGAACTCGCTGTGAGCCCCAAGACGAAGCTCGGCACCGGTTTTACCTACACGGACCAGAACTACGTCAACGCTGGTTACACTGGTTTCTCGACGCTGACAATCCCGGTTGACCTGTTCATGGCCATTTCCGCCAAGACGGACCTCGTTGTTGGTGCTTCTTACTCCCCCGTCAAGATCGGTGACAACGACTCTGCCGACGCCATCGACTCCCGCCTGACGGTTGGTCTTCGTGGAGAAATCCTTCCCAAGGTGACAGGCTCCGCCCGCGTCGGCTGGATGTCCCGCGAAGGTCGCGGCAACCTTGACGACAAGAATGGCATCAGCCTTGAAGGCAACCTGATGTATTCGATGTCCCCCCTGGTGGACCTCAACGTCAAGCTGATGCGTGGTTACAGCGTGTCGCCCACAACGTCAAACACGACCCTGCGCACGGGTGTTCTCACCTTCGCGAACTACAAGTTGAGCAAGCAGTTCAATCTCGGCGGCAGCTTCGGTTACATCATGACCGAGTATGAAGACAGCAGCGATCGCGATGACAACTACCTCACCGCTGGTGCATACATGACCTACGCTCCCAATGAGTATCTCAACGTCCGCGTAGCTTATACATACAACGACAATGACTCGAACAAGCAGTCTGTTGACTTCAAGAACAGCATCCTCTCGGTCAGTGCGTCGTTCAGGTACTAGTTTTAGAGTATAGTCACTCCAGTACCTGTCATATGGGATGGGGGAAGGTCATCCGGCTGTCAGCCCAATCGACCTTCCCCTGTCCTGTGTTTGGAAACCTCATATTTTCTGTCAGACGATGAAGGCTCTCTCCGTTATTGCCGCCTTTTTGATTCTCTCTCTGCCATGTATGTGCCAAGCCCAAGGGGCTTCGGGTTCTGCGTTGGACACCAATACACGGGTCAAGGCATCCGAGAACTACAAAATCACGGCCTTGGACGTGTTGCACTTTCGTATAATCGGCGAGGCTGATACGGATTGTGAGGTCAGGGTTGCGATGGATGGTTCCATCACGCTTCCTTACATAGGCACCATAAAGGTGTTGGATATGAGCGTGGCCCAGGCGCGGCAGTTCATATATGAAAAATATGCCAAGGACTATTTCGTGGATCCACAGGTGGATCTTGTCATCGTGGCATACAAGCAACGTCGAGTTAACGTGCAGGGCATGGTAAACAGGCAGGGTTTTGTCGTGTTTCCGCCCGAAGAAAAAATGACGGTGCTCGGTGCAATTGCCTTGGCCGGTGGTTGGAGTGACAATCGTCTGGCGGACCGCCGTCGGGTTAGACTCACCTACACTACAAGCGACGGGCAGACCCGTACCGACACTTTGAACCTTGACGGAAGCAATCCCGACGACCGCGAAGTGTCCGACGGGGACCGTATCTACGTCGAAGAGCGCAACTGGTAGCCTTAGCGCACCCGCAAACAATTTATACCATTTATCAGGATGTCAAAAGACGGCAGCAAAGGTGATAACGGAAGTCAGTATTCCTACGGGAACGCAGGATACGACGGACGTTACGGCTCTTACTACAATAGCAATAGTTACGGCACGGGCTATTATGGCGAAGGTACCAGCAACATGCGCGGCTTTGCTGACTATCTGGCAATGTTCCGCGAACGTCTTTGGTGGATGGTCATATCGCTGTTCATCTGCATCGTGTCGATGGGCTTCTATTGCATGAACGCCACACCGGTATATACTTCGGTGTCGAGCCTTCAGGTCCTCCGGCAGCAGAGTAAGACAGTCGAGTTCAACCAAGTTAGCGACTCTACTATTCGCACAGATTCGGACTTCAACACCGAGGTGACGATTATCGAGGGCCTGACCATTGCGCAGAACGTGGACCGCCGTCTGAAGGAGTCCGAGCGGCGTCAGCTAATGGCCCCTTATCTTAGCAGCTCATCGGTTGACGGCAACACCCTTACGCCAGTTTCCGTGCTTATGCGCGATAGGAAGGTGACTCCTCGCAGGATGACGTTCCTAGTTTATATAGAGTTTTCGCATCCCAATCGCGACATCGCGGCCCGCATCGCCAATCTATTTGCCGAGGAATATATCGGCTACAAGCGTAGTAAGAATGTCGAAGCGGCTATGCGCGCCGTGGACGAGCTTCAGGCGCAGATTAACATTCAGGCCCGCAAGGTGAACGAGCTTGAAGTGCAATTGACTGGCCTGATGGAGAAATACAAGACCACGTCTTTTGACTCCGGCACAGACATGAATCAGCGCGAGCTGCTTCGCATTACCGAGTTTGCCACCGAAGACAAGCGCATTTACGACGAGATTAATTCGACTTGGCAACTCATCGAGAAGGCACGGGACGCAGGGCGTGACTTGTGGGAAATACCTGTTGTTGCTCAGGATCCGCGCGTTCCTCCACTATTGATGCGCCGCACGGATGTCAGCATCGAGCTTGCCCGCCTGTCAAAGACCTACCGGGAGAAGCATCCGAAGATGATGATCGTCCTTCAGCAGAAGGAAGAAATCGACAGGCAACTGGCGTCCACAGTGGACAGCGTCGTCGAAGGTATGCGAAACCGGCTGGAGAATGCTCGGCGCAATTATGAAAGCTCAGTAACCCGTCTTGCCCAAAAGCAGAACGAGAGAATAGAGCTAGAAAAGCTGCGTCCCGAGTACGAAAGACTTAGACGCGATCTTGAGGGTGCGCGCGCGCACTACGATTATCTATATACGCGCAAGCAGCAGACAATGGCCATGTCTAGCGACGACTCCGAAACGGCTCGCATCGTTGATTACGCTGTTGCGGCCATCAAGCCCTCCAGCCCCAGAGTCATAATGAATATGGCCATAAGCGTGTTCCTTGGTTTTATGCTGGGAACGGGTATAATCATAATGTTCGTGCTGCTAGACGACAAGGTCAAGAGCGCCTTCGATATAGAGAAGAGCCTGAACCTGAACATTATCGGTGTTGTTCCCAAAATAGGGAAATTCATCCCGCAGGCCAAGTCCCGCATTGCAGCCAGCGGTGCGCATCAGCCCACACTCGAAGCTTTCCGCTCCATCCATTCTTCCATACAGCTACACGACGAGGGGCGCAACGCCAAGGTGGTGCTCGTCACTTCGTCCATACCTGGCGAGGGTAAGTCTTTTGTAACCACCAACTTGTCGCTCACCTACGCCTCCCGTGGCGAAAAGGTTCTCATCCTCGACGGCGACTTCAGAATGCCGAACGTGGCTAAGTCGCTGGAGCTGGACAACAGCAAGGGCACGATGGGCGTCCTAGACGGCAAGCTAACCCTTGACGAAGCCATACAACGCGACGTGGAGCGCAACTGTGACGTTCTACCCACGGGCGGAAGCACGAGCAACCCACCGCACATACTTTGCAGCGGCAAGTTCGACGATCTTATACGCGAACTGCGCAACCGTTACGACCGCATATTCATAGACAGCCCACCGCTAGCTCCTGTCAGCGACGCGCTGAATCTTATACACAATGCGGACGGCCTCGTATATGTGATACGCTTCAATACAGTGAGGCGCAAGGTTGCATCCATGTGCCTTAATCGCCTGAAGGAGTCGAAGGTACCCGTGCTGGGCGCTGTGCTTAATAACATTAGCAACACGCAGACGGTGTACTACTACTCTCACTATTACAGCAAGGACTACTCCAGCTACTACGTGAACCATCGCGAGAAGCCCACTGCGGCCCAGCTCAAAGGTGGCAAGGCGGAAGAAGCCGGGAAGCAAGTCGACGCCAAGCGATAGATCTAACCTTTGAATCGAGGCCCTGTGCATGCAAAGCGCAGGGCTTTTTCCGTAGTCTGCTAGGCTGTAACGTGTTCGAGCGCCGCCGGGATATGCACCCTTGCATTGGGCAGTTTTTCTGCCAGCTCTGCCCGGAACCACTCCCTAGCCGCCGGGTCGCCGTGGACGAGCAGTATGTTCGCCGCGTTGGAGCGCAGGGCATAGGCCAGCAGTTCCTCGCGGTCGGCGTGGCCAGAGAGATCGAAACGCTCCACCCTTGCCAGAATGGGCGTCTGGTAATCGAGCTTGTCGAAGGCGAACGGCCCACCCGCATCAGCGGCCATTAGCTGCCCGCCGGGCGTATCCGGGTCGCAATAACCCACAAGGAACACGGCGCTCCTGGGATCGTGCAGCAGCGAGGCGGCCAGCGCGTAAGAAGGGGTGTTCTCCGAGAGCATACCGCTGCCCAGCACGTAGATGCCTCTTGCGGGGCTTCTACCGGGGCGCAAATCCGTTTCCAAAGCCCGCACGCCAAGATCCTTCAATACACCGCTGCGGAAGCGCAACAGGCCCGTTTTGCGCGTTATCTCGTCGAAGCGTTCGGCGATGTCCAGCCCCAGCCCCACGCTGTAAACGGGGGCCTGCGGCAGCAGTCTGCGAGATTCGTGCAGGATGCAGAATATCTCCTGCGCACGCCCAAGGGCAAATGCCGGTATAAGGACAGAGCCGCCCGCAAGCAGTGTCTGCTCCATAGCCAGCAACAGACGCATCGTCTCGGCGTCCCGCCCGCCGTCGGCTGGGCGCGAGGAGAGGCCCCGCGTAGTTTCCATCACAAGAGTGCTGAACGGCCCCTCTGGCAGCTTTGCCCCGCCAAGGTGGCGCTGGGCGTCGAATAGCACGTCGCCTGTGTGCAATATGCGCTCATCTCTCCAGCACAGCTCCACGGCTGCGGCCCCTGCCACATGGCCGGACTGGTGCAGGGTTATGCCCAGCTCCTCGCCCTGATAGTCCATCATGCGTTGGACGCCATATTTCAAGGCAACTATGTTGGCCCCCATGCGGTCCACCTCGCCATGCGTGTACAAGGGCAGCTCGGGCAGCCCCGTCTCGCTCTTCTGGCGAAGCATCACGTTTACGGAATTGTGCAGTATGCGTGCCGCAAGCATGGCGCTTGGCTGGCTCATCAGGATGGGCGTGTCGGGAAAGCTGCGCGTAACAAGGGGCAGGGCGCCCATGTGGTCCAGATGGCAGTGCGTGAGAATAGCTGCCGTAGGCTCGCGGCCCAACATGCCAATGCGCGGCAGAGAGGCGCGGCCCATTTCACGCGGATTCATCCCGGCATCTATCAGGATGCGGAACGGCCCCAGCTCCAGCAGGTGGCAATTGGCACCGATACCTTCTCCCGTGCCCAGATCTACGAACTTCACGGGATGAAGAATTACTCCGCCCGTGGAGCAGTTTGCAACGGAAATGCCGGGATGCGCACAAGTATGTGTCTGCCCTCGCTGTCGCTACCATGCAGGCTGCCCATTGCACTTGTGTCGCAAGCGACCATGTGGAAGCTGTTGAAGGAGTAGCTCTCGCCGGGGCGGATGCGCGGCTTTTCGCCAACTATGCCATCGCCTTCGATTACGTGCGTTCGCCCATCCTTGCCGTGCAGCACCCAGCGGCGGCCCCTGAGCGTGACTGTGTGGTCCGAGAGGTTGTCCACGCGTATGAAGTAGATGAACACATGGGGCCTGCCCTGCGGTGCACTGTCCGGGTCGAACCTGTAAACCAGCTTGGTGAGCGTGGCGGATAGTCCCTGAAGCTCCATTACTTCTTTGGTCACGTTGCTAGAAAACGACACATTTCGCGTTTTGGTTAAGATAGTTATGCACAACATTATTCGGGAATCTTAGTGAACAGGCCTGAATGTGGGTCCAAAGTGATACTCATATGGAGGGGAAAGGCGGGCAGCTCAAGGGGCGGGCCGCCAGCATCATCAGGGCAACGGCGTTGTCGTCACCCGCGATGCGGTTAGCGTGTATTACGCCGCACTTTTCGCAGCGGTGCAGCAGCATCCATTCGCCGTCGCGACGCATGGATACGGCAATCGGCTCCATTGGCGAAGCGCAGCGGCTGGCCCGGTCTCCGGGCGCGTTGTCCAGATGCAGGCTCCAGAGGCAGTAAGGGCAGTGATTGCGGTGTCGTGTGCCCGGTGCGGCAAAGCTGAAGCTTCCGCCGCAGTGGCGGCAGGTAATTACGGAACTCATTGTGGTCTAATAATCCGAAAGTCTTGAGATATGTGCGCTTGATGCGCAATTAAAGGCGTCCCATGCGTGGGAAACGCCACTGTGTGCGCGCTCTGTGCTCCCTTGCATCGAGTCAATGGAGCTGAACACGGAAGTTCTCAAGTGCGGGTAAGGGCCAACAAAAATCCGCTTTGTATGCGGAAAAACAGGGCGCTACCCGTGCCTATTCGGAATCAGACTGTGTGCTTACGTAATGCATCAAAGGCGCCACTGTGCAAGGAGGACTGATGCGCGGCAAGCGTATTCCACCGCAAATTAGCATTCCAAAACGTAACGGTTAATGCGTTGCAGTGTCTTCTCGCTGCTGGCACGCATGTACATATGCAAACACGTAATCTGGGCACACTGGAAGTCTCCTCCCTCGGCCTTGGCTGCATGGGCATGAGCGAGTTCTACGGCAGGGGCGACGATGCGGAATCTCTCAGGGTGCTGGCTAGGGCACTGGAGCTTGGCGTCAGCCTGCTGGATACCGCAGATATGTACGGCATGGGGCACAATGAGGAACTGCTTGCCCGCTTCATACGCGAAGAGGCGACACGGCGGGAGCGCATCGTAATCGCTACAAAATTCGGCATACGCCGCATAGAGGGGCGCTACGAACGACGCATCGACAACTCCCCGGCCTATGTGCGAGCCGCCTGCGAGGCATCGCTCAAGCGGCTCGGCGTGGACAGCATAGACCTTTACTACATACACCGCATAGAGCCGGGACGCCCCATCGAAGAGGCCGTCGGAGCGATGGCGGAGCTTGTCCGCGAAGGGAAGATACGCGCCATAGGACTTAGCGAACCATCGGCGGCCACGCTTGAACGTGCGCACAAGGTTCACCCCATATGCGCAGTGCAGAGCGAATACTCCCTTTGGACCCGCGATCCGGAGATAGACGGCGTGTTCGATGCCTGTAGCAGGCTCGGAGTCGGCTTTGTGGCATACAGCCCGCTCGGGCGGGGCTTCCTCACAGGGGCGCTCAAGGACAGTACCCAGCTTGGCGAGGGCGATGTCCGCGGCATGATGCCACGCTTTCAGGGCGACTATGCGCTGGAGAATCTGCGCAGGTTGGAACTTATCGAGGCAATGGCTGTGGAAAAGGGCTGCACGACGGCGCAGATGGCTCTCGCATGGGTGCTGGCCAACCCGCTGGGCATTGTCCCGATTCCGGGCACCAAGCGGATCAAATACCTTGAGGAAAATGTGGAAGCGGCCGGCATTCTCCTTGGCGTGGAAGAGATGGCCAGGCTGGACGCAGCCTTTCCGGCAGGCGCAGACTATGGTCCTCGCTACACGGCAGAGGGGATGAAGGGCGTGGGCGAATAGAGCGTCAGGCAAGTGAACGCAAAAACGCCGCCGGGGATCGTCCCGCAGCGGCGTTTGCATTAAGAGGACTGCCTGTGTTGTTACTTCGCGGCGTTCAGGATGGCGTCCTTTGCCATTATGCCCGTCCACTCGCTCTTCTGGGGCAGCACTCCGCAGGCTACGATGGAGTTTGTGCTCTCGCCGACGTAGGCGACGCTGTATATTGCTTCGTCGTCGAGGGATGCTGTGTCCAGACTGGGCGAGAAGGCCAGCGTTGTGCCCTTGGCCGCTATCTTGCGCAGCTCGGCCCCGCTAAGGCTCATCTTGTAAACGGGATCCGCGTAGTAGAACAGGGCCGCATCGGCGTAACGGGTAAGGCCCGGCACCGGCCCTATCGCATGACAGGGGAATAGGGCTGTCGATGTGGCCTTGGGAGCAACTCCAAAGTCGGCCCCTATAGCCTCGCGGAAGGCCTCGGCTATCAGCCTGCCGGATGCTGCCGCGTCCCTTACCTCGGCGCCAAGAAGCGGGCTTTCGGCCTCTGCGCGGCGCCAGTTCCAGTCATTGTCGAAGCTGCGGGCCGCGTAGATGGCATCGCCTGTCACCCCTGCCACGACAAAATCCACGCCAAGGCCTCGGTCGTAAAGTCTCTTGGGCAGGCGCGCCCCAGCGGCGTAGAAGGCGGCATCGTTCGAGGCATACCAGAGAAGGACGTTCTGTGGGGCCTCGGGGTTGCGATATACTAGGGCCAGCGCCGTGCCCTTGGCTGGGAAGCTCTCGCCACGACTCGTACGGATGCCGTTATTGTCGAGGCTTGCGGGCAGTCCGCCTTCTAGCCGGGCTGCAAGGCTGTTCTGCGTCGCCGTGCCTATCAGCACGATGTTGCTGCTTGCAAGGTCGCAGGCGCTTACTTCGCTGTCCGCCTTGATGGGCAGGCTCCCGTACAGGTTCTGAAGGTGGGAAACCTTGTCCGTGCCGGAGCGTTCCGCGTCGTCGATGGGCCAGGAGCAGTTCGGGCTTTTCGAGGCGGCAATGGCGGCGGCCTTCATGGCGGCGTTCTCTATCGAGCTGCCCTTTGTGCCGTACACTATCAGAATGAGGCTGCCGTCAAAGACCTGAGTCCAGCCGCCGGGCGTGTGTTGGCGGGCAGGGGCGGTCACGGGCTGCACCACTTTCCAGCCGCCTTTGTCCTCAAGGCGAATCTTTTCCGGCAGTGGGGAGGGCAGGCGCAGGAATATGCCGCTGTTGACGCTTACGAACAGGTCGCTTGCGGTGTCGAAGGGGCCTTTGCCAAGGTCGATGTCCAGCGAGGAGATGTTCTCTGCGCGTATGTAAAGACTGTTGTCGGGCATTGCGCGGGCTACGAAGCGGGCTGGGCGCTGCTCGGCTCCCCAGCCGCTTATATGTGCCCACCATGCGCCTGTGGCCATGCCGTCTGTGGCGGTGTAGTCTATGCTGCGCACCTCTTTTGCAGGGCGTGCCACCTGACGGATTACCCATTCGTTGCCGCGGGCATTCCCTTCGGCAAAGTCCCATGCCGCATGGCCGAGTCCCGTCGTCTCGTCCACAACTACCATGCCGCCAAGCTCGCGCAGGCGCAGCACGGGGCCGCGCTGTTCCACGACGGCCACCACCGGGTCGTCGTCGGAGTGGGTTACGTAAACGGGCAGGTCCACCATGTTGGACAGGGGCAG
The DNA here is from genome assembly GCA_001604585.1 of Puniceicoccales bacterium Verruco_02. GTDB lineage: Bacteria > Verrucomicrobiota > Verrucomicrobiia > Opitutales > Oceanipulchritudinaceae > Verruco-01. Next base: position 28,672 of record LVBW01000003.1, on the reverse strand, counting down.
GGGCATCGCGAAGCCGCAGGTGGGCCTTGCGCTGGCAAATAGGTCCGGGTGGCGCGAGCCGTAGCGGAAGCTGGCCCAGCCGCCCATGCTGCCGCCGTTTATGTGGAAGCGCAGCGGGTCGATGTTCCAGTGTTCCTTGACGTAGGCTATAACGTCCATCACGTCCACTTCCGACAGGCCTGTGTAGAAGCCGCCTCTTGCGCGCCCGAGTATTGAAAGCTCGAACATTTCCGTGCGGGGGCTGTACTGGGCAAATTCCATGTGGTTGCCGCTGTAGCCGTGGCAGTACATGGAGATTGGCGTCGGGAGGGCGGGGTCGTAGTCGGTTGGGATGTTGATCTGGAAGGGTTGGCCGCTGTCGTCAGCCTTCGATACGTAGGCCCATTCCTGGGGGCCGCGCAGCTTCATGATGATGTCGGGGTCGGCCTCGATTTTTGCCGTCCATTCGGCAAGGCGGGCCTTGGCGGCGATTGCTTCGCCACTGTCTTTGCCGAAGCGTTCGGCGTCGAGCTGGGTGCGCGCGGATAGATACTTGATCCAGCCGTGATAGGCGGAGAGTTCGCTGCGGGCCAGGATGCCTTGGGCACTCTGACAGGCTAGGCCGGGTGTCTTGCCTGCCGGGCAGGCATCGGATCCGTACAGGCCGGGGGCTGCAAGCAAGATGCAGGCTGCCAGAGGCAGCGCAAAACGGGTATGCTTCATAGGGTAATGTGTGTGTGGGGGGGGAAGGGATCGAAGTGAAATACACCGCGTGGGGCGGATATACTTCGCCGTCGCAGCTGGAATTATCCACGCCTTGGTGCGGGTGGGGAAGTCCCGATTGCCGGGCCTGTGGAAAATACTTGTCCCAGTACGCGACGGAACCGGCCCACCGTTGCGGCAAGGCCGGTTCCCTGGCCAAAGAGAGAAATGTCGTTTCTTAGCCGCCGAAGCTGCTGCGGGTCTGCTCTTTGGCTATCTGCTTACTCTGCTGCCAGAGGATGATGCCCGTTTCGACGTTCTGAAGAGTCAGGGTGATGACGTAGCCCTTCTTGCGAGTGTTGCCCGTGTAGGAGTCAAAGCCGCTTATCTTGCCTTCCAGAATGTAGTCAGAGCCTATCTGCTTGCCGCGTTTGCTGGCCGTTTTCTGGTCCACCATTCCGGACTCGTTCTGGTAGGCCACTTCGCTCGCGATGTCCTGCCTGCGGCTGGCATCGACAAACTGGAAGAGGCCGGAGTTTATCACCTGCTCCTGCACTAGGGTGGTGATGGCGTCGGTGTTGATGCGAGTGTCGGTGATTGTGCTGGTGTCGAGGCGGATGGGCACTACTACGACGGTGGGCATCTTGTCCCCCGTGGCGCGGATGACGGCGGGCGAGGAGAACATGGACGTAATCATCTGCTGCACGGTGGCGTTCACGTCCGACTGGTCCACTCCGAGGCTCTGGCGGGAGGCATCGGTGGCCGATACCTGACGCACCGGGCCGGTGGTTTCGCAACCCGTGAGGGCTAGGGCGAGGGCCGCGATGGCGGCTGCGTAGCGTAGTTTCATGTCTATATTCCTATTTGGTGTAAGTTATTTCGCGTACGAGTATGGTTACGGAGGCGGCGTCCTTGGTGGGCGAGACTCCGCGTATGGCCCCGATGTCGCGGGGCTTGAGAACGAGCGTGCTCCAGCCTGCGTTTTCGGGGTGGATTTCCAGCCCCTGCGCGTCGTACCAGTGTATGCTGTACTGGATGTTGATCGTGTTAAGTGAGCTTTTGTTGGACGTTGCGACGGATATTTCCGTGAAGCCGTTGGCCAAGCGACGTCCGGCGATGTTCTCGAAGTAGATGTCCTGACCGGGGATTTTGCGCAGGTTGCTGTCCGGCGCAGTGATGGAGCCGTCAACGCCGATGCGGCCCACGATTTTGAGGCCTGCCGCCCCAAGGTCGCTTACGCGGGACTGCCCCATGGGCACGTAGCCGCTGTCATTTGCGCAGCCCGGCCCTAGGAGGGCCAGCGCCGCGAGTGTGACGGTACTTATGAGTGCTTTGTTCATCGTTGGTTTACTTTGTTTCCGCCCCGCGCAGCAGAAGGCGCTGCCCCAGCTGGGTGGCGACTATGTATTTGGTCTCTCCGGCTCGCAGCTCCACGCTGGCATATTGATACAGACCCATGTAGCGCAGGTTAAGTTCCTGCCTGCCGGGGGGCAGCACAAGCTCCGCCACCTGCACTGTGCCGGGCAGGGTAAGCCAGTTGCGGTCGTCGGCGCGGTCGGTTACTACGTTGGCAATTTTCATCAGTACGCCAAAGCCTTGCTCGTCGGCCTTTTCCTGCATCTTGTGCTTGGCAATGAGGCGCAGTAGCTGGCGGAGCAGAATCATCGGGTAGGCCTCTTTAAGGCTTTGAACGGCCATTGCGTCTAGGTTGCTTATGGTGGCTGCGTCCACAGTCTCAGTGCCCGTGGCAAGCTCCAGCGATGCGCCCTGGGAGTAGCCGCCAAGGTCGTAGAATGGTAGGGCCACTTGCAGCAGGCTGTCCTTCCAGAAGAAGGGCAGACGGAAGGTGGACCTTTCGCGGACAAAGCCTCTTTCAAACACGATTACAACGCGGGCCTTGCCATCGCTCTTTGCCTCGCTGCGAAGCTTGGCCGGGTGCAGGCGGTTGATGTTGCGCTGTTCGCGCTTGTCGCCGAGGGTGACGGCCATGCGCATGGCCGCTTGTGCGACGAAGGGGTTGGAGGGGTGCAGGTCGAGCGCCTTTTTGTACTCGATGAGGGCCTTGTCCCAGTCGCGGGAGTCTTCGTAGAGGCTGCCGCGAAGGTAGAAGGTGAGGGCGTTCTGGAAGGAGTTTTTGACCGAGGTCGCGCCAAACACCGCCTGAGAGCTGCGCTTGTCCAGCTCGCTCGTGCTGCTGGATAGCTGTATCTGCTCCTTTTCGCGGGTCTTTTCGGCCTCTTGGGCCAGCTTGGCGTGTTGTTCGAGGGAAAAGGTCTGCTCCACGTCGGCGCGGTTCAGCTCGATGCGGGCAAAGTCGTCCTTGCCCGCAAGCAGGTAGTTTAGCGCCTGCATGTTGTGCAGCATCACCTTCTCAAAGCCGTAGCCGGAGTAGGGAATGGCCATGTCGTTGCTGGCGAGAGAGCTGGCGGCAAAGAAGGTGTCGCTGGCCGATACTACGGCCTTCATGCGCTGGTTTTCAAAGGCGTCGCTTGCCACCTGATAGTCGGCTATGGAGCCGTGCAAGTCGCCGTTAAGTGAGCGTATGCGTCCGCGTTCCTGAAGGTAGAGGATGCGGTCGGCACTGTTGCACTTTTCCTCCAGCCCGCGCAGTTCCTTTTCCACGGCAGTCTGGTCGGCGCTTGTCAGGGCCTGACGGAAGTTGCGCGCCTGCCCGGAGTAGCCAGTTATGGCGTTGGCGAAGTTGGTGCCGGAGGCGCAGGCACCCAGTAGCAGGGCGGCTGCGGCGGCGAAGGGCAGGGGCAGCAGTTGCCGCCAGTACCGGGGACGAGTTTTCATCGGGATACGCTGGAATGGGTTGGGAGTATTTTCAATCAAAGGGTCGTTCCTGCCGGGCGCTACTGTTCCGCTCTTCTCGCTATCCAGCCGGTCTGCAAGGGGCGTTCCTGTTCTAGGATTACTGCGATGGCCATTTTCTGGCGCACCGTTTCCACGCGCACCTGTCCGACCTTTTCCTCGATTACGTCCAGTATGCTGCCGTCCTCGTCGTAAACGGTATCCACGGGGATGACTATTTCAAGCAGCTCTCCGCCGCTGAATGCCTGTTCGCCGCGGTTGAGGTAAACCTTGTCCCCGTGGACGGCGCGTATCTGTATGGGCGATATGCCTTCGGAAATGTCCATTACGAGGCGGCGCACGGTGTCGCTCTTAAGCTCTTCCATGAAGGAGGCCGGAGTGGCGCTGCTGTACTGGTTGAGGACCATTGTGATGACGTTGTTCACCTTGCGGGCAAATAGTACGCGGGTGCTTTTCACGTCCACAACGCGCAGGTTCACCACCATGCGGCCCACCATCTGCGTCTGGCTGTATCCGGGGAACTGCTGGAAGCGTTTGTTAAGCTCGACCAGTTCTATGTCTCCGCACACAACGTAGTCCGCCCCGGCCGCCTTGCCAACGCCTGAGAGGTTGAGGGTGGTGGCGGCGTTGAGCAGTTTCTGCTTGGCAAGCTCCTTCAGGCGGTCTCTGTCTATGACATCGAAGCTGCGGTCGTTAACAAGGGCGTTAATCAACTCGGAGTTGAGCAGATCCACATACTTTCCCGTGTAGGAAAAGCCGCTGATGTTCTCTCCGATAATTATGTGGGCGGACTTTGCATTGAAATCCACCACGGCTACCACGGGCTTTGCCGCAGGGGCCTGATCCTGCACTTCCTGAGCCGTGGCACTGCATAGGGCCACAAGGCTGAAGAACAGGCATAGAGCGGGTATTCTCATACCTTTCATGGACGTTGACGGGTTTGGCGTGCCCGAAAGGCGCGCCGTTGATGTTTGTCCTGCACTCCCATATGCAGGGAAAATTCGCTCGCAGTCAAGGCCGGGCCGCTTTCTGGATGCGCCGCTGCCCGAGCTATTGCCTGTTGCGACTTTGCAGGCGGAAATCTTCAAAGCCAGTGGCGCGGCAGGTGTCCATAAGGAAGGTCACGTTGCGCAGGGGGGTGTTTTCGTCTGCCCTGATGATAAGCGCGGGCTTGTCGGCGGCTTTGCCAAAGGCGGAAAGAAGGCCCACCAGTTCCTGCGGGCTGACTTCGGCACCGTTGTAATAGTATGTGCCTTCGGCGTTGATACTTATGTCGATAGACTGTTCGAGAGTGTTTTTGCCGGCGGTCTGTATCTCGGGCAGGGTGATGTTGAGCGTCTTGCCCTGCCGGAACTGCATCGTGACTAGAAAGAAGAAGATGAGCGTCGTAAGGACGTCCACGAGGGGCACGATGTTCACTTCCGCCCTGCGGCGGCGCCGTTCGGGCATGAGGCTCATATGCGGGACTTGCCGTTGGTTTTCTCGTCGATTGTGACGATTCGCTCGACAAGCACGTTCAGGCGGGCAGCCAATAGTTCGATGCGGCGGTTAAGGTAGCTGTTGAACACCATCGCAGGGATGGCTATCGCAAGACCTAGCACCGTTGTTGACAGGGCCAGCGAGACACCCGTTACAAATGCCTGCGGCTCCGGCACTCCGGTATCTGCCGAGACGCGGGAAAACACGCGCACAAGGCCCGTCACCGTGCCCAGAAGCCCGAGCAGGGGGGCCGCGCTAATCACCACATCGAGCAGGAACATGCCACGCTCCATGCCCAGCACCTGCATTTTGCCGAAGGCCTTTATCTGGTCTGCATCAGGGTGACGCTGCTGGTGAAAGAGCAGTATGCGCCCTGCCACCGAGTCAGCTTCGCCGGGAGGGAGGCTGTTTTTCTCGATGATGTCGTTCTGGATCATCGTGGGTATCACCTTGCCGGGGCGCAGGGCGATGAGCCGTTCCAGAGCGATGTAGAGGGCGATTATTGAGCAAAGGCCGAGCGGGTATATGAATATGCCGCAGGCCTCGATAAGATCTTTCATGCAGGTGCGTGTTAAATGAAAGGGGTACAGCCATGCCGTGGAAACAGTTGTGACAGCTTTCAGCCCTCGCTGTTCCCGTAATTGCGCCGGCCTTTGATGCTGCTACTTGCCGGGGGCGGCCATGTAGGGCAGGGAGGCGGCCTTGTCTTTCACCTTGTCCGCAGCGGCGAGCAGGTCCGCAAGGGGGTCCCAGCGGCCACTGACAAGACCCGAACGGGCGGACTCGCGAATGCTGGCAGGGAAAACCTTGTCGGCAAAGCGAACCTCTTTTTTCTCAAGGTCGATGTGCAGCTCTGTCTGCGGAGCGGCTTCCACGAGCTTTTCCAGCGCGAGGCGGTCTTCGTGCGACAGGCTCACACAGGGGATGCCCAGCTGGGTGGAGTTGCCGAAGAAGATTTCGGCGTAGCCCTCGGCGATTACGGCGCGAAAGCCCGCGTAGAATATGGCCTGGGGGGCGTGCTCGCGAGAGCTGCCACAGCCGAAGTTGTTGCCGCTGATGAGGATCGTGGCCCCGGCGTAGCGGGGATTGTCGATGTTGTGGCCCTTGGGCTTGCCGTCTTCGTGGCGGCGCACATCGTTAAATAGGTACTGGCCCAGCCCGTCGAAGGTGACGCACTTCATGAAGCGGGCGGGGATGATGCGGTCGGTGTCTATGTCGTCTCCGGGAACGGGGACGGCGCGGCCGCTTACGCTGGTAATCTTTTGCAGTGACATGCTCTTACAGGCAACTACAAGGCGGCCCTTCAGGCAAGCGCATTGTTGCCTGCACAGTGCGCCCGGCTAGGCAGATTGTTTGCCCAGTCGCTCTTCGGCCTCTTGCAGCAGCTTTGCGGCGTTGCCCATTGCGTCGAAGTTGTCCTCTATCCAGCGCCTTGCCCGGCGGCGCAGATTTTCGCAGAAGGCATCGTCATTGCAGATGCTATCGAGTGCCTTACACCATGCCTCCGGCTCGTCGATTGGCAGAATATATCCGTTCTCGCCGTTGCGTATCACCTCCGCCGTGGCACCGACATTTGTCGTTAATACGGGCAGGCCCCTTGCCATTGCCTCGGCGAGGGCGTTGGGCAGTCCGTCGCGGTCCCCGCTCTGGGCCACCTTGCCTGTGAATATGAAGGCGTCGGCCCGGTCCAGCTCGGCGTTGACGCTCGCCTCGTCCAGCCAGCCTGTGAAGCGCAGCCTTTTCGAAAGACCGAGCTGCGCAGCCAGCGCCTTCAACTCCGCCTCCTTGGGGCCGGAGCCTACGATGGCGGCCTCAAAGTCCAGACCGGCCTCGGCCAAGGCGGCCAACAGGCGGAGCTGTTCGCAGTAGCCCTTCTTTTCCACGAGGCGGCCCACACTTACAAGGCGGGGCAGCGCCGCCCGGCCTTCGCGCAAGGGCTTGAGTGTTGCTGGGATATGCGTAAGTCCCCGGCGGATTACTACGACTTTTCCCGGCTCGCAGCCAAGGGCCAGCACTCTTTCGCACGCGGCCTCGCTGCTGCAATGCACAAGGGCGGCGTCGCGCAGCTTTAGCGGCAATAGCCAGTCTCCGCCGTCCTCGTGTATGTCGTAGGCGTGCGCCCCCATCGTGTATGGAATGCCCGCAATGTGATGCAGAACCCATGCGGCTGCGGCGGGCATTGTGGCCCATACGGCATGACAGCGCCTTGTGCGCGCCGCTTTCAGCTCCCTTGCAAGGAGTATCGCGCAGCCAATGCCCCGCCAGTTCTCGCCAAAGTTGAGCCAGCTAGGGATGTCGCGGTCCAGCATATGCTCCAGCAAGTCCCTGTATGGGGCAGGGCGCAGGATTAGCTCGCGAAAGGAGCGCCAGATGAGCGTCAGCATCTGCCCGAGTGGAAAAGTGCGGACGCCCTCGCCAGCACCGCCCCAGAGCGACACCACCCGCACATCCACGCCAAGGCTTCGCACCGCATCCAGTTCGCGGCGCAGGAAGGTCTCGCTGGGCCTAGCGAAAGTCGTGAACAGGTAGGCCAGAGGGCCTTTGCCGCTGCCTTGCCCTGCCTTGCCCTGCTCTTTCATCGCTCCCGGTTCTCCGGGTTCATGGCCTCTTCGGCCAGCTTGAGAAGGCGTCTTGCAAGCGCCCTTGGGTGATCCTGACTGCGCAGGGAGTACAGCTTGCGCCTGATAAGGCCCAGAGTGTCCGGGTTGGCTGAGAGCAGGCGCACTACGCGCTCCAACTCGCCTGGCGAGGAAAAGCCCAGAGCCGCGCCCTGACCTATGAAGTAGTTCAGCGTCAACCTCTCTTGAGGCATGACCCCGCCGATGCGGTTGAAGAGCATCGGACAGCCGTGGTAGAGGGCCTCCGCAGTGGTGTTCGACCCTCCGCGCGAAATCACGCAGTCGGCAGCCTGCAAAAGCTCGTGAACCCGCGTCGAGTAGCCTTCCACATGCAGGGGAAAATGTGGATGGGCTTCTTTCCAGCGGCTTATGGCTGCAAAGGCCCGCTGGCTGCGTCCGCAAAAGGCGATGGCCTGGGTGCCCGATATGGTGGCCAGTCTGTCGAGCAGGCGCACGTGGTTGTTCGCCCCCGCGGCCCCGGCGGCAAGAAGCAGGGTGAAGCGGTGCGGGTCCAGCCCCAGACCTGCGCGAAAGGCGGCTAGGCGGGCAAAGGGCATTGCGTCCACAAAGGCGCGGGGCGGCAGCACGTTGCGGAACACCTCGCAGCGGGCCGGATCCATGCCGTTGGCCACGGCGTGTATCTGCGCTGCGCCTGTGCGCGAGATGTAGAGGTCCGCCGTAGGCTCCAGCCAGTTCATGCTAAAGCCGAAGCCTCCGCTCCACTCCCCGCAGTAGGTGCAGGTGCGGACGGCCTTGCCCAGCAGGGCCTTGGCCTCCTGAAAGTAGCCCCGGTTCAGACAGTCGTGAACGCTGATGACAAGGTGCGGGCGGTAATCGAGCAGCAGTCTGTGATAGTAGCCTCGCCCGAAGGACAGCCTCTGGCCCTGCATCCGGGCAAAGCCCTCGGCGATGAACCAGTAGATATTGTGCAGGCCGGGGCAGATTTTCTGGATCGTGTTGTAAATCCATACCCCCAAACGCGGCAGCCAGCTTGAGTTTTCGAGCAGGTGTTCTACGCGCACCTGTGCGGCTACGGCCTGAAGCAGCCAGTCCTGCAAGGAATAGGCGCGGCTGTCGTGCCCTCCGCCAGTGGAAGAGGTGAGTATGAGCACCCTTGCCCCGCTTGGTGGCGGCTCTTCGTTAGACCCGCTCGAATACGAAGCTGACATTCGCCCCTCCGAATCCGCTGCTGTTGCTCATGGCAAGAGAGAATGCGCCTTCCCGCGTTTCGCGCAAGATGTCCAGCCCAGCGCATTCGGGGTCAAGCTCGCTGATATGGGCCGAGCCGGGCATCCAGCCCCCCTGGAGTGCAAGGGCGCAGAAGGCGTTCTCCATGATGCTGGAAAGTGACAGCCCGTGCCCGGTCAGGGCCTTTGTGCTGCTGATGGCTGGCGATTTTCCCATGCCGAACACGCTCCTTATCGCCAGCAGTTCGGCGCTGTCCCCAGCCTGTGTGGATGTTGCGTGAGCGTTGAGGTAGGCTATGTCCTCGCTAGCGGCGGAAGCAGCGGCAAGGGCGTTTTTCATTGCGCGGGCCAGTCCTTCGCCCTTTGGGTGGGGCATCATGGTGTGATAGCCGTCGCTGGCCTGTCCCCAGCCCCTGATGCGGCAGTAGATTTCCGCCCCGCGTCTGCGGGCGCTTTCCTCGTCCTCGATAATCATTGCCACGGCCCCGCCTGTGCCCACGAAGCCGTCGCGCGCCTTGTCGAAGGGGCGCGAGGCCTTGTCGGGGTCGGCAGAGGTGCTCAGGGCGCGCAGGCCCGCGAAGGGCAGGATGGTGTCGCTGTTGCAGTCTTCGGCTCCGACTACGATCATGCGCTCCTGTCTGCCGAGTGTAATTTCGTCCACGGCTGCGCCAAGGGCGTGTCCGCTGGAGGCGCAGGCCGATACAAAGCCCGCTGAGGAGCCAAGTATGCGGAAATAGGATACGAGGTTGAAATTGAGAGTGCCCGCTATCGAGGAAACTATGCCTTGGGGCGGGCAGCGGCGCGGCCCCATCCTGTGCATCCTCTCAAGGTGGCGAAATAGCGTGCTGGTGGAGCCGCCCGAGGCTGTGTAGAGGCCCGTTGCGGGGTTGGAAATGTCTTCGGGTCTCAGTCCGGCGTCCGCAATGGCCTGTGCAACTGCGTGCAGGGCGTAGGCCCCGTGCGGGGGCAGGCTGCGCAGCTGCTCAAGACGCAGGGGGGGCATGTCCGCAGGCAGGGTCCAGTCCTCCTGCTCGATACTGTCAACCTCAAAGCCCTTCACCTGTCCGACCACTTTCACGGGGCAGTCTGGCTTGTCGAAGGGGGGGTAAAGTGACAGGCCGTGGCGCATCCTGCACAGGCTGTCGGCCACTTCAGCCTTGCCCTTGCCAATGCATGTCACAAAGCCCAGCCCGCTCGCTACTACGCTTCGCATTTGGCGCTGTCGCTGGCTGGTTCTTCAACGGCGGGTGCCTCTGCGGGGCTGGCTAGCTGGCCGCAGGCGAGGGTCAGGGCCTCTATGCTGGCCGTGCGCTGGCCATCTACATCTATTGTGCCAGCAAATACGGCCAGTGGGGCGCGCTGGCGGACCAGTCTGACGCTCAGGGAAAGGGTTTCGCCGGGGCGGCAGATGCGCATACAGCGGACGCTTTCGGCGCTTATGAACCATGCCTTTCCGGTCTGCGCAGCGGCGGCGAACTCCGTCTTGCCGCTCTTTATGAGGTAGAGGGCGGCCAGTTGGCCGAGCGACTCCATCATGAGCGAGGCCGGGAACACTGGCTCGTCGCGAAAGTGGCCCCGAAGCACGGGTTCGTCCCCGCTTATGTGGTAGCTGCCGCTGGCCCCGTCGGCGTTGATGGTGGCGGTTTGCAAAAAGAGGAATGGGGGCTGCTGGGGCAGGGCGGCGGCTATGGCGGCAAGGTCCAGACGAGGTGCGCCCGGGTCGTAGGCCACGCCGCGCAGCTTGGCGTCGAGGTATAGCTTCACATCGCCAATTGTGCGCAGCCCGCGCAGCTCCTCGTCAGGCGCGCTTACGCCCAGCACCTGCTCGATGGTCATCACTATCTCGACCATTATCAGCGAGTCTATGCCCAGATCGTCGAAGAGTCGTGTTTCGTCCCTTGCCTCGGCCACTTTGGCGCGCATGTCCGGCTCGACGAACCTTTCGATTATGCCGAGCACTATCTGAGGCACGAGGGCAGGATCCCTCTCGCTCTGGAATTTTATCGCAGCCTCCACCGACAGCGCCGGGCAGCGGCGCATCGCTTCATTGACTTGTTCCGGACTCATCATCGCTACCGGGGTAAACGTGATGGGCGGGGGCAAGTTTCACGGGCAGCTCTATCGCAGCGTGTTAACCCAGTCCACGGCTATGCGCAGGGCCTCGCGAAGGGGTACGTCGAAGGCGGCGTCTTGATCCACGGCGTCGGGGTCTATCTCGACTAGTTTTGCGAAAAAGCGAGGCAGCAAGGCAGCGAGTTCGGCTTCCGAGAGTTCGGGCAGATACAGGCGGAACACTTTTTCCACGTTGAAGTCGCTGCCGGGGTCGGAATTGCGGAATGCGCGCAGTATGTCGCGGGCCTTGTCCTCGGGCATATCTTTCCCCAGTGCATTGCTCATGGCGGCGGCCATCTCCGCACTGCGGCGCATGGCGCTTTCGTAGTCGAAGCCTTCCACGCGCACGGGGTGTATGTCGCTTTCGCCGTCAACGTGATAGTAGATCTTCTGGTAATAGCTGCCTGCTCTTGCGCGGCCGTCGGGCAGGGGGGTGTCGCGAAGCTGCTGCTGATGCGTGGCGTCTTTTTGCTTGGCAAGGGCCAGTTGCAGCTCGCTGCGCGGGTATGCGAAAGAGGCCTTCAGCTCGTTGCGCAGGTCTTCCATGCGATTGCGGTACAGGCGGTCATCCTCGCGCTGGCGAAGGCGCTCTTCCCTGTTGAGCGAGATTTCCTTTTGCGCATCCTTCTGGCGGAATCGTTCTATGCCCTCGGTGAGGTAGGAGAATTCATGCATCGTTTCCATGCGGGATGCGCTGCCTTTTTGCAGGGTGTCGAGAAGATCCTTGTTCACGCGCACGCCGCCTTCGCCAATCACTTTGCGCGGATCCCACTTTGCCGGGGCGATGCTGTCCCAGGGCAGGGCATGGTCAAGGTCGCTCTCGCCAATGGGCAGATACTCGTTGATACTGGGTATCACGATGTCGCTTTTCACGCCTTCTTTCTGGGTGGAGGCTCCGTCGGGCAGGTAGAATTTCTGGATGGTGATTTTTAGCATTCCCAAGGGGATGCTTGCCGAGAAGGGGTTGCGGAAGGCGAGCATACGGTTGAGCGACATTGTCTGTTGCACGGTGCCCTTGCCGTGGGTGGTCCTGTCGCCGACGACCACTGCGCGACCCAGCGCCTGAAGGGCACCGGCGCATATTTCGCTTGCCGAGGCGCTGTTGCGCGATACGAGCACCACGAGCGGCCCGTCGTAGCAGACAAAGCCGTTGTCGCTGTCAAAGTCGGTCCTTACCTTGCCGTTGTCGTAGCGCACCTGCACGATGGGGCCGTCCTTTATGAACAGGCCGCTCATCATTATGGCCTCGCCCAAGAGGCCGCCGCCGTTGTTGCGAAGGTCGAGCACTATGGCCTCTGCTCCCTCGGCCTGGAGCTTTATCAGTAGCTCGGCCACGTCGCGCGTGGTGCTTGGCGCTTCGGGGTTGTCGTCCATGCCCGGCCCGTAAAAGGAGGGCAGGTGGATGACGCCCACTGGCAGCGAATCCCCCTCGGGGGTGGGCACCTCGTACATCCAGCCCTTGGCGAGGTTTTCTGTAAGGCGGATTTCGTCGCGGACTATGCGCACCACCTTGCGCTCTCCGGGCTTGTCCGCAGGGACTACGGTAAGGCGCACCTCGCTGCCCTTGGCCCCGCGTATGAGCTTGACGACTTTGTTCAGCTTCATGTCCACGACATCGACTGGCGTATCTGCCCCTTGGCCCACGGCCACTATCTTGTCGCCGGGGTTGAGCTGACCGGACAGTTCCGCAGGGCCGCCGCTCATAAGCTCGCGGACCACGCAGTAGCCGTCCTCGCTGGAGAGCACTGCGCCAATGCCCTGAAGGCTGTTGCTTATGGCTATGCTGAAGTTGTCCGCGCTTTCTACGCTGAAGAAGTTCGAGTGCGGGTCAAAGAGCGTCGTGAAGCTGTTGAGGAACATTTCCTCCACCTCGTAAGGCTCTATTTCCTTGAGGAAGCGTTCCGTGCGCTGGTAGCGGTGTACGAGCCTGTCGCGTGTGGCGTCCAGCGTTTCGCCGTTTATCAGCCCGTCGAGCATGTCGTAGGTCAGGCGGCGTTCCCAGAGTAGGTCCGCTTCTAGCTGGTTCTTTGGCCAGTCGAGTTTGCGCCTGTCGGGGCGGTAGCTCTCGTTTGTGGAAAAATCGAAGTCGCCCTTCAGCCTTTCAAACACCCAGCTTAGGCGGGTGAGCGCCCTTTCCCTGTAGTTGCGGAATATCTCGAAAGCGGGGTAAAGGTTGCCCTTGCCCAGATACTCGCTCTTGAGCGTGTCGGCAAAGCGCAGATGCGTGGCTTCCACGTCGGCCTGCACAAAGAAGAGCTTCGCAAAGTCCAGCTCCTTCATGTAGGCGTTTAGCATTTCCTTGGGGTCTATCTCTTCCAGCCCCTTGTCGCCGTAGTGGCGGCTGGCCATGTAGTCCACGACTAGGCGCGTCTCCTGCCGGAAGCGTTCGTTCATCTCCCTTGGGATGCGGAAGCCTGCGCTTGCCTCGCTGTTCTGGCTCGTCTGGGCCGTCAACAGTGCCGGGTTGGCAAGCGCGAGGGACGCCGAGGCCGTTGCAAGGCGCAGGAGTATGGAGGCAAGGACGGCGCGGCCCATGCGGGTGCGGGACTTGGTGTGTACTGGCATCTTTGGCTGAAATTAGCGTCTGAGTGGTAAAAGGCGAAGGTAATTCCACTCATGCGGAGTCTTTGGCTTGTCTGTGGGTGAACAGGGCACTCAGGCGGTTCCAAGTCTTCTGTCGAAGATGCCTCGCAACTGTTCCATGCGTCTTTTCAGTTCTTCGAGCAGAGCGGGGAAGTCGGCAAAGTGCAGCCAGTGGGCTATGGAGTGCTCCAGGTCAGAGTCTTCGTCGATTCGGGTGACGGGGCTGTTGTGCTCGCGGCGGAGGCGGAATTCCAACCTGCGCAAGAATTCGTAACCCTCGCCCAGTGCGGCAAAGTCGGCCCTGTCGAGCAGCCCAGCCGCGTGCAGGGCGCGCAGCCCTTCGCGGGTGTTGGGGCTGCATAGTTCCGGCTTATCTGCCCCATGGCGAAGCTGCATGGCCTGCACAAGGAACTCCACGTCCAGTATGCCGCCCGGTCCGGCCTTGAAGCAGCGTTGCGGCGGGCGAGCCTTTGCTTTTTCGGTCTCGATTTTGGCCCTCATGCCGCGCACCTGTGCATACAGGTCTGTTGGTGAGGGCGCGGAGAATAGGATATTGAGGCGCAGTGCGTTGTAGGCTGCCGCAGTTGCTTCACGCCTTTCCCTGCCGGGCGAGCGGTCCGATATGGGGCGGGAGCGCAAGAGGGCCTGTTTTTCCCATAGCTGGCCGCCCTGCCCGCTGTGGTAGCGCAGGAGCGCGGGCAGGCTGACAACGAGCGGGCCGTCCTCGCCGTGGGGGCGAAGGCGCATGTCCACCTCGAAGCCCGGCCCGAGAGGCCCCTTGTGCCCAAGCAGTTTTTTGAAGCGCAGGGCCTTGCGCAGGCTGCTTTCCGTTGGCGTCTCGGCTGAGACCAGCATCATGTCAAGATCGCTGCCGAAGGACATTTCCCTTGCCCCGAACTTGCCAAGGGCAATGGCGATGAGTTCGCCCTCGGGGTCCACCCTTGCGAGCATTTCGCTAACCGCCACGCTGGCTACTCGGGATAGGGCCAGTTCCACGCGAGGCAGGCTTACGTGCGAGAGCACCTGTGCCATTGCTATGCGTACCTGCTCGGCCTTTATCCAGAGCCAGAGCGAGCGGGCCGTTTTGTCGTCGGCCTCGTTTTCCAGTGCGTGGACTTCGGCTCGCATTACTCGGCCCGGCTTGTTCAGGCGCAGGGCGGAGACCAGCATCAGCTCTTCCAGTATCTCCGGGTGAGCGCAGACTAGGCTGTGTATAAAGCTTGAGCGGTCGAAAATCATGCACAGGGCATGGAAGAACTGCGGGTTGTGTGCGCAAAGGCGCAAGAAGCCTTTTCGCGCTCCGTAGCGGTCGGCAAATTCGTTCACCCTCGCGAGGGTGCGCAGGGGGTGGGCCTGCGGGGCCAGCGCCACGGGGAAGGCATTGCCCAGCTCTATCATCAGAAGCACTGTCTCGCGCGTTACAACATGCACGGGGGCGTTGCCAAGGGCAAGGTGGCGGATGCCTTGCTCTATCGGGGGTCGCGGCCCCCAGAACACCTTGCTTAACAGATCGTCTATCTGAGGACCGGGTCTGCCTCCGGCGATGAAGGCTGTCCACTCCTGCACTAGGCTCTCGCGACTGCTCATCGGGAAGTAGGACTCGTACATGCTGCGCACCCTGCTGCGGATTTCGCCCAGCTTTGCCTCGAACTGCTCCGGGGCTAGATCAAGCGTGGCGGCCAGCTCCTCGCGGGCCGGTCCGTGCCGGGGCAGGGTCTGTGTCTGTTCCTCGGAGCGCATTTGCAGGCGCTGCTCGACAATCCGCAGCCAGAGGTAACTTTCGCGCAGGAAGCTCACCTGTTCGCTTTCTAGTATTTCGTAGCGTTCCAGTCCGTCCATTGCGCATAGCGTGGACTGTGTTTGCAGGAATGGGTAGCGGCCTTGGTACACCATTTGAAGGGCCTGCACCATGAACTCTATCTCGCGGATGCCGCCCCAGCCGTTCTTGATGTCCAAGAGCTGGTATTCCTCGCCCAGCACCTCTTGCTCTATGCGCAGCTTCAGCCCGGCCACTTCCTCGAACAGCGCGGGCGGAGGATTGCGTGGGAAGCGGAAGGGCGAGAGTGTCTCCATCAGCTCTTCGCCAAGGGCTATGTCGCCCGCTATTGGCCGGGCCTTCATCATCGCCATGCGCTCCCAGGTCTGCCCGGAGCCGTAGTAGTACTTCTCCATGCCGTTCAGCGAGCGGCTTAGCGGGCTGCCGTCGCCCTCCGGGCGCAGGCGCAGGTCTATGTTGTAGAGGAAGCCTTCGGCGCTGCGCTCCTGCATCAGGGCTGTGAAGTCCCGCGCCACGCGGGCGTAGAACTGTTCGCTGGATAGCTGGGTCGCGCGCCCGTTGCGTCGGCAGTTCCCGTCCCCTTCGTGTACGAAAATGAGGTCTAGGTCCGACACAAAGTTCAGCTCTCCCGCGCCCAGCTTGCCCAGGGCCAGTATGCACATGCGGCCGGGCCTGTCCGCTTGGTCGTCCCAGGGCTGGCCCATGCGCTCCAGTAGCGGCTCCTGCACAAGGCGCAGAACTTCTGTTGCCACGTATTCGGCAAGGGCGCTCAGCTCCTTCATCGAACGCCGCACCTCGGAGAGGCCGCATAGGTCGCGGTATGCAATGCGCATACTCATGGCGCGGCGGAAGCGGCGCAGCGCGTTGACTTCGTCGGCGCGGCTGCTGCCGGGCTTGAGCGCGTAGATGGGGTGCGCCCTTTGAAGGCCATAGTCTGCGGGGCGGAAGAGGCGGCGGGAAGAGACTGGTTCCTCCAGCCAGAGGCCGAGCGCAGGTTCGCGGCGCAGTAGGTCGCGATATACAGGGCAGAAGGATATGAGCCTGACCAGTCTTTGGGCAAAGCCTTCGGTCGGTGGCGTTGCCGAAGGGTTAATTTCGAGGCCCAGTTGTATGAGTTCTTCTGCTTCGGCTATCATCTGCGGTTCGCGGCAGGCAGCTCTTGGTTCATTCCGGCTTGTCTATTAGCTTGTGCAACCTCATGCAGCGGATGCACGTTATTGCCAGCGCGATCAATAGGGCGGCGTTGAAATACATGTGCGTGCGGAAATCATTTATGAAGTTCCACTTGCCAAAGCAGCCGCAGCTCGTGTCGATGCCCAGCAGGCGGGCCGTGGCAAGGAAGACGACGAAGGCGCCCGTCATCAGCATGAGAACGAGCGAGGCGGCCGTGGAGTAGCCCAGGGTGAAAAGGGCCAGTCCGCATATAATCTCAAGGCAGGGCAGGGCGTGTGCCACCACATATTCCAGCCAGTAAGGCAGCAGGTGGAAGGACTGTATTTCCAGCAGGAAACGTCCCGGGTCGGCCACTTTGGCCGCTCCGGCCCAAATGAAGAGCAGCGCCGAGCCGGCACGCAGTAGGAAGAATACAATGCTTAGGAGCAGTTTCATCGTCCCTCCCCGCTTTTGAGTGGGATTGTCCCGTTCTTTACTATGGTTTCCCAGCCTCCGTGCAGAACGTAAACCTTGTCGGCCCCGGCCTCACGGCGGAGCCGGTCGGCGATTTCTTCGGCCGAGGCGCAGGCCTGCGAGGAGCAGTAGACCACTACGTCGCGCCCCCTGCGCCATTCACTAAGGAAGCTGCCTATCTGTATGTAGTATTTGTCCTCGCTGACGGCGATGGCCCCGGCAACGTGCAGGCGGCGGTACTCGTCCCAGCTTCGCGCGTCCACCCAGAGGACATCTCTTAGGTTGCCCACCATGTCGATCCAGACTTCTCCCCTGCGTATCTGGTCCTGCCCGTATTCGGGCGAGTTGGGGTTGAAGTACATGGCCGCTCCGCCAAGTAAGAGGGAGATGACAACAAGCGTCAGCGCCCGCCGCAGGGTGTGCAGTACGTAGCCGCTTTTTCGACGAAGGCAGAGATCATGTCTTTTCATTGTGGACATGTCGGCAGGTGGTTATGCTTGGCAGGCGGTGTAGCCGCGCCCGTGTTCGTTGCATAGCTAACTTGTCCGTGTATTAGGCAGGGTCAAGCAGAACAGGCCCATTGTGGCGGCCGTGTTCACGATTCCGACTTGTGTCGCAATAGCTGGTGCCTTTGGTGCGAACATGCGTCCTTTCACCTTGATGAACCTTGCCTTTGTACAGCATATGCGGGCCGCCACCTCATTGGTGGACGGCCCGCATATTACGCAAGCTTGCGCTCTAGCGGCGGCGGCGTGCCTTGGCGCTTGGGCCGAGGCTGCGGTTGCGCCTGCGGGGCTTGTCCTGCGCGCTGTCCATCACCGGGGACCAGCTGTAGTCGAAGCCTTCGAGCTTTGAGCGCGGGATCGTCTGGCCGATGAAGCGTTCGATGCCGCGCAGAAAGTCCTGTTCGCCAGCGGTGAACAGGGTTACTGCCTCGCCCTCCTTGGCCGCGCGGCCCGTGCGGCCTATGCGGTGGACGTAGTCCTCGGGGTGCTGGGGGATGTCGTAGTTGATGACGTGGCTGATGCCGGAGATGTCTATGCCGCGGGCCACGATGTCCGTCGCAACGAGGACTCGCAGCTTGCCGGAGCGAAAGTGCAGCATCGTCTGTTCGCGCTCTTTCTGGGCGCGGTCGGAGTGGATTACGCCCACCTTGTGGTCGCGCGCTTCCAGCCAGCGTTGGATGGTGTCCGCCCCGCGCTTGGTGCGGGTGAAGATTAGGGCGCTTTCGTAGTCGATCTGGCCGAGAAGGGCGACGAGTAGGTCGAACTTCTGGCGATCATCCACGGGGTAGATGCTGTGCGTGATGGTGTCGGCGGTGCTCGTGCCGCTACCTATGCGGATTGTAACCGGTTCGTTGAGCATCCACTTGGAAAGCGAATCGATGGCCGGGGGCACCGTTGCGGAAAAGAGCAGGCTCTGCCTTTTGGCCGGTGTGTAGCCGATGATGCGGCGCACGTCCGGGAGAAAGCCCATGTCCAGCATACGGTCTGCCTCGTCGAGGACCAGTGTTTCCACATGCTCCAGCTTGAAGGTTTTTTGGCCTAGAAAGTCCAGCAGGCGGCCGGGGGTCGCCACGATGATGTCGGGGCACCTCAGGATCTGTTCGCGCTGTTTGCCGTAGCGCACCCCGCCGTATAGCAGGGCTGTGCGCAGGTTGGTGTGCTTTGTGAACACCTGAAGGGCGTCGTACACCTGCTGGGCCAGCTCTCGCGTTGGCTCCAGTATGAGGGCGCGAATTTTGCCGTGTTTGTGAAGGCGGGCAATTATGGGCAGCGCGAAGGCCGCCGTCTTGCCAGTGCCCGTTTGGGCGCCGCCGATGATGTCCCTGCCTTCCAGCAGGACCGGTATGGCCTCTTGCTGAATGGGCGTGGGTGTTTCGTAGCCCGCGTCGGCAATGGCCTTCAGAACGTATTCCGGGAGGCCAAGTGCAGCGAACGCGGATGTATTTGCCACCTCAATGGTGGCCGTATCCGTTTCCATGCTTGGGTCTGACTGTATTGTGGGGGCGGCCTGCCGCGAACGCTCGGTGAGAATCCTCCTTTGGAAGAGGCCCATGTGGCCGCTTCAAATCTCTCAAACAATCACCGTGCCAAGGGATATTTTGCTCCTTCCCCCGCAGACCGCTTGCGCGTTAATGAGGGCATGACCGTCGAAACGACCTCGCCCCAAGGGCAGCTCTGCCCGTAATGAAGGGAGATTGCAAGTACTTAATTTCTTCCATAAAGCTGCATGGTCTTTGACTTTTCGAGCTTGCAAGTCCGCTATTGTACACTTGAGCTTCTGTCGATGAGTACAAAGCGAGGCCCTGCGTATCTTCTTGTTGTGATATATCTCGGGTTTATAAGCCTTGGGCTTCCCGATGGTTCGTTTGGCCTTGCCTGGCCAGCGATTTACCCTGAACTGGGCCTTCCTATCGGGCTTGCGGGCACGATAATCTGCCTTGGCACCCTGCTTTCGGGCAGTTCGGGCTTCATGAGCGGGCGGGTAATCTCGCGCTTTGGGACGGGCAGGGTGGTGCTAATTAGCTGTGTTCTTACTGGCGGAGGGCTGATGGTCATTGGCCTTGCTCAGGCCGGGTATGTGCTCTTCCTCTGTTGCATACCCCTTGGTATTGGGGCCGGTGCAGTGGATTCGGGTCTTAACAGCTATGTGGCGCGCCATTATAGCGGTAGGCACATGAACTGGCTGCACGCCTGCTGGGGAATCGGGGCCACGGCGGGGCCGCTCCTTGTTGGCTACTTCATTGGTAGCGCCGGAGGCTGGCGCGCGGGCTATGTGACGCTGGGGGGGATTCAGCTTGGTCTGGCCATTTTGTTTTTCATGTCGCTTAGGCTTTGGAGCCTTGTACCCGAAAAGGCGGCGGCGAATGACGAGGTGGCCGGAGTGTTGGCTCCAAAGGCTGGGGCGAATTCCATTGCCGGCTGGCTGTCCATGCTGGCCTTTGTGCTGTATGTGGGTGTCGAGACCATGACGGGGCTTTGGATTGGTTCGATACTCATTGTCGGGCAGGGCTTCAGCCCCTCGCTGGCTTCGCTTTGCACGGCGGCGTATTTCGGTGCCATCACCGGCGGGCGCATACTGGCGGGCTTTGTGGTGGACAGCGTGGGCAATCGTCGCCTGATTTCTGCCGGTATGCTAATGGCTCTTGTCGGGGCCTTGCTATTCGCCCTTGCGCAGGGGCCGGTGATGGTAATGGCGGCGCTCTTGCTTATTGGCCTTGGCTTTGCACCCGTGTATCCCGGCCTTATGCACGAGGTGCCGCGCCGCTTTGTTGCGGAGGATGTGTCTATTGTAATTGGCAGGCAGACGGGGGCTTCCTACATAGGCGCGGCAGCGATGCCGCTCCTTGGGGGATGGTTTGCGCAGTACGCGATGCAGACCTTGCCGTATCTTACCCTTATGGGTGCGGCTCTGCTCTTTGCCTGCGTGAAGGCACTGGACGCGCGTACGCCGCTTCCAAAGCGTCAGTAGCGCAGTTTGAAGTCGTCTATGCGCTTGCGCAGGGTGGCCCTTGTTATGCCCAGTATCGACGATGCCTTGACCTGATTGCCGCCGGTTTCCTTCAGGGCGCGCGCTATCATTTCGCGCTCGATTTCGCCGAGGATGTTCTGCTCTGTGGAGCAACGCACCCTCTCATACAGTATGTCGCAGGCATCGCCAAAGCTGATGGCCGGGCCGCTGTGCAGCAGGGCGGGGGATTCTGGCGGCTCTATGGCGGGCGCGGCTTCCGTCGCTGTAGGAATAGCCGGGAGCTGGGGGACTGCTTCGGCTGCGTTGGCCTCTTCCTCCTCGGCCCTGTCAGGACTTGCCGCTGTATTGCCCGCCACGCTCTGGCAGACTTCTTGGGGCAGGTCTTTGGGCAGGATGGTCTCGCCCTTGGCCATGACGGTGCTTCGCTGGATGACGTTTTCCAACTCGCGCACGTTGCCCGGCCAGCGGTAGCGGGTGAGTATGGAGAGGGCCTCGGGGGAAATCTGCGTCACGCGGGTGCGCTGGTTTTTCACGAGGCGCTGAAGCATGTAATCGACCAGCGGGGGCACATCTTCGAGCCTTTCGCGCAGGGAGGGCAGGCGCAGGCGCACGACGTTGAGGCGGTAATAGAGATCTTCGCGGAAGGTCTTTTCCTCGACCATCTTTTCGAGGTCCTTGTTTGTCGCCGCTATCAAGCGCACCTTCACCTTTATTACGCCCGTGCCGCCCACGCGTTGTATTTCGCCCTGCTGGAGGGCGCGCAGTATCTTGGTCTGCGTGGCGGGGGTCATGTCGCCAATTTCGTCGAGGAATATCGTGCCCCCGTCGCACTGTTCAAATATGCCTATGCGCTGTTGGGCCGCGCCGGTGAAGGAGCCGCGTTCGTGGCCGAACAGCTCGCTTTCTATGAGGTTCTCGGGTATCGCGGCGCAGTTCACCGCCATGAAGGGCCTCTCGGCAAGGTGGCTGTGCTGGTGCAGGCAGCGGGCGACGAGTTCCTTGCCCGTGCCGCTCTCGCCAGTGATTAGCACGGTGAAGTCCTTGGCCGCCACCTGACCTATCATCTTGAAGACCTGTTGCATCTTCTCGGAGCTGCCTACGATGCCCTCCTTGTAGTCGTCGCTGTTGAGCAGGGGGATGTAGTGCTCCTTTGCCGCTTCCAGCTCGCGGTTTGCCTTTAACGCGGCGTCGGTGAGGCTTAGCACCTTCTTTACGTCGAAGGGCTTGATTATATAGTCAAAGGCGCCGTACTTCATAGCCTCGATAGCCGTCTGCGTTGTGCCGAAGGCAGTCATTAGGATGACCATCGCGTTCGGGCAGGCGCTGCGCAGGTGCTGGAGCGTCTCGATGCCGGACATGCCCTCCATGCGGTTGTCCAGAAATATGACCTGTGGCAGTTCCTTGCGGGCCAGTGCAATGCCGTCCCTGCCGCTGGATGCTGTGGCGGCGCGGTAGCCGTTAGCCGTCAATACCCTGTGCAGAGAGTAGCGAATTTCGGCATCGTCGTCGATAATTGCTATTAGGCGGGCGGCGTCGGTGTGTGTGTTGTTCGCGTTCAGAGGCATTATCTGGAAAATATCTGCGGCTTGGCGGAACTGTCAGCCTAGTGACGTAAATGTTCCGGTCAACGCGATTTCAGACTTTTACCGAGGCTTGCCGGAGGCCTCTCTTTACGATTTTCGCTTTACAGGAAGGATAAGATGGTCATTGTTACTTTCGTTTGGGATTAGTCCTAGTCCAGTAGCATTACGCATCAATATATAAAAGCCATGAAAAGCTATCTCAAAGTTGTTCTTCTCGCAGCCGCTGTCACGCTGTCCTACTCAGCCTCCGCCGCCATCTCCCAGGACACCATTCCTGTGCCGCAGACCGACGCTGGCGTTGTAATTGAAGACGGTATCTCCGGTATCATTTCCACAGCTGTTACTTCCGTTGTCGAAGCCCCCGATTCGGCCAGTGCCAAGGCATCGCTCGTAGCCGTCCTTGTCGAGGAGCTGGCCTCTCCTTCGGCCAATATGTTTGAAATCGCTCTTGCGATAATCTCCGAAGCCGACAGCGAAGCCGCTGCCATCTCTCTTGCAGAAGCCCTCGTCGAGGCAGCGCAGACTGCTGCCGCGGGCGACTCCAGCAAGCTGAGCGAACTGCTCGAACAGGTTGCCAGTGGTATCGACGCATCCTCGGCCTCTCCTGCCGCCAAGGCAGCAGCCAAGAGGGTCATTGCAGCCGCCGCTAGGTAGTATTTGCAAGGTGATATGCGTTGCCTTGGTCGCAAGGTCAACAGCCACCCCATCAAGTGCGGGGCATGGCTATCAGTGTTGACAAGACGCTCTGGCAAGCATCGGTAAGGAACCGACAGCGTATGTTCTTGTTGCCGTGAAGGCAGCTCAGCGCAGTTGGAAGAACCAAGCAAGTTTTCGAGAAACCCGGACTAGTTCCGGGTTTCTTTTTGTGTACCCCCATCACATTGCCTGATCCCGGCAGCTTCGTTTTGTGTGCAGATCTGGGTGCTTGACTCGTGCGTAGGCCATTGACTGCTCTCGGCGTGCTGGTCCTGAAAAAATAGCTATGCGTTTGTCGCCGTTCTTTATTGTCAGGCGAGCCGCGTTGGTATTGTGCTTTGCAGTCGCTTTCCCGTATGCCGGGAGCATTCAAATGACACCTTACCTGCTTGTCGTTGACAATCCTGACCGCTGGCCGCTCGAAGTCCCGGGCGTGACAGTGGTTGGTGCCCGTACTTACCTCACAGATCCCAAGTACGGGGCGCCGCGTTCATACAAGGTTCTGAACATGTGCCGCTCTTACCGGTACCAGAGCGTGGGCTACTACGTATCCCTGCTGGGCGAGGCAAGGGGGCACAGGCCCATCCCGGCAACGGCCACGATTCAGGATCTGAAGACCCAGTCCATCATCCGCTCCGTGTCGAGCGATCTGGACAAGCTCATCCAGCAGGCCCTGGCTCCGCTCCAGAGCGACAGCTTCACCCTGTCCATATACTTTGCACGCAACATGGCAAAGCGGTACGACCGCCTTGCCCGGCAGCTTTTCAGCCTCTTCCCGGCCCCACTTCTCCGGGCGCAGTTTGTCCGCCAGCCCGAGGGCTGGGCCATACAGACAATCAGCGCCATTCCAACGAGCGAAGTGCCCGAAAACCACCGCCAGTCGATAGTCGAGTTTGCCACCCAGTACTTTGCCGAGGCTCCGCACGCGCGCCGTTCAAAGAAGAACGCCCGCTTCAGCTTGGCCATGCTGGTTGACCCCGGCGAGCCAACCCCGCCTTCCAACGAGAAGGCGCTGCGCAACTTCGAGAAGGCTGCCGAGGAGCTGGACATGACGCTTCACCGAATTACCAAGGACGACTACGGAAGCCTTGTGGAATACGACGGCCTCTTCATCCGCTGCACCACGGCTGTCAACGAGTTCAGCTACCGTTTCTCGCGCCGTGCGCAGACCGAGGGCATGGTCGTTATCGACGACCCCGAGAGCATTCTGCGCTGCACAAACAAGGTGTACCTTGCCGAACTTTTGGAGCGCCACAAGGTGCCAACGCCAAAGACCGTCATAATACACCGCGACAACGTGGAAGAAGTGGTGGCCAAGCTGGGCCTGCCCGTCATCCTCAAGCAGCCAGACTCTTCCTTCTCGCAGGGCGTAGTCAAGGCATCCACGGCTGCCGAGTACAAGGAAAAGGTCAGCAAGTTGCTCGAAAAGAGCGATCTACTCATTGCGCAGGAATTTCTGCCCACGGACTTTGACTGGCGAATAGGCATCGTGGACGGCCAGCCCCTCTACGCCTGCAAATACTTCATGGCCCCGGCGCACTGGCAGATTTACAACCATTCCAAGAGCGGAGACGACGCTCTTGGCAATGTCGAGACCATGCCCGTGGAGCTGGCCCCCCGCAAAGTGGTGCGAACGGCCCTGAAGGCTGCCGAATTGATTGGCGAGGGCCTGTACGGGGTGGACCTCAAGGTGGCCCGAGACGAGGTGTTCGTTATCGAGGTGAACGACAATCCCAGCATCGACTGCGGAATCGAGGATGAGGTGATACGCAAGCAGTTGTACCACCGTGTGATGCACACGTTTCTCACGCGGCTGGAGCGTCAGCGCCTTTACAAGGCCTGAATCTTGATGCAGTGTCGCTATTTTTGTAGTAACATCTCTTTCCCCTCCTGATGTCCACTTTCCAACTTTTTGAACGCTTCGGCGTGGAGCTGGAGTACATGATTGTCGATAGTTCGACGCTCGATGTGCGCCCCATTGCCGACGCCCTGCTCGAACGCGCCAGCGGCGTGCCAGAGAGCGACGAGGCCCAGTACGGCAACATCGGCTGGTCCAACGAGCTGGTCCGCCACGTTATTGAGTTCAAGTGCGCCGAACCTGAAGAGTCGCTCGAGGGTCTTGCGGAACGCTTTCAGGCAGAGGTAGGCCGCGCCAGCGCCATGCTGCGCGAGATGGGCGCAAGGCTTCTGCCCACAGGTATGCACCCTTGGATGGACCCGCACCGCGAGACCCTGCTCTGGCCCTACGGGAACAAGGAGATATACCGCGCCTTCGACCGCATATTCGACTGCCGCGGCCACGGATGGAGCAACCTCCAGAGCACGCATATCAATCTGCCCTTTCAGGGAGATGAGCAGTTCCACCGCCTGCACAGTGCCATACGCCTCATACTGCCGCTGATTCCCGCCATTTCGGCCAGTACGCCCTTTGTGGACGGCAAAGCCGCCCCGGCGCTAGACATGCGTCTGGATAGCTACCGTAATAACTGCGCAAGGGTTCCCAGCATCACGGCGGGCGTTGTCCCAGAGCTTGTCACCTCAAAGGCCGAATACGAGGAGCGCATCCTTGGCCGCATCTACGCAGACCTAGCCCCGCTGGACCCCGATGGCATACTTCGGGACGAGTGGGCGAATGCCCGTGGAGCCATTGCCCGCTTCTGCCGCAATGCCATTGAGATACGCGTCATAGATCTTCAGGAATGCCCCGTGGCGGACCTGGCCATCGTGCAGGCCGTTGTATGCGTTCTTAAGGCGATCGTCGATGGGCGCATGGGCAGTGCGGACCTTGTGGACGCGGCAGAACAGGCCGGGCTTGAGCGGGTGTTTCTTGCCTGCATGAGGAACGCCTCGCAGGCCATTGTGGACGTGCCTGGCCTGTTGGGTGCGCTGGGCTTTGCCCCGGACAAGCCTCTTCAGGCTTGGGAGGTATGGGCAGGGCTACTGGAACGCTGTGCCCCGAGGGGCGCGGTGTGGATGGAGCATATGGGCCTAATCCTGGAAAGGGGGACCCTTGCCGAACGCATCCGCAATGCTCTTGGCGAAGAGACGTCAAGGGAGCAGTTGCACGGGGTGTACGCGCGCCTTGCAGATTGTTTGGAGCAGGGCCGGAGCTTCGTCGAGTAAGAGGCAGGCATTTTCACATAAATGCGATACGGGGCGGAGTTGCTCCGCGCCTTTGCCTGTGCATTATCTCGCTCTGTGAGCCATCTGGCTGATGATGAACCGCTTTACTCGCAGGTTGGGGATGCATTGCCTCTTCCTGCGTCCGTGCTGCTTTCCCTTCGCGTGGCCCCGCTGGGCATGGAGGGGGATGCGCTCCTGCTGCTGGCCGACGAGAAGAGCGATCTCTCGGGCGCGTTCGCAGCCGCCACGGCCGCCGGGCTGCCCATAAAGGTGCGAAACGCCAGCGGAGCGCAGCTTGCTAAGGCACTTGAGCGCCTGCACGCGCTGGAGCTTGGAAGCCGCGCGGGCAGAGCAGGGGCAATGGTTCTGCACGAGCCGCCAGCCCCGTACCTCGAAGGCCCGCGCCAGCACTACGTGGAGGCTCTGCTCGCGCGCGCCCTCGCTGCCGGAGCCTCGGATGTCCATATCCAGCCCGGCCCGGATGGCCTGTCGCTGCGCCTGCGCGTGGACGGCCACTTGCGCGAGGTGGAACGCCTGCCCCTTGCACAGGCTGCGGCCCTGTCTGCACAGGTGAAGGTGCTGGCCCGCCTGTCGCTGGCGGAAAAACGCCTGCCTCAGGACGGGCGTTTCTCCATTCGCCTTGGCGGCAAAGATATGGATTTGCGCGTCAATATCCTGCCGTCGATCCACGGCGAAGCCCTCGTCATAAGGCTGGCCGAGGACGAGGCTCCGATGGAGCTGGACACCCTCGGAATGCCAGATGCAGTGCGCGCTCCCATCGAGGCCCTTCTTGGGCGGCGCGGCGGTATGTTGCTCGTTGGCGGCCCCACGGGCAGCGGCAAGACGAACACCCTGTACGCCCTTCTGAGGGCAGTTTGTGCCGAAGGGCGCAAAATCATCAGCGTCGAAGACCCCGTGGAGCGCCTCTTGCCCGGCGTAAGTCAGGTGCCCGTGGAGCCGGGCGGCATGGGCTTTGGCGAGGCCATAAGGGCGATGCTCCGCCATTCGCCCGACCTAATTATGGTGGGCGAGGTGCGCGACGCTCAGACCGCGGCCGCAGCCGCCGAGGCCGCCCTGACCGGGCACCTTGTGCTGGCAAGCGCCCACGCGCGCGATGCCGTGGAACTGGCCTTCCGCCTGATGGATCTAGGCGTATCGCGGCACCTTATGTCCTGCGTTCTGGAGCTTGCCCTCACCCAGCGCCTCGTACGCCTGCTCTGCCCGGCCTGTTCGCGCCCCGGCCAGCCCCCGGCCCCTCTCATGCGCGCCCTTGGCATAAGCGAGGCGGAGGCCGTCACTTGCAGGTTGCCACTGGGCTGCCCGCGTTGTGGAGGGAGCGGGCATTTGGGACGAAGGGCCATATTCGGCCTAGTGGGCATGAATGCGGAGCTTCGCGGCCTGCTCTGCTCTGGCGCGGGTGCGCGTGCCCTTCGCGCAAAGGCGGCGGAGCTTGGTATGCCAGACCTTGCGGGTTCGGCAAGGGCGCTGGTCCTTGGCGGTCTCTGCTCTGCGGGCGAGGCTCTGGCAGCGGCCAGCCTTGCGGATGCCGATGGGGTTGATAATATTTCACATACAAGGGAAGCACAATCATGAGCAATCCATACGATGCGCAGCAGGGGGCGGAGTCCTGTCCCTATCAGATGAACGATCTGTTGGAGCTGATGCTCTCCGAGAAGGCGAGCGACCTGCACATACAGGTGGGTCTGCCGCCCACCCTGCGCATCGACGGGGCCATGACCCCCGTGGATGGCCCGGCCCTGCGAGGCTCCGATACCGACGAGCTGATGCGCGCCATAAGCCCGGACGCCCAGCAGGAGCGGCTCAAGACAAAGGGCGGGGCGGACTTCGGCTTCAGTTTTCATGGCAGCGCCCGCTTCCGCGTCAGCCTCTACAAGAGCCGGGGGGCGACTGGCATGGTGTTGCGCACGGTGTCGAACAAGCTCTTCCGCCTGTCGGAAATCGGCCTGCCTGATTCGGTTCTCGAACTGCTGACCCGGCCCCGCGGCCTAATCCTTGTCACCGGGCCTACGGGCAGCGGCAAGTCCACCACTCTGGCCTCGATGATCAACTGGATAAACGAGCACCGCGACGGCCACATAATCACAATCGAAGACCCCATAGAGTATTTCCACGAGCACAAGCGTTGCCTCATCACCCAACGCGAGGTGGGGACGGACGTGCCGGGCTTTGCCGAGGCCATACGCGGGGCGCTGCGTCAGGACCCGGACGTGATACTGCTGGGCGAAATGCGCGACCTGGAGACGATCGAGGCCGCCATAAGCGCCGCAGAGACGGGGCACCTCGTATTCGCTACCCTGCACACAACGGGCGCAGCCCGCACCGTGGACCGCATTGTAGATGCCTTTCCGGCCGAGTCCAAGGATCAGGTGCGCACCCAGCTTGCCTCTTCCATTGTGGCCGTCATATCGCAGGTACTGCTCGTGAAAAACGGTGGGGGGCGCGTGGCCGCATACGAAATAATGGTGGGCACAACCTCCGTCCGTGCCCTTATCCGCGAGAACAAGACCTTCCGCATATCTTCCGAAATCCAGACCGGGGCGCGGCATGGCATGATTTCGCTCGATTCCCACCTGATGAGTCTTGTGACACGAGGCATGGTAAGCCCCGAGGAGGCGCTCGAAAAGAGTCAGGCCCCGGAGGACTTGCGCGCCAAGATGACGGAGGCGGGCATACCCATACGGGAGCTGTGAGCATGGGCAGGACGGGCGGCAGGACGGCGGAGCCACTCTGGGCGCGGCAGGCGGCTGCGGCCGGGCTTCGCATTGCAGAGTTGCCCAAGGTCCTGTCAGAAGCGCAGTGCTCCCTAGTGGATGCGGCAAGCGCGCGGGAGTTTCAGGTGTTGCCTCTTGGGCGGGGCGAGGGCGGGCGCCTCCTGCTGGCCGTGGCGGATGCGGCGGG
>LVBW01000034.1 GCA_001604585.1 Puniceicoccales bacterium Verruco_02 | reverse complement strand
AAGGGTGGCCGCGTGCTGCTCTTCCCCAAGGCCGAGGCCATCATGGAGCACTCCACGGGAAACCAGTTCATCAGCGAGTTCTGGAACTGGCAGATGTTCACGGGCTTTGCCGAAAAGAGCGGCGGTGCGAAAAGCCCGGGCACTTTGGGCCTGCTCATAAACACGCGCAGTCCCGCGGTTGGAAATTTCCCGACGAGCTTCCACACCGACTACCAGTGGTGGGCCATCGTGACGGGCAGCCGCGCCCTGATTCTTGACGAACTGCCGCAAAGCTACCGCCCGACGATTCAGGTGATAGACAACATCCTGCGCGTCCACAAGCTGGGCCTGCTCTGCGAGTTCAAGCTTGGCGAAGGGCGCCTGATAGTATGCACAAGCCCCCTGCCGGAGAAGCTCCAGTATGCCGAGGCGCGGCAGTTATTGCGCAGTCTGCTCGCCTACGCGGCCTCCGACGCCTTCGCGCCAAAGGACGAAGTGAGCGCAGAGCAGCTAAAGGCGCTCGGCCTGTAGTTTACGACCTGCTTAGCTGATGGCGCTGGAAAGGCGTCAGTCTTCTTTCAGAGGCAGCCCCTGTCCGGTACAATCGGCGGGGGCTGTTCTGTCTGGCCGAACAAGAAGGCTTGTATTGCCCTTTTCCTGCCTTGAACCCGAGGCGATTGTGCTTCTCTGTTAACCCAGCATGGAGCGTGATTACCCATACCTCATCGTCGGCCTTGGCATTGCCGGCCTCAGCCTCTTGCGTGCGCTTGAAGAACGAGGTATAGCCTGCTTTGTGGCCGACGCGGGGGACGCACACGCAGCCTCCCGCGTGGCGCCGGGTGTGGTCAACCCCCTTGCGGGCAAAAGACTCAGCCCTTCATGGAGAGTTGCCGAACAGCTCCCAGCCGCCCTTGCAATGTACCGCGGGCTGGACCGGCTATTTGGCGAGCGCGTGTTTCACGAAATGCCCATCGTGCGGATCATAAAAGACGAGGCGCAGAGGGATTACTTTGAAAAACGCCGCGCCCAGCCAATGGCGCAGAGTTACATAGGTGCCGAGTATGCGCCGGGCCGCTGGCCGGGGCTGTTTCGCGACCCCCTTGGCAGCTTCGAGGCCACAGAGTCCGGCTATCTGGACGTGGCGCTAGCCGTCGCTCTTGCGCAGAGGCATTTGGAACAGGCAGGTCGCTTTGCCAAGGCCCGCGTTGACGCCTCGCAGCTCGACATCCGGCCAGACTGCGTTCGCTGGAACGGCATGAGCTTTGGAAAAGTGGTGTTTTGCGAAGGCTGGCGGGCGATGGGCAACCCATTCTTCCCCGGCATCCCCTTCAAGCCTGCCAAGGGTGAGATGCTGACCTTGCGCGCAAAAGGCGGGGAACTGCCCGGCTTTCCGAAGGCCATCGTCAACCGGGGCAAGTGGATACTGCCGCTCGGCGAGGGCCTGTACAGGGCGGGGTCCACGTATTCTTGGGACATACTTGACGAGACTACGAGCGAGGCAGGTGCTGGAATTGTGCTGGCAGCGCTAAAGGAGTTTGTGGACGCGGAATTTGAGCTGATTGCGCAGAACGCGGGCGTGCGGCCCATTGTGAAGGATTACCGTCCCGTTCTGGGCGCGCAGCCCGGCCAGCCCCGCATCTGCATCTTCAACGGCCTTGGCAGCAAGGGCGTCTTGGCCGCGCCCTGGCTTGCCGCGCAACTTGTAGCGCATCTTGAGGAGGGCGCCAGCATACGAGAGATGGACATTGTCCGCTTTGGGTAGTCAGGCAAGAGGACCGGACGCAGGAAGAGTTCCGACAGGCAAGGACGAATGGCGCCGCCCGATTTGCGTACATACCAAACCCCGCGGAAAGCTTCGTTTCTACGCGGGGTTGGGAATGCCCGGAAGGACAGGGGGCTTGCAGCACCCTAGTTCTTGATCTCCTTGTGGAGAGTATGACGACGCAGGCTGGGGTTGTACTTCATCTTTTCGATGCGGCCCTGCTGCTTTTTCTTGTCGCGCTCGGACATGTAACGGGAAGGTGTCTTGCCTTCCTTGCGCGCTTCGGTGCATTCCAGAATTATGTGTTCCCTTGCCATGGCTGAAATTTTTGAAAAGTGTCAAACTGCCGCCTGCGTTCCTTTCATGCAAGCAAAAAAGAATCGCGCTTGAGAGCATCGCACTATTCTGCAACGGATTTGACGGGTGGCGTTGACGCCGATGAGCCATGTTTTCACCTTGCAGCGTTTTCCGATTGACCAAGGGTGGGGCGGAGATGTTGCATGACTGTAATGGCAAGGCTTTACGACAGTGATGAGGTTGTGCAAGCCATCGAGGACATGGCAGGCAAAATTGCCGCAAAACATGGCAGAGGCGGCACATTCGCCATTATTGGCATCGCCAATGGTGGCATACGCCTGGGGCGGCGCCTGGCGGCGCTACTTGGGGCGAAGCTGGGCCGCGAGGTGCCCTTCGGTGTCCTGAACGCTCAGTTCCACCGCGACGACATAGGCTCAAGGCCCATACCGAAGGCCTTCATGCGCACGGACATACCCTTCGACATCAGCGATTCCACGGTGATTCTCGTGGACGATGTCATTGGCAGCGGGCGAACGGTAAGGGCATCCATCAACGAGGTGTTCGACCACGGCCGTCCGGCCAAGGTGGAGCTGGCCATGCTGTGCGACCGCGGTTCGCGTGGTCTGCCGCTGGAGCCGGACTATGTGGGCATACGTGTGGAAGCCGCGCCGGACGAACAGGTGCTCGTGAGCCTTGGCGAGGTGCCCACGGAAAGCGACTGCGTGAAGATAGGCGCCGGGCTGCCCAGCCCCTTGCAGGACATTTCGGGCAACGAGGTGGAGTGTTGGACGCGCAAGGATCTTGTCGGCATCGAAGAACTCTCCCGCGAGGAGATTGACCTTGTCCACAGCCTTGCCAGCTCGTTCAAGGAAACCCTCGACCGTCGCCAGAAGAAACTGCCCTCTTTGCGCGGCAAGACGGTTGTCAACCTCTTCATGGAGCCGTCCACGCGCACCCGCGTGGCCTTCGAGATCGCCGCCAAGCGCCTCTCCGCCGACGTCATCACCATGACCGAGAGCGCCAGCAGCATCGTGAAGGGCGAGACACTGCGCGACACGGCGATGAACATACAGGCGCTCAACGCGGACATGATCATCCTGCGTCACAAGAGCGCGGGCGCGGCCCAGTACTTGGCCAGCAGGCTGCATGTGCCCGTGGTCAACGCGGGCGACGGCGCACATGCGCATCCCACGCAGGCCCTGCTGGACACCTTCACACTGCGCGAAAAGCTGGGGCAGGATCTTTCAGGCAAAAAGATTACTATCCTTGGCGACATTCTCTTCTCCCGCGTTGCGCGCTCGAACATATGGGCGTTGCGCAAGCTGGGAGCAAAGGTCACATTGGCCGGACCGAACACGCTCGTTCCCCGCCAGTTCGAGGAAATGGGCGTGGAGGTGGTCCACGACCTTCGCAAGGCCCTCGCCGGGGCCGACGCTGTGATGCTACTTCGCATCCAGCACGAGAGGCAGACGAGCACCCTTTTCCCCAGCCTGAAGGAGTACACGGCCAGCTTCGGCCTGAACAAACTGCGTGCAAGCTGGCTAAAGCCCGGCGCAATAATCATGCACCCCGGTCCGATCAACCGTGGTGTGGAAATCGACTCCGACTTGGCCGATTCTGGTCAGTCGGTCATTCTGGAACAGGTGACAAACGGCATCGTATGCCGCATGGCTGTCCTGTATCTGTGTGCCAACGCGGCCGCTGTCATGCAGGCCAATTCCGGGAACTATTTCAAATGAGCGAGTACCTTTGGATACGTAATGGGCGGGTGATAGACCCCGCAAACGGGCGCGACGGCGCGGGCGATGTGTTCGTCCGCGACGGGGTGTTCGTCGAGGATCTTTCCGATGCAGAGCGCGCCGCAGCCACGGTGTTCGACGCGCAGGGGCTGGTCGTCTGCCCCGGCCTTGTGGACATACACGTACATCTGCGCGACCCTGGCCAGACGCACAAGGAGTGCATCAAGACGGGCTCGCGCGCCGCTGCCGCAGGTGGTTTTACGAGTATCGTCTGTATGCCCAACACTTCGCCCTGGGCGGACAACGCGGGCACCATCCAGCGCATAAAGGACACGGCCGAGGCCCAGAGCTGCGTGAACGTGTATCCGACGGGCTGCCTTACGATGGGTGGAGAGGGCAAGGCGCTTGCGCCGATGGGGTCGCTATTCCGCGCCGGAGTGGTGGCCGTCACCGACGACGGGCGCTGCGTGCAGAACAATGGCATAATGCGCCGCGCCGTGGAATACGCCCACATGTTCGGCCTGCCTGTGATGGACCACTGTCAGGACAGCGACATCACCGAGGGCGGGGTCATGAACGAGGGGCACTGGTCGCTTCGGCTCGGCCTGGCTGGCTGGCCCAACGCTGGCGAGGATCTTATCGTATCGCGCAACATCATCCTTTCCAAATACACGGGCGCGCACATCCACATGCAGCACCTCTCCAGCGCGCACAGCGTGGAGATGCTGCGCCGGGCCAAGGCCGACGGCATAAACGTGAGCGCCGAGGCCACCCCGCACCACATCTTTTTCACCGACGAGGCGCTGCGCAACTACGACTCGAACCTGAAGATGAACCCGCCCCTGCGCACCGAGGCGGACAGGCAGGCCATTATCGCGGGTCTTCTCGATGGGACGATCGACTGCATCGGCACCGACCACGCCCCGCACACCTCCGACGAGAAGGACAAGGAGCTGGACGCAGCCCCCTTCGGCATCATCGGCATGGAGACGGCGCTGGCCGTGTGCCTAGAGGTTCTTGTACACAGCGGCCTGTGTTCGCTATCGAAGCTCGTTGACCTGATGAGCCGAAAGGGCGCCGGCATCGTCCGCCTCAAGAAGGGCACGATGGATATCGGGCGCGAGGCCGACATATGCGTTTTCGACCCCGACGAACCCTGGCAGGTGAAACCGCCCTTCCAGAGCCGTTCCTCGAACTGCCCTTGGACGGGCATGACCTTGCGCGGCAGGGTGCACCGCACCTACGTGAAGGGCGCGCTGGTCTGGGACGTCGAGAACCCGCCTGCCCCGGTAATCGAGCAGTAGCCGATTGGCGCAGTCGTGAGGCGCATGGGGTGTAATGGTTCACCTCATGCGCCGCGCTCGGCAGCTATTAGCAGATCAGCGAGCGGAAGTCGTCCACGTTGCCCGAAAAGCCCTTGTCCACTCCCTTGTTTATGACTGCCACGGCGTCGTGGCTGTGCAGACTTTCAAGGTGCGCAAAGGCGGCCTGAAAGTCCGATATGCGCTGGTCGCCGTCGAGCTGTTCGTAAACTAGCCGCGCCGCGTCCTCGACAAACTTGAGCTGCGCGCCGTTCATCTCGGCAAAGGCTTGCTCGTCCTCGCGCTTGACCATCACCTGTGTCTCGGTCAGCAGGGCCTTTAGGCTGAGTTCCTGCAAGTCCTCTATGGTGATGAAGTAGCCCTTGCGCACCTGTACGCTTAGCCGCGCCTTGCTGCGCTGGGAATGGGGGACGGAGTATATGCCGCGTTGTTCGCGGGCGTGCTCAGCCAGATCCGCAGAGCAGGGGCAGGCGCTGCTGTAAACAAAGTCGAAGTGTACCCGGCGCGTGAACACGTCAAGGTCGTCTATCAGCCCCTCATAGGCGCACTGGTAATACTGCCAGCCGGAGAGTTCGCTGCGCAGGCTGGGCTTGCGGATCGGGTAGGCGAAGGAGAGCTTGAGCCGTGCCCGGCTGCACCCGATCTGTACCTTGTACTCGCGCAGGATTTCCTCCAACAGCTCCGGGGTGAAGACGCGCTCCTCATACTCGTAGAATACGCGCATTATGCGGGACATGTTAATGCCCTTGTGGTCCGCACCCAGCGACACGGTGCCCGTTACGGAGGCTTCGAGCGTGATCTGCTCGCCGTTGCGGGTCATGAAGCGCAGGGGCAGGCGGAAGTTCGATATGCCCACCTGTATGATCGGCACGTTCGCCCCCTGAATCGTCGAGGAGCCGGAGTTCTGCATGTCCGGCAATGTTGTCTTGTACTGCTCTGTCACCTTGAAATCCCGGTCGTAGTACTTTCGCGGAGCCTGCGTCCTAGCGCTCTCGCCGCCTTCCTGCAAGTCATCTCTGTTCATGGTAGCCCTCGCAACTAAGGATTTCACAAAATGGCGCTCGCACGCCTTTACGATACTTGGACTCATTATAGAGCCTTCGGATTCCCTTTGCAGCATTCAAAATCTGTCCTGTGGGAGAATAAGTTTGTGAACTGTGACAATTTTACCCACATTTGTAGCAATGCCAGCATCCATTCTGATTGTTGATGACGAGAAGCACACCCGCGAGGGGCTCCGGGAGTATCTGGAGGACGATTACGACATATATCTGGCCGCGAGTGCGGACGAGGCTTTCAACATGCTGGAGTCCACCCCGCTGGACATCGTAATCACGGACCTGCGCATGGCGGGCAAGAGCGGGATAAAGGTGATAGACAAGGCCCTGTCGCTGGCGAATCCGCCCGTAGTGATGATGATGACTGCTTACGGCAATGTGGAGAGCGCGGTGGAGGCAATGAAGCATGGTGCGTACGATTTTCTCACCAAGCCGCTGAACCTCGAAAAGCTCGAAATCATCATCAAGCGCGCCCTGAAAAGCCGCAAGACCGAGCAGGAGGTGGAGGTGCTGCACAAGAGGCTGGACCAGAAGTTCAGCCTGACCGGCATAGTGGGCAATTCCGCCGCCATCACCGAGGTCGTCGACAAGGTGAAGCTAGTCGCCCCGTCGCGCGCCACGGTGCTCGTGGAGGGCGAGACGGGCACGGGCAAAGAGCTTGTGGCACAGGCCATACACCAGAACAGCGAACGTTCGCGCGGGCCTTTCGTGGCCGTCCACTGCGCGGCGCTGGCGGCGAACCTCTTGGAGAGCGAGCTGTTCGGCCACGAGAAGGGCGCCTTCACCGGGGCGATGGAAAAGAGGGTGGGGCGCTTCGAGGGCGCCGACGGCGGGACTCTGTTCCTTGACGAAATTGGCGAGATAGACTCCGCCATTCAGGTGAAGCTGTTGCGCTTCCTTGAAACGCGCAGCATCGAGCGCCTTGGCAGCATGAAGCCCATTCAACTAGACATCCGCTTGGTCGTAGCCACAAACCGCGACCTTGAGGAAATGGTGCGCAAGGGGACTTTCCGCGAGGACTTGTTCTACCGCCTGAACGTGGTGCGGATAAAGACGCCGCCCTTGAGGGATCGCCGCGACGACATACCTCTGCTGCTCACCCATTACGTGAAGCTGTTCAGCGAAGAGAACGGCTTCAGCCCCGTGCAGTTCGACCCGGACGTGGCGCAACTATTACAGTCCTACAACTGGCCTGGCAATATTCGCGAACTGCGCAACTTTGCCGAGAACATGGTTGTCATGCGCCGGGGCGGGCGGGTGACTCGCTACGACCTAGACCAGCGTTTCCTGCGCACGGAGCTTCCCGCAAGCGTGCAACCCGGCCTGCCCGCTGTGCCGGGCGCAGGCAGCCCAGCCCCCAGCCCCCTCTCTGTTGGCGAGAACGAGAAGCGCCTCATCCACAACGCCCTTATCGAGGCAAGGGGCAACCGCACTCGCGCCGCAGAGTTGCTGGGCATGAGTCGGCGCACCCTGCACCGCAAGCTGGCCCAGTGGCCCGAGCTGGACAGCCGCGTGCCGCCCTCGAGGGAGGAATAGGCTAGGGCAGTTCCAATTCACACCTTATAGTTCAATGCCATGCCAATATACGAATACGAGACCATACCAGAGAACGATGGAGCCAGGCCCGTCCGCTTCGAGGTGCGCCAGCGCATGAGCGACGAGCCTCTGAGTGTCCACCCCGAGACGGGCGAAAAGGTCCGCCGCGTTTACAGCAGCTTCAACGTGTCCGGCGGCTCTGTCCCGGAGGCTCCCTGCGGTGACTCCTGCGAATGCGCCCCTTCGGGCGGGCATCGCCACGGCGGCGGTTGCGGCTGCGGCGGTTGCTGCGGGATGTAGCGGCTGCTACACAAGGTAACGCTCGGCCTCTATCGCAGCCTGGCAGCCCATGCCAGCGGCCGTTATGGCCTGCCGGTAGTGCGGGTCGGCACAGTCGCCCGCTACGAACACGCCCGGCACCTTGGTCTTTACGTTGCTGCCGGGAATCTGCTTTAGGTAGCCTTCGCCGTCGCGCTCAAGATCCTTTGCAAATGGGGCCGTGTTGGGCACATGGCCAATGGCGAGGAATATGCCCTGGCAGGGCAGCTCGCGCGTGGAGCCGTCGCGCACATCGCGCAGGCGCATCCCGCGGGCCTTGCCGTCGTCCCCGGCCAGCATTTCTTCGACAACGCTGTGCCAGGCAAGGTCGATTTTGGGGTGCTCCTGCACACGGCGGGCCATGATCGTGGAGGCGCGCAGTTCGCCGCGCCTGTGAACGAGAGTCACCTTGCTGGCAAAGCGGGTCAGGAACAGGGCCTCCTCGGCCGCGCTGTCGCCCCCGCCGATCACGGCCACCTCTTTTCCCCGGTAAAAGGCCCCGTCGCAGGTGGCGCAGGCGCTCACGCCCTTGCCGCCGTACATCTCCTTCTCGCCGGGTACGTTCATAAGGCGGGGCGAGGCACCCGTGGCAATGATGAGGGCGGCGCACTCGATGTCGCGCCCCTCGCAGAGCAGCACCTTGCGCTCTGCGGACAGATCCGCGCTCTCCACGCTGGCGAACTCAAAGCGAGTGCCGAACTTTTCGGCCTGGCTGCGCATACGCTGGGTAAGTTCGAAGCCGTCCACCCCCTCCGGGAAGCCGGGGAAGTTCTCCACCTCGCTCGTTGTGATAAGCTGCCCGCCCGGCTGTGCGCCTTCTAGGACAAGGGGGTTCAGGTTTGCACGGGCTGCATAAATGGCCGCAGTGAGACCGGCACATCCGCTGCCGAGAATTACAAGGTTTTCCATGTGCGGCAATCTAGCCCTTGAGTGCCTTGCTTGTCACGAAAACAGTTGTCTTCGCTTCTCCGAAGCAAAGTAATGTGGTCGCGGAAGGCTCTTTCGCCACGGAGTTGCCAAAACTCATATGTTGCGCACTGTGCGAGATATGCGATTTTGTGTTACAAAGCTGTAAAACACCCGTAGTCTCTTTCTCTTCTTGCCCCTTGCGGGCGAATGTATAGCAAAGTCAATGCATCCACGTCGGCTCAGTGGTTTCTTGCTGAATTTGATTACAAATGTCGAAATTCGACCTGAAATAATCCGTATTATCAAACGGTGTAGTGTAACCTCTTCGCTGGCTTGTACCCGGCCTATCCCTCCTCCTCTATTGATGGAGTCCAGCGACTCCGCAGGCAATCATGCCCACGCATCAGCGCATTCAAGCATCCAATCCGGCAAGGACTTCGCCCGCTATGGCGCAGGCCGGGGAGGCGCTTGCAAAGGATGTTCTTGAGGGGGCTGTGACGAGTTTCTGGGAGTGGTTTCCGGATGAGAACAGGGTGCAGTTTTCGTCCGGCTTTGCCCGCACACTCGGCTTTCGCGAGGAAACAGGCCCCATGACCCAGCAGGAATGGATGGGCCTGTTGGAGCCTGACGATGTGCCGCGCGCCATGATGGCGATGCGTAACCACATGACCTCTGGAGGGCGTTTGCCGTACAGGTTGGAGGTGCGCTACCGTCACAGGGGCGGGGGCACGGTATGGATGCTATCCAGCGCCCGCACTGTGGACCGCAGCCCCGAGGGCAAACCGCTGCGCATAATTGGGACGCATATCGACATCAGCGACCGCAAGAGGCTGGAAGAGAGCCTGCGCAGCGTCATGGAGGCCCTGGACAGCCGCAACGAGGAGCTGGCCTCTTACTCTTTCATCACAGCGCACGATCTGCGAAGCCCCGTGACGAGCATTGTCTCGCTTATGGACATGTACCGGCAGGAGCCTACGGCGGAGAACTCAGCCTTTGTACTGGATAACATCGGCGATCTTGCCCGCGATCTTCTCGATACGCTCGACACGCTTAATGAGGTGCTAAATGTCAAGCGCCGCCCCGATGTCATCATGGAGCAGGTGCTCCTTGCCCCGCTTTTTGAGAGCGTGATGGAGGGCTTCGCCCGCCGTATCGAGCGAGAGAACGCCCGCGTGGATACAGCTCTTGACGCCTGCCCGG
>LVBW01000091.1 GCA_001604585.1 Puniceicoccales bacterium Verruco_02 | reverse complement strand
CCTTCGGCCTGTCCTATAATTGACCTGTTACGTTATGCGCGCGGCTGCCCCCTCGCCCGCAGGGGAGAGGGGGTGGGGGGAGAGGGGAACGAACGGCGGCGCTTGTTCTCTTCCGGGCGTCAGGTGAGCGCGTCTGACGGCGCCCTCGCGTGGATCTCTTCGCGGGCGCCGTTGCTCTCCGGAGACTCCGAACGTCGGCGACGCGGGCGCGGGCAGGTGCGCGGACGTCGGGCGCGCGTGTTCGTCGTCGGCTCGCAACCGTCGAAGGGCGGGAGCCCCGGACACGTCCGGACGCGGGAAGAGCGCGGCAAAAAAAGAGCAGAGTAGTAGCCGTACCAGTGGAGGGAACCGCACACACACGACGCCCGGCGCGCACGTGGGCGAACGACAGAGCAGCTGCAACAGCAGCAGACGCGGTACGATGTGGGCGCGCGCCGCAGGCTCCACGCGGCGCGCAATAGTTCACTGCCCGCAGGCCGGAGCAGCCCCGCGAAACAGGCGCGGGAGTCCGGTGCTTTCCCGGTCTCCCGCGCGGTGGCGTCTTGGATTTAGGCGATGGCGCAGCCGTCGCCGTGCCTTTCGCTTCGGTCAGACCGCTTCCGTGTGGAGCTCGCCGCGCGAACAAACGACGTCGAGAAAATCCGCGAACGTCAGACAGGGATCGTGAACCTCTCTTTGATACGCGGTGTACGCTCCGGAGAAAAAGGCGTCCTGGTCGCTGATTGTTTGGAAGGACGGCAGCGTGTAGCGGTACTCCGGAGTACGCGCGAGTTGAACGCCGACACTCTCACCCTGGGCGCGCGCTATCTCCACTCTCTTTTGATCGTCTGCGGCGAAGTCAAAGAATCTATTCATCGTTTCCTCTCCCTTCAATGATCCGAGCTCGGAGCCCGGCTATAATCCGTCCGTCAGCAGTCCGCCGACGAGATCGTACGCGGCGCGTACTTCCTCCCCGGTGAATCCGAGATACCGGAGCGTCACGCCTTCGCTCGAATGGTTCAGCGCCTCCATTATCAGCGCGATGGAAACGCCGTTCTTTCGTGCGTGATACCCCCAAGTTTTTCTGAGCGAGTGCGTCCCGATGCCTTTCAGCCCGGCCAAGGCGGCCGCACGACTGAGGACGCGCCACGCCTGCACGCGGGAGATCGGCGCGCCCCCGCCGACGTTCGAGAAGATAAATTCCCCGCGATTGTCGCGCCTCCATTCTCCAAGCGCCCCGGCCACCGTCGAGCCAAGCGGAAAGACTTTTCGTTTGCCAGTCTTTCGCTCCCGCATTTCGACGGATGGACGAAAGGC
The DNA here is from genome assembly GCA_001604585.1 of Puniceicoccales bacterium Verruco_02. GTDB lineage: Bacteria > Verrucomicrobiota > Verrucomicrobiia > Opitutales > Oceanipulchritudinaceae > Verruco-01. Next base: position 3,552 of record LVBW01000091.1, on the reverse strand, counting down.
GAGCGTTGAGCCATGCCCGGAGTTGTAGTCCTCGATGTCGAGCACGTCCGTCCAGCGGAGCGCGAGCAGATCGGAGATTCTGAGCGCGGACGTGATGCCGAGCAGGAAGAGCGCGCGATTCCGCGCGGCGAGCTGTCCGGAGAACGCGGAGAGCACCGCGTCTATCTCGCTGCGGCTGCGGATGGGTTCGACGAATTTCATAGCGGCGACTCATTCCGTCGGCTCCGGCTTCAAAACATCGTCGAGGGTTGATTGACGGCCTTCATCCTTCATCCGCTCATAGAGCCTTTCGAGTGAGGCGCGGACGTCTGCCGGAAGAGCCTTTGCCTTTGCCTTTCGCTCTTCGGTTCCCGTTGACGCAGACAACGCCTTTTTCTTCCTTAGTTCTGTTCCTTTTTCTTCTTCCTCTATAAGAGTCACATTCTGATACCCGGGGGTATCACAGTGAGACCCCCCCGTATCATTCTGAGACCCCACCCTGCTTTTTTCTCCGTCAGATGCAGGGGGTAACACAGTGATACCCCCTGCATCTGGTGTGAGCGCAGCCGCTAAAGCTTCTTCGCGCGCGGTTCGTAGGTGAGAGGGCAGGAACACGACATAATGGTTGGAGTGTTGAACGCCCTCGATGATAACGGGAGTCTTGAGGACGAGCCCGGACGAGCAGAGCCCGGAAATGGCGCGGATTGCGGATGCGCGCGAGCATGAAGCGGCTTCGGCTATTTTGCTATATCGAGGCCATGCCTGCCCGTCTGAATTTGCGTAGCGCAGTAGAACGACGTAGACGAGTTTTTCGAGGGTGGTGAGTGGTGGGTGCTCTTCGGGATAATCTACAAGTTCATTCGGCACGCGGAAGAAGGGATCCTTCCAAGCGCCGCTCACGAGCATCTTTTCGTTTTCCGGTAGCCCTTTGGGGTTTACGGTTCTCTTCGCGGGGTTCTTGCGGGTGCGGGTAATGCCTCCGGTGGAGCTCATACGATCGCCTCCTGTGCGATTCAAATTTTCTCCTGTGTGCTGTGTGGGGGGCGGGCGGGGAAGCAGGAGACTTCCCCCGCGAAGATAGCTAGTCCTCGCGTTGCCCGCCTCGGGCATTTCTCAATTGCTCTCACCCGCCGTTAATTGTACAGGCAATATCACCTGCACGCAAGAGGGAAGGTATCGCCGCGCGAAGAGTAACACAATAGCATTGTGTTACCTCTACGGATAGCGGGTACAAAAAGAGCCGCCCCTATCAGGCTTCAAGGGCGGCTCTGGAACTGCGCGCCGGGCGGTTGGTGGTAGGGAAAAGCCCCGGCGATGTAACAGGCGAGAGAATTGTATCACGGTACGCGCCTCCAGTAAAGGAAAGCCCCGCGTCAGGGTGCGGGGCTCTCTGATCCTCTGCGGACGCGGGAGGCGCGCGCCCGGAGGAAATCTAGATGTATTCGATCTTCCCGCCGTTCCACAATGGCCTTACCAGCGCGCGGGAGACGGCGACATGAACGAACCCCCGGTCTTTGTAAACGATGAACTCATCTCCGGGAGTGGAGAAGAAGAGCGCGAGACACGCGGCGAGATCGGTGAGAGAAGCCCCGTAATCCGGGCGGACGTCGGCGGCGCAGCCTATCAGGTGACGCGAGTTTTCCGAGCCTCCAACGGCAGGTGTGGCGTTGTGTTTCGCGCACCTTCTCCCGGACGTGACGAAGATACGGCGTCCGAGAATCTCCCGGACGGCATCGAGGCGAAGTACCAGCGCGGCACTCACGGATTGAGACCCGCACCCGCAGCGACAAGCGAACTCGAACGGCTCGAAGTGGCGCGGGAGAATCGCCCAGGACATTTTATTTCTCTCCCACGGTGCGCAATCTCAAATCAGCGCGCACGGTCTCCGGCTCATCGAGGCGGCAGACCTGACAGCGGCGCAGACCTTCAATGGCTCGCGTCAAGGATTCGAGACGCGCTTCAAGCCGGATCAGGAGCCACGCCGCCACGGCGACGGGGAACCCCGCAGAAGCGACAGCGGAGAGCAATTCGGTAGTCGTGGCGGCGGCGTCCATAATCCTACCCTAGAACAGGGGGGATACCGTACGGTCTACAACGTCGGCCCCAGCGAGCCCGGCGAGACCCTCGGCGAAAAAGTCGTTATCGAGCATGGATTCCATGACCGTCTCGACTTCGCCGCTCGCGAGATTATCGCGCACGTAATTCAGCGAGATCGTAAAGGTGTTCCCCTCGTCAGTCGCAAACTTCATTCGTAGAGTTTTCATTCAGTCCACCCCCTACGCCGTCAACTGATCATATCCCGTTTTCTCGGTCGAGATAACGGGGTGAATGAAAAGGGCATTGATAAGGTCACAAGCGGTTTTGAATTTGTCCGCAGTGTTGTCGGGGTCAATGCCGCGAATGCTCACGACTTTCAAGACCGCCTTTCCGGTGTTAGGATCGGCTCCGGTGTTGAGACGAAAAACCATGCTGCATTTCAGGGGAACGAAAGAGGCCAAGTAGACCACTCCTTAGAGAGATTCCGCCCAGGCCTCCACTGGAAGGTAAACGCATGGTATCATAATGAAGGAAAGTTGTCCACACGTTATGCACAAGATACGGCGTGCTCGAACAGCGCGCACACAATATAAGGGGGTTTTTGTGTGACCATAAACGGGAGAGTCGTACTTTTTGGCGATATGCCGGAGCCAACCGACGCCGACTTTGCGGAGCAGGACAGGGAAGAGGCGAAGCTACAGAAGGCGCAAGAAATGAGGGAAAGAGCGCTTGAACGTGCGGCGAAGCTGCGAGGGGAAAAGAAGGCCGGAGCGATCGCAGACGCGATAGCGGACGCGGATGCGCTCGAGGTCGAGTGATGAATGGTACGGAAAATTCGGGTCTGGCTGTGGTGGCGAATTCTGCGGACGGTGCTGAATGTGCGCCCTTCGTGACGATCGAGATTGATGGGCCGCTGCTCGAACGGGTGCGGGTGTTTCATGCCGCTTCCCGGGAATGGAAAGAACAGCCGATAGAATCGTTCTGCGCGTGGCTCGTACGCCGCGGGCTCTCGACGGAGATCAACGACCTTCATTTTCACGAACGTCTGCGCCCCGGCGGGAGAGAGTGCGCGTAACCGGAGCAGAAGCGAAAGGCACGGCGACGGCTGCCGCCCTCGCCTAAATCAAAGGCGCCACCGCGCGGGAGACCGGAAAGAACGTCCGGACTCCCGCGCCTGTTTCGCGGGGCTACTCCGTTCTGCGGCATTCCGGACTATTGCCCGGCGCGAAGGATCGCCGCGCCGGGCGCACATCGAGCCCTTCCCGCTGCTGCTGCTGCTGCTGTAGTCTCGCTGCGTGGCGCGCACACTCTCCGCGTTTCCCGCGTGCGTCGTCGTTGTACTTCCTCCGGTACTGTATCTCTGCTACACCTTCCGTTGCAACGCTCTTCAAGTGTCCGAACCTCTCCGGGGCTCCCGCCCGTCAACGGTTGAGAGCTCCGACGTTCTCCGCTCCGAGAGGCCGCGGCGATTCCGTGCGAATCGTCGCCCGCAATAGCCCATCCCCCCCGCCCCCCTGTGAAGGGGGGAAGCCGCGC
>LVBW01000090.1 GCA_001604585.1 Puniceicoccales bacterium Verruco_02 | reverse complement strand
ACTTATGGACGAGAACTGAAGACTAAATGATAGATATTTGTCTATTGACAAATCATCAGAAAACAGAGTCTTAACAGTCCGCTGAAAAACACACCTCCCGTTTCCACGATGGGACAATGCTCTCAATGAAGCATGGGTTGAGGGCGATTTGAGGGCAAAGACGCCGGATTTCAGCGTTTTTCTGCCCGTTTTGCCTCGTTTTTGAGACCTCGGGGCATGGCAAGGCCTTCGCGGCTTACGCCGCCGCAGGGCGTAGCGGCAGGTTTGCCTCCGCAAGCGCAAGTTTCGCCATCCGCATCAGGTTGCACGCGCTGCCCACAAACTGCGCCACGAAGTTCGTCTTCTCCGCCCCTTTCCACCGGCTTTTGCGGAAGTTCCCGAAGGCTTTCATCCACCCGAAGTTTTCCTCGATCCGCTTGCGCAGACGCTGGCTTACTTTGTAGGCCGCGCTCCGCGCCGTCCGCCCGTCAAGGCCCGGCGTCTTGCGGCCCTTCACCAGCGCCACATGCGGCGCAATTCCCCGGTCGCGGCAATCGCTCACAAACGCCTTCGTGTGGTAGCCCTTGTCCGCTCCCACCGTCTTCACGTTGAAGCCCCGATACGTCAGCTCGTCCATCTGGTCCGAGGCTGCCTCGTGTTCCGCGCAGCGCTCGCCCACCGCCTGTTTCACGTCCAGCAGCACCAGCAGGCCGTTGCGATTCTCGCTCACCGCGTGCATCGCATACCGCAGTTTCGCAGCGTCGCCCTCGCTGTGCTTCACCAGCTTCGCCTCGGGATCCGTCGTCGAGGCGTGCGTTTCGTTGCTGCGTTTCTCGCCTTTGAAATCCACCCAGCCGTTGCCCCCTCCGGGCGGCGGGGGCGGCTCTTCCTTCTTTCGGAAACTCTTCATCGACGCCCACGCCTCGATCAGCGTACCGTCCGCTGAAAAGTGTTCGTTGCTGACCCAGCCGCGACTCTTCGCCAGCTCCACCACTTCCGCGAAAAACAGTTCGCTCACGTGCCCCGTCCTCATCCGCCCAAGGTTCTTCGAGAAGCTCGACGCGTCGAAGCCTTCCTCGTCCGGGTTCATGTCCAGAAACCATTTGTAGAGCAGGTTGAACGGCAGCTCTTCGGAGAATCTGCGGCACGAGCGCACCCCATACAGGCACATCAGAACCCACGCCATCAGCAATCTTTCAGGCGGAATGCTCGGACGGCCTTTCGCCGCATACATCCGTTCAAAGTCGGGCTCCAGTGCCTTCAACACCTCTTTGCACATCCGCTTCACCTCGCGCAGCGGATGATCGGAGCGCAGCTGCGCCTCCACGTTGATCAGGCAGATCGTCCCGGTCTCCCTTGTAGCTTTTCCTCGCATGAGAATTTGTCTCATGCCGCCGCCTCGCACGCAACCCTATCCATCCGCCATCGCCCACTTTTTCAGCGGACTGTTAATATATTCATTATAATTCAAGCAACATGCTTGAAACTTGGCGCTCAAATTTGCATCAATCTTAGTGGTCATCTGATGTTCGATCTCATGTCGAATACCAATCAGAA
>LVBW01000033.1 GCA_001604585.1 Puniceicoccales bacterium Verruco_02 | reverse complement strand
AGTTAGCACTATGTAATTACTGCTTCAATAACGAAAGTTTCAATAAGCATGAGTTACTTCTGGATTGTGATAATTGGTCATATTGTTAATCATAATTCGCCCCATCAGCTGACGAGTAATGATAATGAGGCGTTTGCTCGCCAATACGGAGATCGTTTCGCGAGAAGTCTTGGGATCTCGCCACTCAATGCATATTTTTATGATAACTTTGTTCACAACCAAGAGGTTGTTAGCTTTGATCTTCAAAACGGCTTGTCCGGAGGTGTTTCGACGAAGACAAAGTATCAAGGCGTAACGTTAGACAATGACTGCTATGACAAATATAAAAGAAGCGACTTCTTGCTCGAAGGATGGGACTGCTCACGTGTGAAATAGGAGAAATTCCATGCACATCAGGATATTAATTGCGCTAGGGTTTATTGCTGTTTTAGCGAGCTGTAATGCGTCATCTCCAAATACGTGCTAGGTTCACAGCATAACTGTGACAAATAGAGAGGCATACGATTTGGTGAGTGCTATTTGTAAGCAACATTACGTCCCTTTAGGCTCCAAGGGGAAGGCCATCGTGTTCATCGAAATCAGCACATCCCGCGAATCGTGGATGGGAGGCTATCCGACGCTGCCGTTATCAAGTAACTTTTTGGATGATATGTCGACTGCTAATCCGGTTCCCGCTCCACCCACTGCCGTAAAAGAGCCTCGTGCTTCTCAAGACGGGGCGCGCGATAACCCCCGATCTGCAGCACAGTCCTGTTGCCGCTCTGCTGGTAGCGTTCCCACACCCGATCCGCGTAGCGCCTCGATACCCTCAGCGCCCCGGCCACATCACTCGTTCCGAGTCCCTCGCTCTTTGCAGCGATCACTCGATCCCGTATGTCCTGACTGTATGCTCGCATCCCAAGTGGAGTACACTTCTGGCTTATTGATGTACAGCTATTTCTGCGCTGAATAACTGAAAATGCTCTAGAGACATCCCTCCCTACCTGTAAGACTGTCGACGTGTTGCGAACGCTCAGGTATTGGCGCTTCTCCGAGGCGTCCGCTTTGGATTGCGCCGCTCTATTTTGGTAAATATTTAGGTGCGCTCTATCTACCTGTTGCCTATCATGTAGAAGAGTGGCTCGGCTGCAGAGTCCAGCTCAACCATGTATGTGTTGTCCCCAAGCGCGTTCAGGCTGTGTGCTATGCGTGTCCAGTCGATCAGATCTGTGCTCGAAAGAACCTGTATCGATGCCTGTGGGATATTGGTGCGGAAGCGGAATTGCAGCTTGCCCGCTGCGCTGATGTTTGTGGAAATAATAGTTACGTAGTTGCTTGTCTCAAGGCTGGCCAGATAGTCGATTTTGACACTTGCACTGTTTGTCACTGCAAACTGCTGTACGAGGGTGACGTGGCCGGGGTGCTCGAAGGTCACTGTATAGTTGCCGTTGCCGGGCAGGGGCAGGGCGTATGCGCCTTCTGTGCTGCTCTCGGCCCGGAAGGCTGCTCCTTCGACGCGGATCGAGACTCCGCCAATGCCTTCGCCCAGAGAGTAGAAGCCGTCGCTGTCTTCATCCTTGTAGGTTACGCCGACCAAGAATGGGCCACCTAAGGAATTGCCACTCGCAAGGTCGTGTGTGATCAGGATCGGCCCCACGCTTCCGTTGCTGCCTAGCACTACGCCGACGCCCAGTTCGGTGAAGTTTGAGCTATGGATGTTCAGGCGGTGTCCGGCCGGGGTCTGCATCCCTCCAGTGCCATTTCCCCAGTCGATGTTGAACCCAGCGTGCGAGTGCCATATGGAGCGGGCGTATGAATATACGTTCTCCCCGGCATAGCCGTAGCTGTATCCCTGCCGGGAGATTCTGTTACCGAGCGAGTCTCCGGGCTGGTTGGGTGCGGGAGGGTTGTTGGAGGATACGTGCCCTTGGAACATGTTGTTGTACATGTCCTGACTGTGCAGGCGGGCGGCGGCGGTGAGTTTGGCATTTATTGCCAGAGGAGGCAGGTTGCGCGTAAGGGCGGCGAACTGCTGTTCCATGAGGTCCAAATTGACGCCGAAATACGATATGGCGTTCTGAACGTCCGGGTCGTTCGTGTTGCGCAGTCTGCTGGCTTCTGCAACGGCGTCGGCGCGGGCACGGTTGATGTACTCCACTGCCAGAATCTCTTCCGCTGTCGGCTGGCCGACTCCCTGGTAGAGCTGTGCGAGGAAGCTGGAGCCAATCTGTACATCGTCCACAAACCAACCAACAGTGGCAAAGTCGGCATCGGTGAATGCGGAGCCGCCCGTGAACAGCAGGGCGAAGCGGATGCGTATGCTTTGTCCGGCGTAGGAGGCAAGGCTTATACTTTCCAGCTGGAAGCCGTTTTGCGTCAGGCCGCCTGTTCCTTGCAGGGTCCAGATGCTTGTCCAGTTGCCACCGCTGCTGGGCCGTACCTGCACATGGGCTGTTTGCGCCGATGTGGCATAGCCCAGCCTTCCTTGGAAGTATAGCTTGCTGTTGGCCGTGGGCTGTATGGTCGGGGAAAGTTCTATGTACTGGTTGGCGAAGGCCACGTTCGCGAGGCGGAATGCGCCGCTGCCTTCGGCAACGATATTTGTCTGCAACATCGAGTAGCCGGGCGAGGAGGGCGTTGTGACGACTTCTGCAAGACTGTCCGCATTCTCCAGCCACGTGGTCACCGGGCCGGATGTAGCGTTGAGGCTGGCCCCGAGCAGGGATTCGGACTGGGCAATGATGGGCACGCTCGGGCTTTCCGGCTCTGGGATGGGTGCCTGTAATATTACCGGCGGGCTGGGAGGGGCCTGCACCTGTGCATTGGCCGCATGCAGTATTACGAATGTGGACAGGCAGACTGCCAGAGTGCGGATTGCGGTTCCGGTCTTCATTGCGGGAGAATTGGCAGAGGTTGAACTGTGTCTGGCGGGGACGCTGGGCGTCCAGCCGGGGCTGTCTTGGGGCAGCTCTCTACCCAGTATGGGCATTATGTTGACTCTGACAATCCTCTATGGTCGCTACTTGCGGAAGATAAAATACACGGCCCCGACCATGCATAGCGTAGCCCAGAGGTAGTCCAGCTTGATGGGCTGTTTCATAAAAAACACTGCAAAGGGCAGGAATACTAGCAGTGTGATTACTTCCTGCATTATCTTCAGCTGTGCTAGGCTCAGGTTGCCCTGAAAGCCAATCCTGTTAGCTGGTACCTGCACAAGGTACTCAAACAGCGCGATGCCCCAGCTAATGAGCGCGGCAATCAGCCAGTGGCGCCCGTTGAGGTGTTTGAGGTGTCCATACCATGCATAGGTCATGAACAGGTTTGATATTACGAGCAATCCGGCCGTCTTCCAGAGTACCGCATTCATGTGGTTTGATGAAATATGTAGCCGAGCAGTAAGTGTCTGTTTGCGTGCTGGAAGCGAGCAGGAAAATGCCTGCCAGGTACGAAATCTGAGAGTAATAGCCCAGCTTTTCGGTGTTGCGGAAAGTGCCTGTGCTGCTATCCATTGTGCTGACAGGTAGGACACCCCCACCGCTTGCCTGTTTGCAAGTCATGCTTCAATTCTGTCATGCTGTTGGTTTACCATTGGCCTTGGCTTTCTCACTCGCCTCCCGGTATTCGTATCGTAGCGATTGGTCAGCTACTTAATGTTACTATCCGCCTTCCGATTTCAGGCTTGTAGCGTTTCATTATTCTACCCCCCCATCACACACACGCAGATCTTTGGCCCTTGCGCCGGTCCTGTGTACGTCGGTCACAGATGTTTTCCCGCCTCTTTTCGGTAATCCTCTTTGTGTTTGCCTCCGCTCTGCAAGGAGCCGGAGCGGTTGAGGCTTTGGAGAAACTCTCTGACGAGGGGCTGCCTTTTTACTCGGTTTACGGCTTGGATTACCTTGGCGAAGGGATTGTGAATGCGAACATCACCGAGGATCCCCTCGGTCGCATGCTGGCCATAGACAATGGCGTGGTTATGGTGTTCGACGGCAACGCTTGGTCTTCCAAGCTTCGCAAGAGCACCAACGGTTCGGACTCGGTCAAGAACGTATGCCTTGGTGCCGACGGGCGCTTCTATGCCGGATCTGTCGGCATGTGGGGTAATCTTGTCACCAATTCCGAGGGTGAGTTCAGCTTTCGCGCCAGTCGAAGGGACAGCCCGGAGTGGACCAGTGCGGCACATTTCGACGGCGTTGTTCCAACGTCGAGGGGTGTCATCTTTTACAGTACCCTTGGCATTGTTTTTCAGGAATACAGCAGCGGACGCTGCGCCTACTGGAATGGTATTTTGCCCGTCAACACGGTTTTCGAGCACGCCGGACAGGTGTACATGACCGCGGGTTCCGGTGGCGTACACCGCTTGGTGGACGATCGCTGGGAACTGGTGGAAGGCACTGCGGAGATGAGTAGCAGCGAGGCCGTGTTTCGCATGGTACCGACCGGAGACGGCAGGGCGCTTTTGGCCAGCTATTCAGGCCGCTTGTATCTATTTGATGGCAAGAAGCTTGAGCCGTGGGTAACTACCTGTTCGGACCTTCTGTCAAAGGGGCTTGTGGATATGATTCGCCTTCGCAGTGGCGAGTACGCCTTTTCCGTGCGCGGCTTTGGCATAATGGTGATGGATGCCAAGGGGCGGCAGACAATGCGTCTGGGGGTGGATCATGACGAGGCTTTTGCCCGGGTTGGTGCCCTGTATCAGCAGGAAAACGGCCTTTTGTGGGCCTCTTTGCCTAGCGGGATTGCGAAGGTGTACTATCCTTCGCAGGTAAGCTTTTACGATTACCGCTTCAACATGCCCATGCATTGGCCCGAGGTATATAACTACCGGAATCGTATGCTTGTGTATTCCGACTATCGGATGTTTTTCGGCCATTACGACGACCGCGGGCAGATCAACCACTTTGAAGAGCTGCGCATTCCGGGCATGGATCTTATCGAAAGCTGTTATGGCTACGACGATCATATCGTGTTTGGCAGTGGGGGCATCATTTACTCCTTTGATCTGGTCAACCCACCTGTACGGGTGTTGGAGGGCATATCTTCGGCCCGCATTTTTCGACCTTACGCTGACAAGGACATACTGATGGTTCTTGGTAGCGATAGACACGCCATGCTTGAGTATGTCGATGGCGCTTGGAAGCTCGTGAATACCATGCCATCGATGGGCTTTCCGGCCGTCGTTCTCAAGACCAATGCCGGTGATATCTGGGTGGAGCATGGGCTGGGCCGCGCCTGCCGCATTTGGGAGAATGACGGAAGGCTGGAATATCAGAATTTTGAAAGAATTCAGGGGCTGGAGAATGCTTGGCTGAACATTTGGGAATACCGTGGGCAAGTGTATCTATCCACTGGCAGCGTTATTCGCCGTTTCGACCCAGACAGCGCAAGCCTTGTCGATGCATCGGAGATGCAGGGTTTCATAGGTATGATTGGAGGCAATGTCTCCCGCGTATTCGAGGCGCCGGACGGAACTGTGTGGGCGTCCGGGCAGCAGGGCGTGGTGCTCGTTCGCAGTGTGGACGGCAAGACCGTGGTGGATCGCGATACTCTGCGCCCGGTTAGCGAGGCTCACCCCCTGATACGCTTCGGCAAAGATGGGGTGGTCTGGATGCTTTCGCGCAACAAGGTTATTCGCTTCAATCCGCAGGCAGTCAAGGCCTCTTACAACGAGTTGTTGCCGCGTCTGGCCCATGTATCGGCAACTTCCTACCGCAGTGGCGAAGTGGAGAGCGTTGCCTTGGGCAGCGACGAAAGTAACCCGCTCGTTTTACCTTACGAGAAGAACAACATCACCCTGCGCATCTTCCCCAACACCAGCTCGCTTCCCACTCCGCCGAGCTACCGGTACAAGCTCTCGGGTGTCAGCTCCACATGGTCTGCACCAGTGCGCGAGCCCATGATAAGCTTTACCAACCTATACGAGGGGCGTTACCGGCTGGATGTGGAGCTGCTCTATCAGGGTATATCCGTGGGTGCCATTAGCTCTTACTATTTTGTTATAGAGCCTCCGCTCATGCGCACCTGGTGGGCCTACACCTCGTATTTCTTCACGCTGGTGGCGATTATTCTGACTATTGTGAGCATTGCGCAGCGTCGTTCGGAACGGGAGCGCCGCCGTCTGGAGCGACTTGTGGCATCGCGTACCTGCGAGCTTGACGAGACTAACACCCGCCTGCGCGAGTCCATTAAGAGCGCAATGGCGGCCGCTGAGGCCAAGAGCCGCTTCCTAGCCAACATGAGTCACGAGATACGAACGCCAATGAACGGCGTTGTGGGAACTACCGAGCTCTTGGCGCGCACCCCCTTGACCAACGAACAGAAGGAGCTTGTCGATATTATCAACAAGAGCGGCAATCTGCTCCTTAGCATTGTTAATGATGTGCTCGATTACTCCAAGATCGAGGCCGACCAGCTCGTGTTCGAGCTAATACCGCTGCGTCCGCAGAGCCTTGTAGAGGACGTTCTGGAGATTCTGTCCGAGAAGGCCAACGAGAAGAAGCTGGAGTTTATCGGCAGCTTCGACCCCGAGGCTCCCGTCGAATTCATTGGCGACACCACTCGCGTGCAGCAGGTACTGGTCAATCTGGCATCCAACGCCCTCAAGTTCACCGAGCGGGGCGAGGTGGAGATAAGGGGTTGGGCGAGCGAGCGCGAGGATGGGAGATGGAATCTACATTTTTCGGTGCGCGACACCGGCATTGGCATGGACCCGCGGCGCATGAATCGCCTTTTCAAGGCCTTTACCCAACTCGACGCATCTAACACTCGCGTCTATGGTGGCACGGGGCTTGGCCTTGCCATAAGTAAGCGCCTCGTCGAGCGCATGGGCGGGGTTATGGACGTTACAAGCGAGCCGGGCCGGGGTTCATGTTTTGAACTTTCCATACCGCTTCCCTTGTCTGAACGCAGAGCGCCGGATGATGGAGCAGCCGGACGTTCGCGGAGCGTACTATTGGCCGACGATTGTCTGCCACGGCAGGGCGCTGTGCATAAGTATCTGACAAAGGCCGGGTTCAACGTGAGCGCCATGTCTTGTGCGGCGGCAGAGGGGGCGATAAGCTCCGGGCGTCATTTCGATGTCGTGGTGCTGGACTGTTCTTCGGAACGTTCCGTGTGGAGGGACGTGGCCGATGCGGTGGAGGATCACGCAAAGGGCACTCCGCTCATCGTGTACCGCAAGCCTCTTCAGGATGTGGAGCATCCGGCGGTACTGCGTCGTCTAGCCAAACCTTGGCGTTGCAGTCGCCTTGTGTCGGAGATTCGCGGCTGTCTTGATTTCAATATGGAGCGCAGGCTGGAGGCAGCTGCTGCGTATGGAGAGGGCGAGGAAGAGGAGCTATCGCCTATGGATCTGCGCGTGCTGCTCGCCGAGGACAATGTGGTTAACCAGCGTGTTGGGGTGCTCCTGCTCGCAAAGCTGGGTATCAAGCCTGACCTTGCTATCAACGGGCGCGAGGCCGTGGACTTAATTGAGCGCAACGATTACGATATTGTGCTGATGGACGTGCAGATGCCTGTCATGGACGGCATTCAGGCAACGCAGGCTATTCGCAGCAATCTGCCCTCTGACGCGCAGCCCATCGTCGTGGCTCTGACGGCGGGCGCCATGAGTAGCGACCGCGAGGCCGCCTTTTCCGCCGGTGTGGATGCTTACCTTACCAAGCCCTTGCGTCTTGAAAAGCTGCGCGAACAGTTGGCTGAGTTGATGGACAAGGTGCAGATGCACCGCTCTGCGCGCAGGAGCTGATGCCAATCAGGTCGGGTGTATGGCGCTCCGAGCCGGGGGGAATGGCCTGCCGTCATGTCAATGAAGGCGTTTGCGGCGGCGAAGGATGAGTAGGGGCAGGGTGCCAAGGCCCATCAATAGGGCGATTTGCGAAGGTTCGGGAACGGTCGCCATCGTGTAGTCGATCCAGTCCAGATAGGCGTATATGTTCATGCCGCCAAACAGAGTTCCGAATGCGCAGTAGGGAATGCCGTCAACACTTTGGCCGTAGGTGGTGATTCCGGCCACGTAGTATTCGCCGTTCACGAAGACGAAGGCTGGCCCGCCAGAATCGCCCGGTGCGGTCATGGCTTCGATATCGTTGCCTAGGCTGCCGCCAGGCATCCCGACTGTGGAGGGGTCGTCGAAATCCAACTCATACACATGATTGTCGGCGCCGGGACGGTCGCTGTATATCGAGTCCACGATGTTGCTTCCGACTCTGCGCGTTTCGTAATCTGGCCTTACAGTCAGGTTGTTGTCCCCGCCCTCGCCACTAACATCTCCATAGCCGGAGTAACCGTAGCCGACAAAGTAAATCTGGTCCCCGACTGACAGTCCCTCGCGGTAGAGGGAATAGGTCGGTATGTAGCTGGGTAGGGCGTTTGCGAAGTAAACCAGTGTGAGATCGAAGCTGATGTAGGGATTGTCGAAGCCTGTGTACTGCGGATTTACGTAGGCGGCAGTGGGTGTCAGAGTCGTGACTCCATAGCCTGTGTTGAAGATGATTTCGCTGCTTAGGCCTTGGTCCAGTAAACCGTCATGGTTGGTGTCGTAGTTGTGTCCTGCCGTCAGTACCCAGTGCCTGTCTATAGCCACGGCGCTGCCGATGTATGTGTATTGGCCATCGTCGATTCTTACAGAGGCTACGCCATTGAAGCTGGAACCAGCGCCGGGTATGTCCACATGGTTTGCCGGACTGTCGGGTGGACTGCCGTTTTCGGAACCGGCCATGACAAGGGGTGTGTATTCGTTGGCAAGCGCGGCGCCGGGGTAGAGCAAGGCAATGGCACTTGCGGCAAGGCCGAGCCATTGCGCATGAATAGGACGGAGTGTCGATGGCATGTTGGTGGAGGCGGAAATCAGATGCTGCAAACCTACTTGCCGGGGCAGAGGCTCTTGTACAGGTCCACCGTCTGGCGCGCTATGCTGGCCCAGGAGAAGTGTTCGACAGCGCGCAGGCGGCCTTCTCTTCCGAAGCGTTCGCGCTTTACCGGGTTCACCATCAAGCGGTTGATCTGGTAGGCCAGATCTTTTGCATAGGTCTCCGGGTCCACGGGCAGGAAGGGGCTTTCGCTGTGGCGGGCGACGGGGACTAGGAAGCCGGTCTGGTTGTGTACGACCACTTCGGGTATGCCGCCAACGGCAGATCCGACTACGGGCACCTCGCAGGCCATTGCTTCGAGGTTAATGATACCGAAGGGTTCGTAAATCGATGGGCAGCAGAACACGGCCGCGTGCGAGTAGAACTCGACCAGCTCCTTCTTGTTCACCATCGCGTCCACCCAGAAGACGCCTTCGCGTTCCTTGCGCGCCGCATCGACTACTACCTTCATCTCGGCTGCAATTTCCGGGGTGTCTGGCGCACCGGCCACGAGCACAATCTGGAAGTCCGGGTTCATGTACTTGATGGCCCGCGCAAGGTAGATGATGCCCTTCTGACGGGTGATTCGGCCAACGAAGAGCACGTAGGGCTTGTGCGGGTCTATTCCGTACTTGGTCAACGCCTCGGTGCTTTCGACCTTGCGGAACTCGTCGGGGTTGATGCCGTTGTAGATTATGTGGACCTTGCCGGGGTCGATGTTGAAGTGGCGCAGTACGTCGTTGCGCGTGCCTGCGGACACGGCCACGATGGCATCGGCCATTTCCATGGCTGTCTTTTCGACCCAGGAGGAAAACTCGTAGCCGCCGCCGATCTGCTCGCGCTTCCAAGGGCGGAGAGGTTCGAGAGAGTGGACCGTGATAACGAGCGGGATGCCGTAGGCGAGCTTGGCCAGTATGCCGCCAAGGTGTGTGTACCAGGTGTGGCAATGCACTACATCGGCATCGACGCCCAGTGCATTGAAGTCCACACATCGCCTTGCTGCGCCGAAAACGCTCTGGAGGTTTTTCGGGCACTTGAGCACTTCTTCGTCAATACCGACGCCTTTGACGGAGAGCTGGCCATTGCTGGAGAGCTGGTCTCCGAAGCAGCGCACTTCCACCGGGATGTGTTGGGCCAGCTCGCGGCTTAGGTTTTCGACGTGAACACCCGCGCCACCGTATATGTATGGCGGGTATTCGTTGCTCAGGAGAAGGACTTTCATGGTGACAGTTGCATCCTGCGCTTTGCAGGTCTCTGCATTGCACATATTCATGCAGGGAAAAGAGCGGGCAGGCAAGCCGTCACTGCCGCGTGTACATGACGGCCGAGTAAACTAATCGTTTGATACAGGCCAATGCAGATGCGGAAAAGTACAAGCACCAAGGCGTCATCCTTGGCAAGGAGGAACTACAAGCGCATTACTTCACATGCGTGCCACACAAAACAGCACACACATGGTTGCGTGCGAGAGAGGTGTTGTACGAAGATGTCCGTGCGGGGCAGGCAGCGTGAAGAGGCGGGGACTATTCCTCGCTTATCTTATCAAGGTCGATCTTCTTGATACGTGCCTTGAGTTCCTTGCCGGACTTGAACTTGATCACAGCGCGTTCAGGAATGGTCACTTCCTTCTCGGGCTTGTTCGGGTTGCGTCCAACTCGGGACTTGCGCACTTGCACTTCGAACACGCCGAAGTTGCGCAGTTCAACATTGTGCCCCTGAGCGAGGGCGCCCGCTATTGTGTCCAGCGTCAGTTGGACGACATCGCGGACTTCCTTCTGCGGGAATCCGGTCTTGTAGTAGATGCTCAGGACGATATCGCGTTTGGTCAGGTTCGCTGGCATAGCCTGTAGTTGTAAATCCGGTTGCGAGGCCTTACATTGACCACTGAAGCTATTTGTTATCCGCCGCTTCCGTAATAGTCAAGCTAGCGGCTATCACTTTCTCACACTATGAGCGAAAAAGAACCGGGAAACCCTTTTGAGGAAATTCAACGCAAGATTGAGGAGGCCGTCCGCGAGGGTCGTTTCCACATGATGCCCATCGGCCCCTTCGGCGCAAAGGCCAGGGGCGATGACGCCGAAGAGAGCCGTGCAGAGCCTTCGGATGAGGATTCCGGGCCGCAGGAGCAGGACGAGATACTGGAGCGCATTCGTTCATTCAACCTGAAGCCTCGAGAAATACGCGACTACCTCAACCGCTACGTCATCCGTCAGGACGAGGCTAAAAAGGTGCTCTCCGTGGCCGTGTGCGACCATTACAACCATGTTCGCCAGTGCATGGATAACCCAGAGCTGGCTCAGAAGGACTATCACAAGCAGAACATCATAATCCTAGGGCCTACGGGCAGCGGCAAGACCTATCTTATGCGCTGCATTGCGCGCCTGATTGGAGTGCCGTTCGTAAAGGCCGACGCGACAAAGTTTTCCGAAACCGGTTACGTGGGCGCAGACGTGGAGGACCTCGTGCGCGACCTCAACCGCATGGCGCAGGGCAATACCGATCTGGCCCAGTACGGCATCATTTACATAGACGAGATAGACAAGATTGCCGCCGCGCAGGGCCTTCAGGGGAGGGACGTGTCGGGCAGAGGGGTGCAGATCAACCTGCTCAAGCTCATGGAAGAGGCCGAGGTGAACCTCTTTTCCCCCACCGACATGATGAGCCAGATGCAGGCCATGATGGACGTGCAGGGCGGGGGCAAACCGCGCAGGCGTACCATCAACACGCGGCACATCCTCTTCATCGTGTCGGGCGCCTTCGACCGCCTTGCTGAAAGCGTGCGCAAGCGGATTGATACGAGCACGGTTGGTTTTGGTGCGCCGGAGCGTGGGGCAGGGGGCGCGGAGGAGATATTCAGCTACCTGCACCATGTGGAGACTCAGGACTTCATTAAGTACGGCTTCGAGCCGGAGTTCATAGGCCGCCTGCCTGTGCGCGTCAGTTGCGACCCGCTCAGCGCGGGTGATCTTGCACAGATTCTCACAAGCAGCGAGGACAACTTGTTGGAGCAGTATCGGAGCGACTTTCGCGGCTACGGCATCGACTTTCAGGTGACGCCCGAGGCCGTGAAGGAAATCGCCATCCGTGCCCATCGCGAGGGCACGGGCGCGCGTGGCCTTATGACGGTGTTCGAGCGTGTGTTCCGCGACTTCAAGTTCGAGTTGCCCAGCACGGCCATCCGCAGCTTCGAGGTGACAAGCGACACTGTGGTCGCTCCGCGTGAATCGTTGCTTGCGCTGCTCAAGGAGAACCAGCATCTGCAAAGGGGCGTTCTCAAGGCCGACATCGAGGCTTTCCAAGAGCGTTTCTATCAGCAGAGCGCCCTTGAGATAGAGTTTGACGAGACGGCCTGCGAGGCGCTGATGGACCTTTGCGTGGAGAGCGATCGCTCGATGCGTTCCCTGTGTGAGAGCCTGTTCAAGGATTTTGGCCACGGACTGGGCATAGTGGCTCGCAATACGCAAAATAGCAGCTTCCGCCTAGGGCGGGAGTATGTGGACAATCCCGACAGGGCGCTGTCAAAGCTTGTCACCGAGAGCTTTTCGCCCAAGAGGGAGGATTCGGGAACTTAGGGCAGGTGCTGGAATGGTGCGGGATATAAGGACGCTATATTGTCCTTACACTTTTGCCGCCATTTTCCGGTTTCCTACATACCGGGCAGGTCCATGCCCTTGCCCTTCATCGCGGAGGCCATCTGCTTGATGCGGCGCAGGCCCTTGCTGCCCTGCATCATCTGCATCATTTTCTTCATCTGCTGATACTGTTTGATAAGGGCGTTGAGGTCTTTTATCTGCATTCCAGCGCCCTTTGATATGCGCAGGCGGCGGCTTGAGTTGATTATCTGCGGGTTCTGCCTCTCCTGAATTGTCATCGAGAGTATCAGCGCTTCGGTCTGCTTCATGCGCCGCTCCTCCTTGTCTCCAATTTTTACCCCGCTCATGCCGGGCAGCATGCCGACTATGCCCTGCAAGGGGCCTAGCTTCTTCATCTGCTGCATCTGGGAGAGGAAGTCCTCGAAGGTAAACTCGGCGCGGGCCATCTTTTCGGCCATGCGCTCTGCCTCTTTCTGGTCGATCGTCTCCTGTGCCCTTTCGACGAGTGATACGACGTCGCCCATGCCGAGGATGCGCGAGGCCATTCGCTCCGGGTAAAAGCTGTCAAAGTCCTCCACCTTTTCGCCCGTGCCGACGAACTTGATGGGCACGCCCGTCATGCTCTTCATGCTTAGGGCCGCGCCGCCGCGAGCGTCGCCGTCCATCTTGGTGAGGATTAGGCCCGTAATCTGCACTGCCTCGTGGAAGGTCTTGGCGACGTTCACGGCCTCCTGACCAAGGGCTGCGTCGGCCACGAGCAGGATTTCGTGCGGCTCCACCTCGCGCTTCAGACGCTTGATTTCCTCGACAAGGTCTGCGTCTATGTGCAGGCGGCCAGCGGTGTCGAAGATTACTAGGTCGTTGCCCTCGCGCTTTGCCTGGTCCATCGCATGACGGCCAGTGCGGGGCACGTCCTTGCTGCCGCGTTCGCAGTAGAAGGCGAGGTCGTTGTTCTTGGCCAGTGTTTCGAGCTGGTCCACGGCGGCCGGGCGGTAGGGGTCGCAGGCGACGAGCATGGGGCGGTAGCCCTTTTTCTTGAGCAAGAGGCCCATTTTGCCAGCCGTGGTCGTCTTGCCCGAACCTTGAAGACCGATGAGCATCACGCGCAGGGGCTTCTTTTCGAGTAGGTCGCGCGAGCCTTCGCCAAGCAGCGCCACCAGTTCGTCGTGGATTATCTTAACTATCTGCTGGCCGGGGGTGACGCTTTTCAGCACCTGCTCCCCTTCGGCGGCGGCCTTTACGCGCTCGATGAACTCTCGGGCCACCTTGAAGTGAACGTCGGCGGAGAGTAGGGCGGTGCGCACTTCGCGCAGGGCCTCGGCCATGTTCTCTTCGGATAGTTTGCCCACTCCGCGCAGGTTGCGCAGGGCGGAGCCTAGGCGGTCGGTCAGGTTCTCAAACATGGCTGGAGGCAGAAAGGGGTGAAAGTGTTGTGTCCGCTAGATTACGCGGATTGCGCGGATTATTGCCAGCTCGAACAACTTTGATTTCGGCTACAAGCGGTCTTTGCGGCGGCTAGATGCGTTTTGCAAGCTCGCCGGATTTCATTCAATAGCACTCACTTGCAAAGCCTTGCCATCCATCCGCAAATCCTTGTTCCCGAGACGAAACGAGTTGTTCGAGCCGGCCTTGTGAAAAGGATGAATACTTGCGCCGCCCTATCGTTTCATTGCTCGGTCAAGTTCGCGCTTGTTGATGGCGTTCTTCATGTCGTCGCGCTTGTCGTACATCTTCTTGCCCGTTGCAACGGCGATTTCCACCTTCACGAGCGCCTTCTTGAAGTACATGCGCAGCGGGATGAGGGTGCGGCCTCCGCTTTGCAGTTCCTGTCGGATTTTCCGTATCTCCTTCTTGTGCAG
>LVBW01000089.1 GCA_001604585.1 Puniceicoccales bacterium Verruco_02 | reverse complement strand
CCCGGCGGATCGGATGCGTCGCCGGTATCCGGCTTTCCAGATCGATCAGGCACACAAGGCCCCGTTGAGCTGTCTTTCGTCCGCGCATCCATGAAGTGTAGCAAGAAGCGGGACCACGGGGAGCTTTTTCAGCAGCCTGATAGATAAGGCCCGTTTCGTCCCGATATTCCGTTCCGAAACCGAAGCGGTCGTATGAAACCTCGTCCGCATCCGTTTTCCACCAGATGTCGAAGCGTTCGCCATACGAACCGTAGTCCGCCGTGCCTATCAGTTCGCCCGTCGCGCTGTTTGTCCATGTTACTATGTTCCCGCGACCGTCATAGCCGGGCAGCGCACGGGTGCCGTTCTGCGATCGGGTCGTTACCGTAATATATATACCGTATACGCTCAGAGTCCACACCGGTGTTGAAAATGCGCTTTGAACGCTTTCGTATCCTCTGACTATACAATATTCGGTTCGGACTGTTTGCCAAACTCTATCAGGCGGGTTTTCACCTCCGCTGGGCATCATTGTTGATTTTCAATGAACGATTTCTCTCAATTCGTCATTTCCCATCTTCCGGGGCTTCCATGACGCAATGCCCTGTAGGTTCACATTCCTGCTGCAGGTATGACAAGAAAGACTATATCATGACCTTCTCTATCGCGCACACCCAACTCGATTGATTCATCCACAAGCATAGCATCCGCAATCCCCATCAGTCTAGTTCTATAAAGAATAAGATCAAGCTCTCGACCCAGACACCCGGAGAATACATATACTTCGCTTGTCACGAGACCACTTGTCGGCTGTCCAATTACTACAACCACTTGCTTCTCCCTTACACAAAAGACCTGCGTTTCGTAACCACCAATAAAGGCAGACGAAGCCCAAGCCCTAATCTCATCAATGTTGCTATATTTTGATTTCATTTCTTCCGCTTGGGAATTTGTTATGCCGTATGATACTTGATATACCACCACCAATGCCAAAATAATTAAAAACGAAAACCTGGTGGAACCCATAATATGCCTCCATTTTCAGTGTATATTCCCCAATCTGCTGTTGATATGTCTGCAATGCGATTTCCGGATGCATCCAAGTTTGTTACGGGAATTGCTCCCGGCTTGTGAGACCAACTACCGTCAGCATCCTGCCGATACCAGTGATAGTCAATACCCACCGCGACAACTAAATTGACAGGGTAACTTCCAGTTACCGGCACGGGGCTTAACCCATCAGCGATAGCTCTGTCACGGATACCATTAACAGTAATATCCGAAGGGTACATTACTGGATTCCCTGATTTATATCCAGGCTGTACACCAAAACCAAAGTTTCTACCCATCCCACGAGGATTCCATCCCCCCACAAATGGGCCCTTCTGGTTGCATGCATAGGCATAGCAATTTGAGTTGCCTTGAATTGTAACCCCATCTCCACGAGACCCACCATCATTCCAGCTGCTCGGATCATATGACGGACATTCAGAATACATCCAAGACAAAACGGTGTTGCTATCTTCCCCGAAAGAAAATGTACGCGACTTAGCCTCGCTAATTACATAATATGTTCCGATGATTCCATTGTTAATATCAGCCTGCGAACTAGATGCCACGTAGTTTCCGTATTCCTTATACTTTGTTACTGTATACGACATGTCGCATACAGTAACCGTATACTCGCAACCACTGAGTATGCTATCAATAATTCCCTTTGCATCTGGATAGTTCGCCAGAACAGGATTCTCACCATTATTCCGCTGTTTGTATTCACTTACACGTTGGTCAAATGCTTCCTGATTTGTTACAGCTACTACGTAATTCCCGTTTTGATCAACGCCAATTACCTGACAGCCAGGATCATATCCTGATGCGCCAGACGGATCCAGATTACTCTCCGGCTCCGCTGCCTGATCCGATGTAATGTAGTTCCAAGCTCCGCCTATTGCATCATCGATGTATGAAATAGCGCCACTTATAGCATCCCCGACACTGGAGAAGAACGACCCCACCGAACCCCAGTCGCCGTTGTCACACAGGCCGTACAACTCACGGTGATTTACCGGGTCGCCGCCGCAGAAGGCGTATAGGTTTACGCCCGAGCCAACCACTCCTGACGGGTCTCTGGAGATGAAGCGGCCCAGCGCCGGGCTGTAATACCTGGCTCCGTAGTAGATCAGTCCCGTTTCGTCACGGTATTCCGTCCCGAAGCCGAAGCGTTCGTACGAAGCGCAGTCCGCGTCTGTTGCCCACCAGATGTCAAAGCGTTCTCCATAGGGGCCGTAGCCCGCCGTGCCGATCAGTTCGCCCGTCGCGCCGTTTGTCCATGTTACTATGTTCCCGCGACCACCGTAATATATATACCGTATTCGCTCAGAGTCCACACCGGTGTTGTAAATGCGCTTTTCCGTCCGCCAGCCGTCCGAGTCATAGGCGTATTCGTATTCAGTCTCGGGATGGCCTGCGGTTTTTGCTGCGTCAGTCGGCATCATCCCTGTCAGCTGATTCAGGTTGTTCCAGACATAAATCCAGCGACCATCTTGCGTCAGGTTGCCGTCCGCATCGTGGGTCATGGTCTGCTGAGCCTTTGGCACGAATGACTCTTTCTTAACGAAGGACACTTTGCCGCTTTTCTCCGCCACGATGAAGATTTCATCGTCAAATACGGGTGATGTGTTCGTTGCATACGGCAGGATGCTTTTGAAGTAGGTTCCCATACCTGTGCGATTCAGCGCCGCGCGGGCTGGCGGGATTGTCTGCTTCTTGCCGCCGATCAGAACCTTTGCGCCATCCGCCGCAACGCCGTCAACGATCACACCCGGGGTCGTCTCTCGGGATATGATGCGATTGTCGTCATCGACATCAATCATCGTATGCCAGCTATCATCCGACAGGCTTTTACGCAACAGGTTTCCAGTGTCGTCAAAGGCGTATGTCCAGCTCCGCCCGGCCAGCATCGCACCTGTGGGAGAGGCCCCGTACTGCGAAGGGTTGAGGTATCGAGTCTGCGCCTGAAGTAATTCGCCGCGCGAGCTATAGCCATACTCGGTCACAATGCCGCAACTGAAGGAAGCGCCGAAAGAATAGGCATCGTAGGCATGACCGCGCTTCTCCTCGGTCACGATTTGTCCACGTCCGTTGCGTGTGTAATAGAAATGCGCATACGGGGTCGCTCCCGTCGTGGCACCAAGATGACCGTAAGCAGTGGACGAACGATCTAGCAGATCGACACTTGCACTCGGTGTGACACCTGAGGCAGATGCTACAAGCTGCCCCGTGGCGTTCCGGCAATAATCCTGTCGCCATGTGAGTCCACCCGCCTGGCTGGAAATGGTTGTCGGAGCATAGGGATTCACACTGTCGTAGCTAATCGAGAATGTACCTGCCGAGGAACAATTGATTGCGGATACACGCGCCGTCGTGGAATCAAGTGTTTCGATAGTCTGATATACATCGACGCCAGAAGAGTTTTTGAGAACAACTCCGACATTGCGCCCGTGCGTATCGTACTGCGGATAGATAGACTTCACCGCGCTTCCGTAGTATTCGCTAGTAAACGTTACATGGTCGAGTTGCAGATCTTCGTTGTAGGCGTACGACTTGCCTCCGACAACAGGATCCGCAACAGTTGTCACACGCCCCATTCGGTCATATGTATACACCGTTGTCATGCCGTCATGCGATGTCGTGGCCAGCCGTCCGTCTGCGTTGTAAGTATTGGCAACCGTCTGCCCGCGTGCATTGGCGACAGATAACACTCGTCCATTACTGTCATATGTGACTGTCTTAACCTGCGTATTGCCGTAAGAAACCGTCTTGGCCCAACCAGAGCGCTCGTCGTAAGTCCACGTGGTTTCGGAAGCTCCGGCAGCCGGATTGGTTTTATCCTGCCAGGAGGTCATCCTTATGCGCTACCCCCAGGCATCGTAGTCATAAGCCACATTGTATGAGGCATCACCCGTCACTGCGGAAACCACGCCAGCCGCGTTGTAAGCGAAACCCTGCTCGGAAACGAGACTCGTGTATGACGCAGGCAGATCATCATCGCCGCTACCGCCATAAGTATAGGTTTTTGTCGACGCGAGCATAGACCGAGAGCCCGCAGCAGCATTGGAGTTATTTTAGGCATACTCCAGCATTTGTTTGCCACATACGATCTGCTTGGAAAGCCGTGACGAATTCGCCACATATACATTGACGACATCGTCCGCATAGGGATTTGTCTGCTTGATGACGCGACCCAAGGAATCGTAATACAGACGCCCCCACCTCCCGTCGTTGTACGGGGAACCGGAGGCAAGAACGTTAAGCCCCCCGACAGAGATATTTGTGATGACATTGGCCGATACATTTGATGTGAGCGATTGGCGAACCAACTGATTGGCAGATTCATAAGCAGTTGTGGTTGTTGTTGTATTATCGTGAATATCGATGTCAACGGACTCCGAAAAATACACCGCTGATGTTGCCATGCTTGGTACCGCTGGTCGCAGCATTTTGCGTGAGCGAGAACCCGGACAACCGACTCAAGTGCTGCCCAACCAGCTTACGGTCCTCCGATGCTGTATCGTAGACATAACTGTCGGTTATTTCCCACCAATCAGAATTGGAGCCGTACTGGCCAAAATAGGTACGAACCTCCTGAACCGTATCATTTAATGCAGATGACGCATTAAAGCTGCCACCTGAACCGGGATTATCCGAACCGCTGACAGTAATAATCTGCTTACCCAACCCAGCGTCATCGTAAAAGAACCATGTCGTAGGTTCGCCCGTTTTAGTGATGGAAAGGAGTCGACCCATTGTGCTAGCGTAAGAATACGCAGTTACAAGCTGACTAGATGAGCCATTATTGTCGACTGGCCCCGATGTAGTGACCCTGATAGGATCTCCGTCATTGCGGGTCACGGTAATCGCCCATCGAGGAGAACTCGCGCCCAACTCACCCCAATAGATTCTCTCCGTTTTTGTAAAGACATTACCGTTGCCGTTTGAAGACATACCGTAAACGTGCGTCTCCAGCAACTTGAAATCAGACGTCACACCAGACGGATCTGTTGCGTAGATCTGGTAAAGATCGCCCGATGGATAAAAGTCCTTGCGGGTTACTGTGCCAACTAGAGAGGTTTCGGTGATAGAGGTTCCACAAAAACCGCTACGGGATGAATCGTAGTCATATGCAAACAGAGCAATCCCGTCACCCGTCTCGACGGATTTGACACTGCCATCGCCATAGTAAAGCGTAGTGGTGGTCAGTTGAGTAGATGCGGATGAATCCGTTACACGCGATTTGTAAACACGATGCCTTGAATCATATGTGGCCACCTCTAACAACTTGACATGCAATTGCTTGTGCGATATGAAGAATTATGCTATTCAAGAAGGGGCGGGAACAAGGCGGATTGTTTGACTATCAGGAACGCAAACAGGAGCTTGCGCAGAAAGAACGCGGTTTGGATCGGCTCAATGCGTTCGTGAATTGGGAGAGCTTCCGGCCCGTGCTTGAAAGTCGAATCCAGTTCACGGAAAAGCCGAAGGGCGGGCCGCGCCCGTGGGACCTTGTATTGATGTTCAAGATCGTCGTTTTGCAGAAGTTCCACGGGCTCTCGGACGACGAGACGGAGTTCCAGATCATGGACCGTTTCAGTTTCCAACGCTTTGTTGGACTGGATGTTGGAGACGATGTGCCCGACTCCAAAACGATCTGGCTCTTCAAGGAGCGCCTCGGTGCGGAGGGCATCAGGGCCCTCTTCGATCACCTAGATTCGACGCTGCACAAGCGCGGGGTGATCGGCAGGGCGGGCAAGATCGTTGATGCGAGCTTTGTCGAAGCACCAAAGCAGCGTAACAACCGCGAGGACAACGACTTGATAAAAGACGGCAAGAGGCCTGAAGCCTTCGACGAAAACCCGAACAAGGGCGCGCAAAAGGACACGGACGCACGCTGGGCGAAGAAGAACGACGAAACGCATTTCGGTTACAAGAATCACACGAAAGTGGATGCCGGGAGCAAGCTGATCGTGGCATGGGAAGTAACGGCGGCGAACGTGCACGACAGTCAGGTGCTGGAAACGCTCGTGGCGGAGGGCGACGGGACGCTGTATGCGGACAGTGCGTATCGAAGCGATGAAATCGGCAAGATGCTGGAGGATAAAAAGATCGAGAACCAGATCCACGAGCGCGGCCACCGTGATCACCCTTTGAGCGAAGCGCAGAAGAAGCTCAACCGGCTGAAAAGTGCGATTCGTGCGCGGGTGGAACACGTTTACGGGCGACTGGCACAGCTCAGCGCAGACCGCTTCCGCCGTGTGGGAATCCTCCGAGCGATCTTTGAAACAGGCCTCGGGAACCTTGTTTACAACATGGATCGCTGCGCAAGGCTCGGCTGCCGGGCGTGAGCGTATACGGATATCGCGAAGAACGCATCAAGAGAGGCGTCAAACGGGAACAAATCGCGATAAACAACGAAAACAAGCTCGAAACCGTCCAGTTATTGAGCCAGAATTGTCACCACTCCCCAAACAGGCTCGGTCTGATCGGCGTACCGGGTTGTTCGAGGTGGCCATGTGTAATTCTTAATAACATCGCCCATTGTAAAACTGGACCCTATCTCACTAAGACTAGCAGTCACCCCAACCTTTGTATCACTACACAGTCGCCCAAATGCGTCATAGACATAGTTATGAGTTATTCCATCAATGGAAATCGAACTGGAGCATAAGCCATTTGTCCAAGTATATACCTCTCGTCGACGGTCGCTGTAGAATTTTGCTATAACTCGACCATTTGAATTGTAGAAAAACATGACCCAAGAAATCGGCTCAGACCAACTACCGTCAGCCCCGCACACATAATTCTCTTCAATGAACTTGAGCCCGGAATCACCGACAAAATAGACCTGCTTGACCGATTGCGATGCGACCGGAGAAGGCTCGTGACCATTCCCTGTGGACGCCACACGACCAATGGTTCGTGTCACAAGCCAGCCGTTGGTCGTGATTTCAGTCGCCGTGCTGACATAATCATCCAGACTCTTGTCTGGAAGTGTTGGTGACGCGGTGTAGATTGAGGACAAAGTCGGCATCGTATATCTCGCACGAACGTAGTTATACGACTCAATCACGTTATTTGAAGTGATCGATTCATAGGGCTTCCCAAACAACCCTTCGCCCGACACCGTGGTCAGCGTTTTGTTGACAACGGTAGATTCAGAACCATCAGGCAACTTTGTCTTGTAAGTTTTGACAATCAGGTCCAAATCACCTGCGCCTTCTACATTGCTGTGTTCTACCGAAGTAGTAATCGAAGTCAACGAGACAGGCTGATATGAACGCAACTCCGTCAGACTAGCCATTTCCGACTTGAAGAAAGATCCCGTGGCAACACCCCCTGTCATGCTTGAATCCTCAGGGACCAACTGCGCGTAAGTGTAATTCCGTTGGATACAATATCCAAGGTTCTGAGGCATGCTGCTCCACGAATCATCCGGTATATAATTATCCTCAATTGGGGTAACCTCCGACATCACACGTCCTCGCGAAGCACGCTCAGAACTATAGGTAATGTATTTCCACGCCAAGCCTGGATCCACCTTGCCCTTGAGTTTCAAGTATGATCCGAGCTTTGTTGCATCAGTGTAATAGGCGTATCGCGTATACGCGTTGCTTGAGCCAGCCGTACAGTCGAGAAGTTCGTCAGTGAACATGAGCTTCTCGTCCGATCTCACGTATCCAACGTTCGCATCACTTAAGGACGTGTCATAGGAATGCGTTAAATAATAGTTGATAGTCTGCCTGTCTGTAATGTAATCAGTGTCGGGCGTCCCATCGAAGTTTGTGTCACGCTTACCTTTGACAGCGATCGTCTCTTTCAGGTCGTAGGAAACATTAAACGAATGCGCGCCGGAGCTCGCACTCAACGACTTGGCTGTGGCATACTTTTCTTTTGTAATGCTGCGAACTATATCCGAGTTCGCTCCCTCAGTGATTGTCCATCGATCCAGAGTGTCATTTGTCACACAGAAGGAAACCACCTTTGTGGTCGTAACAGGATCTTGCAGATAATAGCCGTTTTGATTAGCCGCGGGATATCGATTTTCAGTGGTGACCGTCACCGTGGCGTAACGGCGCTGTGCAAGACTTGTGAATGTGTAGACATGAGAGAGAGTCAACGTGTTGTTTGAAGCGCTCGACTGTGTGACAGTCTGTCCATCTCCATAATCGATCACAACCGTTTTCAGTTTGTTTACGTATCCAGTTACGGTACCCATGGGGATTGTCCCGTAATTAGTATTAACTGTAATAGCTTCTGTGCGGTTAAGCCCGGAAACACCAGAGCTGACATGCGTCACAGTTACGGGTCCATTCAGGGAATAACCTCCAATCCAAGCAAAACCTGATGGTTCATACTTCACCTTAACCGGAGCCGTATAGGCAATTCCGGTTTTTGTGATATTCACCTCCATATTCCCGGACTTGGAAACATGGTAGGATGCTCCTGAGCCAAAAGTCATGTTGAATCCCGTCCCAGTGCTATCGTCGCTGAAGGTGACCTGCCGCGTCAGAGTTCCTGCACTATTGCGTATTGAGATTCCGGTCGCTAGACCGCCCAAAGAAGTCACTGAGCTGGTCCGACGGATTGGACAGGAGGGCTGCCCTTGGTTGATGATGTTATTTGTTGGTGTTGGTTCAGTCCAGAGTGATTTCGAGGTTTCCGCGCAGCGGAGGCCGCAGGCCGCAGCGGAAACCTCGGGAGTCATGCCGCGCTCCTCGCCGTCCCCTCCTGGTATTTCTCCGTGGGCGTCATGTTGATCCCCTGATGCCTCCTGCCGTTGTATTTCTCGAAGTACCTCGCAAGCCCCTGATACAGCTCCCCCATCGTCTCATACGCGCGGATGTAGACCTCGTCGTATTTCACGCTCCGCCACAGCCGCTCGATCATCCGGTTGTCCAGCCCCCGCCCTTGGCCGTCCATAGAGATCCGGATCCCGTGCTTCTTCAGCTCGTCCGTGAAATCGCTCCCGGTAAACTGGCTGCCCTGATCCGTGTTGAAGATTTCGGGGCTGCCGTGCCGCTCCAGTGCCTCCTTCAGTGCCTCGACACAGAAGCCGGCGTCGAGGCTGTTCGACAGCCGCCAGCTGAGCACCTTCCGGCTGTACCAGTCCATCACAGCCGTCAGGTAGACGTGCCCGCCTCCCATCGGCAGATACGTGATGTCCGTGCACCATACCTGATTCGACGCGCCTATCTCCTTGTCCCTCAACAGATACGGATAGCGCTTGTGCTCTTTGTCCGGCACGCTTGAGCCGCGGTTTCGGGTAGATCGGCTCGATCCCCATGCCGCGCATCAGCCGGCGCACGCGGCACCGCCCGATCTCGTGGCCCAGCCCGCGCAACGCGTCGCGAATCCGCCGCGTCCCGAACGTCGGTTCCTCCATGTACACCCGGTCGATCGCACGCATCAGCATCTCGTCCCCCGCCTTCGGATCGCTTCCCGGTCGGAAATAGTAGCTCGACCGCAGCACCCCGGCCAGCTTGCATTGCTCCTTGATGCTCATGCGCTTATCCGAGCCGATCAAGCTCATCCTCCGGCACGGGGACGCCACACTTGCGATGGACC
>LVBW01000032.1 GCA_001604585.1 Puniceicoccales bacterium Verruco_02 | reverse complement strand
CCGGCATCCTTGCCGCCTGCCACTTCTGTGGACTGGACGAAGTGTACTGCGTTGGCGGACCGATGGCCATTGCCGCCATGGCCTACGGCACTGAGAGTATCGAGCCGGTGTGCAAAATTTTCGGCCCCGGGAATGCCTACGTTGCAGAGGCCAAGAAACAGGTCAACGGCACCGTGGGCATTGACATCTTTGCCGGGCCAAGCGAAGTGCTCATCGTGGCCGACTCTTCTGCAAGACCTGCATGGGTGGCCGCGGACCTCATCGCACAGGCAGAGCACGGCAGCGGCCACGAGAAGCTGACTCTTGTAACCCTAGACCCGACTCTACCCGAGAAAGTGCAGGCCGAACTGGAAAAGCAGGCACCCAAGCGCAGCCATCGTGCCACGATAGAAAAGGTGCTGGCAAACGGCTATCTCGTCGTCGATTGCGACAGCTTTGAACAAGCCTGCGAAGTGGCCAATTTCATGGCCCCGGAGCATTTGGAGGTGCATCTACCCGACGAACTGGCCACAAAGCTGCCGGATCTTGTGCACACGGCGGGTGCGATATTCCTCGGCCACCATACGCCCACGGTGCTGGGCGACTTTGCCGCAGGGCCGAACCACACTCTGCCAACAGTGCGCACCGGCCGCTTCTACAGCGGCTTGCAGATTACAGACTACCTGCGCCGCAGCAGCATCACCCACTACGACGCTGACAGTGCGGCCAAGGCAGCGCACATTGTGCGCACCTTTGCCGCGCTGGAGCAGCTAGACGGCCACGGGCAGAGCCTAGAAGAACGCCTCAAGTAGCATGGCAATCTCTTTTCCAAGGCGGCAATATGTGATGTTGCGTGTCATTACTTGACTGTAAAGTAATATGCGCCGCCGCTTGTTCGGCTTTGTCTTTCAGAGCGCCTGCCCTTCCTTTACATTGGAGTGGATGAATACCCCCTCGCTTCTTGCGGCAGCTGCGCTTGCGCTGCCACTCTGCACATACGCGGCCAAGGACGCCACGGCGGACAAGGCCCCCATCCAGTCATCTTTCATACTGGATGTTTCCCGTCCCGGCCCGGTGATTGCGCCGGAAATCTACGGCCACTTTGCCGAGCACCTCGGCACAGGCGTCTATGGCGGAATCTGGGTCGGCGAAAAGTCCGACATACCCAACGTCCGCGGATTCCGCACAGACGTACTTGAGGCCCTGAAAAAGCTCAAGCTCCCCGTGGTTCGCTGGCCCGGCGGCTGCTTTGCCGACGAATATCACTGGATGGACGGCATAGGCCCCAAGGACAAGCGCCCCTCGATGATCAACACCAACTGGGGCGGCGTCGTGGAGGATAACTCCTTTGGTACGCACGAGTTCATGGAATTCTGCGAACTAGTCGGCGCCGAACCCTTCATAAGCGGCAATATCGGCAGCGGTACGGTTCAGGAAATGAGCCAGTGGGTCGAATACATGACAAGCGACTCCGACACGCCCATGACCCGCCTGCGCAAGGAGAACGGGCGCGACAAGCCTTGGAAGGTCAAGTATTTCGGCGTTGGCAACGAGACTTGGGGCTGCGGCGGAAACATGAGCGCCGAGTTCTACGCAGACCAGTACTTACGCTACAACACCTACCTGAAGAACTACTCCGGCAACAGGCTCTACCGCATAGCCTGCGGCCCGAGCGACAGTATGTACGGCTGGACCCAGGTGTTGATGGACAAGATAGGCAGCCGCATGGACGCCATATCGCTGCACTATTACACCCTGCCCAGCGGCGACTGGAGCAACAAGGGCAACGGCGTCGGCTTCAGCGAAGAGGAATGGTTCCACACACTGCGCCGCACCCTGATGATAGAGGAATTCATCGGCCAGCACAGCCGTGTGATGGACAAGAAGGACCCCGAGAAGAAGATTGCGCTGGCAGTTGACGAATGGGGCACCTGGTACAACGCTCGCCCAGGCACAAACGGCGGCTTCCTACAGCAGGAAAACACCCTTCGCGACGCAATGGTGGCAGGCCTCAACCTGCACATCTTCCACGCACACGCAGACCGCGTGCGCATGGCCAACATCGCCCAGATGGTGAACGTGCTTCAGGCCATGATACTCACCGAAGGGGACAAGATGGTCCTCACGCCCACATATCACGTTTTTGAAATGTACAACGTCCATCAGGGCGCAACATCCATCCCGCTCGAAATCACCACTGGCGACTACGTCTGCGGCGATGGGCGCATCCCAGCCGTGTCCGCCTCTGCCTCGCGCAGGGCAGACGGCAAGCTGAACGTCAGCCTCGTGAACGTGGACCCGAACAAGCCCGCCGAGGTCGAGTTCAAGATTCAGGGCTTCAAGGTGAAGTCCGTGTCGGGCCGTGTCCTCACAGCCCAGAAAATGGACAGCGAGAACACCTACGACAAGCCCGACGCAGTGGCCCCGGCGAAGTTCTCCGCAGTAAAGATCAGCGGCGGAGTGGCCAAGGTCAGCCTCCCCGCCAAGTCGGTGGTGGTGCTTGAGATAGCAGGCGAATAGCCAAGGGCCGCCCATAACAGTTCAGCAAATCCAAAAGGCGGGGCACGGTCCCCGCCTTTTGCTTGGGCACTGTTCAGAAGGGATCTCACATTGCGGGCTGGATATTTCGCCCTCTTCTATTGTATGCTCTCTGCTTCCCTCTGCGGTGTGTAACCGCCTGATGGGAATATCTATCGCCATGAGCAGCAAGCGCACAGAATGGCGGGCCGAGGACAAGGCCCTGCCTCAGGTCAGAACCATGCACGCCTACGTGCCCGGCAAACAGCCCGTGGGAGGGGACTGGATTAAGCTCAACACAAACGAACTGCCATACCCGGCCAGCCCAGCCGTGGCCGCCGCCGTGGCCGCTGAGGTGGAAAAGCTGCGCCTGTATCCCAACCCCCTCAGCCAGCCCCTGCGCGAACACATCGCAGCCATGAACGGCCTATTGCCAGAGCAGGTATTTGTCGGCAACGGCTGCGACGAGGTGCTGGCTCTATTGACGCGCGTATTTTCCGACGGGCGAAACATTGCCTGCATGACCCAGCCGAGCTATTCGCTATACCCTGTGCTGACGCAGATACAGGCCGCGCAGATGCAGAAGATACCCTTCGCGCGGGACATGAAACTGCCCGTCGAGGCTATTCGCGCCTGCACGGCCAACCTGCTTTTCCTCACTAACCCCAATGCGCCCACGGGCGTCGAGTTCGCCCCCGAGGACATCCGCACTGCCGCCGAGGGCTTTGAGGGGGTGTTCGTAATCGACGAGACATACGCCGACTTTGCCCGGCACAACGCCGTTGCCATGCTGGCCGAGCTTCCCAATATCGTCATTACCCGCTCTCTATCCAAGAGCTATGGCCTTGCCGGGCTGCGCCTTGGCTACGCTCTGGCATCGGCGCAAATCGTGGCCCTGCTCGACAAAGTGCGCGACAGCTACAACGTCAACCGCCTAAGCCAGGCCGGTGCGCTGGCGGCGCTGAAAGACGAGGCCTATCACGACGAGCTGGTGGCAACAATCAAGGCCACAAGGGAGAGCTTTCGCGATGCACTGCTTGCGCGTGGCTTCTTTGCGTATCCGTCCAGTGGCAACTTCGTCTTTGCAGAACCACCTGCCCGCACTGGTCTTTCGATGACAGAGGCAGCCTCCTCGCTATTTGCATATCTGGAGGCCAAACGCATACTTGTGCGTTATTTCCCCGGCGATGCCTTGACGGAATCCTTCCTGCGCATCAGCATTGGCAGGCCGGAGCAGATGGACAGGCTCCTGCAAACAGTGGACCAATGGCTGAGCAACGAGTAGCGGAAGTAAAGCGGGATACTAGGGAGACGCAGATTTCCCTGTCCCTTGACATCGACGGCAGCGGCAAGGCTGAGGTCAATACCGGCATTCCCTTTTTCGACCACATGCTGACGCTCATGGCGGCGCACGGCCTCTTCGACCTGAAGCTTCAGGCCAAGGGCGACATTGATGTGGACTATCACCACAGTGTCGAGGACGTGGGCATCGCCCTCGGGCAGGCGTTCAAAGAGGCTCTTGGGCAGAAGCTGGGCCTAGCGCGCTACGGCTTTTTCTTCCAACCGATGGACGAGACTCTTGCCCGCGTTGTAGTGGACATGGGCGGCCGCGCCATGCTCGTGTACAAGGTCGATACGATGGTCAGCTTTGTGCGAGACTTCAACATCGGCCTATTTCGCGAGTTTTTCCAAGGCTTTGCCAACAGCGCGGCGGCCAACGTCCACATACAGCTCGAATACGGGCAGGAGCCGCATCATGTGGCCGAGGCCGTGTTCAAGGGCTTTGGACGCGCCGTGGATGCGGCCTGCCGCATAGATCCGCGCCGTCAGGGCAGCCTGCCTAGCACCAAGGGCCTGCTGTAAAGAGGGCCCTCCTTTAGCCGCACGGTTTTTCTTGCCGCCATGCCCTTCCAAGCGGTCTTGGAGTGTATCTGTGGCGTGCATACTTAGTCAATGAATGACGAAGCAGCCAGTCAACTGACTGCCGGGCAGGTGCCCGCAGTCGAAGCAACCCAGTCCCTGCAAGAAGCGGAGACGGGCGAGAGCATTTTTCAGCAGGAGTTGCTAAGTAACGAGTTGTGGCGCTGGGGTGCTCTGTTCAGCTCCATCGTTGCGGGCTATGCACTGGGCAAGGTGCTGGCCTTTGTGCTGCTCCGCTTTTCGGATAGGGTGGCGTCCAGAGGGCGTCACGTGTACGCTGCCCTTCTCAAGGTGTGTTCCTGCACCTCTGTCATTTTCACAGTTCTGGCGGGTCTGTCCTTTGGCGTTAACTTCCTGCTATTGCCCGCCGGGGTGGAGCAAACCCTGCGTACGGCGTTGGACCTGCTATTAACGCTTGCTGTGGGCCTGTTTGCGTGGCGATTGGTGGACGTTGTTACGGAGGCCTTCCGCAACTTTGCAGCCCGCACGGACAACAAGATGGACGACATGCTTGTCCCCATCCTGCGGACCAGTCTGCGCGTTACTGTGGCGGTGTTCGTCGTGGTGCAGGTTATCCAGATATTCAGCGACAAACAGATAACATCCATCATCGCAGGCCTTGGCATTGGTGGCCTTGCCGTTGCCCTTGCCGCGCAGGATTCCATCAAGAACATTTTCGGCTCCATCATCATATTCGCGGACAAACCATTCACCGTGGGCGAACGCATCGTCGTGGACGGGACCGATGGGGTGGTGGAAGAGGTGGGCATCCGCTCCACGCGCCTGCGCACACTAGTAGGACACCTTGTCACCATCCCCAACGGAGAGCTGGCCAACAAGAGCATAGAGAACGTGGGTCGCCGCCAGAGCATCCGCCGCCTGATGAACGTCACAATTACCTACGACACCCCTCCGGCAAAAGTGCAGAGGGCCGTGGATATCATCCGCGAGCTGCTAGCCGTGCCTCCGGGCCAGGGCGGGCGCCGTGAACAGGGGACCGTTGACGATGGGAAGTTCCCTTCGCGTGTGTTTTTCAATGAGTTCAACGCGGACAGCCTGAACATAATCGTCATGTACTGGTACATGCCTGCCGACTACTGGGGCTATATGGCGTACAGCGAGTGGTTCAACTTTGAACTACTGCGCCGCTTCAACGAAGAGGGAATCGAATTCGCCTTCCCGACTCAGACAATGTACCTTGCGGGCGATACAAGAAGGCCGCTTGATTTCGGACCTAGGGGTGGGATACCGTTTCCCCCCGACACAAACGACAGCAAATGAGCGCCGCACCAGAACTTGCAATAATAGACTACGGCATGGGCAACCTGCGCAGCGTGCTCCGGGCATGGGAGCAGGTGGGCGCCAAGGCGCGCATCGTTCAGGACAAGGCCGACGCGGCCAAGGCAGACGCTCTGGTTTTCCCAGGTCAGGGTGCCATTGTTGACTGTATGCGCCTTCTTTCCTCGACGGGTTTTGACAAGGCCATACGCGACTGGATTTCCGCTGACAGGCCTTTTTTCGGCATTTGCCTTGGCGAGCAGGCCCTGTTTGAATACTCGGAAGAGGGCGACTGTGCCTGCCTTGGCGTGTTCGAGGGCCGGGTGAAGCGTTTTCGCCTGCCGCCGCAGTTCAAGGTGCCGCACATGGGGTGGAACAATGTGAATTTTGTTCCCGGAGACCCCGTAAGCGCTGCCTTCGAGGGCATCTCGCGACAGTTTTATTTTGTACACAGCTACTACACGGAGCCGCGGGATGAGGCCATAGTGTGGGGGCGCAGCGAGTATGGAGGCACGCGCTTTGCGAGCGCTGTGCGCCGAGGCCGCTGCTATGCCACGCAGTTTCACCCGGAGAAAAGTCAGGCCGACGGGCTGGCTCTGTACAGAGCATTTCTCGACACTTTGTAGTCAACGTGGGTAACTTCGGCCCGGGAAGGCATCCTTTCCGATTGGAGGACCCGCGTGGATACATGTGCAAGTTTTTTTACACATACATCTTTCAACAATTGCCTTCCGCGCTTATCATCAATCGCGGCGGGCCATTCCCGAACCAAGCACCCCCCCCCCAAGCATCAAGGTAATTTATGTCCGACAAGGCGATAATCACATTAGAGGGCAGGCAGTATGAATACCCGATCATCGTCGGGAGCGAAGGGGAGAAAGCCATCGTCACGCAGAAGCTGCGTTCCGACACCGGCTACATCACCTACGACGACGGTTACGGAAACACCGGTTCCTGTCTTAGCGACATCACCTTCATCGATGGCGAAGAGGGTATCCTGCGCCATCGCGGTTACCCCATCGAACAGCTTGCCAAGCATTCGTCATTCATCTCGGTGGCCTACCTGATCATTTACGGAGAACTGCCCACGGCCGCCCAGCGCGAGGTGTTCCGCGAGCGCATCCGCAAGGAAGCCTCCCTGCACACGGGTATGAACAGCATGTTCAACAGTTACCCGACACGCTCGCACCCGATGGCCATCCTCTCGTCGATGCTCAATTCGCTCGGCTGCTACTACCCGCACATGGCCAGCAACAACCGCGAGCAGGACATAGAGCACTTTGACGAAGCCGCCACCTTGCTCATCTCCAAGGTGCGCACTATCGCCGCCATGAGCTACCGTGCCGAACAGGGCCTGCCCTTTGTCTGGCCGCGCAAGGATCTGCGCTACACGGCCAACTTCCTGCACATGATGTTCTCCGAGCCGTACGACACATACGAGCCGGACGAGGACATTGTGGAGGCTTTGGACCTGTTCCTGCTCCTGCACGCCGACCACGAGCAGAACTGCTCCACGTCCACAGTGCGCATGGTGGCCTCCAGCGGTGCGAACATGTTTGCCTCGGTCTCGGCTGGCGTCTGCGGCCTGTGGGGGCCTTTGCACGGCGGAGCCAACGCGGCCGTGGTCAAGATGCTCATGGAGATTGACCGCGACAAGGACGATGGCACGCGCTTCATCAAGGCGGCCAAGGAGGGCAAGGCACGCCTGATGGGCTTCGGCCACCGCGTTTACAAGAATTACGACCCGCGCGCAAAGATTCTGGGCCGCGCCGTGGAGAGGGTGCTTGTCAACCTAGGCCGCAAGGATCCGCTGCTGGACATAGCCCGCCGTCTGGAGCAGGAGGCGCTAAATGACGATTACTTCGTCTCGCGCAAGCTTTACCCGAATGTGGACTTTTACAGCGGTCTGCTTCTTCGCGCCATCGGCATACCGCTCGACATGTTCACAGTCATGTTCGCCATTGGCCGCATGCCGGGCTGGATAGCGAACTGGAGGGAGGA
Organism: Puniceicoccales bacterium Verruco_02; assembly: GCA_001604585.1. Lineage (GTDB taxonomy): Bacteria > Verrucomicrobiota > Verrucomicrobiia > Opitutales > Oceanipulchritudinaceae > Verruco-01. Next base: position 112,061 of record LVBW01000032.1, on the reverse strand, counting down.
GGCAATGGCCCCGAAGCAGAAGATCAACCGCCCAAGGCAGATATACACAGGCCCTGCCAAGAGGGACATCGAGGACGTGTAACCTGTCCCATCTGCTCTTATTTTGCACAAGCCCCGCTTTCGGAAGAGTCCGCAAGCGGGGCTTGTTTCAAGTAATGGGCGGCTTATCCAAGCTTAGAGCATTTCCTAGTTAGATGGCGTGGGCAGGCGGGCTGCTGGGAAAGGATGCGGCAAGGTTTCGCAGACAGGGCAGGGCCAAGGCNNCCGTCCGTTATGCCACTGCGCCAGTAGGACCAGCTGTGCTGGCCGTCCCTCATGCGGTTCTCGTGCGGGATGTTGCGCTCGCGCAGTGTGATGTGCAGCAGGGCGTTGCCGCGGTAGAGGAAATCGTCGTCCCCGCAGTCGAGGTAATAGCGCACGCTGGAGAGGGCCTTGGCGTCGAGCGTGGCAGCCATGTTCAGGACGCTGAAATCTTGGAAGTGCTTGCCGATGCGTGCCTCGCCTTCGAGATCTTGCCCGAATACCGGCCCGAAGGCGTAGTTCCAGTGCCCGGTGTCCCAGCTTAGCACGTTCTCTTCTGTCTCGATGCCGGAGCTGAACGCGGCGCAGGCGGCGAACATGTCCGGGTGGCGCATACTGTAAACGAGCGAGCCGTAGCCGCCCATCGAAAGCCCGGCCACGCCGCGGTAACGCTTCTCGGAACGGATTCGGTAGCGCGCCTCGACCTGCGGGATGAATTCCTGAAAGAAAAAGTCCTCGTAACGTACGCTGCCGTCGTGGTTGTTGATGTAGAAAGTGCGGCCTCCGTCTGGCATTACGATTACCATCGGCGCTATGCGCCCTTCGTCTATGGCCTTGTCGGCATAGTGTTGGATCTCTCCGAACTGTATCCAGCCCGTCTCGTCGTCGCCAAGGCCGTGAAGAAGATACACCACGGGGTAGGCCCGAGCGGAGCTGTCGTAGTCCGGGGGGAGATACACCGCGTAGCGAACGGCGCGACCAAGTACGGCGCTGTCGATGGAAAGCCCTTCGACTACGCGGCCGTTCAGCGAAGTTGTGCTTGAAAAGGCTAGCAAGAGAAGGGCGACTAGGACGGAAGGAGTCTTGGACAATGTGCTGAGCATGTTATGCAAGGGTATGTTCCCAAAAGAGTTGTGATTGGAAGGTCCGGGTGGCCCTCCTGTCGCGTACAAGTATTTCACAAGCTTTCGCAGGTGCAAACGTTAACTCCGTCCGAATTTGAGGGCGGACCCGCTTGATGGCGTCAGGCAGGCTTGCGATACGTCCATCAATTAAACTGTTTTATTCTTTGTGTAACTCTTGACATTTTCATGCACAAGGTTTGATTGATACAGCATCGGCCCACTGCACGTATTTCCCGTGCACATGTTTCAACCCCTCATGCACAGGCTTCGATGAGCGAACGGCATACCCCCCGTCACGTTTCACCTTACAGAAGGCTATTAGCCATGCTGTCCATTGGCGCGACGTATGTTTGCGCTTCTTTGTTCCTTGCATCCTGCGTCAGCCCTGCTCAAGAAGGGAAGGGCGATACCAGCTTTGTCAGCGGCGCGGACATGTCCGCCCTGCCTGTCTTCGAACGCTGTGGTGCGGCTTACCGCTATCGCGACGGCGTACAGGGCGATGCCTTGCGCATATTTCGCGCCGAGGGCCTGAATTGCTTTCGCCTGCGCCTGTTTGTGGACCCGACAGAAGGCGGCGTAGTCTGCAACGATCTGGACTACACCCTTGCCCTTGCCCGGCGCGTCAAGGCGAGCGGTGCGGCCTTAATGCTGGACATACACTATTCCGACACCTGGGCCGACCCCTCCAAGCAGTTCCTGCCCAAGGCATGGGAGGGGCTGGACTTCGACGCGCTTTGCGCACAGGTGCGCGACTACACCTGCGATGTGCTGGCCCGGTTTATAGAAGAGGGCCTGCGACCCGACTACGTGCAGCTAGGCAACGAGATTACGAACGGGATGCTCTGGCCGCAGGGCAGGGTGGAGTTTGCCGAAAAGGACGACCTAGACGCTTGGCAGCGTCTCGGCGCCCTGCAAAGAGCGGCGGCCGAAGGCTTTGATGCCGCCTGTTCCTCCGGCCCATTTCCGAAGATTATCCTGCACATAGAGAGCACGGGCAACCTTCCCCGCACGGCCTGGTACATCGAAAGCGCGGCTGCCAACGGCGTGCGTTACGACATACTGGGCCTAAGCTACTATCCGCAATGGCACGGAACGCTGGCCGATCTATCCGCCACGCTGAACCTTGCCGCCGAAAAGAGCGGCAGGCCCGTGATGGTTGTCGAAACCGCCTACCCTTGGAAGAAGAGCGCAGACTGGAGCGAGGGGGCGGAGAACCTCGCCTTTGCGCCAAGTCCAAAGGGCCAGCGGGATTTTACGCGCGCAGTCGTTGACGCGGTGAAGGCCGTGCCTGAAGGGCGGGGCTGCGGCGTCATATGGTGGCACCCGGAGTCCGTCCTCGTGGACGGCGTCCATGTGTGGCTGGGCGGAGACTGTGCGCTCTTCGACGACGAAGGGCGGATACTGCCCGCGGCCTCCGCGCTGATCCCCAGACGATGAAACGAGTTTCCCAAGCGTAACCCCAAACACTGAATATACCCCCACCCATGAACAAGCACCCGATACGCATAGCATGGCTACTGCCCAGCCTCTGCCTTGGCGTGGTCGCCACGACCCCGCTATTTGCGCAGCAACAAGGCAGCATAGACGAGGACGTAGTAGTCCTTTCCCCCTTCGCCGTAGAGACCAGTCGCGACCTTGGCTACCTGGCGCAAAACTCCCTCTCCGGCAGCCGCCTCAACACGAGCCTCAAGGACACCAGTGCCTCCATATCCGTGATGACCAAGGAGTTCCTGAGCGACATCGGCGCCACGAGCATGAAGGACATCATCCTTTTCTCCAACAACTCGGTGCCCGAATATGGAGACTCTGCCCCCAACTACAACGGCAACCCGATGGTGGGCAACAGCGAGTGGCTCCTGCGCATCCGCGGCCTGCCTGCCAGCTATGCGCGCAACTACTTTGAAAGCTCCACTCCCACGGACTTCTACAACGTGGACCGCATCGACCAGAGCCGTGGGCCGAACTCAATTCTCTTCGGCTTTGCCTCGGCGGGCGGCATAGTCAACACGACGACCAAGCAGGCCAGCCTTGTCCCGATAGACAGCGAGCTGAGCTTCACAGTCGGAAGCTGGGACCGCACCCGCACGACCTTGGACCACAACCAAATATTCGGCGATGGGAAGGCTGCCCTGCGCGTGAACGCCATGTACGAGGACGGCAACTCCTGGCGCGAATACGAATACTACGGCAGCAAGCGCATACACCTGGCGGGCACCTACAAGATTGGCAAAAAGTCCAGCATCCGCTTCGAATTCGAGAACGGCCGCGTGGCCGACAGCGTGGCCCGCACCTGGCTGCTGATCGATCAGGCCTACGCTTGGCGCAACGCTGGCAGCCCCACCTACGACGACGCCCAGTGGGGCAGCGACATAGTATCGCAGACATGGAGCGAGCACATCGTTTACATCGAAAACGACGGCTCTGTGCGCGACTGGAACGGCAGACCCTATTCCTATTCCGGCTCGCAGAGCTGGTCCCACCTAGCCATGACGGACGAGAATCTGGCCCTGTACCCTGTGGAGACGAACGTCGCCGGTCTGGGTGCCAAGCGCAAGACCAACTATAACAACTATTCGCTCTGGTACGAGGTGTCGCCTGTTGAAAACCTCAATATCGAGCTGGCCTACAACCATCAGTACAGCCACTTCGAGGGTTACGACCCGAACGCAGGCAACATGACCCGCTACGCATACCTGGGCGATGCTAGCGGGCTATTCGCCGATGCCAGCAATTGGACCCCCGAGGTATGGACGGCCAACGAATACGCCGGGCAGTACTACCTTGAGAACAACTGGACCCGCCGCACGAACAGGCGCGAGGTGGACAACTTCCGCGCAACAGCGTCCTACAAGCTCGACCTTGGCAAAGCCGGCAACCACCGCATAGCCATGATGCTGGGCCGCACAAAGGACGAGAGCCTCAGCGTGGAAGAGAGCGAAGTGCTCCTTGGCAGCCCCTTCGACTACCGCGCAGAGTTCGACTCCAACCGTGTGTTCCGCCGCTCCTACATCACGCAGGGCGATGCCGCCAGCATCCGCGTCCCAAGCTGGGAGACCCCAGTCAGCTACACAGTGCCTTGGTCTGGCGTCACGTACAGCTCCGGCTGGGTGCCCAATCAGGCCATAGACAACTCCGACGACACTCTGGACACAGCGATGCTCGCCCTTCAGAGCTTCTTCTTCCGCGACCGCCTCGTGACCACCCTTGGCGTGCGTCACGACCGCTTGGACAACAGCTCGCTCGACACCGTGCGCGGGGCCGACGGAGTGCTGCGTCTGGACCCGGACAGCCGCCGCAGCAAGGTGTTCAACGCCGACACGATGTCCGTCGGCGCTGTGTACCACGTAACGGACGCCATCTCGCTCTTCGCCAACCACTCCAACACGCGCAAGCTGCCCAACCTCAGCCAGCACCTAATCGGCTACGACGTGCCGCCCATGCCCGAGGGCGTGGGTTCGGACATTGGCGTGAAGCTGGACCTGTTCGGCGGCAAGCTCTACGCCACGATCAACTACTACACGACCGACTTCAAGAACACCACAGAGTGGGGCAACATAAACGCCTCCTGCACAACGCTCAACAACCGCGTCCTAGAGAAGCTCGTATCCGACGGTCTCATCTCGCAGTCCGAGGCAGACGCCCGCCATCTCGACGCCGACGCCTATCTCGAAGACCGCAAGAGCGACGGCTGGGAGTTCGAACTTGTCGCCAATCCCAACGAGAACTGGCGCATCACGGCGAACTTCTCGATCAACAACGTCAAGAAGAGCAACATCATGAGCGAGGTCGATGCCTGGGCCAAGGAGGCTACAGCCTTCTGGCTCTCCAAGGCCGGAGGAGCCTCCTACATGCTCAGCGCCGAAAGTTGGGACGTTCTGGGCGACAACATCGGCTGGATGCAGGACTACATAGACGGCGAGACGGCCTTCAACGGCAGGCAGGCACGCGGCGAGCGTAAGTACGGCAGCAGTCTCTACGTGCGCTACCTGTTCACCAACACCGTGCTCAAGAACCTCTACATCGGTGGCGGTGCCCGTTACCAGAGCGCCAACAGTGTGGACTACGATGGCGATACCCTCATCAAGGGCAACGACCTGACCTTGTTCGACTTCATGGCGGGCTACGACTTCAAGCTGCGCGGCGGAGACAGGCCCATCACGGCGAGCTTGCAGCTCAATATCAGCAACCTGCTGGACAACGACGATTACCAGATCTACACCGTTGCATGGTGGAACTCCTCCATCCCGGAGCGCATCGGCCTTCAGGAGCCGCGCAAGTTCACCCTCTCGGCAAAGGTCAACTTCTAGTTGCACGGCGAATGTCTTCTGACACAGCAAACATCGGGGCGTCGGGTCATCACGAGGGTGGCCCGGCGCCCGCCGCCGGGGATACGCGCAGGGAGGACCGCGTGGGCCTTGGCGAAAAGCTCGCCCTGGGTTCCGGCTATCTACCCGTGTTCCTTGGCAACGCCGCGGTAAACAGCATCGCCATGCCCTTCTACCAGATGACGATGCACATGAACCCGTCGCTCCTGGCCACTGTGCTGGCGCTGCCCAGGCTCTGGGACGCTGTCACGGACCCGGCGGCGGGCTACTTTTCGGACAACCTGCGCAGCCGCTGGGGCAGGCGCAGGCCCATGATATTCATCGGGGCCATTTTGCAGGCCCTGTCCTTCGGGCTGATATGGATGGCCCCGGCAGAGTGGGGCGACTGGGGCAAGGCCGCATTCCTTCTGGGCGCGCTGCTCCTTTTCTACACCTGCTACACGGTGTTCTCCGTGCCTTTATACGCGCTGACCTACGAGATGACGCCCGACTACAAGGAGCGCACCCGCGTGACGGCCTTTGCCGGGCTGTTCAACAAGGTGGGCGAGATTGGCTATTCCTACCTGTTCCCGCTGGCCGGGCTGGCCATCTTCGGCGGTGTCATCACGGGAGTGCGGGTCGTGGGCTGGGCAACGGGCCTCATATTCTTCGGCATGGTGGGCCTCTTGCCCGCGATCTTTGTCAAGGAACGCTACCTTACGCGCATCAGCGCAAAGCAGGAAAAGATACGCTTCTGGCCCAGCCTCGCGTCCTCGATGCGCAACAAGGCCTTTGTCGTGCTCATTGGGCTTACCGTCTGTCAGGTGCTGGCGGGTATGCTGGCCAGTAGCACGGACTATTACCTTATCGTATATTACATGTTCGACGGCGACGTGGCGACTGGCTCCCTATGGAAGGGCAACCTCTCGGTCGGTTACGCGATAGTGGGTGTTACGACGATATACCCGGTCAACTGGCTGGCGAACCGCATCGGCAAGCGCAAAACCCTGTCTCTAATCTTCGGCATGGTATTTGCAGGCGCATTCGGCAAGTGGTTCTTCTTCGCGCCCGGCAACCCGTGGAAGATACTGTTGGACCCTCTTCTTTGCGGCCCTGTGTGGACGGCGCTGAACGTGCTGATGCCCTCGATGCTGGCCGATGTCTGCGACGACGACGAGCTGCGCTGCGGAAAGCGGCGCGAGGGTATGCTCGGGTCCATTTTTTCGTGGATACAGAAGATGGGCTTTTCGCTCTCGATGCTCGGCATGGGCATCGCGCTGGACATATCGGGCTTCAACTCCGCCCTTGGCGGGGCACAGTCCCCGGAGAGCATACTTACGCTGCGCCTTTTCCTTGCCGTATCCACGGCGGTGTGGGCCGCGGCGGCCATCATCCTTTTGCAATTCTACCCCCTGACGCAGAAACGCGCCTACGAAATACGCGACGCTCTTGAGGCCCGCCGCGGAACTGTATAAGGCTATGAATCTTACGGAAAACAGCACACAGAACAGGGACGGGGCGAGAAAGTCCACCATCTACGATCTTGCCCGCCATACGGGCTTTTCGCCGGGAACTGTCAGCCGCGTCCTCAACAACCGGGACAAGGTCCGGCCGGAGACGCGCGAGCGCATCCTCATGGCCGCACGAGAGCTGGACCTGAAGCCGCAGGTGGCCCCGCGCACAAGGCAGGTGGCCATACTCTCCGAGCCTACTTACACGGACCGTATCGAGGGTTACGCAGCCACCCTGACGGCGCATTTGGCCTTTGCATTTTCGCGGCGAAACATTGGCGTTGTCCTGCCTTCGGACCCCTTCGAGCAGCTACCTAGCCTGTTTCTTGACGGCATAGTGGCCGTCACCTTCGACTCCCGCCTTCTGGAGCTTCTTTCGCGCATGGAGAGCCGTATCCCGGTTGTTTACATGGATCGTTTCGACGCTGGCCCGGAGCAGTACCGGGTATGTTCGGACCATTACCGTTCGGGCCTCATTGCGGCGGAGCACTTTGCGACGCGAGGCATGAAGCATCCGGCGTTTTTCGGCGGCGAAGGGCAGGCATTTGCGGAGAGGTTGCGCGGGTATCGCGACGGGCTTTCAGCCGCCGGGTACGCGCTGGACGAGCGTCTGCTGGTGCAGGCCGGGCCGGGAACGCATCAGGCTGTCGTAACCCGTCTTGTGCGCAACGGTGCGGATGCGGTATTCGTTCCGGGGACGAGTTTTCAGGCCATGGAGTGCCTGCACCTATTGACATACGTAATGGGGCTTCGCGTGCCCGAGGATGTGTCGCTTATCGGTGGCGAGAACGAGGGCATTTCCGCCATCCAGTGCCCCCCGCTGACGACCATAGAGGAGCCGCTAAGGGACATGGCCGAGGCCGCCGTGGACATGCTGGACCGTTGTACGGGCGAGGAGCCGCCAAGGGAGCGCAGTCTTGTCCTGCCACTGCGCCTCATTTCCCGTAATTCCGTACGCTAGAGCGAGCGGATGAGCGAAACCTGCCTGTTTCAAGAGCGCGCGGGCCTTCCGTGCGGCTGCACCATTTTTCCATGACAGATTTTTCATCCAAGACGCAGACTCTTTCCGAGTGGAGCTTCCGCCTCTGTGGCGCAGCGCACTGGGAAGACGTACGCATTCCGCACACGCCATTTGTCACCGACCCCGAGGGCGGGCCTCACTGGCAGGGCCTTTGCGAGTACAGGCGCTGCATACGCGCGGAGAACCCGCAAGCTGGCGAGAGCTTTGCCCTGCATTTCCACGGCGCCATGCACACGGCGCGGGTGCTGCTGGACGGGGTGGAACTGGCCCGGCACAGCGGCGGCTACCTGCCTTTTGAAGTGGATGTAACGCAAGCTCTTGCCGACGGGGCGGAACACGAGCTGATCGTCGTTCTAGACAATCGCGACGCCCCAGATGTGCCTCCTGGAAAGCCCCTCGCGGAACTTGATTTCTGCTGGTTCGGCGGGCTGTACCGCCCTGTGGAGCTACGCAGGCTTGCTGCCCTGCACATCAGCGACGCCGCCACGGCGGGTCTGGTAGCGGGGGGAGGGGTGTTTGTTCGGACCATTCGCGCCGATGGGCAGATGGCGGAGCTGGCTGTGCGCGTGCATGTCTGCAACGGCTCGGCCAAGGCCCTTGCCGGGAGCCTGGAGATGCGCGTTTTGCGTGGCGATGTGGAGCTTGCGCGCGGCATTGCGCTGAGTGGCGTTCTGGAGGCCGGGACTGGGGAGCATGTCAGCTTTTCGCCCTGCATCGCCAATCCCGCCCTGTGGAGTCCCGATAGCCCTGCATTGCACACCCTTGAACTGACCTTGCGCGGCCCTGAGGGCGAAGTGCTGGATAGGCGCTGCGAACGCTTCGGCATACGCACGCTGAAGATGTCGCGCAGCGGAGGGCTGGAAATCAACGGGCGTCGCGTCCGTCCTCGAGGCACGAACCGGCATCAGGATCACCCATACGCTGGCTACGCACTGCCAGCGGCCGCGCAGAGGCGCGACGCTGTGCGCATAAAGGAGGCGGGCTTCGACTACGTGCGTCTGTCGCATTACCCGCAGTCGCCGGACTTTCTGGACGCCTGCGACGAGCTGGGCATCCTCGTAATGAACTGCATCCCCGGCTGGCAGTACTGCGGCGGAGCGGCCTTCGAGGACGCTTGTGCAGAGGCTGCGCGGGAGCTTGTGCGGCGGGACCGCAACCATCCCTGTGTGATACTCTGGGAGTTGTCGCTCAACGAAACGCAGATGAGCGAGGCCTTTATGGAGCGGATGCGGGCCATCGGGCACGAGGAATTCCCCGGCGGGCAGATGTTCACCTGTGGCTGGATGGATGCCTACGATGTGTTCATACACGCCCGCCAGCATGGGCGCATACACAGTTGGCTTAACGGCGAGCGGGCGCTGGTGGTATCCGAATACGGCGACTGGGAGTTTTACGCCGAGAACGAGGGCTTCGATCAGGCAACGGGTGCCGGGCTACTGCCGGAGGCGCATAACAGCCGTGCGCGTCGCATTGATGGGGAGGCAAAGCTGCTCCGGCAAGCGGAGAATTTTGCAATCGCCTTGGACGACACTCTTTCCAGCCCTGCAATTTGCGACGGGCAATGGGCAATGTTCGACTATCCGCGCGGTTACAATCCGCGTCAGGCCGCCTGTGGGGTGATGGACCATTTTCGTCTGCCCAAGTATGCCTATCATTTCTACCGCAGCCAGCGTGACATTCGCGAGGGCGGGCCGGGCTGGCGAGGCGGGGTGGAGCTGTTCATCGCCTCGGACTGGATGCCCGGCTCTTCGCCAATAGTGCGGGTATTCAGCAATGCCGAAGAGGTGGAACTGTTCCTGGACGGGGTATCGCTTGGAAGGGAGCGGCCAATGTGTGCCGACTATCCGCATCTGCCATATCCGCCTTTTGAGTTCGACGCTGGCACTTTCCGCCCCGGACAGTTGAGGGCGCTGGCATATGTCGGTGGCAGGTCTGTTGCAGAGCATATTGTCCGTAGCCACGGCGAGCCTGTTGCCCTGCACCTCTGGGCGGATACTCTGGGCATTTCGCCGGATGCCGCCGACGATTTGCTCTTTTTGCACGCCGAGCTACGGGATGTCTCTGGATCTATCTGCGTTTGCAGCGGGGCCTTGGTGGAGCTGGACTCTTGCCCCCCCGGCTGGCGCTGTGTGGGTGCAGCCCGTGTGGAGACGGAGGCAGGCGTAGCCTCGTTTGTAGTCAGGGGCAGTGGCCGCGGGTCGTTTACCGCGCACTCCGGTGGATTGGCGCAAGCCAGCCTACGCTTGTAAATAGATGGGCAGTTGCGCCAGCGCTTCAGCGGACGCTTAGGTAGAAAATCAGCTTTCGGTGTTCCTTGCCTTCCACCTCGAAGAGCAGCTCTCCGGCCTCTGTCATTGTCTTGTCCGTTGTCAGCGGGACGGCCTCCAGCACATACTCTCCGGGGGCTGTCATCGTGATTTCCCCGAGGCGGAACTTGCTGTCCTTGTCGAACATGCGGGCGCTTATCGGGGTTCCGGGGAAGCCTTCGGCCATTTTGATGACTATGGGGCGTCCTTCGAGTGCCTCGCCCTGTTTCCAGAACTGGATGCGAGGCGATACGTTTATCGATTCTGGTATGTCCACAAAGATTTCCAGCATCGTGTTGTGCGTTCCTTCGCCGTCCTGACTGGTGATTGTTATCACCTTGTGCTGTTTGCCGACGCGGTCCCCGTATGTGAATTCGGCTGTTATTGTGCCGCCTTCGCCGGGGGCATACAGGCGCTTCTCGAGCTCGGCCGTCGTGCAGCCGCAACTGGACTTAAGCGAGCTGATCTGCACGCTGTCCTTGCCTTTGTTTGTAAAGCGGAATTTGGCCACGGTGGCGACTGATGTGGCGCTGGCCTGTTCCTTGTAAACAGTGCTCTCCCAGGATAGCGCGCCGTGCAGGGGCAGGGCTGCGAAGCTGGCTAGAAGCAGGGCGATGGTTCTGAAAGTCATGTTATGTGGGCAATACAGGGTGTTCCTCGCGCTGACAAACCAATTGGGGCGTTCGTGTCCAGCCAGGACTCTTCTTACGGAAAAGCCCCGCCGGGAATGGTTCCGCAGGCGGGGCTTTAAAACTATATTGACAAAACGCGCTATTCGCCGAGCTGGTAGCGGGTGAAGCGCCTCACGACGATGTTTTCGCCCATCTTGGCGATTTTCTCGGTGATGAGGTCTTTGACGGTCTGGTCCTGATTCTTTACGAAGGGCTGTTCGAGCAGGCAGAGTGTGGAGTAGATTTTCTCCATCTTGCCGTCCACGATCTTTTCGACGATCGCGGCGGGCTTGCCCTTGACCTGTTCGGCGGCTATTTCGCGCTCCTTGGCGATGAGTTCGGTGGGGACCTCCTCGCGGCCCACGGAGACGGGGCTGCTGGCGGCAATGTGCATGGCGATGTCCCTTGCGAGCTGGTGGAATTCGTCGGTCTTGGCCACGAAGTCCGTCTCGCAGTTGATTTCGAGCATGACGCCGACCTTGCCACCCATGTGGATGTAGCTCTCGATGATGCCCTGACCGGCGTTGCGGCCAGCCTTCTTTTCGGCAGAGGCCACACCCTTCTTGCGGAGAATGGTGATGGCTTCCTCGATGTTGCCGTTGGTGTCTTTCAAGGCGTTCTTGCAGTCAACCAGACCGGCTCCGGTCTTGGCCCTGAGGTCGCCCACCATCTTTGCGGTAATTTCGCTCATTGGTCTATGAATCTTTCGCGTATTAAGGGTTTTCCGAAAATGTAACGGGGGCCGCCGCGTATCGGGCGGCCCCCGTTGTAAATGAGGCTGTGTAGCTGTCGGGGCCGGCCCTATTCGGCGTCGCTGGAGAAGGTCTCGGGAACGTCGCTCTTGCCGGGCACGCTGATTGCGCGGGCGGTGACGGGGAGCTGCTCTTCCTTCACGCTGTCGTAGCGGTTCACCACGATGTTGCGACCTTGAGCGGGGACGCTCACTTCGCGGCGGGCGGCACCGGCCTGAATGGCGTCGATGAGTGTTTCCACGATTATGCGGATACTCTTTATCGAGTCGTCATTGCCGGGGACGGGGTGGGTGAGGATTGTCGGGTCCGAATTGGTATCGACAAGGCCCACGACCGGGATGCCAAGGCGGATTGCTTCGGCAACGGCGATTTCCTCGCAGCGGGTGTCCACAACGAACATTGCGGCGGGGCGGTCCTTCATTTCGAGCATACCCTCGAAATTGCGGTTCATGCGCAGCATGTCGCGGCGGTTGGCGGCAGCTTCCTTGTTGGGGAGCTTGTCCATCGAGCCGTCGGCCTCCATCGAGAGGAACTTCTTGTACTTTTCGATGGAGCCTTTGACTGTGGCAAAGTTGGTCAGCGTGCCGCCCAGCCAGCGGGTGACGCAGTAGGGCATCTGGCACTGTGTGGCGGCTTCGCGCAGGACTTCCTGAGCCTGACGCTTGGTGCCGACGAAGAGAATCTTGCCGCCTGCGGCGACGGTGTCCTCGACGAACGCGGCTGCCTTTTCGAGCTGGGCGTAGGTCTTTTCAAGGTCGATGATCGAGATGCCGTGGCGGTTGTCGAAAACGAACTTCTTGCTGCGCGGGTTGTAGCGGCGCATCTGGTGGCCGAAGTGTACGCCAGCGTCGAGGAGGTCTTTGATCGTGATGTTCATGTATGTCAGTTGCACCCCGGCTTTCCGGGGCAAGTCGCCCTTTGTCGGCGGCTTTACTTTCTAATGCTTGTTGTGGTTGTTGTTTGCTTCCCCGCGAAGAGCGGAAAGGGAAGAAACTAGGGACTAGTGGCCGCTTTGCAAGCGCATTTGCCGCGACTTGCGCTTCTTGCGCTTGAATTAGGGCTTATCCTGTTGGTGCGTTTTGTCGTTTGGATTATATTACACACACACATATGCACCCCATTCGCTACCTCGTCATGGCCGCTCTCTTGGCCTTTGTGTCAGCTCATTCCGTCAGCGCGATGCAGATATTTGTGAAGACCCTCACGGGTAAGACCATCGCTTTGGAAGTCGAGACTTCGGACTCCATCGAGAACGTCAAGGCCATGATTCAGGACAAGGAAGAGCTTCTGCCGTATTTCCAGCGCCTGATCTTTGCGGGCAAGCAGCTCGAAGATGGCCGAACGCTCTCCGATTACAACATTCAGAAGGAATCTACCCTGCACCTTGTTCTTAGGGCCTCAGGCGGGACATATACCTCGCCAACGACATGGATTGGCGGCGAGGGGTTGGACTTTTACATGCTCGATGCCGCAGGCGAGCCGGGAATTGGCTGGACAAATCTTCTTGCCGATGAGGACATCAGTATTGAAGCCACCAGTGCCAACCCCTTTGCCATTCGCATCACGAGCGTGAGCACCGGTCTTGTGGCCGATGCGGCAAATTTCGACCCCACGCAGGATTACCAGTGGAATCTTGTTACTGCGAGTGGTTCGCTGCTCGGCTGGACCGAGGGGAGCCTCGTGCTGGACATGACTGACTTTACCAACAGCTACGGGGGCAGCTTTTCGCTTGGAGTCGGGGTTTCGACAATAGACCTCATCTATACAGCAGTTCCAGAACCTGCACATGTGGCGGGCTTGGCCTCGCTGGGGGCTATTGGCGTAAGCTTGTGGCTGCGGCGGCGTAAGAGGCCTAGGTAAGGTATTGCATCCTGGTATATCAACTCAAAGTTGTTAGAACTGGCCTTTATACTTGCCCAAGGAGATTGCAGGCTTAGAATGGAAGCTGATTGGCCCCCGTAATATGTAGTCTCCCCGTGTCGAGCGTATGCTCGCGCCCAAGTAGTTTCATGCCATGCCCATATCTGACTTTTCCAACGTAGAGATTATTGATCGTGAGCAGTTCGAGATGCTTGTGGCTACCGGCGAGGACGAGGCCAAGGCAATGCTGGAAGAGCTGCTCGACCTGTACACCCAGGAGGCGGAGCCGAAGTTCATCGAGCTGTATCAGGCCGCAGCAGAGGTTGACAGGCACAAGTGCAACCGCATCGCCCATGCCCTTGCAGGGGCCAGTGCCAACCTCGGGCTTCTGCGGCTTTCGCAGGTCTGCCGTGCATACGAGCATGGAGCGCGTTCGGACATGTCGCGCGAGGATCTGGAAAGCGGCGCGGCCCTCATCGAAAAGGCCTATCATGTGGCGATAGTCCAGATGAAGGTTGAGATCGCCGCTCTAGGCTAAGGAGTGTTATGCATCCTGCCCTCGGAGAGGGTTTTCTTTAACCCAGAGGGCGAGGCGGGGCCTGTATAAGGCCCTGCTCTATGGCAAAACGCGTGATGCTGGCCACGTCGTGCAGGTCCAGCTTGCGCATAAGGTTTGTGCGGTGGTTTTCCGCAGTCTTAACGCTTATGCCTAGCTTCGAGGCTATTTCCTTGGTGCTGTAGCTCTCGGCTATTAGCTGGAGAATCTCGCGCTCGCGGCTTGTCAGTAGGCCAAGGGCGCTGCGCTGGCCCAGCATGGGGCCGGTCATCACCTCGCGCAGTATGCGGGCAATTTCCGGGCCGAAATAGCTGCCACCGCGTGACACCACGTTGATGCCGCGCTTGAGTTCGGAAAGAGGTGCGTTCTTGCCCACAAAGCCATGCGCGCCTGCTTCGAGCAGCTCGCGCAACAGCATCGGGTCTTCGTAGCCGGAGAACACCAGAACGCGCGTGTCGTGCAACTGGCGGGAAAAGCGGCGTAGCACCTCGGTTCCGTTGAGGCCGGGCAGCATTACGTCGAGTATTACAAAGTCAGGCTTCAGGCGAAGGCAGGCTTCGCAGGCCTCGTGCCCGTCTCCCACTTCGCCCACCACCTCAAGCTCTGGATCGAGACGCACCACCTGGGCCACCATTTCCCGGACGGCTGTCTGATCTTCAATTATGACGGTGCGAATCATGGCTTGGATTAGGAGATGAGGGGTCGTTTATGCCTGATTATGGGGCATTCACACCTGAAAACAGTATGGATTTCCTCTACTCTATCAACCCGAAAGCACCCATTTCTCTTTTTGATAATTATTTGACGTAAATAATGCGTTTCAAATGCGTCAAAGCGGTGACCGGGTGGGTGCGTGGCGAAGGTTCTTATTGTATCGCCGTCCAGCCGCTTTATTGGGGCTTGTTGGCCTAGCCGCGATTGGTGTTCATGTACCAGTCCATGTCCTGAAGCACGCGTCCGGTGCCGTTTGCAACGGCGTTGAGCGGCTCGTCGGCCACGATTACGGGCAGGCCCGTGGCGTCGGATAGCAGGCGGTCGATGTTGCGTATCATCGAGCCGCCCCCGGCCATGACAAAGCCGCGGTCCACAAGGTCGGCGGAAAGTTCCGGGGGGCAGTTTTCCAGAGCTGCGCGCACAGCGCCCACAATTGCGCTAAGAGACTCCATCAGCGCCTCGCGGATTTCGTGCGAGGATATGTGCAGGGTCTTGGGCAGGCCCGCCACAGAGTCGCTGCCCTTCACCTCCATTGTCAGCTCCTTGTCGAGGGGGGCAGCGCTGCCGATGCGTATCTTGATTTCTTCGGCCATGCGCTCGCCAATGTTCAGGTTGTAGGCGCGCTTCATGTAGTTGATTATGGAAGCGTCAAACTTGTCGCCTCCGGTGCGCAGACTCTTTGCATAGACAGTGCCTGAAAGGGATATGATGCCCACTTCCGTCGTGCCACCGCCGATGTCCACTATCATGCTTGCGGCAGGTTCGTCCACGGGCAGGCCCACGCCTATCGCCGCGGCCATGGTCTCTGGCAATAGGTGTACCTCTCGCGCACCGGCGTGCATGGCGCTTTCGCTCACTGCGCGGCGCTCCACCTGGGTGATGCCGCTCGGAACTGCAATGACTACGCGGGGCGGGGGAAAGCGAACGGAGTTGACCACCTTGCCGATGAACACGCGCAGCATGGCCTCGGTGAGCACGGGGTCGGATATGACGCCGTCCTTCATCGGGCGCACGGCCTTGATGCCCATCGGGGTGCGGCCAAGCATGTTCTTGGCCTCGATGCCCACGGCCTTTGGCTCGCCAGTCTCCACGTCTATGGCAACGACGGTGGGTTCTTTGAGCACAATGCCCTTGTCCTTGACGTAAACAAGAGTGTTGGCCGTCCCAAGGTCGATGCCTATGTCTGTGGAAAAGAAGCCTAGTGCCTTGCCTAACATTGCCTTGATGCTCGCGTGGGTATGGGGTGGGTGGGGGCTTGGGAGCCCTGTTCTCGATAGAATGCCCCCGGTGCATCCCTACGTCAACCCCTTGTATGCGAGACTTGATGCCACTTGGCGCAAGAGTCGCTATTGCGCGTTCCTAGCCAAGCACCTCCACACTGCGCCAGCAGGGCGCCAGCACTCTGTCTCAACTGTGACATTGTGCCACGAAATTGCCTGCTTCCAGCCTTGCGCGGCATGTGTTAATTATTGCCTATCTTGTTGTTTCACAGCGGAATGAATCGCTGCGCGGCAATTCGGCACAGGCCCTGCATCTGTTGGTTAAACCAATATACATAATGAGCAAGATTCTTGGCATAGACCTGGGCACAACAAACTCCTGCATGGCTGTCATGGAAGGCGGCGAGCCTGTCGTCATTCCCAACAGCGAGGGCGCGCGCACGACACCATCCATCGTTGCATTCACCAAGGACGGCGAGCGCCTCGTGGGGCAGGCTGCCAAGCGTCAGGCGGTAACAAACCCGCAGAACACGATATTCTCGGCCAAGCGCCTAATTGGCCGCAAGTACAACGAGGTGCTAGAAGAGGCGCGCAACCTGCCTTACAAGGTGGTCGAGGGCCGTAACGGCGACGCATGGATAGAGTGCAGCGTGGGCGGCAAGGTGGAGAAGTTCGCCCCAGAGCAGATTTCCTCGATGGTGCTGGCCAAGCTAAAGGCCGACGCCGAGGCCTTCCTTGGCGAAAAGATTACAAAGGCCGTCATCACCGTCCCGGCTTACTTTAACGACGCTCAGCGTCAGGCGACCAAGGATGCGGGCACGATAGCCGGTCTTGAGGTGCTGCGCATCATAAACGAGCCAACGGCGGCATCGCTCGCCTATGGCCTCGACAAGAAGAGCGACGAGACTATCGCCGTTTACGACCTTGGCGGCGGCACTTTCGACATTTCGATCCTCGAAATCGGCGAAGGCGTCTTCGAGGTGAAGGCGACAAACGGCGACACCCACCTGGGCGGCGACAATTGGGACAGCACCATAATCGACTGGCTCGTGGCCGAGTTCAAGAAGGAGAACGGCATCGACCTTAAGCAGGACAAGACCGCGGTGCAGCGCCTCAAGGAAGAGGCCGAAAAGGCCAAGATCGCCCTTTCGAGCGCGCAGACTACAGACATCAACCTTCCCTTCATCACTGCCGATGCCACCGGGCCGAAGCACCTGATGGTGAACCTGACCCGCGCCAAGCTTGAGCAGATTACAGATCAACTCATTCAGCGCACCAAGACCCCGTTCCAGAACTGTCTTAAGGACGCCGGTTTCTCCGCCAAGGACATCAACGAGCTTGTGCTCGTGGGCGGCATGACCCGTATGCCCCGGGTGGTGGAAGTGGCCCGCGAGCTGGCTGGCAAGGAGCCGCACAAGGGTGTGAATCCGGACGAGGTCGTTGCCGTGGGCGCTGCCATTCAGGGCGGCGTGCTCAAGGGCGAGGTCAAGGACGTGCTCCTTCTGGACGTCACTCCGCTGACGCTCTCCATCGAGACGGCTGGCGGCGTCGCCACCCCCATGATCGAGCGCAACACCACAGTTCCCACCAAGCGCAGCAACACTTTCTCGACCTACTCGGACAATCAGCCGAGCGTGGAAATCCGCGTCCTTCAGGGCGAGCGCCCGATGGCGCGCGACAACAAGGTGCTGGGCACCTTCCACCTTGACGGCATCCCGCCCGCGCCCCGCGGAGTTCCGCAGATCGAGGTCACTTTCGACATCGACGTAAACGGCATCCTCAACGTCTCGGCCAAGGATCTTGGCACGGGCAAGGCGCAGAAAATATCCATCACGGGCGCAAGCGGTTTGGACAAGGCCGAGGTGGAGCGCCTGCGCAAGGAGGCCGAAGCCCATGCCGAGGAGGACCGCAAGGCCCGCGAGGCCGTCGAAAAGCGCAACCAGCTAGACACGCTCGTGTACCAGACTGAAAAGCTAGTAAAGGAGAACGGCGACAAGCTGGGCAGCGCAAAGGACACCGCCGAAAGCCTTATCAAAGAGGGCAAGGCCGCGCTGGAGTCAAACGACGCAACGCGCATCGCCGCTGCTCTGGAGTCCATCCAGAACAACAAGGAGATGCAGGAGGCCGTTTCGCGCATGTATCAGCAGGCCAACGCACAGGGGCAGCAGCCCGGCGGAGCACAGTCCGGCCCGCAGCCGCAGCAGGGCGCCCCGGCAGACGACAATGTGGTTGATGCCGAGGTCGAGGACGTGGACGACAAGCGCAAGTAGTCAATCCGGTTTTCAAGGGCCGCACTCGGCAACGAGTGCGGCCCTTTTCTTTTTCGGCGGCAGGCTTTCATCAGATCGGATTCTGCCATTGGGTTTTCTTTTCGTTGCAATGAGGCGGCAAGAGGCTTAATTGTCCAACTTTTGGCCATCATGAAAATCCTCGTAGCAGACAAGATTGCAGAATCGGGCGTCGCCATGCTCCGTGAGCAGGGCTTTGAAGTGGTGGAGGCTTTCAAGTCTTCCTCCCCTGACAAGGTCATCGAGTTCGTGTCCGATGTGGACGCAATCATCGTTCGCAGCGCGACGAAGATCACCCGCGAGGTGATCCTGGCCGCCCCGAAGCTCAAGGCAGTTGGCCGCGCCGGTGTCGGCGTGGACAACATCGACGTGGACGCAGCCACAGAGCGCGGCGTCATCGTCATGAACACTCCCGGAGGCAACACCATTGCCGCCTGCGAGCTGGCCTTCACGCTCATGCTCTGCACCGCGCGCCCCGTCGTGCAGGCAGACGCCTCGATGCGCGCTGGCAAGTGGGACAAGAAGAGCTTTGAAGGCATAGAGCTTAACGGCAAGGTTCTGGGCGTAATAGGCCTTGGCCGCATCGGCGGCAACCTCGCCAAGAGGGCGCTCGCCTTCAACATGCGCGTTCTGGCCTACGACCCCTACCTGACCGAGGAAAAGGCGCACCAGATGGGCGTCGAGAAGGTGGAGCTGGACACCCTGTTCGCGCAGGCGGACTACATCTCCATCCACATGCCCAAGACCGCAGAGACAAAGAACATGATCAACTCCGCCGCCATCGCCAGGATGAAGGACGGGGTGCGCATCGTGAACTGCGCCCGTGGCGGCCTTATCGACGAAGCGGCACTGGCCGAGGCTCTCAAGAGCCGCAAGGTGGCCGCTGCCGGACTCGACGTGTTCGACGCCGAGCCTCTTCAGGCCGACAGTCCCCTGCGCGGCCTGCCCAACGTCATCATGACCCCCCACCTTGGTGCGTCCACGGTGGAGGCTCAGGAGGGCGTGGGCATCGAAGTGGCCGAGGCAATCGCGTCCGTCTTGAAGGGCGGCATGATTCGCAACGCCATCAACGCGCCTGCCGTTGACCCGGCCACTCTCAAGATCCTTGCCCCCTATCTGCGCCTTGGCGAACTCTTGGGCAGCGTCCTGCAACAGGTTTCGGCCAAGGACGTGACCAAGATTACTATTCGCGGCTGGGGCAAGATGACCTCTTACGACAATTTGCCTGTCGTCCGCTCCGTTCAGCGCGGCTACCTGCGCAAGATCGCTCAGGACATAAACGACATCAACGCCCCGCGTGCCATGAAGCGCCTCGGCATCGAGGTGCAGGCCCACAGCTCCAACACGGACACCGATTACACAGACCTTCTGGCCGTGGAGGCCGAAAGCTCCAGCGGTGCGAAGTTCTGCGTGGCGGGAACCCTCTTTGGCAAGAGCCAGAAGTCCCGCATGGTCTCGCTCAACGGGCGCGACGTGGAGGCGGTCCTCTCGGGCTTCCTGCTCGTAGTAGAGAACAACGACGTGCCCGGAATAGTCGGCCACATTGGCACCGTCCTCGCTAAGAACGGCCTGAACATCGCCAACATGTCGCTATCGCGCAACAACGTGGGCGGCCTTGCCCTGAACATCTGCACTCTGGACAGCAGGCCCTGCGAGAAGGCCATTTCCGAGCTTATGGCGCACAAGGACATAAAGGGCGTGCAGCTCGTTGACCTCGCGTAGAGAATTGCGCGGCGAGGCTTGACCAGAGCCGTTTGCCGCACAGATAGTTTACGGCCCGCGAGTCTGAATCACGACTCGCGGGCCGTTGCATGAACTGACAGTTTCACAGATTCGCCAACATGTTTCCGCCCATCCTTTACCTTGTGCTTGTCCTTGTTGCGGGCTACCTGCTCGGCTCTGTGTCCTTTGCGGTCATAATCTCGAAGCGGCACGGCGTGGACATTCTCAAGGCGGGCAGCGGCAATCCCGGTGCCACGAACGTCAAGCGCGTCGTGGGCAAAGGCGCTGGCAACCTCTGCTTCGTCCTCGATGCGCTCAAGGGCGCGCTGGCGGCTGCTCTGCCGCAGATGATCTTCCACGGGCAACCCTGGGCAGTTGAACTTGGCGTGGCGGGCCTTGTGGCAGCGCTCGTCGGACATTCCTTCTCGGTGTTCATCGGTTTTCGCGGCGGCAAGGGTGTGGCAAGCACCATAGGGGGCCTGCTTGCGCTTTGCCCCGTGGTCATACTGATTGGCGTTGCCGCATGGCTTGCCGTGTTTTACTCGACTCGCTACGTGTCGCTTGCCTCGATAGTGCTTGGTCTCTGCCTGCCCCTGGCTGCGTGGCTCTTGGACGAGCCGGGCGTAATCCGCGGTATATGCCTGCTCCTAGCCGTGGCACTCGTAGTCCGGCACCGCTCGAACATAGTGCGACTGTGCAGGGGTACTGAAAACCGCTTCGTCAAGAAGGGCTGAGAGTGGCGGTGGCAGAAGGCTGGCGGAGATACTCCGCACATTTTTCTTACACTCTTTCGAGGTGTTTTCCCGGTGCCTTGCAGGGGTAGTTACCTGTCCTTTTTCCCTTGTGGAAGCCTTGTTGGATGGAGTATCATAAACGCATGACTTCCAAGAGCGTAGGGCTTCGGGTATCATGCCTGTCGCGCTCGCTCCGGCTCTGAACCCATGCGATCTTCTAGGACAAAGACGGTATATGTGGACAGGGGGCCGTTCCGGCTCATGGTGGCCCTTGTGTCGCAGGCTTCGGGCACAGCATGTATTGAGCGACTGGAGCAATTGCCAGTCGAGGCCGGGAGGGAGAAGATTCAGAACTTCATCCTTGAGATGGGCGAGGGGGGCAAGAACGCCCGTTTCATTCCTTCGGTAGCCAGCGTGTACCCCTTGGGGCGCTTTTTCGCCCGCTACAGTGTGGATACTCCCGTGAAGCTGAAGGAGCCGGGATATCTTGAGGAGCAGGTTAAGGCCGTGGGGATAGATATCGCTTCGTCCAGTGTCTCCATACTCAACGCTGCGGACGGCCTCCCCTTTGACCCCGCGCGCAATCTGTCCGCACAAAAGGAGCTGCTTTTTTGCGGCGCACCAACGGCGGAAATACGGGCTGCGCAGGAAGATCTGCTTACCCACGGCATATACCCAGAGCATATGCAGCTCGGCTCCCTATCCTGCATAGGGGCGCTCATGGACTACGTCCGGCATTCGGGTAATCGCAAGCCCATACTCCACATAGAGCTTGGGCAGGCTAGCAGCAGCATTTTCATCGTGAATGCGGACAGGCTGGACCTTTGCCGCACAATCCCGCACGGGTTGGACAGCATGTTGCCCGTTCTGGCCGCGGAGCTGGGGGTTAAGGATCCCGAATCAGCGGCCCGGCTCCTCTATTCCAACACCTTCGACTTTACCGAGATGGGGCCGGTGCTGTTGGGCCGCCTGCTGCGCGAGATGCGCGCATCGACAGGTTTTTACGAGGTGCAGACCGGGCAGAGCATAGGCTCGGTGTTCGTGCACCTAATCCCGCCCAGCTTGGACTGGACGCGCCAGTGCATTGCCCGTTCGCTTGGCGTGGAGCTTCAGGTGTTCGACTTCGCAGGCTGGCTGGGTGCAAAGGGAGTGCAAAAGGCGGCAGGCTTGGACCTTGGGGCGATTGGTGAGGGCTGGATGGGGGTTCTCGGCATGTTGCCCGAGCTGACGGGGGCAAAGAATTGACAATGTCTATCGGCAGAAAGAGCAAACTGGTTCAGAAGCCCTGGAGGCCGGATTTCAGGGACGCGCAACTGTTGCCGGACCTGAAGATAGTCCGCACGCACTTTCTGCTCAATCTTGTGGCAGGCATGGTGCTGTTGATTAGCGCCGGAGTCTGCGTGTATCAGGAATACGAGATTTCTGCCCGTGCGCAGGTGCTGGGCGAGATGCAGGCAAATGTGTCCTCAGTGCGCCTCGCAGACCAGAAGAACGTGGCCGATAGTGCCCGCTTCATGCGCGATGCCCGCAAGGCTTTGGAGGTGGCCAGCTTTGCAAAGCAGCCAATGGATATCCCCCTGCTTCTTGTCAAGTTGTCCGCGGCCCAGCCGGAGCAGTGCATTTATTCGTCGCTGGACTTTCAGCGCCGCCGAGAGCTGGTCGATGGCAAGCCTTTCCTGCGAAGCGTGATAACGCTCAAGGGGACGATGGCCCCGTCGGTCGAGCGCAGCGCGCCTTTGCTAATTGGTGACTTTGTCGCCACCTTGCGCTCGATGGACATATTCCGAAGCGGCGGCTACTCCGTGGAGCTTGTTTCGCACACCAAGGATAGAGACCTCGATTACTTCAATTTCAACATAGAGATGAAGCTCTACCGCAGCATGGAGGAGGCGAAAAAATGAGTCCGCAGGCAGCCCTTCCACGCTTTGTCCGCAGCTATCCGCTCGCCCTTGCCTGTGCGCTGGCGAGCCTTGTATGCATCGTGGCCGCCGTTTACCGGCATGGCCGCATCGGCGAGATTCAGGAAGGTATGCAGGAGCAGCAGGACAAGCTGGAGCAGATTTCGCGCAATAGTCGCTACTCCCTCAGTCTTGCAGACGACCTTGCTCATCTGGACGCATATTCCGCTCGTATAGCGGCCTCAATCGTGGAGCCTGATGCCAAGGCGTCCAACCTCGCCTACATTTACGAACTAGGCAGCCGTCGCAATGTGACAGTGCGCAGGGCGGACCAGAAGGATCTGCCAAAGGCGCCTGCCGATGACAAGAAAGGCCCCAAGCCGGAGTTTGAAAACTATGTGCCCTTTTCCTTCGAGCTTGGCGTGGAGGGGGCTTTCCCGGATCTGGTGCGCTTTCTCGACGCCCTTGGCAGGGACCGTTTCCTAATCCGTTACGACAGCCTTTCCGTCAAGCAGGGGGATATTCTCTCCGGCCGGGTTGAATCCGCCGACATTGTCATAACAGTACTCTCAGCCAAGCCGGAGCCAAAGAAATGAGAGCCGCACTGCGCATACTGTTACTGTTTTTTTGTTCCTTTGCGGCCTTGGACTGCGCTGCGCAGGTCGTGGCCGACAAGGCAAGGCAGACCCGGCTTGCGGAGCTTGCCGAGGTGTTTGATGCCCCAAGGCCCGACCTTGAGGCGATGCTAGCGGCTGGGCGCGATCCTTTCTTTCCGCCCCCCCTCGTCGTCGTGACGCAGGGTGGCGATGCGGACGCCGCGAAGGCGGCCGGCGAGGACCACGCGGTCCTTCTTCGCGCAGCGGCTTTCAAGTTGCAGGCAAGTGGGCACATCGTAAGCGGCGGGCGCGCCTTTGTGGCCTGCGCCGGTGGGCAGCTACTGCGCGTAGGCGGCACTGTGCAGGTGAATGTGGCCGGGCAGGCGAGGCAGTTCACAGTCATTTCGTCCGATGGCGAGGGCTACACCTTGGGCATTGCCGATGCATCCCTTTATTCTCCCTACAACGACAGGGCTGCCGCACCAAAGGCGGCGCCATCAAGCGAGTCGTCTAACTGAAACGACGCCGCAGTATTCCAGCCAGAATGACAGGCAAACAGCTAGGTGCAATACAATGAGAAAACCCATGAGCATCATACTCTTCTTCCTGGCGTCCCTCTACTTCATGCTCCCAGCGGGCGCGGCACCGGCACCAGTTGAGGCCACGGCTGGGCCAGAGGTGGCCCTTCCATACGGCCCTGTGCCACAGCAGCCAACAGGACGCATACGCACGGCTGCCGAGTCGGAGCTTATCGACGTCAACTTTCCCAACGACGAGGTGCGCAACATTATCCGCAGCGTGGCGGACATGAACGATCTCAACGTCGTTATACCCGAAACACTCGTCGGCAACGTGTCCATCAAGCTGCGCAACGTCACCTGGGAGCAGGTCTTTGACGTAGTGCTGGAGCCTTTGGGCTACACGTACGTAAAGGATGGCAACATCATCAAGATTCGCAGCATAAAGGAGCTGCTCGCCGAGCCGATGCAGACGCAGGTATTCCTCGTCAACTTTGCCAAGGCCGCAGAGCTGCGCGCTGCCGTTGCCCCGCTTGTGGACGAGACTCTCGGAGGACGCGTGCAGGTGGATACGCGCACGAACTGCCTGATCGTGACGGAGCGTTCGGCGCAGATAGTGCAGATAGGCGGCATAATTGCCCGTCTGGACCGCCCGACCGAGCAGGTTATGATTGAGTCCAAGTTCATCGAGGTGACGGACAATCAGTTGACGAACCTAGGTCTGGACTGGTCCAGCCTGAGTGCGTTCGGTGGCAAGGGGTCTTTCAGCCGTACAGTTACGCGCACCCACGACAACAACGAGGACGACGTGCGCCCGAACATTCTTTCGGACCTTCACAAGGTGGATACCGCTGTGCTTAGCACCGACACATTCAGCATGGTGCTCAACGCCTTGCGCACCGACGACAAGGTTCAGCTCGTCTCCAACCCCACGGTAGTGACGATGAACAACACCGCGGCCAATATCCACATCGGCGTCGAATACCCGATCCCGAACTACTCCTACAATCAGGAGACGGGCACTTTCGAGGTCAGCGGTTTTGAGTTCAAGCCCATTGGCATAAGTCTCGATGTCATCCCACAGGTCAATAACACGGGCCTCATCAATCTTCAGATTAAGCCCGAGATTTCCAGCAAGAGCGGCACTGTGAACTTTGGCGGCGCTTCCGGAGCGGAGATCCCGATCATCACCCAGAGGCGCACAAGCAGCACCGTGACAATCAAGAGCGGCTTCACGCTGGCCATCGGCGGACTTATCGAGACTAGCACCGGCAAGACGGAGAAGAAGGTGCCTTTGCTCGGCGACATACCCCTCTTGGGCCGCCTTTTCACTACCGATTCGGACAAGCAGGACCGGCGCAACCTTGTAATCTTCATAACGGCAAAGATTCTGGACCCCGAAGGCAGTACCTATCAGGACATTATTTCGGAGAAGAACATCTTGGACATGGGCCTTAGCCGCAGCGAGATACCGGGCTATGTCCCAAGTGCGGAAGAAAAGGATCTCTACCGGCGCATTCAGCAGGCCCGGGACGATGCCCAGAGGGCCAATTCCGAGGCTCGCGCCCGCCTGCTCCTTGAGGATGCCCAGCGCAGGCAGGCCAAGGGCAAGTGAGGTGATTGCTACTTAGCCGGCTCAGTGGCTGCGATATTACTGAAATAGCCCCGCCTAGGGGCATGAATACGGGGTGGTCCATCAACTGGCCCACCCCGTTCAGTTTTCCGAAGAAAATGTCAGTCGCCTTGTTACATCGACTGTTCGGGCAGCTCTGCGTCTTTCATGTGGCAGGGGCAGCGCAGCACCATGAACAGACCCGCGTGCAAGAGGCCCGTAAGCGCGCACACGGCAAGGATTACTATGTTTGTATGCGGGGAAACGACGATTTCCTCCACCGCGCGGACGATGAATGTCGCCGCTCCGAGAAGAAGTATCATGGACCCGAGGCGGCTCTTGCGCACCTCGCTGGCCATGAAAGTAAGTGTGACGCCAAGGAAGAGGATGAATATCGTCCCTCCCGTATTGAGCATCTTCATCAGTGCCAGCGGCGAGGCCGGCAGGGGCATACGGGCTATGGCAATGCCGAGCCAGATGTGGAAGGCTGTGAATATCAGGCATATAGCGCCTGCGGTTCTAATTAGTGCGTTCATGGTGTTGTTTGCTAGGTCGCTTGCGATATTTCATTCTAGTGCCAAGCCTTGCTACTTTCCAGTTTCGGACGGTATTTGCCGCCGTACAGGTGGCTTGTATTCCCCTGCGTTCGGCGATGGATAATGGTGCAGATTTGGGTAATTTCGAGAATCTGAAAAATCTCGGGACAATCTTTACTATTATGGTTGACATAGTAAAGATGACGTGGGATGCTCAGTTCCAGATGAACGCAACAGGAACAGTCAATACAGGCAAAGGTGCAGGGTGGCGCGAAGTGGCTCCAGCCTCGTGCATGTGCCAAGTATCCTGTATGCAGGCCCGAATGTGATGGGGCCATTCCCTAGCGTCTCCTTTGGGACGAGGGAAGGGGCAGGGGGGCCGGTAGAGGCCTGTGCCCGGCGTTGAGATTATTCGCCAATGATGGACGGAAACGTGACCGTCCTAGCTGAAGACCCATTCAGGGCACTTCTTTCTGCGTCATGCGCTTGCAGTTTAACTATCTGCATATCCGTGACGCGCTTATGCAGCATTTTTTGACCAGTAACATATTTTGACTCAGGAGTTGTAAACATATGAATACCAAGACTGCCAAGCTACTGCTCACTGCGGCTCTTTCCGCCGCCCTCATACATGCGTCCGTTGGCGCAGAGCAAGAATCCGGCGATGCCGCCGCGCAATCCGCGCCGCCGCTGCCATTCCACACCATAGAGGGCTACGGCGGCGGTGCCATTACGCCAATCGCATACCTTGTTAACCCGTCGGCGGATGAGTCGAACCCGGTTGGCCTGCCTTCGTTTGCATATTCCTATGTGCAGGCAGGGGAAAAGAACCTTCACGCGTTGACCATAACCGAGACCCTGTGGGGCAGGGTAGAGCTGGGCTACGCATATAACCGCTTCGGCGTCGGAACCCTTGACGACGACATATTTGCCGCGACAGGCGTGGACATTGGGCGCGACCATGTGAGCCTGCACAACCTGAACCTACGCGTTCTGCTCCACAAAGAGAGCGCATCGCTACCTGCCATCACAGCGGGTGTGCATTACAAGAAGAACGAGGGCATCAAAGAAATAGATTCCCGCCTGGGCGGTGCCTTAAGCTCGATAGGATTGGACTCCGCAAGCGGCGTTGACCTTACGCTGACCGCCAGCAAGCTCTTCACCCCCGGCGGGCATCCGCTGATAGTGTCGGCGGGCCTACGCAGCAGCGAGGCCTCGCATCTGGGGCTTCTCGGCTTCGCCGACAAGCGCAAGACGACTTTCGAGGGCAATATAGTGTTCATTCCAACAAGCTGGCTGCTCGTTGCTTATGAATACAGGCAGAAGCCCGACCCATACGGGCGCATACCGGACCTAGTAGGGCGCGAGGACGACTGGCACGCCGTTGATGTAAGCTGGCTAATAAACGGCAATTCAACCCTCGTTGTCGGCTGGGGCAAGCTCGGCACCTTGGCCAACACCAAGGAGGACGGAGCCTGGTACTTACAGTATAAATACGAACTTTGATCGACTTTGACGGGGCCTGTCCCCGGAGGGTGCGATGTAATATCAGGGCTGCCTCCCATTCCCGGCCCTGAGCCGTGCCGCCGGGGGCGGACCGCCGCCTCTTTGCAGTGATTATTGTTGTTGTTACAGTTCGCTCGGAATACGGATAAGGGGAAGGACGCCTCGGAGATATGCAGACTCCGAGGCGTCCTGTTGTACATGTCTGGCTGTGCACCACAGGGTACATGTCCAGCAATCTGGCACTTGCTTAACCCTGTAAGCAGCGCAGCACATTTTTCCGCCAGAAAACACTGGTTTTTGTTGACGGGTGCCTTGCTACATGGCTTTATCGCGCTTTCGCCAAAACGGCACGGCCGGATAGCTCAGTTGGTAGAGCAGAGGACTGAAAATCCTTGTGTCCCCAGTTCAAGTCTGGGTCTGGCCACCATTTTTCTCACCTTCCCTGCGTGGAAATGTGCGCAATCGAGGTCTTCGCCAAGGTATTGGCACTTGGTGCAATTGTTGAGGCTTGGCTTTGCTATGTGGAAAGCTCAACAGCCTTACGTTCAGATAGCCCAACAAGCATGTGGTTATGCGGAGAGTGATGCTCTGGAAATATCTGGTGCGGGCAGTCGGGATCGAACCGACGATTCAAGCTTGGGAAGCTCACGTATTACCACTATACTATGCCCGCATTGTAGCGCACGGCGCTTCAGACTGGGAGAAGATGCATGTTGCATGGGTCTTTGGCAATTCCAAAGCTGGGCCGCTTGTAACTTGATCTTCGCAGGCCATGCCCTTCGCTGCCGCATACAGGGCTGTCCTCCTCAATTGTTTGAGCAGTTTCTTTGTTGCGCTCTTCGTGGCTTTGTTTTCGTCTAACCGACATATGGCAGACAAGCCCTCCATTGCTCTTGGTTCGGATCACGCCGGGTTCCGCTACAAGGAACTACTTCGCGAAGGACTGGCCGCGCGCGGTCATCGCGTGGGCGACTTTGGTACGTTTAGTTCCGAAAGGTGCGACTATCCGGACTTTGTGCGTCCGGCGGCCGAGGCCGTGGCAAGGGGAGAGTATGATCTGGGCATTGTCCTTGGCGGTAGTGGCAATGGCGAGGCAATGGTGTCCAACAAGGTGCGCGGCATTCGCTGCGCAGTGTGTTGGAATGTGGACAGCGCCCGCCTGTGCAAGGAGCACAACAACGCCAACATCATCTCGCTAGGTGAGCGCATGTTCCCCGAGGATCAGCTTTTTGCCATTGTGGAGGCCTGGCTCAACGCCAGCTACGAGGGCGGGCGCCACCAGCCCCGGCTCGACAAAGTGGACGCCATGTAGGGCTTTGATTTGTCCCTGCCGCTTGCCGCCTGCGCTACAGGATTGCGGCTTGAATATCCGCCTTGCGTAATAGTGCTTCCTGCCCCCCGGGCCTTGGCAGCAGGGCGCTGGCTGTCACAGCTATGCGGACGGCGGCGTTAAGCTCGCCGTCGGTATCCAGAGCCGCACACAAGGCACCGACGAATGCCTCGTCCGCGCAGCGCAGTCCGTGGAGCGTGGCCGGGGCGCGGACATCGCCCAGCAGGCGGAATGGGCCTTCGCGAGGGGATAGGAAGGCCCCTCTTGCCCCAAGAAGCACGACAAGGTCGCCTGTCACGCAGCGGCAGAGTTGGTGCAGGCGGGCGTCGGGCAGGGCGTGTATGTGCCCCTCGTCCATTCCTTCCTGCCATTCGGGGCCGCCGTTCATGCGGGCTATGGCGCAGAGGGCGTCCGGCGAGCATATGATTAAGTCCGCCAGAGGGGCCAGTACGCTTAGCGCATCCGTTCGGGCGGGGCTGGCGTGCAGGACGCGGCGTATACCCCTTGCGCCGGCTCTTGCCATTAACTGGGCGCTGGCGGGGGAGGCAGCCTCGCACTGGCATAGCAGCAGGCTGCACCTTTCCAGTAGCTGCATGGCCTCTTGCCCTACTTCCAGCAGGGCGTTGGCGGCGCTGGCCTGACTGCTCACAAATGCTCCATCGTCGGCAATAATGCTGGCAGAGTTGCCGCTGGGCGCGTCGGGCACAGTTTGTAACACGGCCTCGATGCCGTTCTGAGATAGTAGGCGGCGAAGAGAGACGGCGTCGGCATCATCGCCCACTGCTGCATACAGGGCCACTTCCGCCCCGGAGCGTCTTGCGGCAAGGGCCTCGATGCCGCCCAGTGCGCCGATTTGGAGCGAGGCGCTGCCCTGCACGCTGCCGGATAACGGAAGGCTGGCGCAGCGGTAAGCGCGGTCCAGAGCCAGACTGCCTGCAACGAGCAACATATGGTGCAATCCCTTCCTTGTCCGCAAGATAGAGAGGCATATGTAATCGGGCAAGTTTTTGCGAACCGACTGGTGGGGTGGGGCTAGTCGCAATTTGACGCAGGCCTGTACATGTAGGGCAGGTCGTTTTCCAGCAGTATTAGGTCGCTGTTGCAGAATTCGATGAAGTCCTCAGCCATCGGGTGCCCTTTGTAGGGGGCGAAAAAGTGTTCGTGTCCTTCAAGCTCGGCATTGGCGTTGCGCCACACTTCCACCCATGCCGTGCGGCGGGTCAGCTCGCTTGCGTCGAGGCATGGCAGCAGAACCTTTGTCCACCAGTTGGGGATTGTCTGCTGATCGTTGCCAGTCTCGGTGAGGGCGGGCACTTTTCCGCGCTCTTCGGCAATGCGGGCTATCATCTCAAGGCTTGTGACTAGGTCCTGCATCTTGCCTTCAAGGGACTTTTCGGGCGTTTCGCCTAGGGCAGGGTTCTCGCGCGGCATTCTCACGTCCACGTAGTCGTCCAGCCCGATAATGTCCACGTAGTCATCGCCCGGCCATCCGTAGAAGTAGTCCGTGTCGCCCTTGGATAGGTCTATCCGTCCGCGGTCGGGCGAGAACGCGTAAATGAGGTTGTGGACGCCCTTTACATCGCGCAGATACTTCACGGTGAAGCGCCATAGGGCGATGTAGTCCTCTTCGCTGCAATGCGTCTTGCCCCACCAGAACCATTCGCCGTTGTGTTCGTGGAATGGGCGAAAGATGACGGGCATGGGCGAGAGTTTGCCGAAATATTCCGCAAAGCGGTCCAGCATCGTGAGGTAATAGCCGTGCTGCTCGCCGCCGGGGAGCAGGGTGTGCAGTGCGGGGGTAAGGTCGTAGAAGCTCTTCTTTGTAACGGGGTTGGCAGCGTGCCAGCAGTAGGTGACAACTCCCCCGCGCCCGAATGCCTGGTTGGCGAAGGCTAGCATTCGCGTTTCGTTCATGCGCTCGCGGCCAGGGTGCGGGTTCATGTCCGCAGGCTCCAGTGGGGCCAGATCCCAGCCATACACGGCTGGGTAGTCGCCGGTCACATCCTTGATGTCGGAGCGGTTCGGCTCGCCTATCCAGTCGTGCCCGTAGGCAAGGGTGTCGTGGTGGCCGAAGAGGACGTGCTTTGTGCCCGTCTTGTGCAGGTTTTCAAAGAGGGCTACGGTCTGCGCCGTGGCCTTGGTGTCGATTAGTTTGGGCATCTTTTCCGCCGCGCTGGTGAAAAGGGGTGCTGCAAGGGCGAGGGCGCAGGCCAGTGTGCTCGTCTTCATTTGATGGGCATGCCGAGGATGAGGCGTTTGGCGAAGGAGTGTCCTTTCGCAGGGGTATTCACATCCAAGGACTGGATCGGTCAACGTCTATCAAAGTTGAGACCATGCTTTACTAATTCAGCGATTTGTCCAAAATTTCTCAAGCTCACAGGCTTGGGTGATGTTTCTTACAAAGGGGGTCTTTCGGGCGGACGGCTATTTGTCTAGTTCCAGAGTGGCAAGGATTTCCACCGCAGCTCCAAGCGGCAGAGCCGCCACGCCGATGGCTGCGCGGCTGTGACGGCCCGTTTCACCGAATATCTCAAAGAGTAGCTCCGAGGCCGCGTTTATCGTGGGCACGATGTTCGCGGACTCTCCAGCGCTTACATGGACAAAGCCTTGCAACTGCACAACGCGGGCAATGGCGTCGAGACTGCCTGCCTCACGGCGGGCTATGGCCAGCATGTTCAGTATGCACTGGCGGGCGGCTTCGCGTGCCTCGTCGGGCGTGCATGCGCTGCCCACGGGGCCTTGGGCCAGTATCCTGCCTTCTCGCAAAGGGAGCTGGCCGGATACGTAGAGAAGGTTGCCGCTGCGAAGGGCGGGCACATAGGCCCCGACGGCCTTGGGTGGCTCTGGAAGGGTGATACCGAGTTCTGCTAGGCGGTTTTCGATCATGGCGCAGTTTTCGAGGTTTGCTGTTTCGCGTCAGCCCTGTCTTGCCCGGCGGACTAGCACGCGGAAAGAGTCGTCGGAAATGATTTCAACCTCTGCGCCTTCCTCAATCATGCCATCGCGCGAGAGGGCTTCGAGGCTGCGACCTTCCACTTCGACTAGGCCCGATGGGTTTAGGCGCGTAAGGCTGCGGCCCTTGCTGCCGGGGGCCATGCCTGCCGCTACATGGGCCTCGGCTGGCGGAGTCTGCCCGCTAAGAAGGAAGCGCCGCGCCAGAGGGCCGGTCTTGAGCAGGCGTATCTCCAGAAAGAAGAACAAGAAGGCGACGAGTATGCTGCCAAAGACCGCCGTCAGGCCCCAGCCGTTGCCGTGGTTTATCCATATATCGACAGCGCCTGCGAGCATACAGAGTCCGCCTATGCCGCCGAGTATTCCGCCCGGCACGATTATTTCAAAGCCCAGTAGTATGAGTCCTGCAAGAAAGAGCGTCGTGGCTATCGGGTCCATATGTAAGAAGAGTATGACGCGCAATAGACCGGGTTCAAGAGCGAAGAGGCATTTGCAGATGTTGGCCGCCCCGCGCTTCGCAGCTCTCGGCAGGGGTGTCTATTCGCTTTCGCCGAGTGCCTTTACCTTCATCTCGCGGTCTGCCTGCTGGAGGGCGGAGATGACTTCGTCCAACTGTCCTTCCATGACCTCTGATAGGTTGTATAGGGTAAGGCCGATGCGGTGGTCGGTGATGCGTCCTTGGGGGAAATTGTAAGTGCGGATGCGCTCGGAGCGGTCTCCGCTGCCAATCTGGGCCTTGCGGTTCGCGGCGTACTTGGCCCTTTCCTCCTCTTCGCGCTTTTCGAGCAGGCGGCTTCGCAGCACTTTGAGGGCCTTGGCCTTGTTCTTAATCTGGCTGCGCTCGTCGGCGCACTTCACGATCATGCCCGTGGGCTTGTGCAGTATCTGCACGGCGCTATCGGTGGTGTTGACGCCCTGTCCGCCGGGGCCGCTGGCGCGGGCCACGCTTATTTCGATTTCATCTGGCTTAATTTCGACATCGACTTCCTCGGCCTCGGGCAGCACGGCCACGGTGGCGGCGCTTGTGTGGATGCGGCCCTGAGCCTCGGTGGCAGGGACGCGCTGCACGCGGTGGACCCCGCTTTCAAACTTGAGCTGTTTGTAAACTTCGTCGCCCACGACGAGGAAGGAGATTTCCTTCCAGCCACCGGCTTCGGACTCGCTTGCGCCCATCATCTCGATCTTCCAGCCCTTTTCCTCGGAGTAGCGTGAGTACATGCGGAATAGGTCTGCGGCAAAGAGCGAGGCTTCGTCGCCACCTGTTCCAGCGCGGATTTCGACGATGGTGTTGCGTGAGTCGGAGGGGTCCGGCGGTATCATGGCCGTCAGGATTTCCTCGTAGATGCGGGTCAAGTCCTCCTCAAGCGATGGGATTTCCTCCAGCGCCATTGCGCGCAGCTCTGCATCGTCTTCGGCCTTGGCCAGTTCGCGGTTGTCGGCAATCTGCTTTTCGACGGAGCGGAACTTTTCGGCCATGTCGAGCAGGGTGCTCAGCTTCTGATGCTCGCGCATGACGGAGGCGGCACGGCGGCGGTCGCCGTAAAAGTCCGGCTCTGCCATCTGGGAGTCCAGTTCCTTGTGGCGGGCTTTGAAAGGTGCTGTGTCTGGAAGTGTGGGCATCGGAAAAAGTGTGGCACAAGTCCCGGCAGAATGTGCGCGGAGTGTCTGTTAAGCGGGAGAATATGCCCAGGATGCGTGCGAATGGCAAGCGCGAGGATACTGGGCTGCTTTGTCGTGGAATAATCTGCCTTCGTTAAGATTGTGTTGCGTGTGGCGGAACATTTGGGCACTTTGCCCCACTCATCGTAGGCAATAACCTCCAATCGCCATACCCTTAAAGGGGTATAACGCAGGTGCGAATACTGGGATCGAATTATGTGTCATTAGCAAACCCTTGATGCAAGGCATATTGGCATATGATGAACATTCGCTCTGCCGTCTGGGCATGATATTTGCTTCTGAGTTCATCCCGCAAGGTTGAACAAGATAGATATACTTCGCACAATGCAGAACAATACAATCAAGAGTCTGACTCTCGGCTCCTACATGCTCCTGTCGGCGTATGTGGGCACTGCCTGGGGTGTCTTGCTTGGGGTGCTGCTGTTCGCGGGCAGTTTCCTTAGCGACGCAGTAAATGCCATGCTGCCCGAAGATCTGGTGGCGGGCCTGCCCTCGGGGCTTGCCTGCCTCTTGTTTCTGCCCCCGGTGCTTGGCCTTTGCGGGCTGTTTCTAGGCTGGGCCTCCTATCCGGTGTTCGGGTTCATGACAAGGGTCACCGATGGGCTGAAAATCAGCGGTGAGATAGAGGGCGAGCAGGAAAGCGCCATATCCAGCCTGTACGCCCAGCGCAAGCGTCGCTAGGCTACGACTTGTTGGCCGCAAGGAAGCGCAGGGCCGCAAGGTAGCCTTCGAAACCCAGTCCCGAAATCACGGCCCGACTCACAGCCCCCGTCACTGTCGTATGGCGGAACTCTTCGCGTGCGTGAACATTGCTGATATGCACCTCCACTACTGGCACTGTGCCGGAGCTTATTGCATCGCGCAGGGCAACGCTCGTATGCGTGAAGGCGGCCGGGTTGAACACGATCCCGTCCAAGGCCTCGTCATGGGCCGCATGTATGGCCTCGATCAAGGCCCCTTCGTGATTGCTTTGAAGGAAGCTGACCAAGACACCCAGCGTGGCAGCCTCTTTGCGGATCATGGCCTCCAGAACATCCAGCCCGTCGGCGCCGTACACGCCCGGCTCGCGCTTGCCAAGGCGGTTGAGATTCGGTCCGTTGAGGATAAGGAAACGCTTCATGATTATGTCCCCGTGATGCTTTGGCGAAGGCTGCGACCAACATTCATGTTGCGAACGGATTCAGGCAGGCCTCGCAATCGCAACAAGTCCGGTCCTTGCAGATGCCCAAACTGGTGTCGAAGTGCAATAGTTCCCGATAATCAGACAGGAATCAAGCCCGCAGGTGGCAAGCAGTTGTGCAAACTGGCGCTTCATTGTTCCGCCTGCCCTATATCAAGGTTACTGATTGGCTGGCACAGAAGACATTTGCGCGTTACATATGGGTGCAGGCCATAGGCCAAGTATTCATGGAGTCGATGATCGTAATCTCCCAAGGCAAGGACGGGGTGCAACGCTCGGGCAAGGCGTTCGCCTCGGCCCTTCTGGGGCTATGTGTGTTTGTGGCCGTACTGGCCACCGTGACTTTTTCCTTGCGCCAGAGGCTAAGGGCGCAGATATGCGCACGAGACGCCGCTGTGCTGCATTCGGTGACTCTTTTCGAGCTGGAAAAGGCGGCTAGTTACGCCTCCGGTTTTTACGGCATGGGCGTGGCCGGAGAATACCTGCTCGACGCCCTCTTGGATGTGTCCAGGTTGGACGGAGTGGTGGCTTTCCGCGTATTCGATACGAGCGGCAATCTGCTCGACGCGGCTCCCTCGTTTTTCATTGGCGGTGGCCTATCTGCCGAAGACCTTGCAAAGATGGGGACCATGCAGCCTCTTGGGCGCTTCCACAGGCACGCGGCTCTGGGGGAGTATTTTGTCAGCTCACTGATACGTGAGGGCGAGGGGCCGCCGCTCTTGGAGGTGTTGGTCCCCCTGCACAAGCGTGGCGGCGACAAGCTCATTGGCGTAGGGCAGTTCCTGCTGGATGGCACGCCTACTCTGGCCGCTTTTGCAGAGCTGGACCGCAATCTTATCACTCAGGCTGGGTTGGCCCTGCTGGCCGCGCTGATACTTGGCGGCGGGCTTACGGGCTGGGCTTTCTGGAACCTGCACCGTGGCAATCAGCTTCTCTACGCGCGCACAAGGGAGCTTGTGCGCGCAAACCGGGAGCTGGCCCTGCGCTCCAGAGTGTCGGCCATCGGCGCGGTTACGGCCAATCTGCTGCACGGGCTGAAGAACCCGCTCGCAGCCCTGAGCATGTATGTGGAGGAGCGCCGCCGCGCCGGAGCGGCAGAAGAGGGACTGGACGATGCCGGAGAGGCAGCAAGGCGCATGGCGCGCATGATAGAGGACAGCATCTCCATACTTGCGCAGGAAGAGGGCGGGGAACGCTTCGACTATGCACTGGGCGAAATTGCAGATGTGGTAATGGCCCGTTGCGGCCCTCTGGCAGCGCGCAACGGGGTGAAGATTGTAAGCGAAGGCTGCCCGGAGCTGACGCTCGACAATCGCCGGGGCAATCTGCTGGCGCTGGCAGCGGTGAACCTTGTTCAGAACGCCGTTCAGGCGTCCAAGGTCGGGCAGGAGGTGCGCATGGAATGGGGACTGCGCGGCGATGGGGCTGTGAGCCTTCTGGTGTGTGACAATGGTCCGGGGCTGCCGGAGCACATGCTGGGCGATCCTTTCCTTCCTGTGCGCAGCAGCAAGCCCGGTTGTTCGGGCGTAGGGCTCGCCATTGCAGCACAGCTTGTCAAACAGATGGAAGCCGAGCTGAAGCTTGAGAAGAGCGGCCCAGAGGGCACGGAGTTCTCGATACTTTTCCGGTGTTCGGAGCAGTCTTAAGTTGTTTTCTTACTGGCTTCTTTGCACGGCCTTTGCATATCCTCGGGCCTTGGCCAAGCCGTTTGGCTCTGCACAATCCACCTTTCGCATGGACTGGTCCGCACACAGCAACGCCAACAGCCTATGGGGGGCCTTTCTGGCCTCTGCACTGGCGCGCATGGGTTTGAAGCAGGCCGTGGTTTCGCCCGGTTCGCGTTCGACGCCCATTGCTTTGGGCCTTGCCGCGTGTGAACAGATAGAGTCCTTCGTAATACTGGACGAGCGAAGCGCGGGCTTTTTCGCGTTGGGACTGGCCCGTAGTTCGCGCCAGCCCGTCCTACTAGTCTGCACTTCGGGCAGTGCTGCGGCAAACTACCTGCCTGCTCTCGTGGAGGCTTCGGAAAGCGGGACGCCTCTACTTGTTCTTACGGCGGACCGTCCGCAGGAACTGCGCCGTTGCGCCGCCGGCCAGGCCATAGACCAGACGCGCATGTATGGCAGCTTTGCCAGGGACTTCTTTGAACTTCCCTGCCCGGAGCCGACCTCTGCCTGCCTTCGCCAGCTCCGCCAGACCATGAGGCATGCCCTGATGCGTTGCATGGCCCCGGAACGCGGACCGGTGCATGTCAACTGCCCATTCCGCGAACCTCTGGCACCGCAGCCGCAAGAGCGTCTGAAGCTCGACTTTGACCCCGCGGCCCTTCTGGAAGGCATGGGTCCTGTTGCTGTAGGACCAGCCTTGCCGGACTTCTCCGCTATTTCCCTGCCCGGCGAGGTTCGGCGCGGCCTCATCGTGGCGGGAACCCTGATGGCGGATGACGACGCGGCGGCGCGGCATTCGCTGATGACTCTTGCCGCCCGCAGCGGCTGGCCCGTCTTGTGCGATGCCCTGGGGCCTTGGCGTGCCGGGGATCTGCCGGAAGGCGTCGTGCGGGTGGACAGCTATGCCGCCATATTGAAGGACAGGGAGACTGCCGATGCGCTGAGGCCGGACTTTGTCCTTCAAGTCGGCCCTCTTCCTACCAGCAAGGCCCTGCGCCAGTGGTTGGAGTTGCTGGACCTGCCAACGCTCGTTGTTTCGCCGGGCTTTGCGAATATCGATCCTTTGCACGCCTCCGCGTCGCAGGTTCAGCTCGTGCCGGAACTTGTGCACCTTCTGCCTCTTCCCCGCGGGGCCGATGCAGCATACGCTGCCTCGTGGGCCGAGGCTAACCGCAGGTGTCGGGCCGCGCTGGATGCCGCTCTTGACACTGCGCCGGGTATTGACGAAGGGGCTGTGGCAAGAGAGCTTTTCCGCTCCCTTGCGGCGGATGGCCGCCTCTTCGTTGCCAACAGCATGAGCGTGCGCCATGCCGAGCTTTACGCCGCCAGCGGGCACGCGCCTTTCAGGGTGTTCTTCAGTCGTGGGGCCAATGGCATAGACGGCACTTTGGCTAGTGCCCTTGGGATGGCGCAGGGGGGCAGGGGAGTGCTTCTTTGCGGGGATTTGGCCCTGTTGCACGACGCTGCATCTTTGCTGTGCGCTACGCAGCTAAGGGGCGTCCTCGACGTAGTGCTGGTGGACAACGGGGGCGGAGGCATATTCCGCCATCTGCCAGTGGCCAGAGTGGCCGATGGGGCAGCGTTTGAACGCTTTTTCCTTACCCCGCAGAAGGTGGACTTCGCTTTGCTGGCGGCGGCCTACGGGGCCGGATACGTAGCGGTGAAGAGCCTGTCGCAACTGCGTGAACTGATTACAGGACCTATGAAGGATGGCCTGCGAATATTGCACCTTCGCACAACTTGAGGTGGCCGCTGGATGCCCTGTCAGAGCTTTCGCTACGAAATGCCGGACGCCTGACTGCTCTGCACTTGCATACCGTCCGGACTTGTCTTGCCCAAGGCTTGCAGAGCGAGTGAAATGTCCGCCATTGCCAGAGTAATCTCTCTTGCCCTGTTCCTTGAGGCTTCATTCGTTATGAATCCTCTGCTCTCGTAGTGCAGAAAGCCGTTCAATAGTTCTATCGGGTTCTTGATCTTGTAGGAGCTGAACAGTTGGCTGATGCGTTCGCCAAGATGGGGGCAGGAGAATATGGCTGCGGCCAGAGTCGGGTCGTTACTGCGCAGGATTAGGGTGTTGTCGAAGACCGCATGGCCGGTGTAGGTGCGCACCAAGCTCTTGTCCTTGGGCTTGCTCTTGGGGCCAGCTTTCGCGCATATGTGAAAGCGCAGCTCGGGTAGGTCGTTTACCAGCATCTGGATTGCGTGGCCGGGTTGGCTGCCCGTGAATGAGTTGACCTTCAGGGCGATTACGCGGGTCTTGCGCCCGTCGATGCGGCCTTCCAGATATGGCATGCTCCGGTAGTCGTGGTTCTTGTCCGGATGTTCGTCGTAGATCGGTAAGCCCAGTTCTCCGGCAAGTTTCAGAAGCTTCTTGTTGACAGCGTATTTGCGCCAAATCCTATACAAGATGAGCGCACAAAAAGCCGAGATGTATATAAGCAATATCGTCCCAAGTAAGGTATTTGATGGATCGTCAGCGTTTTCCACAAGCAGATGATTGGCGCAAACGCGGCTTCGCTGTCAATCATGAGAAACTGGAGACTGCAATTATCCCCCTATGCAGGAGCATGGCTCGGCACTTGCCTCGTATGAATCAGCGGCTGTTTCCGCTGGTGTGCCTCCTCTTGGGTAGCGGAAGGTCCGCCCCTCGTAATTGCGCAGTAGCACCTCGTCCTCGTTCATTGCCAGCACGTATTCGGGGTTAACGGGTATCTTGCCCCCTCCGCCGGGAGCGTCGATAACGTACTGCGGCACAGCGTAGCCGCTTGTGTGCCCGCGCAGGGAGCGGATAATTTCCAGCCCTCGCGCAACGTCCGCCCTGAGGTGCGCGCTGCCAGCCACAAGATCTCCCTGATAAATGTAGT
The DNA here is from genome assembly GCA_001604585.1 of Puniceicoccales bacterium Verruco_02. GTDB lineage: Bacteria > Verrucomicrobiota > Verrucomicrobiia > Opitutales > Oceanipulchritudinaceae > Verruco-01. Next base: position 72,918 of record LVBW01000032.1, on the reverse strand, counting down.
AGGGCCGCACCCGCATCATCAGCAGGCGGTGAACCAGACTCTTCATGATGTCCGGCTCGTCGTTGACCCCCCGCAACAGCACGCTCTGGTTGCCAATCACTAGGCCCGCATAGCTCAGCCTTTCGCAGGCGGCGCGCAGCTCCAGAGTGCATTCGCGCGGGTGGTTTACGTGGATACTTAGGAAAATCGGCCCGTGCTTTTTCAATATCTCGCAGAGCGCAGGTGTGATGCGCTGGGGGAGAAATACGGGTATGCGAGAGCCGATGCGTATGAATTCCACATGCTCTATCTTGCGCAACTCGCCAAGCAGGTAGTCCAGCTTGCGGTCTGAGAGTAGGAGCGGGTCTCCGCCCGAGAGAAGCACATCGCGCACCTCTTGGTGGGCGCGGATGTAGGCAAGGGCAGCGGCGAACTCTGCATGAAAGTCGTAGCCCTTGGCGTTGGATACGAGGCGGCTGCGCGTGCAGTAGCGGCAGTAGGAGGCGCAGCGGTCTGTAACAAGGAATAGCACCCTGTCCGGGTAGCGGTGGACTAGGCCGGGGGCCACCATGTCGTGCTCTTCGCCAAGAGGGTCGTCGCGCTCCTCGGGGGCGATTTCCATTTCCTCGGCCCTCGGGATGACCTGCCTGCGTATGGGGTCTTCGGGGTCGTCTGCGTCAATTAGGTTGAAGAAGTGCGGCGTGATTGCCAGTGCCAGCTTGCTGCCCGCAAGACGGCAGCCTTCCCGCTCGGATGGAGAAAGTGGCATGTAACGCTCTATATCCTCCAATGAGCGCAGCCTGTTCTGGAGCTGCCACACCCAGTCGTTCCATTTTTCCGGCTCCACATCGGCCCAATGGCCCTGCCCACGCTTCCAGTTGTCGAGTCGGTCTTGCGGATACATCGTTAATCCCTTTTGATGTTACCAAGAGTAGCGCTATTCCCGCCAGTTTCTCATAGAAGTCTGCTCCATACCTCCTACGATACAGAAAACCTTTCCATGTATTTAAAAATGTCAATAAATGGATAGCTAATTTGTCTGAAAGGTTCCGCCCCATCCGTGACTGACAGCGACGATATTCTGGCCCGGCAGCTTTGGGCGCTTGGCGATACGGCAAGACTGCGCATTCTGGCGCGCCTGCCGCGCAACCCCGACTGCAAGCACCGCAACAACGTGTCTCAACTGGCCGAGGACATGGGTATGCCCCAGCCGACTCTTTCGCACCACCTGCGCGTGCTAAGGCAGGCGGAACTTGTTTCCTACAAGCGGATGTGCCGCGACGTGTACTACTGGCTGGACGAAAATGCCGCGCACGACGTGGCCAAGCGCCTCTGCGACTACGTGAAGGAACACGCTCCCAAGGAAGAGGCGGATGTGACTTAGCCCTGTCTTATCTGCTCCTTGGCCAGCTCTCGCTCTTCTTCCAGCGCTGCCCGTTCGGCGCGAAGAGCCTCCTGCGCCCTTTCTGCTCCCTCGCGGTCACCGGCGGCTCTTGCCCGGTCTATGTCCTGCTTTATGAATATCTCTCGCTCGGCAATCTTTGCGGCGAAGCGGCGGTCGATGTCGGAAATCTCCGCGCGCTGGGCGTCGCTAAGCGTGCGGGTCGGCTCGTCCTTGCCAAGGCCCATTCTGGCCAGTGCCAGTTCGTATGCGCTTTTCATGCTTGTAATATGTTGAAGATTCGGGACTTTGCCCATGCCCGGCTGCGAGACCTCCTGCCTACTCGGCGCTCTCTGCCGCTTCCACTGCGCAGGGGCCTTTGCGGGCGTTCTTGCGAAGCTTCTTAAGTCGTGGCTCGATGGCGCGCAGGGTGTCCGGAGTCATGCGGTCGATGAAGAGCACTCCCTGAGTATGATCATACTCATGCTGGAGCACTCGCGCAAGCCAGTCTCCGGCTATGAGCACATGCTTTGCTCCGTCAAGATCCTGATACTCCACGCGCACATGGTCAACTCTTGTCACATCGCCGCGAATCTCGTTGAAGGAAAGGCAGCCCTCTTCGGCCTCGATCATCCGCCCTCGCAGAGGGGTCAGCTCCGCGTTTACGAACACCATCGGCATGAGTAGGTGCAGTGGCGGACGGCGACCATCCAGCTCACAGGGCATTTTGGCCAGTTCCTCGTTCCAGCTTAGGTCCACGACAAAGAGCAGTTTGTCCGAGCCGATCTGTTGCGCGGCCAGACCCGCCCCGTCGTTGGCGTGCATGGTCTCCACCATGTCGGCGGCAAGGCGGCGCAGTTCAGCGTCGAAGCTGCTGACAGGCTGGCCCTTTTTGCGTAGTATCGACTCTCCGTATTTTGTGACTCTTAACAACATGCGTTGACTGTCTGAGACGCCGGGGCGCCTGTTTCATCCACATGGAAACCCGAAGCCAAAGCCAATGTCAAAGCTTCAGGCCGACACCAACAACTTTGATTTCTGCTGAGAACGGTCTTTGTGGCTGCCCTTTTGAACGCTTTTGATTTACCTTGCTACCAAGCTATGTTGTCCTTTGAGGGCTTGGATGGAAACAGCCCTCTCCCAAAACGACGGAACCTTTCTGACGCCATGTCAGCTCGCTGGCTGATACCCCAGACTCTTGCCCTGCTTGTAATGTCCGCCCTTCTGGCGTGGCTGGGCATTGGCGTGCCGCTGCACTTTCGCGCTGTATCGCCCCTGTTGCTTGAGAGGGCGGGACTGGATACGCGAAGTGTCGAGGGCATGTGCGCGGATTACGTGCTCGCGGGCAAGGTTGGCCCCGTGCGTTTGCTCTGGGAGTCATGTGCAGAGCCGGGTTCGGAGCTTGAGCGTGCCAGAGTGCGGGAGCTTCTTGCCTCGCGCCCGGAATACTGGCTTAGCGGTGGACCTGCCCCGTATTTCGAGGCTTTTCTTGGCCTTTTGCCATCTCGTCCGGCACTGGATAAAGAAAGCCGGGTCATGACGACGATTCTCCCGGCAGAGAGGCGCAGAGTGCTCGTGCAGTACCTCGGCGGCAGTTCGAGCCTCGTTGTGCAGAAGCTCCTCTCTGCGCGCGAGCTTGGCGGCTGGCGCAGCTTCTTGCCAGTGTCAGGCCCGGCCGGGCACCCTCTGGACGCCGCCCTGCTATCGCTCGCTCTCTTGGCGCAGGGAGACAACCTGCATCCCTCTCTTGCTCGTGTGTTGCCGGAGCTTGTTGACAGGGCCTTTGCCCAAGATCGTGCCGCTCAGGACAGACTGGAAGAGCTTCTTCTGGCCGTACTGGCCGCTGGGAGGCGCATGGATTGGACGCAGATGACGGAACTATTCCGCTGCACGGCCAGTCCCGAGGACGCATCCGCGCTGATTAAGCTACTTCTTGCAGAACCGCAGAACTTCCCCACCGTTTACGGGGCGCTGCTACTATGCGGAGATTATGCAAAGCTAGGTGCGTACCTCGAAAAATACCCCGACAAGGGCATGGTCGCACTTAAGACCAGCCTTCCCTATGGGCGAGGTGCCTTGGACATGCTGTTGGAAGAGGGCAAGGAACTATACGAAGCCCCGGCCTTCATTCGCTGGCTGGACGGGCACTTGGGTGGCCTGCGTCCGGGCTTCCTTCTCGACTTTACTCTCCACAGTCCGCGACCGGCCTTTTACCTCAAAGTTGCGCTCGTATTCGGCTCCGGCTACGCGCTGGCGCTGGCCATCTCCCGCTTCTTGCGCATACTCGGAGTCTTGACCGGCCTCGCATACAGGCGCAAGAGATCCCTGCTCGCCCTTGAGAATATCTTTGTGGCCTCGGCCTTTACGATACTGCTCTGGATGCTGGCCGAGCCGAACCTGTTACGTTTTTCAACAGAGAATCCGGCAAGGCCGGTCTTTGAACCAGCCGCCGTTCTGGCGACAATCATCCCCGATACAAACGACATGAATGCCAATACGCTCGATCAGGCGGCGGTGCTCTCGCTGCTATTGTTCTTTTTCCTTCAGCTAATCGTGTATGTGTTCTGCCTGATGCGCATTTCCCGCCTTCGCGCAATGGATGTGCCAGCGGTCACGAAGCTGAAGCTGCTAGAGAACGAGGACAACCTATTTGACCTTGGCCTTTACGTGGGCCTGTCGGGCACGGTTGCATCGCTTGTCATGCTGGCGATGAACATTGTGCAGGCCAGCCTTGTGGCCGCCTATGCATCGACACTCTTTGGCATCATAGTGACAGCCGTCCTGAAAATCGTGCACATTCGCGCTCTTCGCCGCGTCCTGATTCTGGAGATGCAGGCCCCGGCAAGCTCCGCAAAAGTCGCCAGCAAAGAGGCCTGATGAACAAGACACTGCTCATAGTCATTTGCGACTTTCTCCTGCTCTCGATGCTCGCGCTGGCCCGCTTTGACCGCAACCTGCCAGAGCCGCCGGCGCAGGAGGCCCCCGTGTCGATGCACCAGAGCGCGGCGGCGGACCTAGTGGACAGCTTGAAGGCATCGCTCGAAAGCGAGGCCCAGAGCCGCGAGGAACTGGCCCGTATGCTGGAGGAAAGGGCGCGAAGGCTGGATCTTGAAAAGACCCGTGCCGAGAATCTGGAGCAGGAAAAGTCCCGTCTGGAGGGTGAGCAGGAAAGGCTGCGTCGCCTGCGCGAGGAGCTGGAAAGCAAGGTGCAGAGCAGCCAGCAACAGCTGGCCCAGACCCAGTCCGAGCGCGAAAAGATGCTGGCCGACATGGCCGTGGCCCAGGAACGCCAGCGCCTGCTTCAGGAGCAGCTCCAGAAGCGCGAGGGCGCTCTTGAACAGGCGCAAAAGGAGCTTCGCAGCCTAGAGCAGCAGAAGAGCGAAGCTGAAAAGGACCGCGCTGTGCTGTCCACCCGGCTTGAAAGTGCGCAGATAGCCCAGCAGCGGCTTGAAGGAGAGGTCAGCATACTGCGCACTGAGAAAGAGGTTGCCCACCAGACTGCGGCCCGCCTTGCCGAAAACGTGGGCGAGCTAGCGCAGGCCCAGCAGGTGACTCAGGACGCCATAAAACAGGAGATACGGCAGGTGACGCCGCTTTCGCTAAACACCATTTACGACAACTTCCGCCAGAACCGGGGCATCCTGCGCTTTGCCAGCCGCGAGGCGCAGCTAATTGGCGAGGCCGACGCTGCTTACGAAATCTATACCGTGTACGTGCGCGATGCCACGGGCCGCGTGCTGGCCCTTGCGGAAAGCTCTGGCACGCCTCTGCGCCTTGGGCGTCTGGAGGGCTTGCGCTCTGTCAGGGCCGAGATGGATCTACGCGGAGCAAAGGGACGTGGCGTCGAAGCAGCGGCCTTCCTTTTGGCCGACCCGCGCATTATTGCCGTAACTCTGGACGAGACGACATTTGCCGCCTCCGGTACGGCTGCATTCCAGATAGAAGATTCGCCATTTCGCTTTGCCAACGCCGTGGTCGTCACCGCCGGTGGCGACCGCTACGGCGAGGTGCCAATCCGCGTAAGCCCCCTTTCCAAGCGATACATTGAGGTGCAGTCCAGCATTGCCAACAGGCTCTTTGGCTCCTTTGCCCCCAATGCGGGGGATCTCGTCTTCTCGCAGAACGGGAACCTGATCGGCTTCATGGTAAGCGGAGGCCGGGCGGTGCTTCTTGGCGCTCTTGCCACATCGCCGGAACTGCCCCTTGGGCAGGGCTACGACGCGGCCAGAGCTGCTCAGATGGGGCGGGAGCTTGCCCCGCTTATTCCGCCAGAGGACGCCCGCCCAGCAGCCCCTTCCACCCCGGCGGGAGGCGCCCGCCGCTAGGCTTGGGATGTCGAACATAGCTCCCAATTCCCCTTTGGCACTGGGCCTGTACGTTCATGTGCCCTTCTGCGCCCGCCGTTGCGACTTTTGCGCCTTTTACGAGCGCGAGCCTCGCCGTGCGGACATCGCCCGCTACATGGACGGGGTGATTGCCGAGCTGGCCTCTCTCGGGCCGGGCAGGCGTGTGGACACCGTGTTCTGGGGCGGAGGCACGCCCGGCATACTCACCCCGTCGGACATGGAACGACTTGGCCGTGCCGTGCTGGAAGTCTGCGGTGGTGCTCCTGCAGAGTGGACAGTGGAGATGACCCCGGGGACAATGCGGCGCGACAGGATGGAAGTGTTGCGTAATATGGGCGTCAATCGCATCTCTATGGGCGTGCAGAGCTTTGACGGGCGAATACTTGAGGCGCTTGGGCGGATGCACACGCGCGCGCAGGTTTACGGAGCCATCGAGGCGGCCCGCGCAGCAGGCTTCGACAATCTGAACCTCGACATGATGTTCGCCCTGCCGGGGCAGGAATTTGCCCACTGGGAGGCGGATTTGCGCGAGGCTATCGCAGCCGGACCGGAGCACATAAGCACCTATTGCCTGACCTTCGAGGAGGACACCCCTCTGTGGCTTCGCCTCAACAGGGGGCAGACCCGCAAGCGGGGAGAGGCCGAAGAGGCCGAGTATTACGAACGCACATGGGACATACTTGGCACTGCCGGACTGGCGCAGTACGAGGTGTCGAACTTTGCACGTGCTGGGCGCGAGTGCGTCCACAACCTGAACACATGGCGTATGCAGGAATGGCTGGGCGCGGGGCCTTCGGCATCGAGCCAGTATGCCGGGCGGCGCTTCACGAACGTGCCCTCGCTCGATGGCTGGCTGGGCGGAGTGAAGGGTGGCAACCCGGAACTGGTGGACATTGTCGAGCTGGACGGTACCATCCTTGCCTGCGATTCGCTCCTTTTTGGCCTTCGCATGGTGCGGGGCGTGGATCTTGACATACTGGAGGCGCGCTTCCCAACCCACGACTGGGCCGGGGTGCGGAGCTTGGCCGGACGGCTTTGCGCGGAGGGATTGGCGGCGATGGACGGCGAAAGGCTGTATCTAACAAGACAAGGCCGCCTGCTGGCCGATTCGGTGGGGGCGGAGTTTCTTGAGAATGTGTAGCTCTATTACCCGCAGATAGCCACGGGCCTTAGCGGAGAGCCGTCCATGTCGCGCAGGCGCAAGGGGAAGGCCGCCAGTGTGAAGTTGTCCGGGCAGAGGGCAAGGTTCGCCAGATTCTCGACGATTATTACGCCCGACTTCATCAGGATGTGGTGGACCGCTTCGGCGTCGTCCGCAGCCGGGGTGGCCATGTCCACGCCTAGCAGCCCTATGCGCCGCTCGGCCAAAAGGAGGGCCGCATCGCGCGTAAGCCAGGGGCCTTCAAGGCAGAAGCGGTCCTCTCCCCAGTGTGCGTCCCAGCCTGTGTGTATGAGGATGCGCGCCCCTTCGCAGAGCTTGGCCTCGTGCGGGAGCAGTTCTTCAACGCCGATGGCCTGCCCTCTTTGGCGAGCTATGCGCAGCAGGCTGGCGGGGCCGAAGAGCCGTCCAAGAGGCAGGGCGTCCACCCCTTCGCCATCTGGCAGAAAGTGCGAGGGCGCGTCGATGTGCGTACCCTGATGCGTGCCTAGGCTCAGGCGATGCACGCGGCAACCATCGCGATCCAGAATGCAGTGTGGGGCAATGCCAATGCCCGGATCTCCCGGCCAAGAGGGCGAGCCGTGATACAGGGGGTGCGCAAGGTCGATTATGCGCGGCTTTTCTGCCATCGTTTTGGGGAGTTACTTGGCGGGCTGATATTTGAAGACGAGTGTGCTGTTGCCCGGCAGGGTCAGGCAGAGCGAGTGCTTGCGCCCGTTCGCCGCGACGGGGTCGCTGTAAAGGCCGCCCATGTTGCCCGCGCCCGTACCGCCGTAAACGTCGGCATCGCTGTTAATCACCTCTTTCCAGAAGCCGGGGAAGGGCACGCCCACCCGGTAGCCGCCGCGCGCAACAGGCGTGTAGTGCCCTACGACTAGGTAGCAGTCTTGCGCCGCCGCCCCCTTGCGCAGGAAGGCGAACACGCTGGATGCGGCGTCGTCAATGGACACCCATTCAAAGCCTGCGCTGTCGCAGTCCATAGCGTGCAGGGCCGGGTCGCCGTTCACCAGTTCGTTTAGGTCTTTCACGATGGCCTGCACGCCGCTGTGGTCCTTGTATTGGAGCAGCCACCAGTCGAGCTGGCCGTCGTACTTCCACTCGTTACTCTGGCCGAACTCTGCACCCATGAACAAGGTGTTCTTGCCCGGCCAGGTCCACATCAGCGTGTAGAGCGCGCGCAGGGTACCCGCCTTGCCGCTCATGTCCGGGGCGGACATCTTCATCATCATCGACCCCTTGCCGTGCACGACCTCGTCGTGGGAGAAGACCTGCATGAAGTTCTCCGAATACTGGTAAATCATGCCGAAAGTCAGGCTGTTCTGATGCCAGCGGCGGTGGATGGGATCTTTCTGGAAGTAGAGCAGAGTGTCGTGCATCCAGCCCATGTTCCACTTGTAGTCAAAGCCCAGGCCGTTTTCGCTCACGGGCTTGGTGACGCCGCCAAAGCTCGTAGATTCCTCGGCAATGGTCACAACGCCCGGATAGAGCGTGTGGACCAGTTCGTTCGTCTTGCGCAGAAAGTCGATGGCGTCGAGGTTCTCGTTGCCCCCGTAGATGTTGGGTATCCACTCCCCGGACTTGCGCGAGTAGTCCAGATACAGCATCGAGGCGACGGCGTCCACGCGCAGCCCGTCGATATGGTAGCGGTCTATCCATGCTAGGGCGTTGGCAAGTAGGAAGCAGCGCACCTCGTGACGGCCGTAGTTGAAAATGTATGTGCCCCAGTCCTGATGCATTCCCTGCCGAGGGTCAGCATGTTCGTAGAGATGGGAACCGTCAAACTCGGCCAGCGCAAAGCTGTCCATAGGGAAGTGGCCCGGCACCCAGTCCATGATTACGCCGATGTCGTTTTTGTGGCACTCGTTGACCAGATACTGGAAGTCTTCCGGTGTGCCGAAGCGGTGTGTTGGGGCAAAAAAGCCCGTCACCTGATAGCCCCAGCTACCGCTGAAGGGATGCTCGGCAAGAGGCATGAACTCGATGTGCGTAAAGCCCATCTTTTTCACATACGGCACGAGTATCTTTGCCATCTCGCGGTAGGACAGGGGGCGGTTGCCATCCTCGCTGACCCTTTTCCACGAAGCGGCGTGCACCTCGTACACATTCATCGGGCGGCGCAGCCAGTCGTTCTTCTCTCGCGAGGCGAGCCATTCCTCATCGCTCCAGTGGAACTTGCGCACATTGCACACTATGGACGCATTGTTTGGCGGTGCCTCGAAGGCAGTGCCGTAGGGGTCTGTCTTCATCAGCAGGTGCCCGGCCTGCGTCTTTATCTCGTACTTGTATTTCTGCCCCTCCATCAGGCCGGGGATGAATATCTCCCACACACCCGATGCGCCCAGCGGCCTCATCGGGTGATAGCGCCCATCCCAGCCGTTAAAATCGCCTACCACGCTGATGCGCTTTGCCCCCGGTGCCCACACTGCGAAGGACACGCCCGGCACCCCGTCGATAGTCCGCACATGGGCGCCCATTTTCTCGTAAATACGGTACTCGTTGCCCTCGTTGAAAAGGTACAGGTCCTGTTCCCCCAGTGTGGGAAGGAAAGAGTATGGGTCGTAGAACTGGCGCACTTCCTCGTTGTAGCCCACCGTGCGCAGGCGGTAGCGGAAAGGTTCTGCCCGGTCGCCGATTTTCACTTCAAAAAATCCTTCCGGGGTCAGCATCTTCATCGCATAGCGCTTGGTGGCGTCGGCAAGATCCACCACCTCGCACTCGCGTGCCCCGCGCAGGAAGGCACGCACTACTAGTCCCTTGCCTTCCCTGTCCCTTGCAGCGTGCATTCCAAGTATCGAATGCGGGGAGGCGTTGTCGGCATTGATGAAGCTCTTTAGTTCTGTATCGGAGATTATCACAGGATGCAGGATGTTGGGATGTTGTTCCTCTTGGTGCGCTCGTCGGACGGGGACCGACATGCTATGCTCGTAGTAATGCACGAAAATTGATAGCCCATGTTCTGAACTTGTCGAGGCACTCTTGCAGATTCACTTTGCCAAAGCCCTGAACAGGCAGGTAAATAGGTCCCCGTGCGCAACAAACTCATACGGAGCCTATTTCTTGCTGCAACTCTGCTTCCCTGTGTGCTGCTGAATGCCGCAGCGCCGGAACTGAGCGCTGACGATCCTCTGGTTTACGACGCAGCCAGCGGCAGCCTCGTGGCAAGGGGCAGGGCCGTGTTCACACACGACGAGTTCCGCCTTGAAGCGGACGAGATTCGCTACGTGCAGACGAGCAAGGTCGCGCGTGCCAGCGGCAATGTGCGTGTAACGCGGCCTGGGCTGCGCCTTGTGGCCGAGAGCCTGAGCTACGACTCCGACAAGCGCAGCTTTTCCTGTGGCAAATTCCGCGCCGGGTATCCGCCCCTTGTCATAGAGGGTGACTCTGCCAGCGGCGACATCGACAACATGGAGCTGACAAACGTGCGCGCATGGATGGGCGAGCCGGGTGTGGCCGTGCCCAGCCTTGTCGCAGAGAAGGTGAATCTTCTCCCCGGCAGGCGTCTGCTAGTTGTCGGTGCCCAGCCCGGTCTTGGCAGCTTCCGCGTCCTGCGCATCCCGCAGTTCTCCGGCTCGCTCGACGAAGCCCCAGAGCTTAGCACCGAGGGAGAGCTTGGCTTCCGTGGCAAGCTGGGCGCATACCTGCGTTCGCGAAGCCTTGTACCCGTGACAAAGGGTGTGTCTGCGGGCGCTAACCTCGACATCTATTCCTCGCGCGGAGTGCTCGTCGGCCCGGCCCTGCAATACGATCTTTCCGACGAGCAGGGGCAGCTTGATGGCAGCGTGGACTTTGCCTGGATTTCCGATCAGGGCAATACCGGTTACGATTACTACGCCCGTAATATCTCTCAGAATCGCTGGCTTTTCAGCGCAAGGCACCGGCAGGATTTGAAGGGCGGGGTCCGCATGACCGCCTACATCAATCTACTAAGCGATCTGGACATGCTGCGCGACTTTCGCCCCGAGGCCTTCGATGGCAATCAGTATCCCGACAGCTTCATCGAGTGGACCATGCCCATCAGCGAGGATATTGTGGCCAGCTCCCTTGTCCGCTTCTCTGCCTTTGGCAACGACTACCCGGTTCAGAACCGCCTGCCGGAGCTTCGTATCGACATGCTGGCCAACCCTCTGCCCTTTGGCGGGCTTTACCATACCGGCTATGCGAGTTACGCAGTCATCTCTACCAAGACCGTGGGCTTTGCCATTCACAATCAGCGTCTGCACGCCTATTACGGCCTCTTGCGCCCGGTGGCTCTGGCCCCCTGGCTAGGCCTCACCCCGCGTGCCGGGGCCTTTGTCGCCCGGTACGATGTGGCCTATGACAGCGACTGGGACAAGTCCAGCGCCGTTCACTACATTGGCGAACTTGGGCTGGACCTTGAGGCGAACTTCCACGCTACTTGGGACTGGAAGCACAAGCTGCTCGGCATAGACGGGCTGCGCCACATCGTGAGGCCCCTTGTTCAGTGGCGCCGCTACGGCTCTGCCGGGGACAAGGACAAGTCCATTGTGGACAACGACTTTTCTGTGCCCAGCCTGCAAATGCCCAGCCTCAACCTGCGCGAGAGCATGTTCAACGATTCGATGTACATGGAAAACCCGCACCTTGTACGCTACGGAGTGGAGAACGTCCTTCAGACAAGGGACGGCGAGCATGGCTCCCGCGAGCTGGCCTCGCTAGGCATATTTCAGGACCATTATCTAAGCGACTACACGGACAACATGAGCTATGTGCAGGCATCCCTAAGCCCCGCATCGTTTATAAGCCTTTACTACGAGAGCGGCGTTTATTCGGACTCGGTCAGCTCCTGCTGGCAGCGTCTGCGCCTTAGCCTGAAGAGTGCGGACCTCTGGCGTCTTAGCCTGTATGCCGATTACAGGGTGAACAATTACGAGAGCTACTACGCCAGCTTTTACTACAAGCTGAGCCGCAACTGGGGCAGCATGAGCACCATCGGATACGATGCCAGAGCGGGAGAGTTCGACCACGGTTCATTCAGTCTTCTCCAGCAGCTTGGCGACTTCTGGCAGCTTCGCTACCGCGTGTCCTACCGCAAGGGCGACCTGCGACAGGATGACGTGACTTTCTCGGTGTCCGTGGCGGCTCACCGTTTCTAGCAGAGTATGACACAGGGGCGCGATGCACTTGGTTCCAAGCTCGAAGGCCCCGTGCGTCTGGCTGCATTCGAGGGGCCGTTGGACCTGTTGCTGCACCTAGTGCGCAGGGACGAGATAGACATCTGCGACATCCCCATCGTGCAGATTGCCGACCAGTACATGGACTTCATTTCATCTGCCGGGGACGGGCGGTTGGAGCTGGCGGGCGAGTTTTTCGTAATGGCGGCCACGCTCATGCGCATAAAAAGCCGGATGCTCTTGCCAGCGCCAGAGCGTTCGGAAGAGGCTTCGGCCGATGAGGAGGATCCTCGCTGGGAGCTTACGCGGATGCTTCTCGAATACCGCCGCTTCAAGGATGCCGCGGCGGAGCTTTCCGCCCGGATAGTGGCCGCAATGGACCTCATCCCTCGCCGCATAGCGTCCGAGCCACTACCGGAGCCGGAGAACGCCGTGCTGGAGAATGCAGACCGCTTCGAGCTGTGGAGCGCGCTCAATCGCGTTCTGCGCCGTCTTGAGGAGCGCACACGCGAGGGCAGGGTGGAGGCGGAGAAAATCAGCGTTAGCGACTGCATGGACAGTGTGCGCGCACTACTGGCAGAGAGGGGGAGCTTTCTCTTTACGGAGCTTTTCCCCGCAGATGGGGCCATTTCCCGGCTTTTACTCGCGGCGAGTTTTCTAGCCGTACTGGAGCTGGCGCGGCTCGGGGTGATGACTTTGAGCCAGAGTGCGGACTTTGACGACATACTATGCCGTGCCACGCCTCTGCCTGAAACACCGTCTGTTGGCGCTCCCTAGATAAAGGGGGGGCGACTCTCGTTGCCAGCCGCGTGCTTCTTCCCGCCGCTTGCGCTTGCAAGGCGGTTTGAAGAGGTTCAAATTCCGCCGCTATCATGATGTTTTCCGAAATTCTGCCCTCTCTGCCCATTGCGGAGCTGGAGGCTCGCTCGGCGGCAGCAACGGCCCGCGATGTGGAACGTGTTCTGGCACGGGGCGCGGCGGAGAGTCTGGACGACTTTGCCGCGCTCATCTCGGCGGCGGCCGCTCCGTATCTGGAGCACATGGCCCGCATTTCGCAGGCTCTTACCCAGCGTAACTTCGGCCGCACAATTCACCTTTTCGCGCCCATATACCTGTCCAACGAGTGCGTGAATATCTGCAAATACTGCGGATTCTCGCGCAACAACATCATTCCTCGCCTTACCATCTCGATGGAGCAACTTCTGCACGAGGTGGGCATGTTGCACAGGCAGGGCTTTCGCTCCTTGCTGATAGTTGCGGGCGAGCATCCCAAATACGTCAGTAACGGCTACGTGCAGGAGGCCATTCGACGCTGTCTGCCCCTGATGCCGAGCATTTCCATCGAGCTTGGGCCTGCGAAAATCGAGCAATACATCCCCATGGTGGAGGCCGGGGCCGAGGGCATAGTGGTGTATCAGGAGAGCTATCACCTGGCTACCTATGCCCAGATGCACACGGCAGGGCCGAAGAAGAACTTTGCCTTCCGTCTGGACACCCCGGAGAGGGCCTACAAGGCCGGGATGCGCCGCCTTGGCATCAGTGCCTTGTACGGCCTCTACAACTGGCGCTACGAGGCCATCGCCGTGGCCGCGCACGCCCGGCATCTTCAGCGGGAGTGCTGGAAGGCGGAGCTTGCCGTGGGCCTCACGCGCATGAGACCCGCGGCGGGAGGTTTCAGCCCGAGGCCGGAGCACATAATGAGCGATAGGCAGACAGTGCAGCTAATGTGTGCCTTTCGCATGATGTTCCCGCGGGTGGATATGTCAGTCACCACACGCGAGGCTCCCGCCCTGCGCGATGGCATGGTGCTGACCGGGGCCACGCATATGAGCGCGGGTGCGAGCACCGAGCCGGGCGGGTACAGCAACTTTGACGAACGTAACTGGAGGCCGAAGACCCCGCAGCCGGGCGAGCAGTTCCACGTTGCCGACGAGCGCGGCCCTGCCGAGATTGCGGCCATGATACGCTCAAAGGGTTACGAGCCGGTTTGGAAGGACTTCGACCGTTCCTTTGTCAGCCGCGACGGGGAGGCGCTTGCCTCGTGATGCCGGACAGTGCAGCACCAGCGCCGGGTAATATCCGCATACGTGCCAACGGCGAGTGGTTCGAGGTAGCCTTTGCCACGACTCTCACGGCCTTTCTTGCGCAGCGCGGGCAGGCCCCGGGCAGGGTGGTTGTGGAGCGCAATGGCGAGGCCCTGTCTCCGGCAGAGGCCCGCAGTATTGTTCTCTGCGATGGCGACCGTCTGGAGATAGTCCGCATAGTGGCGGGCGGCTAGGGAGCATCCCTCCCCGTGAGATAAACGACGACTTGCGCGCTATTGCCTAGGGCTGCTGTCCATGGCAGTCCGTATTGGTGCTTGGGGAATGTCGATGCATTTCGCCACCGTCGCAACAGATGTTTATCTACACCTTTCCTGTACATGAAAAAGCCCCGGGGCCTATGCGGCACCGGGGCGGGAAAGTTGTTTCCCTGTCGAACGCGCTAGCGGTTCTCGTAGCGGGCGCGGAGCATCGCGGAGAAGGCGGCTACCTTCTTCTTGCGACGGGAAATTTCGGACGGCTTCTCGTAATAACGCTTTGCACGAACGTCACGGATGACGCCTTCGCGGTCGAGCTTCTTCTTGAGGCGGCGCAGAGCGCGCTCCATCGGTTCACCCTTGCGGATTCTGACTTCTACGGGCATTGTGAAAATTACTCCTGTTTCGGAAGAAAGGCTGGATAAAAACCGTCTGCGTGCCGAGTGTCAAGCAATGTAATCCTGCTTGTCGTCGTTTTCCTCAACTTTGCAGCCAGCTGGTCAATTCCACGGCCTGTGACTGGTTAATCTTGCCCGACGGGCTGCTTTACCTTACTGCGGGACACATGCAGGTCAAGGCCGTGATATTCGACATGGACGGGCTGATGCTCGACACCGAGACAATCGCCCGCGAAATCTGGATGCGAGAGGCTGCCGAATCGGGCGTGCCCATGAATCCGGAGCTGTACCGCCGCCTCATCGGCAGAACCTATGCAGACATACAGGTTATCCTGCGCGAAGCCTTTGCTGGCAAGTTTGATGCCGATTCCTACATGGAGCGTTGCCTCTGGCAGTACCGCGAGCATATCCACCAGCCCATACCGCAGAGGCCGGGCCTGATGCAGATGCTGGACTACTGCGACGCGGTGGGCCTAAGGAAGGCAGTGGGCACTTCTTCGGGCAGGGTGTTGGCAGAGGTAAAACTGAGCAGCGGAGGCATAGAGGGGCGCTTCGACGCTATCGTGACGGGCAGCGAGGTTACAAAGGGCAAGCCCGACCCGGAGATATTTCTCAAAACCGCTTCGGCTTTGGGCATGGAGGCGGGGGCCTGTCTAGTGTTGGAGGATTCGCCAAACGGGGTTCTGGCGGCAAGAGCCTCTGGAGCGCGTATAATCATGATTCCCGACTCCATATTTCCCGATGAGCACATCCGCGCAGCGGCCGATGCGGTGTTGCCAAGCCTTGCCGATGTGCCCGCTTTCATGCGCGAGCAGGGTTGGGTGGACGAGCTTTTACCCGCCTGATACGGGCGGCGTTATTCGTTCGGAAATCGTCGTTTTTCGGACGAAAGTGAGTAAATTTTCCCCGGAGTTTCCGATATAATAAGTGTGCTCGATGACTGGTCGGACCAAGAGGTTGCAGAACAGCACGACACTGGGAAATATCCCTACGGGCCAACAAAATTTAGGCCCGGAACGGCGCCCCCAAGGCCGGGGGCGCCTTCTACTGTACACGCATCAGAATGCTGCACGGAAGGGTGCGTTATCGGCAGTGCAAGGCGGCACGCCCGGACAGGGCGGAACGGGCTTGTGGTAGAATCCGTCGTGCGGCGGCTATGGGGCGGACTGCGCCTAGGAGAAAGCCTTGTTTCAACCCGGGGGCCAGCCCATCTGGCGTCCAGCCAGAACGTGGACATGCAGGTGCGGTACCGTCTCGCCAGCCATTGGGCCGTTGTTTATAACGATGCGGAAGCCGTCCTCGAAGCCCAGTCCGAGGGCCACCTTGCGTCCGACTAGGAGCAGGTGCCCCAGCAGGGCTTCGTCAGCCTCCACGGCGCTATCCAGCCTTGCTATCAGGCGGCGCGGGATAACCAAGAGGTGCAGGGGGGCCTGCGGATTGATGTCCCGGATGCAGAAGCAAAGCTCGTCCTGATACTCCATTTTGACTGGAATATCCCCGTCGCCAATTTTCTGGAAGATTGTCTTGTCGGCCACGCTGCGTTGCCTCCTGTTGTGGGGGAGGGGGTTACTGCACTGTCACCGGCAGCTTGTTCTCCGAATAGCCTTCTGCGGAGATCCAGAGATGGCCCCTTCCGGCAGCCGCGCCCTTTACAGTGACGCTCACGGAACGCTGACCGGCCGGGATTACCACCACTGGCATCACGATGGACGAGGGGATGTCCGTAGTCACGTTGATCAGCAGGCCGCCCGCAGGGGCCACGCCATCGATGAAAAAGGTGAGTGGTACGGAGTCTCCAACGCCCAATGTGAGGGCTGTGGGCTGTACGCCAATGGTTGCCGCGTCCACGCGCAGGCGGCCCGCCGTGAGGTCTCCGTCGCCCGTGCGCACGCTGACGACGTATGTCTTGCCGGCGGGGATGGGCGGAATGCTGAAGTTAAGCTGGCTGTGCGAGACGAACACCGTGGGGGCCTCTACATCGCCAATTACAACCTTGTCGTAACTGGTGAAGCCCTGCCCGAGTATGCCGATTGTGGAGCCAACGGGGCCGCGGGAGCTGGAAATCTGTGCCACGTAGCGGTTGGCGATCGTGGATGTGTAGGTCTTGTGCTCGGGTGTAAACTCGGTCGAATAGACCTTTTCGTTGACCGGGCCGCTGTTGCCCTCGCTCTGATAGTTGAGGACAAAGTAGTAGGGAATGGTCGAGACGTTGCTCGGCACCTGAAGCTCGTACATCCACACGTATTTGCCCAGCACCGGGTCGGGCTTCATCTTGTAGGACTTGCCGTCGGTCACCAGTTCCACCTTCATTGTCCCCTTGATGACGTTGCGCATCTTTTCGTCCACCTTCACGCGGAAGGTGTAGATATCGGACGCATTCGCCTCGAAACGGGCGGGCGTGAGGTTCTGCACAAAGCTGCTGCAACCGGCCAAAAGGGCGGCGGCTAGCGATATGATGGCGATAACGAGGCGGCGGGTGTTCATGGGCACGGTCCTATGAGTGAAAGCAGACTATGAACATGCGCCCAAGCGTCAAAGAGAGCAAGAAAAACAAGGGCCAAGGCTCACGCAGGCTCGCCCCGCAGATTCGTGGACAAGGCCCGGCCTGCCTTTGCCCCCGCAAGCCTATTCGGTGCTGGTACCGGCCTCGCCCTTGAGCGACGCCTCCAAGGCGTGCCAGGACAGGGTTGCGCACTTGACTCTGGCCGGGAACTGGCGCACGCCCTGAAGGGCGGCTATGTCGCCAAGTTCCTCCACGTCCGCAGTCGCGCCCTTGCCCGTGAGCATAGAAATTACAATACCTGCCTCGCGATGGGCCTCTTCGAGGGTCTTGCCCTTGAGGGCGCTGGTCATAAGCGAGGCGCTGGACTTGGAAATGGCGCAGCCCTCGCCCTGAAAGCTGATGTCGGCAATGCGCCCGTCCTCGATCTTGACGAACACCTCTATCTCGTCGCCGCAGAGCGGGTTGTGCCCATCCGCGTGATGGGTGCAGTCTTCCATCTTGCGAAAGTTGCGCGGGCGCTTGTTGTGGTCCAGGATGATCTCCCGGTAAAGCTCTTCCATCTCGTTCATGGTTGAATAAGGTAAGTCTTGGAACCGCAGATAAACGCCGAGTTTCGCAGATTAGCAAGCGATAGAAATAGCCATTGCGAAAGTTGCTTTCTCATGGCATGTGGCCTTCAGAGGAAGAACTTCACGATCTTGCGGATACTTGCTGCGAAACGGTCTATCTCTTCGAAAGTGTTATACATGCCAAACGACGCCCTTGCCGTGCCAGGCAGGCCGAGATGCTTCATCAGCGGTTCCGCACAGTGATGCCCGGCGCGGATAGCCACGCCGTCCGCGTCCAAGAATGTCCCGATGTCGTGTGGGTGTACCCCATCGATTACGAAGGACAGTACGCCTGCCTTGCCCGGAGCAGTGCCTATGACGCGCAGTTGCGCAATATCCGTCACGGCGGCGTTCGCGTATTCGAGAAGCTCGTGCTCGTGCGCTGCGATTGCGCCTATGCCTATGCGCTCGATGTAGTTCATTGCCGCCGCGATGCCCATCGCGCCCGCGATGTGCGGGGTGCCCGCCTCGAAGCGGTCGGGTATTCCCTTGTAAGTGGTGCCCGCGAAGCTGACGTGCAGGATCATGTCGCCGCCGCCCTGCCAGGGGGGCATTTTTTCGAGTATTTCGCGCCGTCCGTAGAGTATGCCGATGCCCGTTGGGCCGTAGATCTTGTG
Source organism: Puniceicoccales bacterium Verruco_02 (assembly GCA_001604585.1). GTDB lineage: Bacteria > Verrucomicrobiota > Verrucomicrobiia > Opitutales > Oceanipulchritudinaceae > Verruco-01. The sequence continues at coordinate 54,496 of LVBW01000032.1, read as the reverse complement.
GCCGGAGATTACGAGCAAATCGCAGCCTAGCTGCTGTACGTCCAGCGCCACATGTGGGGCGGCCTGCGCAGCGTCCAGCAGGACTGGCACGCCCTTGGCGTGCGCAGCGGCAATAAGACGCTCGGCCGGGTTCACGGTGCCAAGGACGTTCGAGACGTAAGAGAGGCCGACGATGACCGTGTTTTCGTCCACAAGTTTTTCAAAGGCTTCCTCGTCCAGCACGCCGCGTCCGTCGATTGGGACCACGCGCAGCTGCGCGCCCGTGTCCTCCATCGCGAGTTGCCAGGGGACGATGTCGGCGTGGTGTTCCATCGTTGTGATGACGATGTTCGCGCCGGGGCGGCAGAGGAGGGGCTTGGCGTAACAGTTGGCCACGAGGTTCACCCCCTCTGTGGCGCCGCGCAGAAAGATGCATTCGGCGCTTTCGCGGGCGTTGAGGAAGCGGCGCACCGTTTCGCGCGCCTTGTCGTAGAGGTCTGTGGCACGCTGGGACAGGAAGTGCACGCCGCGGTGGATGTTGGCGTAGTCCTGCGAGTAGAAGTTCGAGAGGGCGTCGATGACGGTCTGAGGTTTCTGGGTGCTGGCGGCGTTGTCGAGGTAGGACAGGGGAGGCTTGCGCAGTGCTTCCCGCATGATGAGTGGGAAGTCGCCCCGGACGGCCTCGATGTCGAAAGTGTGTGTCTGTGTTGCCACTGTGTATGTGCCCCCTATGGGTGGATGCACGAAGTGTTCCACCTCTTCCTTCAGGAAGGTCATTGCAGCGTATTTGTCAAATCTGGAAAGAGACCAAGTCTCGAAAAGGGGCAAAGGGGGCGAAAGCGAAGAGTCGTTGGCAAGTGGATGTGGTGGATTGCGGCGGATTATTCGAGTGGCGATTGAGCTGCGTTCTTGGAGTCCCATACGATTTGGAAGCGAGGCGCAAATCCGGCAACAGCCTGTTTCAACGCCCCAACGGGGCGCAATGTGATAGCCCGTGGGTGGAGGCCGTCAGGCCGGAACCCCGGGAAATACGGTCCCCCCACCTTTTTATCACCAAGCCCCAACGGGGCGGCATGGGCCTAATCCCACACATATTTTTCGTCGTATTCCATGCCGTATTTCTTCAACAAACGCCGGTATTCCTCCTGAAACGTCACGCGCTTATGGTGATCGTGCTGAGACGAAATGTATCTCTCCAATGCGGGACGATGCGCGGGACTTATGGAAAACATGCCGTAACCAGCCTGCCAATGGAACCCTCCCTGAGTGGCGACGTGCTTGTTTATCCACATGGACGAACCCGTCTTGATGTTCTTCATCATGTCCGCCGGGGTTTCCGTTCGTGGATGTGTGATGAGAAGATGAAGGCCACCTCTAACAACTTTGATTTCTGCTACGAACGGTCTATGCGGCGGCTGGCTTCGTTTTGGAAGTTCGCCGGATTTCATTCAATACTACTCACTTCCAAAGCCTTGCCATCCATCCTCAAATCCTCGTTCTCGCGACGAAACCAGTTGTTAGAGCTGTCCTGAATATGTTCCCTGACCGAACCGGCCACTAGCGAGGTGCCGCCGTGTTCGCGCACAATGCCACCGATTATGGCGTGCAATTCGTCCCGGAATGCATCCGTAAGGAACGGTTCGCGGTTTTTTGTGGAGAACACAACGTGGAGAAGGATTTGCGAAAGAGATTGTGGCATGCTGATGCCGCCCTTGCAGGGCTTGGAAAAAAGAGGGGGTGGGGTGGTGAGGCGTGTACCCCGGGGTTCCGGCCTGACAGGCCTCCACCCGCGGGCTATCTCATGCCGCCACGTTGTGGCTTAAATTACGTAAAAAATGCACGGTTAGATAAAATCTTTGAGTTGTTCTGCAAGGTTATTAACTGCAGAATTTACGCGATCTCCATACTCGTCAGTATTCTCTGTTTCAAGAGGTCTTCTCCAGATTAATCTGGCCTGTTCAACTTTGTTTGAGTGATGATTGTTGGCATTCCCATCATTCGCTTCAGTGGGTCGCATTTCGGAACGAAAAACTGTTCCAATGGCTAGGATCAATTCCGTTCGCAATTTGTTAAATGGTTCAAGGGTGGAGTCCATGTCTCGTTTGAGATTCACTGTTAAATCGAGACTCTTGTCCACCAAGTTCTGGAAAGCCTCTTCCACTGGTTTGACTCTCTCCTCCTGAATTATCTTCCAATATGCGTCATCGAATTTTTGAAATGACCATTCATAAACGGGACAACGGCATTGCCTGATGGCCAATTGAAACCGGAGTGCAGATTTATGCATGTCAACGGCGAGCTTTCGTCTTTCCGTGCCGATCAGTTGTTCTCGCCAAGTCTTTAACTGTTTCTTCGCGATAATTACGGCAAAAACGGCAGCTCCAGCTGTAACTGCTGCCGCTATAGCCGTCACCTCCCCGCTTACATCAACTGACTTCAGATACTCCCAGCACATACGCTTCCCTTTTTTGGCCTCCTCTAATAACTTTGTTTTCTGCTATGAACGGCCTTTACGGTGGATGGCTGCGTTTTGGAAGTTCGCCGTAATTCATACATTACTAATCACTTCCAAAGCCTTGCCATCCATCCGCAAATACTCGTTCTCGCGACGAAACCAGTTGTTAGTGGTAGCCTTGTATAATTTTCTTCGCGCTTGCCGTAAACGCAAAACATTTATTGACGAACGCCGCTTCGTAATCAGCTTTTTCTTGAGCGCCCCCGGAAAGCTGGCACAATCCCTCGGTTTCCAACACCGCTGCACCCGCACGCGGTTCCCCTTTTCATCCCTCGCATCAACATGGCCAAGCCCGAACGCACCGCTATTACGCCCACCCGCTCCGAGGACTACCCGGAGTGGTATCAGCAAGTCATCAAAGCCGCCGACATGGCCGAAAACTCCCCCGTGCGCGGCTGCATGGTCATCAAACCCTGGGGCTACGCCCTGTGGGAAAACATCCAGCGCGCGCTGGACAAGAAGTTCAAGGACACCGGCCACGTAAACGCCTACTTCCCCCTGTTTATCCCCGTCAGCTACCTTGAAAAAGAGGCAGCCCACGTAGAAGGCTTCGCCAAGGAATGCGCCGTTGTCACCCACAGTCGCCTGCAAGCCGACGGCAACGGCAAGCTCATCCCCGCCAGCCCCCTCGACGAACCCCTGATCGTCCGCCCGACATCGGAGACCATCATCGGCGAAATGTACGCCAAGTGGGTGCAGAGCTACCGCGATCTGCCCATCCTCATCAACCAGTGGGCCAACGTCGTGCGCTGGGAAATGCGCACCCGACTGTTCCTGCGCACCGCAGAGTTCCTCTGGCAGGAAGGCCACACAGCGCACGCCACAGCCGAAGAAGCATGGGAGGAAACGCGCAAAATGCTGGCCGTGTACGCCGACTTTGCCGAAAACTGGATGGCCATGCCCGTCATTCAGGGCGAAAAGACCGCCGGTGAACGCTTCCCCGGTGCCGTGTCCACACTCTGCATCGAGGCCATGATGCAGGACAAAAAAGCCCTTCAGGCGGGCACCAGCCACTTCCTTGGCCAGAACTTCGCCAGGGCCAGCGGGATAAAATTCCTCTCCGACAGGGGTGTGGAGGAGCACGCATGGACGACGAGCTGGGGCGTATCGACTCGCCTTATCGGCGGCATGATAATGACCCACGGCGACGACAACGGCATGGTGGTGCCTCCGCGTCTGGCCCCCGTCCACATCGTCATCCTGCCCGTGACGCCCAAGGAGGACAGCCGCGCCGAAGTGCTCGCCTACTGCGAAAGCCTGAAGGCGGAGCTGAAGGCCACCGTATGGGACGGCCGCACGCTGGAAGTGCAGATTGACGACCGCGACATTCGCGGCGGTGAAAAGGCATGGCAGTGGGTGAAGAAGGGCCTGCCGATCCGCATCGAAATCGGCCCCCGCGACGTGGCCTCGAACGGCGTGTTCTACACTCGCCGCGACACTCTGGAAAAGGCCACGCTGCCCCGCGGGGAGTTCGTCGCAAAGGTCGGCTCCATACTCGACGACATGCAGCGCGCCCTGCTAGAGCGCGCCAAGGCCTTCCGCGACTCCAACATCCGCCGCATCGACTCCAAGGAAGAGTTCTACGACTTTTTCACGGCGAAGAACGCCGACAAGCCGGAAATCCACGGCGGATTTGCCTTCACGCACTGGGACGGTTCCGACGAGGTGGCGGACAAAATCAGCGCCGACCTCAAGGTGACAATCCGCTGCATCCCGCTCAACATGCCGAGCGAAGAAGGCACCTGTCCCTTCAGCGGCCGCCCGAGCAAGCAGCGCGTTATCTGGGCCAAGAGCTACTAGCGGATGGGTTGATAGCGGGATAATCCCATGAACCTATTCACGACAAAGCCCGCATTCGGAGGCATTGCCTTGGTATGCGGGCTTTGAAATGTCGCCTCTTGCGACATCGCTTGCGATGTCCCAAGCCTACTTGCAGGAATCGAAGAAGGTCTGGAAGTGCACGCCGCTCTCGTGAGGGCCGGGGGAGGCCTCCGGGTGATACTGCACGGCGAAGACAGGCTTGTCCTTGAGGCGGATGCCGGATACGGTGCCGTCGTTCATGTTGACCTCGGTTACTACGCCGCCCTTTGCCGTGACATCCTCGGGCTTGGCCGCGAAGCCGTGGTTCTGCGAGGTGATGTACACGTGCCCCGTCTCAAGGTTTTTCACCGGGTGGTTTGCGCCACGGTGGCCGAATTTGAGCTTGAAGGTGTCCGCCCCGAGGGCGTGCGAAAGCATGTGGTTGCCCATGCAGATGCCGAACATTGGGAAGTCCTGCATCAGGTCGCGCACGGCCTCGTGGACGTAGGTCAGGGGCGCGGGGTCTCCAGGCCCGTTGGATAGGAATATCGCGTCAGGGTTCATCGAGCGCACCACGCTGGCTGGCGTGCTGGCGGGCACCACGGTGACGTCGAACCCGGCGCGCCAGAGCTTGCGCAGGGTGTTGTACTTGGCGCCAAGGTCGTAGGCGACGCAGCGTTTGCGTGGCCCGGTGTGGACGGAGTCGCCCAGCTTTGTGCCCTCGACAAAGAAGGGATGCCCGCCGGGGGTCTTGTCCGGGTCGAACTCGTAGATTACCTTCGTCGAAACCTCCTTGACGTAGTCCACGTTTTCGAGGCCCACCCATTCGCGGGCGCGGCGCACTGCCTCTTCATCGGAAATGTCCTCGGTTGCTATGCAGGCCTTCTGAACGCCTGTGACGCGCAGGCGCTTGGCTATGGCGCGGGTGTCCACGCCCGTGACGCCGGGCACGCCGTGGCGGGCCAGATACTCGTGCAGGCTTTCGGCGGCGCGCCAGTTGCTGACAAGGGGCGAGAGGTCGCGTACGACAAAGCCCGTCACCTTGGGGCCGTCGCTTTCCACGTCCTCGGGGTTGACCCCGTAGTTGCCGATTTGTGGGGCGGTCATGGTGACGATCTGCCCGAGGTAGGAGGGATCTGTCAGGATTTCCTGATAGCCCGTCATCGAGGTGTTGAACACAGCCTCGCCGACGGCTTTCACGGCGACTGCGCCGAAAGCGCGTCCGCGAAATACGCTGCCGTCTTCAAGGGCGATGACGCCGGGTCTGTCGTACATGGTCCTAGTCTGCATATTAACGGTCAACAAAAGAACAGCCGGGCCGCCCGCGCAAGAAAATCCGAGCCTTCCGGGCCTATAAAAAACCCCCGCATGTGTGTGCGGTCAATTACTCGGCTCCCGTTCCTGCATCGGGGCCATATAGTGGCGTAACAGCCCAAGGCGCTTAACCAATTAGCTGACGGGCGGCCGAGAGGTAGCGGGCCTGGGTGCCGGAGATTACCGATTCGGGCAGGGCGGGGCCGGGCGGAGTCTTGTCCCATACTAGGGTTTCTAGATAGTCGCGCACGAACTGTTTGTCGTAGCTTGGCTGTGCTCCACCGGGGCGGTACTCGTTCGCGGGCCAGAAGCGGGAGCTGTCGGGCGTAAGGGCCTCGTCGATGAGGTAGAGCTTGCCCGCCTCGTCCAAGCCGAACTCGAACTTTGTGTCCGCCAGTATCATGCCAGCCTCGGCTGCGCGGCTGTGGCCGATCTCATAGAGCTTCATGCTGGCGTCGAGCACCTGCTGGTAAATACCGGGCGTAAGCAGCTCCTCGCACTCCTCGAGGCTCATCGGCTCGTCGTGTCCGGCGGTGGCCTTGCTCGTGGGCGTAAAGTATGGCCGGGGCAGCTTGTCGCTTTCGACTAGGCCCGCTGGCACATCCTGACCGAAGAGCTTGCCTGTTGTTTTGTATTCCTTCCAGCCGCTGCCGGACAGGTAGCCGCGCACGATGGCCTCCACGGGCAGAGGGCGCAGCTTCTTTGCAAGGGTGCAGCGCGGGGCCAGCCATGCGTTCTCGCCTAGCACCTCTTCGAGCCTGGCGTCGTAGTTGTCGGGGAGTTGGTTGGGCAGCCAGCTGGCGGTGCGCTCGAACCAGTAGCGCGCGATCTGGGTCAGCAGTATGCCCTTGCCGGGTACGCCGTTGGGCATCACTACGTCGAAGGCGCTGATGCGGTCTGTCGCGATGAGCAGAAGATACTGGCCAACGTCGTAAATCTCGCGGACCTTGCCCGATCCCACCTTGCGGTAAGGCAGCTCCGGGACGCGGAGCAGGGCTTGGCTGGGCAGGGCTTCCTCTATCTGGTTTGCACTTAGTGCTGGCATGGTTTGTCGGGTTGTGGGCAAAAACTGTGGGCAGGAAGCGGGAAATTGGCAACCAGATTAGGAACGGTTCATGCCATATCAGCGTTTCTGATAAGGGCGTGTACGATTTTTCTGTCATCGGATACATTTCTTCTTGCAGAGCGGGGGCAAATGGCTAGTTTGGCCAACTTTCCAAGGCATGTCCCGTTCGTCTAGCCCGGCCTAGGACACCAGGTTTTCATCCTGGCGACAGCGGTTCGAATCCGCTACGGGATGCCACTTTTTCAAGTGTGGCATCAGGACATGGAGGAGTAGAAATGCGGCATTGGCTTTGCCTTGCACTCGCGCGGCCATCTCCAAGGAATGCAGATGGCGCGTACTTGACAGAAGATCGCGCTATGCGGGCCGCCGTAGCTACCTGCAATACTGCCAAGATGTTACGGACATATCGGACGCATATGCGAGGCGTCCGATACGGGCAGCCCACATGTATTCGCTTACTTATGTAAGGGCAAAGTGCACACGAGCCGCGATGGCGCACGACAAAGCCGCCACCGCCTTTGAAGGCAGATGGCGGCTTGTTGGTGCAGAATGTGGCCGATACGTTCTATGCCTCTGCTCTTGCGCGGGCGTCCTTGTCCACGGCAGCCTTGAGGCCGGCCATAACGCCGCTGACCGCCTTGGCGGCGCGGTCGAGGTCCGCCTTGGACTCCACTGCCTCCTTGCCGAAGAAGTAAAACTTGATCTTCGGCTCCGTGCCCGAGCCGCGCACCGCGTAGCAGTAGCCGCCCTCAAGCTCGACGAAGTAGAAGTCCTGCTTGGGAATCTCCACCCCGTCGGCGTCCTTGAAGGTCTTTACTCCAAAGTCCTTGAACTCCAGCACCTTCTTGCCGCCGATTTCGGTGGGCGGGTTGGCGCGGTAGCTCTTGAGGATGTTAGCAATCTTCTGCGAACCGCTAGCCCCCTCGTAGTAGATGTTGAGCAACTCCTCTTTGTAGTAGCCGTAAGTTGAGTAAATTTCGTCGATAAAGTCCTGAAGGCTGCGGCCCTCGGCCTTTAGCGCGGCGGCCATTTCGCAGAAGACGAGCGCGGCGGCGTTGGCGTCCTTGTCGCGGACGCGGTCGGTGGCCAGGTAGCCGTAGCTTTCCTCGCCGCCGAATACGTAGAAGGTGCTGTACTTCAAGAGCAGGTCGCGGCGCGTATCCGGGCTGCACTTGTCGTAGTCGAGCACTAGGCCGTCCTCCTCCAGCAGTTCGCTGGCCAGGGTCTGCTCGTACTGGTTAAGCTTGTCGCCGATGAATTTGAAGCCTGTCAGCGTGTCTATGACCTTGAGGCCGTGCGCCCTTGCGATGTCGGCCTGAAGCGGCGTCGTCACGAAGGTCTTTATGAGGCAGGCGCTTGGCGTGCCCTCTTCGGGCAGCCAGCCCTTGGCCTTGAGGGCGCGTATGCGGTACTCGGCCATCATCGAGCCGATGGTGTTGCCCGTTATTAGCTTGAGCTTTCCGTCGTGCCCGCGAATGGCGACGCCCATGCGGTCGGCGTCCGGATCGGTGGCCAGAACGCAGTCCGCGCCCACTTTTTCAGCCAGCGCGACACCCATCGAAAGGGCCTCGCCCTCCTCGGGGTTGGGGCTTTTGACTGTGGGGAAGCGCGGGTCCATGACCATCTGCTCGTCCACGGTGATTACTTCAACACCTGCCGCGCGCAGGACCGCGGGAGTTCCAACGGCGCCCGTGCCGTGGATCGCAGTGAAGACCACCTTGGGCGCGGCTCTTGCTATCAAGTCCGTGTCGGTAAAGTTCTCGCGCAGGGCTTCCATGTAGGCCTCGTCGGCCGCTGGGGGCAGGGTGACCACGCGGCTCATGTCCTTTTGCATGAACTTGGCAAGACTCGATAGGTCAACGGCGTTCACCTCGTCTATGATGCCCTCTGCGGCGGGGGACACAACCTGTCCGCCGTCCTCGAAGTAGGCCTTGAAGCCGTTGTAAGCCGGGGGGTTGTGCGAGGCCGTGATGACTACCCCGCAGGTGGCCTTGAGGTAGCGCACGCTGAAGGAGAGCTGGGGGGTGGAGCGCGGGCCGTCGAAAATGAAGGCCGAGCCGCCGAGCTTGACGAAGGTCGCCGCGGCAAGCTCTGCAAAGTGCTTGGAAAAGTGCCGCACGTCGTGGGCGATTACGAGGCGGGGCTGCTCTTCGCGGCCCATCTTATCCTTGAGGTAGGCAGCGCTGTAACGGTACAGGCCGATCGCGGCGCGTATGATGTTGAAGTCGTTCAACATCGTGCTGCCCACGGCGGCGTGTTCCGGGGTGCCCAGTTCGGACAGGGTGCCAAGCTCTGCCTTGGTGGGGCTGGCGGCGATCGTGCGGTCGCGCATCCCGCCCGTGCCGAAGGCGATTGTCCTGAAGAAGCGGTTGTCCAGCTCGGCCCAGTTGCCGGAGTTCACCAGTTCGTCGATGCTGGCGAGCGCCCACTTGGGCAGAAAGCCCGCGCCAAGCCAGGCGTCAAGGTTGCTGAGAGTGGAAGGGAGCAGTTTGCCTTCGGCGCCTGCCTTGCGGATAGCTTCAATTGACATGATGTTGGTCTATGGTAAGTGTCCTGCGTTCTTTGGGGGCGGATAAACAGTCAGTCACTAACTAGCGGATTTGCCGCTTCCGCGCAAGGCATGGTGCCTGTTTTAAGCATTGCGGATAAGTGAGGTGCCGCGTCCTTGCCCAATAGGGCAAAGCAATGCCGAAATGAACACAATTGCCTTCCCAGTTCCCATGTCTTGGCCGGGGACCAATCGGGAGAAGCTGGAGCCACCCATCGGGCTTGAACCGATGACCTGCTCATTACGAATGAGCCGCTCTACCAACTGAGCTAGGGTGGCGTATTCCAGAGCGGTAGAGGAAAGCACGCGCATACGCCTCCGGCAATCATTTTTTTCTACCCCGGACACATGGGCAAACGCTGGTGTTTGCGCTTGCCGGGTTTTTCGCTTTGTGCCAGATTTCCACCTTTCAACTCCGCACATCGGCCGCGGCCTTCCTTGTGCATTTGCAAGGAATTGGGCTTCAGGGTCTTGTGTGGTCAATAACGACAAACAAAACAACCAAACCTCAACCCCGGCGGGGTTGCCTCGCTTACTGGATGGCCGAATGTTTCGGCGTCGGCGTGGCGGCTTTGACGGGCTTGCGTGATTAGAAAGATACAAATGGCTTATTCCTCCATAATGGAAGAATTGCTGGCGCAGAGCCAGTTCGAGAACCTCGTAGAGGGCAAGATCATCAAGGGCACCATCACGGAAATCCGTGAAAACGAAGTCGTTCTCGACATCGGGGCCAAGGCCGAGGGCATAGTGCCCGGCCACGAGTTCATTGACCTAGGCGAACTTCAGGTCGGTTCCGAGATCGAGGTGTTCCTCGAAAAGCTCGAAGACCGCGACGGCAATCCCATCGTTTCCTACGACAAGGCCCAGCAGAAGAAGAACTGGGAGAACATCCTTTCCAAGTGCGAAGAGGGCAGCATTGTCTCCGGCCGCGTGAAGGCCAAGGTCAAGGGCGGCCTGATCGTCAACATCGGCGTGGACAGCTTCCTGCCCGCCTCGCAGATCGACATCCAGCCCCCGAAGAATCTGGACCAGTACCTCGGCCAGACCTACGACTTCAAGGTCCTCAAGATCAACCTTGAGCGCAAGAACATCGTCATCTCGCGCCGCGAGCTGATCGAGGAACAGCGCCGCGACAAGCGCCGCCGCCTGCTCGACGAGATCAAGCCCGGCGACGTGCGCCGCGGCACGGTCAAGAACATCACCGACTACGGTGCGTTCATCGACTTGGACGGTCTCGACGGTCTTCTCCACATCACCGACATGAGCTGGGGCCGCATAAGCCACCCGAGCGAACTGCTGAAGGTCTCCGAAGAGATCGACGTGATGATCCTCGAAGTGGACCGCGAGCGCGAACGCGTGTCGCTCGGCCTCAAGCAGACTCTTTCCAACCCATGGGACGGCATCGAAAACCGTTACCCCGTGGGTGCCCGCGTGCGTGGCAAGGTTGTCAACCTCGTTCCCTACGGCGCATTCGTCGAGCTGGAACAGGGTGTCGAGGGCCTTGTGCACATCACCGAGCTTTCCTGGACAAAGCGCGTTGGCAAGCCCAGCGAGCTGCTCAAGGTGGGCGACGACATCGAGGCGATGGTCCTGGGCATCAACCGCGAGGAGCAGAAGATTTCCCTCTCCATCCGTCAGGTCGAGCCGAACCCCTGGGACATGGTCCGCCACAACTACCCTGTGGGCGCCCGCGTCCGCGGCAAGGTGCGCAACCTGACTAGTTACGGCGCATTCGTCGAACTCGAAGAGGGTATCGACGGCATGGTGCACGTCTCCGACATGAGCTGGACGCGCAAGATCAACCACCCCTCCGAAGCCGTCAAGAAGGGCGACGAGGTGGACGCGGTCGTTCTCGACGTGGACAGCTCCAACCAGCGCATCTCCTTGGGCATGAAGCAGCTGATGCTCGACCCCTGGAGCGAGATGGAGCGTCACTACAAGATTGGCGACGTAGTCAAGGGCAAGATCTCCAAGCTTACGAGCTACGGCGCCTTTGTTGAGCTGGAGCATGGCATCGACGGCCTTGTTCACATCTCGCAGGTATCCGAAGATCACGTCGAGAAGATCAAGGACGTGCTCAAGGTGGGTCAGGACGTGACAGCCCGCGTCATCAAGATCGACCGCGACGAGCGCCGCATCGGCCTCTCGATCAAGGCCGCTCACTACGACGACGCCCAGCTCGCCGCCGAAACGGCCCAGTACGACAGCCTTCGCGGCGACGAACTGACAAGCCTCGGCGACATCCTCGACGAAGCCACCCGCTAGTTATCCCCAGCCAAGGCGCGAAGAGCGCAGGGATACAGGCAAGCAAAGCCCCGGTCAGAAATGGCCGGGGCTTTTTTGTTGTTTCTGTAGGGGAGAAGACTGCGAAAGAGCAGGTCTGTTTACTCAAAGCATAACAAGCGCGGTTCTTATTTTATTAAATTTGAGTTCGGCAAAATAAGGCAGCATCCTATTTCATAAATAAGCAGTTGATTGAAACATGAAGCCTGAAGATTTCAAAAGCACGAGCGCGGGGCATTGCCGCAAAACCTTGGAGGGATATTACGCATACCTTCCCAACTCTTTGCCGCCCAAGATCGACCTAAATTGGGAACTGGTCAATTTGCTGTCTGAAGCAGATCGGGCCATGTCGGAGTTGTCTGGTGCCGGTCAGTTGCTTCCCAATCCTCACCTGCTTATCCGACCATACTTGAAGAGGGAGGCTATCCTCAGTTCCCGCATCGAAGACACTCATGCTGATATGCAAGAGCTTGCCGTCCTCGAAGAAGATTCGGCAATCGACCCCCGGCAAGGAGCGTTGGAAGTGGCCAACTACGTTCGAGCGATGGACATTGGGCTTGCCCGTATGAAGGAGATTCCCATCAGCACGAGACTTATACGGGAGCTTCATGCAGTGCTATTGAAAAATGTTCGTGGTGGAGAGTCCACGAAAGCTCCAGGTGAGTTTCGACGCAGCCAGAACTGGATCGGCCCTCAAGGCTGTTCACTTGCTGAGGCCAGCTTTGTCCCTCCGCAATGGGAGGACATCGGGCCGGCTCTTGGTGAGTGGGAAAAGTATGTAAATGCTCCATCAAGAGAGCCGCCCTTGATCAAGGCTGCCCTGATGCATTACCAGTTCGAGACCATCCATCCCTTTCTGGATGGCAATGGCAGAATTGGCCGCCTTCTAATTACCCTGTATTTGTGTAGTTCAGGATGCCTGTCTCTGCCTCTGCTCTACCTTTCCGGCTTCTTCGATGATACCCGGGGTGAATACTATCGCCTGCTCATGAACGTGAGCAGGCATGGCGCTTGGCGCGAGTGGGTGGAGTATTTCCTGCGCGGAGTACGTCAGCAGGCACGCTTTGCGATAGATGACACCAACTGGATGTTGGCACAGCACAGGCATTGGGAATCGGTGGCTAAGGATGGCAAGCGTATCCCCGGAGAGGCCGCGAGAATGCTGGAACGTATATTCGCTAATCCTGTGGTTTCCATTTCCAAGTATGCGGAAAGGAACGCAATCAGTTACCTTACAGCTCAAAAAGCTGTGGAATTCTGGCAGAAGAAGGGTCTTCTGAGGGAGTTTTCGGGTCAGAAACGGAATCGCCTGTATGCCGCTTTCGATTTGTTGAACATCATGAGCAGGCCGCGTCCCAAGCCTGTTGACGAACAGCAGGAGCTTCCATTTGGTGGGGGTTGATTGTGCATGCACGGGACTGGTATTGAGGTTGCGTAGGGAGTCTCATTTGGGTATGTTCTGCCCATGCTCAACCGAATCCAGTTTCCCGGAACCTATGTGCAGGGCAGTGCTGCGCTTGCTGAGCTTCCATCGTTCATCTCCCGCCTTGGGCGGAAGGGCCTGCTCCTTGCCTCGCCCTCGGGGCGGCGCATACTTGGGCATTATCCCGGCCTTGAGCTTCCCATTTGCCCCTTTGGCGGGGAATGCTGCGAGGCGGAAGTCTCCCGCATAAGCGCCGCCATTGCGGAAAACGGGGCCGATGTGCTCGTTGGCATGGGCGGGGGCAAGGCCATCGACGCCGCCAAGATCGCCGCCGACAGGGCAGGGATCCCCGTTATCATCGTCCCCACGATCGCCTCCACAGACGCCCCGTGCAGCGGCTGCGCGGTGCTATATTCGCAGCAAGGGGAGTTCGAGCGCGTGTATTACCAGAAGGGCAACCCGGCGCTGGTCCTTGTGGACACTCTGGTAATTGCGCAGGCCCCGGCGCGCTTCCTTGTCGCAGGCATGGGCGATGCCTTGTCCACATGGTTCGAGGCCCGCTCCTGCTCCACCACGCATTCGCAGAACGAGTGCGGCGGCCTTGGCACGATGACCGGACTGGCGCTGGCAAGGCTCTGCTTTGACACGCTTCTGAAATACGGTCCGGCGGCAAAGGTGGCGGCAGAGCGCCACATAGTCACCCCGGCGCTGGAGCACATAGTGGAGGCCAACATTCTGTTAAGCGGCGTCGGCTTTGAAAGCGGCGGCCTTGCCAGCTCCCATTCCATACACAACGGCCTGACCGCCCTTGAACAGACGCACGCCTATTTCCACGGAGAAAAGGTGGCCTTCGGCGTATTGTCCGGCCTGCAACTGACCGATGCCGACCCGGCGGAAAGCGAAACGGTGTTCAGCTTCTGCGAGGCTCTGGGCCTGCCGACTACGCTTGCCGGCCTCGGCCTTGGCGACGCAGGCGAGGAGGAGCTGATGAAGGCTGCGCGCAAGGCCTGCGCCCCCGGTGAGTACATTCACCACGAGGCGGGCACAATCACACCCGAGAAGGTGTTGGCCGCGATGCTGGCTGCGGACGGCATTGGTCGCAGTCGCAAAGGTATTTAGGGCACTCAGTTGTTAGACCCGCCGGAAGATGTTTTCAAAATGTCCACGAAGGCTTCCTGCGGGATCGACACCTTGCCTATCTGCTTCATGCGCTTTTTGCCTTCTTTCTGCTTTTCTAGGAGCTTTCTTTTGCGCGTAATGTCGCCGCCGTAGCACTTGGCCGTCACGTCCTTTCGCAGGGCGCTGATGGTTTCGCGGGCTATGACTTTTGCCCCGATTGCCGCTTGGATGGCCACCTTGTACATCTGCTTGGGCAGGATTTCTTTGAGCTTTTCGCAGAGTTGGCGCCCGCGCGACACGGCGCGGTCCTCGTGCACGATGGATGAGAAGGCGTCCACGGCGTCGCCGTTGACCATAATCTCGAGCCTTACGAGCTTGCTCTGCACGTATTCGGAAAGCTCGTAGTCCATGGAGCCGTAGCCCTTGGTGATGGACTTGAGCCTGTCGTTGAAATCGACGAGTATTTCGTTCAGCGGCAGGGTTACGTGCAGGATGACGCGGTGCGCGTCGATGTTCTCGGTGCGCCCGCAGATGCCGCGCTTTTCCATGACAAGGCTCAGGATGTCGCCAATGGCCGTGACGGGGATGTGCAGGCTGGCCTCGATGGTAGGCTCGCTAATTGTCTCTATCGTGCTGGGGTCTGGCAGGTTGACGGGGTTATCGACCTCTATCTGGCGCCCGTCGGTAAGCACCACCTTGTAAACCACGCTCGGGTAGGTGGATATGATGTCCAGGTCGTACTCGCGCCGGATGCGCTCCATCACTATCTCCATGTGCAAGAGGCCGAGGAAGCCGCAGCGGAAGCCGAAGCCGAGAGCAACGGAGTTTTCCGCCGTGTAGGTGAAGGCCGCGTCGTTGAGGCGCAGCTTGGCCATGCTGACCTTGAGCTTCTCGTAGTCGGAGGTGTCGATTGGGTAGATGCCTGCAAACACCATCGGGCGCACTTCCTTGTAGCCTGGAAGCATGTCCTTGGCCGGGTTGGAGAGCAGGGTGATGGTGTCGCCGATTTTCACCTCGGCCAGATCTTTGATGGAGGTGGTGATGTAGCCTACATCGCCAGCTTCCAGTATGCTGTCCGGGGTCATGCGCGGGGCGAAGCGGCCCACTTCCTTGACCTCGGTGCGCGCCCCGTCGCTCATCATCAGTATCTGGTCGCCCACTTTGATGGAGCCGCTGAATACGCGCACGTAACAGATTACGCCCTTGTAGGCGTCGTAAACGCAGTCGAAAATCAGCACTCTGGCCGCCCCATAGTCCGCCCAGCGCGGCTGGGGCACCCTTTCCACTATGGCGCGCAGTATGTCCGGTACGCCTATGCCCGTCTTGCCGCTGGCCAGAATGGCGTCGTCGGCCGGGATGGCCAGCACTTCCTCCACCTGATGGCGCGCCCCTTCTACGTCCGCGCCGGGAAGGTCGATTTTGTTTATTACGGGGATTATCTCAAGGCCCTGATTGGAGGCCAGAAGAGCGTTGGCCACCGTCTGGGCTTCCACGCCCTGCGCGGCGTCCACAAGCAGAAGTGCGCCCTCGCAGGCCGCAAGACTGCGCGAGACTTCGTAGGAAAAGTCCACGTGGCCGGGGGTGTCTATGAGGTTGAATTCATACTCCCGCCCCTCGTGCGTGTATTTGACGCAGACCGGGTGACTTTTGATCGTGATGCCGCGCTCGCGCTCCAGGTCCATCGAGTCGAGCAACTGTTCCTTCATGTCGCGTTTCTGCACGGCGTTGGTCGCCTCCAGCAGGCGGTCGCTGAGGGTCGTCTTGCCGTGGTCGATGTGCGCTATGATGCAGAAGTTACGCTTGTGAAGCTGTTGTGTCATATGGAAAGGGATGTCATGCCCGGTGTCGTGGGGCTTGCAAACTGGCTGTTCTACACAGATTGATGTTCGGAAGAAACCCTAATCTTTGCCCTCGGGCAATGCCAATGCGTCATACGCGATGCAAGCGTTTCAAGCATTAGCTGTCGCTCATAGAGTTTGGTCGTCCGAAAGCCCTCTGGCGAACGCAAGTGAAAAACGATTGGCAGGCAGGTTTGACATGTTCATCAAACGGTTGGAAGGTATGCTAAGAAAGGCTGAACTTGTCATGAACGAACATGTATCATTGACCGGCAAGCAGCTTAAACTTCACACGGCTAAAGAGCTGTTGCTCCTGTTGAGGGCGGTCTGCGCCGATGGGGTCTTGGCTGATGAGGAAATCGAGCTTTTAAGGAGCTGGCTGGAGAGGGCGGAGGAAAATGCGATACCGGCGCTACCGTATCTCAAGGCACTCGTGGATGACATACTGGACGATAATCAGGTGTCTGAGATAGAAAGGCGGCATCTTGCCTGCGCCATCCTCAATGTCATGCCTGAGCCGTACAAAAGCGAAGCACGGTTGACCTTTGGCCGCGAGGCACGCAAAGAGCATGAGGCTCTATGCAGATGCGTGAAAAGCGACCCTTGTCAGCCAGCTTCCTCGACGCAATTGGAATTATTGAATGTATTGGGAATCAGCTACCCTGAATCCTGCTGTTGTCATGAAGCATGCAGGCTCATCTGGGAACAGGTGTTGAGTCCTTTGATCCATAAGCAGCGCTTCGAGGAAAGTCGCGCCAAGCCTAGGCTCTGACTATCGTGGGCAGCGCCTCAAGCTCTGCCCATTCGCTCACGCTTTGCACCTTCAGGGCGCGGTCGATGCGCTTGGCCATGCCGTTGAGCACCTTGCCTGGGCCGCATTCTATGTATTCGCCAATGCCGAGTGCAGCAGCAGCGCGCATGTCGTCCTCCCAGAGCACAGAGCTTGTAACCTGCTTTACTAGGTTTTCGCGGATTGAGTCGGGGCTTGTATGGGCGCTGCCGGTAACGTTGCTGAAAACCGGGATGCGCGGGGCCTTTATCTGCACTGTTGTCAGGAACTTGGCGAACTCGTCCGCCGCGCCCTGCATAAGGCGGCTGTGGTAGGCACCGGCCACGTTGAGCGGGACGACCATCTTGAAAAGGCCCGACGCCTTGGCCGCCTCGGCCGCCTTGAGGCACTTGTCCTTGTCGCCGGATATGACTATCTGGCCGGGGCAGTTAAGGTTTGCCATGTCAACGTCATGCGCTGCGCAAAGCTCCTTTACCTGTTCCACGCTGCCGCCAATTAGCGACACCATTGTGCCCACTGTGGCCTCGCAGGCCAGTTGCATCAGTCTGCCGCGCTCTGCCACTGTGCGCAGGCCGTCTGCAAAGCTGAAGGCCCCGGCGTAGGTCAGTGCCGTAAGTTCACCCAGCGACAGGCCCAGCGCCGTGCCCACTTGCGGCAGGCGGCCGGTCTCTTCCAGCGCGGCCACTATTGCCATGCCCTGAACAAAGAGCGCGGGCTGACAGACCTTGGTCTGCGTCAGGGCCTCGTTGGGGCCGTTGAAGGATAGCTCGCTTATGGACCAGCCCAGCGCCTTGTCCGCGCTTTCGTACACGGTGCGTGCTGCTGCGCTGTTGTCACAAAGGCTCTTGCCCATGCCCACACTCTGGGCGCCCTGACCGGAGAATAGAAGACCGACTGACATATGCTGCTGCTCTTGTTGGATGAGTATTTGTTGCGCACGCGGCAGGAGTCTTGGATGCGAGGCACGCCAATCCCATTCAGCCGTGCGAAGGCATGTTGTGGGCCGCCCGCTGTAAGGCACCAAACCGCATAAGTTTACATACAACATGCGCCCGTCGGGGCATTGCCTCCCGGCGGGCGCACGGTGAATAAAGTGATTCAGACCACTCGCGCTAGGCGCGGCGGCGGGTGAACTTCTTGTTGAACTTGTCCACGCGGCCCGCGGTATCGACAAAGCGCTTTTCGCCGGTGTAAACCGGGTGGCTGTCCATGGTCACGTCGCGCAGTATCACCGTGTATTCAACGCCGTCGATCTTTTCCTTGCGGTCCGAACGAAGGGTGGAACGGGTGAGAAACTTGCGGCCCGTGGACACGTCCATGAAGCACACCGGGCTGGTCTTTGGATGAATGTTGGATTTCACGATTGCTCTTCTCCTCTCCTGAATTATTGGGGGACTGTTCCGTGTGGCGCTGCCTGATGGGACTAGCCCTGGCGTGCCTTGAAACGCGGATTGGTCTTGTTGATCACGTACACGCGCCCCTTGCGGCGGACGACTTGGCAGTCCGGGTGGCGGTGCTTGAGCGACTTCAGGGAGCTTACGACTTTCATGGCTGAAAAAGTCCGAATGAAACAGGACGCCCCCTGCCTGTCAATGCCCGAAAGGAGTTTATTTCGTGCCGTTGTATGCTCCCTGGCCTTAACGCCAGCCTCTTCAGTACAGCGGAAAGGCCCGGTCCATATCGAATGGCCGGGCCTCTCGGATTGCATAAACTCTTGCTCAATAATGGGCTTAGGCGCTTGCTTCGGGCAGGGCGCGGGTCTCGATGGCCTGCCTTATCATGGCGAGGGCTTCGTCGGCCCCCTTCTTGCCCTCGGACGCCTTGCTGATGCGCGAGCGGACGGTCACGCAGCCTTCGGCGGCTTCCGTTTTGCCGATTACGAACATCCAGGGCACCTTTTCCGTCTCGGCGCGGCGAATCTTGGCGCCCAGCTTGTCGGACTCTGAATCCATCGTCACGCGGATGCCCATGTCGCGGGCCTTGGCCACAAGCTCCTCAGCGAAGGCATTTTCCGCATCGGTTATGGTGATGATGCGGAGCTGCTCGGGGGCGAGCCAAGTGGGGAAATTGCCCCCGAAGTGCTCGATGAGGACGCCTGTGAAGCGTTCCAGCGAGCCGAAGGGCGCGCGGTGTATCATGACGGGGCGGTGTGCCTTGTTGTCCGCGCCGATGTATTCGAGTTTGAAGCGTTCGGGCAGGTTGTAGTCCACCTGCACGGTGCCAAGCTGCCATTCGCGGCCGATCACGTCCTTTACGACGAAGTCGATCTTCGGCCCGTAGAAAGCGGCCTCGCCCTGTTCCTCGACGAAGGGTACGCCCAAGCCTTCGGCGGCCTTGCGCAGGGCGCTCTCTGCCTTGTCCCAGCCTTCTGCGCTGCCGACGTACTTGGAGGAGTCCGGGTCGCGAAGGCCGACGCGCACGCGGAAGGACTTGATGCCCAGCGTTGCGAACACGGTCTTTACGAGCGAGAGGCAGCCGTTGATTTCCGCGCCCAGCTGCTCTTCGGTGCAGAATATATGCGCGTCGTCCTGTGTGAAGCCGCGCACGCGGGTCAGGCCGTTCAGTTCGCCCGACTGTTCCCAGCGGTACACGGTGCCAAACTCCGCAAGGCGGATGGGCAGCTCGCGGTAGGAGTGGGGCCGGGACTGGAAAATCTTGATGTGCATCGGGCAGTTCATCGGCTTCAGGAGGAAGCCGTCCGCATCGCCCGAATCGAGCTTGTTGGACAGTTCCGAGCAGCTGCACTTGTGCTCGACAAGCGTCTCCATTGCGCCCGGCTCTATGATGGGCGGGAACTGGCTGGCGCGGTAGTAGGGGAAGTGACCGCTGGTGCGGTACAGGCCAAGACGGCCGATGTGAGGGGTGGTAACCTGCTGGTAGCCCTGACGGCGCAGGTGCTGCATGATGAAGTCCATCAGTTCCTGACGGATTATCGTGCCGCGCCCCGTCCAGAGTATCATCCCCGGCCCCACGCTGTCGTCTATGACAAAGAGGTTCATCTCCTTGCCTATCTTGCGGTGGTCGCGCTGGCGGGCCTCTTCCTGCTGCTTGAGGTAGTCCTCCAGCTCCTGCTTGCTCGGGAAGGCCGTTCCGTAAATGCGCTGGAGCTGCTTGTTTTTCTCGTCGCCGCGGTGGTAGGCGCCTGCGATTTGCAGGAGCTTTATCGCCTTGACCTTCGATGTGTAGTTGACGTGCGGCCCGGCGCAGAGGTCCAGGAATTCGCCGTTCTTGTAAAAGGAGATGGGTGCGCCTTCGGGCACGTCCGCGAGGCGGCCCAGCTTGTAGCGTTGTTGCCCGCTCTGTGTGATGAGTTCGACGGCCTCCTCGCGGCTAACCTCGCGGCGCTCGAAGCGCTGGTTTTCCTTCACGACCTTGTACATCTCGGCCTCGATTTGTTCGAGGTCTTCGGTAGTGAGCTTCTTGTCGAGGTCTATGTCGTAGTAAAACCCGGCGTCGGTCGCGGGACCGATGTCGAGCTTTGCTTCGGGATACAGGCGCAGTACCGCCGTGGCCAGTATATGACTGGCCGAGTGGCGGAGTTCTTCTAGCGGACTCAAGGTTTTCATCGCGTAAAGGCTGGATTGTGCCTTGCTAGCCCGCAGTAGCAAGTCTCCATTTGTGGCCCGTGCAGCAGCCGGGTGCCCGGTAAGTGGTTCGGATGCGCTTTCTTGGCTGTTCTTTATTGCGCGTGTGTCCTTGGCAGGGTGCCACGGGTTGACTACCAAGGCGAAAGCCTGCCCCCATGGATGAGTGTGGCAAAATCAACAAGAAGCCCCCGTCGGCGCAGGGGGGCATCAACGTGGGCTTGTAATACTCTATCCCTTGGCAGTTATTGCCCTTTGCTGTGGCGCTTGCGTAACCTGATGGCGTAAACAAGCGTGCCAATGCCTGCAATGATGGCGTATGTGGATGGCTCGGGGACAGGTGTGGCAGTGAAATTTGATATGACTGAGGTGTATGTCACGGGCAAAGAAATGTAGCTACCGTTGCCACCGCCAAAGTCATGCCAGTAATAGTCGCCTGTCGCGGTCAGCGATATGGTGAATGTGTCGCCGCTTGTCAGGTCGAACGTGAAGGTGTTGTCCACGGCGTCGATCGTCTCCGAACCATTGCCCACAGTTACTGTCAGGCCCGTGAGCACGTCTGCACTGAAGCTGATGGTGCCATCGAAGGCAGCGGCGGAATATGTCAGCGAGGCTGTGCAAGGGACATCCCAGTCGGAATACGTGTAGAGAGAGAGCGAGAGGGGCGCATTTGTGGTGGTCACACTGGCGGATCCCATGTATGTAGATATTTCATACGACCAGTTCCCAAAGCTGCCGGAGCTGTTGGAGTAAGTGGCTCCGGTCCCAAGGTCGAACTCGCCTGAGAAGTCAGCGCGCGCGCTGGAGCCGGTTGAGATTAGTAGCAGTGCTGGAAGCAGGAGCCTGATGGGGGTGTTCATGTAGTGCCTATACGTGGTTATTTACGAGGCGCGTATCACAATAGGACCTTGCTTGTGGGCGGTTGGATATATTCCATGCGATACCTGTTTCACTATAGGTGTTCGGTAATGCTGTTTTTTCAAACAAAGTTGCCGGAATATTTTTGTGCTCTGGCGGCTTGGGCCTCGCGGCAAAGAGTGCTCTTGCCTGAAGGGCGCGAATTGTCTTGATTGTATGCCCTACGATGGACGACAGCCTCAAGCAACTTCGCGATTCCATAGACTCCATTGACAAGGAGATAGTCGAGCGCCTAAACGAGCGCGTGCGCCTTGCCGCCCGCATCGGGCACATCAAGCACGAGCAGGGCATGGACATTTACGTGCCAAGCCGCGAGGAGGAGGTCTTTGACAAACTCGTTGCGTCCAGCAAAGGGCCGCTCCCCGACAAGGCCCTGCGCAAAATATACCGCGAGGTTATTTCAGCCGCAATCGCACTGGAAAAGCAGCTTACAATAGCCTATCTCGGCCCCGAGGGCACGTACACCCATCAGGCGGCGATGAAGCAGTTCGGGTCCAGTTGCAACTATTCTCGCTGCCGCGTGGTGCCGGACGTATTCGCCGCCGTTAAGCGTGGCGATGCCGACTACGGAATTGTTCCGGTGGAGAACTCCACGCAGGGCACGGTGCTGGGCACCTTGGACGATCTAGTGCAGAGCGAGCTGCTCATAACCGCGCAGGTGTATCTGGAAATTAACCACTTTTTGGTCAGCAAGAGTCCGCTAAGCGAAATTCTCACTGTCTATTCCAAGGACAACGCCCTTGGACAGTGTCGCCAGTGGCTTGCGCGCATGTTGCCCGATGCCGAGCAGATAGCCTGCGACAGCACGGCGGCGGCGGTTGTCCACGCGCGGGACAACGAGGGCGTGGCCGCAATCGGCAGCCGCGTGGCGGCGGAGATGTACGAGGTGCCCATCATCGCGGAGAACATCGCGGACGTGGGCGACAACGTCACCCGCTTCATCGTCATCGGGAAGCACTCCTCGCCGCCCCTTGGCAAGGGCAGGGACCGCACGAGCATCGTGTTCACGATTCGCGACCGGCCCGGCCAGCTAGTGGACGTAGTGAGCTGTTTCAGCAAGCGGGGCATCAACCTTTGCAAGATCGAGTCCCGCCCGACGCGCAGGAAGGCCTGGGACTACTACTTTTACATCGACTTCATCGGCCATGTGGACGAGGCGCACGTAAAGGAGGCAATGAGCGAGCTGGAATCGCTCTGCCCGATGGTGCGCTGGCTGGGCAGCTATCCGGACACCGGCCTGTGAGTGCGGAGGGTGCTAGTTGCCTTTTGCCGCTGCGCGTGGTGCCCAACGCATCGCGAGCGGAAGTTGTCGGCTGGCAGGCGGACGGCAGGCTGAAGCTGAAGGTGAGCGCCCCGCCCGAGGGCGGTCGCGCAAACAGGGCTGTGGAGGAGCTGTTGGCAGGGGCGCTCGGCCTGCCAAAGCGCGCCGTAGCGGTGGAAAAGGGCGACTCTTCCCGCGAGAAGCTGCTGAGGGTGAATGGCCTGACGATGGAAGAGGTGAAGGCGCGCCTTGGTGTGGCCTGAGCATATGCCGCCGTTTTTTTCTTCTTCAGTAATTCGCGCATTCGTAATAGTCTGCGCTTGGATACATTCCACATCTCCAACCAAGCCACCGGATTCATGACAGTCATCGACGGAAACGCCATTGCAGGGCAACTCATCGAGGAGCTTCGCTCCGAAGTGAGCGCCATGCCCGAAAACGCCCGCCCCTGCATTCACCTTGTGCGCGTGGGCGAGGACCCGGCCTCGGTGTCCTATGTCAAAAAGAAGCAGGAGACTGCTGCAAAAATCGGCATGACGGGCATAGTCACAGTGCTGCCCGAGGCTACGACTCAGGCGGAGCTTTTCGCCTTCATCGACGCTCTTAACGCCGACTCTTCCGTGCACGGCATCCTTGTGCAGGCCCCGCTGCCCAAGCACATGAACGAGCGCGACACTTTTAACCGCATCAGCCCGCTAAAGGACGTTGACGGACTGAACGCCGCAAGCGTCGGCAAACTGGTGCAGGACGACGAGTCCGGCTTTGCCTCCTGCACGCCCTCGGGCATCGTGGAACTGCTCCGCCGCACGGGCGTTCGCACGGCCGGCAAGCACGTCGTAGTGCTCGGCCGCAGCCTGCTCGTTGGCAAGCCAGCGGCTCTACTAATGCTCCAGAAAGGCCCCTTTGCCGACGCCACCGTGACGGTATGCCATTCCCGCACAAAGGATCTGCCCTCGAAAACGGCGCAGGCGGACATACTAATCGCCGCCATCGGTCGCGCCCGCTTTGTAAGCGCCGACATGGTCAAGCCGGGCGCTGTGGTGATAGACGTGGGAATCAACCGCATTGCCGATGCCTCGCGCAAGAGCGGGCAGCGCCTTGTCGGAGACGTGGACTACGACGCCGTGGCCCCCCTTTGCGAGGCCATCACGCCCGTTCCCGGCGGTGTTGGTCCGATGACAGTTGCAATGTTGATGAAAAACACCTTGAAAGCATTCAAGATGCGTGGATGCTGAACGATTGTTGCTTACAGGATTCGGAACACGGCCGCCCTTGCTTTTGTTTAATACACACTCCGCCCTCTTTCTAGCGCGCTCGGTTCTGTAACCGCCTTTCCAGTGAACAAGCCCCCCACAATTCTGGTCGTCGATGACCAGCCTGTGAATGTGAGAATTCTTCAGCGCAAGCTGGAGAAGGAAGGGATGTGTGTTGTCACTGCAAGCAGCGGCGTGGAGGCTCTGGAGCGCATTGCCGAGTCCAAGCCTTCACTGGTACTTCTGGATGTTATGATGCCTGTCATGGACGGGATGGAGGTGTGCCGCCGTCTGCGCGAGATGCCCGGCACCGAGGATCTGCCCGTAATATTCATCACCGCCAAGGACAGCCGCGAGAACAAGCTGGCGGGGCTTAACGCGGGCGGCTCGGACTACATTACAAAGCCCATCGACCTAGACGAGACGATGGCCCGCGTGAACACGCAGCTGCGCATTCGCGAGAACCACCGCCGCAACCTCGACTTGCAAAACCGCCTCGCCGATGCTCGCCAGTCCGCCGCCGTCGGTGCCATTACGCAGGGCATCGCCCACAACCTGAACAACCTGCTGGGCGTGGTGGTGGGCTATGTGGACCTTCTGCGCACGGCCTCGGACAACCCGGCCCTCGTGCGCCGCTCCAGCGAGCTTATCGACAAGGCCGTGAAGCGCATGGTGAAGATTGTCCAGCAGCTCTCCACCATCGCCACCGACGAGAAGCCGCACTTTGTGCGCGTGTCTTTGGACGAGGCTGTGGAGGGGGCGATACGTCGCTTCATTGGCGACTACAAAGTGCCTGCACAGGTGCGCGTCATCAACCCGGCCCCCGGCATGTATCTGGAGACCAATATCGAGACTTTTGAGGAGGTGTTGGGCCGTCTGCTCATCAACGCATGGGAGAGCTACCCGGACAACGCCTCCTCAGCCGACAGGAGCATAGAGCTGG
This sequence comes from Puniceicoccales bacterium Verruco_02, assembly GCA_001604585.1. Taxonomy (GTDB): domain Bacteria; phylum Verrucomicrobiota; class Verrucomicrobiia; order Opitutales; family Oceanipulchritudinaceae; genus Verruco-01. The sequence continues at coordinate 29,862 of LVBW01000032.1, read as the reverse complement.
AAGTTATTCCCGCCCAGGGGGAGGGATCTTTGGAACTGCTCGTGCAGGATCGTGGTCAGGGGCTAGACCCGGAGATCGAGGACCACGCCTTCGAGCCTTTCATATCGGGCAAGACCGCAGTCGGGCGCGGAATGGGCCTCACCGTGGCCCGGCACGGCATACGCATGCTTGGCGGGGAGATCCGCCTTGAGCGCCGCAGGGGTGGGGGAACGATTGCAAGGGTGAGCCACCCTGAGGCGCAGCCGGTCCGTCTTGGCAGCCTACCCGAATAGCTTCGAGGGTTTTCAAGGGAGTGTCTGCAAATCGGGCTGCCTAGTCCGTATATTTGCAAACACTCCTAGCTCATCGAGCAGCTCATGCAGCTACTGTCCCTTGGCACGCGAACCCCGTACCAGCGCATGATGGAATTGCGGTTGTACAGGTAGTCCATCGCTTGCCAGTCGCGGTAGATGTCGTCTCGCCTGTTCGCCCATATGTAGAATGGCGCTGCGAGGTCTTCGCGTAGGCGCTCCCAGTGGCCAATGCCGCGGGGGGCCAGCTCTACAAGGGCCAGTTTGACAAGCATCTGGACAAGCGGGGCTATGTCGCAGGCAAGGCCCGGCTGCGCCTGCACTGCGCTGCCCGGCGGGGCATAGTCCGGCGTGCGTTCGGCGGCAGCGCGCTCGCTTGCCACCTCGTCCTCTCCCATGCTCAGGCCCTGATTGAACAGGCATGATAGGCATGGGCCGCCGGGGCGCATACGGAACACGTCCCCTCCGGTGGCGCGGGTGATAGCGCGGGCAAACAGGGCTGGGCGGGCGGCGGATAGGGCCGCCACGTTGCAGTTGAAGCGGCTGCGGGCCTGATCTGTGACGCAGATGACTAGGTCGCTCCGGCGGGCTTCTTCGCAGACCAAGTCGAGGCGGGTGTTAAGGTCCAGCTCGAAAGTGTCCACCTTGGCCGCAGGGTTGCGCGCCAGTATGGCATCGCGCACGGCGAGGGTTTTCCAGCGCCCTACGTCCGCCAGCCCGCACTCGTGCCGGGTCACGTTGCCCGGCTCCAGCCTGTCCATGTCCAGCAGGGCGAAGGAGCCTACCCCGGCCTTGGCCAGTTCGACCGCAGCCGTGGAGCCGAAGCTGCCAAGGCCCGCAATGAGCACGCGGCGGGTGGCGAGCATTCCGCTTTCCAAGAGGCCCCGGCTGCGCGAAGCGGCATCGTCCAGCGGGCAGAGAAGGTGCAGGGTGGCCCTTTCGCTCATCGCCGTGCCAATGAAGGCTGTGGGTGCGTCAAGACCGTTGAAGGGCACGATTACAACGGGCGACTTGTCCGCAGCGCGCAGGCTGGCCAGAGTCCTTGGCAGCTCCGTTGGCAGGCGCCCGCCTTCCTGCATCACAAAGAAGCAGGGCAGGGGGCTGCCGTGGGGCTGATATGACGGGCGGGTGCTGAAGCAGTGGAACACGTCCTCGCCGGGCAGGCCAAAGGCGACGCCCTCGACAACGCGCAGGTGGCGGCGTCGGGCGCTCTCGCGCAGCTCTTCGAGCTGGGCCTTCAATACGCTGACTTGGGCAGGCATCGTGCGTGGGTGCGGGTGGGTGTCTATGCGAAGCCGTCGCTCGCAATCTGGTCAACGGGCGTAGCCTCGGCCAGCGGCATTTCGTCTCGCGGGCGCAGGCGCAGCTCTCCGCTGCCGGGGTCGAAGACAAGCTTGTGCATGGGCCTTTCCCCACGCTCGCGCATGAGAAGTTCCCCGCCAATGACTGCCGATTGTAGCTCTCTCATGGGGTAATGACAAGTGATGTCACTTGCCTAGATAGTCGGTTATTGGGCGGCCACTCTGAAGGTGATTCTCGTAGGCTACTAGCCATATCAGGCATTTTAGCACCACTTTGTACAGGGTGACGTTGGGGTGCCAGTTCTCGGGCTTGTAATGGCAGAGCCGCAGGAAGCGCCCTTCGGGACGGAGCAGGTGCATTTGGTGCGAGGGCGATATGGCCAGCAGTTCCTGCCCGTGATAGTCGCGAAGAACGAGGGGTTTAATAAGAAAGGCGTCCGGCATGGACGAGGGATAGTCCGCCGCGCAGGTAAGGAGCAGGGTGTAGCGCCCGCCGCCGGGCACGGTGACATCCACTTCCAGCCGTGCCGTATCTCCGGGTTCGCCGCCAAGACGGAAGGCCCCGGCAAAGGTCTTCTCAAGCACCGTCGTTTCGATTTTGAGCCGTGCGGCGTCCACAAATACCATCATCGCATTTATGCCGCCCAAGTGCAACACGGTAGATGGAAGCGGGTGGGGAGTGTGCAAAGACGCCAGCGCAAGAGATTGCCACGGGGCCTTTGCTTGCCAATACTCTCTTGGCGATGACTTGTTACTGTGGCGTTGACGGCGGCGGGACGCGCACCCGCGCGGTGATTGTGGATGAGAACGGGGGCTTTGTCGGCTACGGAGCCTCGGGCGCGTCCAATCCCAAGGCGGTGGGCCTCGAAGGCACGGCCTTCAGCGTATGCGAGGCCCTCCAGAGGGCGTTTCGCGACATGGGGCAGCCGCCGCAGGAGCTTTGCATCTACGCTGGCCTTGCAGGGGTGCGCACCTCGCCCGACCGCAAGGCAGTGGAAGAGGCTCTCCGGGAACCGCTCGCCGCACTTGGCCTTGGAGGGGCGCAGCTGCACCTTGGCAACGACCTCGACGTGGCGCACGCCGCCGCACTGGGGGGAGAGCCGGGTGTCGTGCTCGTTGTCGGTACAGGCTCTGCGGCCCTCGGGCGCGATGAACGCGGGCGCACCCGGCAGGCAGGTGGCTGGGGCTGGTTTATCGACGATCCCGGCAGCGGCTACTGGCTGGGGTATCAGGCGATGCGGGCCGCGGCAAGGAGCTGCGATGGCAGAGGGCCGACGACTATGCTGGAAGAGCGAGTGCGCAACTTTCTGCGCATCATGACTCTGCACGAGATGCCAAACATCATTTACAATCCCCACTTCTCGCGCGAGAGGGTGGCGGAGCTTGCGCCGATAATTTTCGAGGTGGCCGAGGCTGGCGACGCCTGCGCCAACGCCATATTGAAGAAAGGCTTTGACGAGCTGGCCCTGATGGTGGCCACCGTGGCGAGGGAGCTGGACATGGAGCGCCCGCATGTGGCGGCCGTGGGCGGCATAACCCACAGCGGGCAGACTTTTGAGGACAGGCTACTTGAGGCGCTGCACGCGCAGCTCCCCTTCGCCAGCATGGTCCACGCAAGGGCCACGCCGGTTCTTGGGGCGTTGATACTTGCCTACGCAAAGAACGGGCGGCGAATCGAAGGGCAAAAGCTCAAGAACTTACAGGAGGCGGTGGTAAAAAGCGCCGCCACCCCGGCAGCTGTCAACACACAGCCTGGGCTGTCAATATCGGGCGGCACCGGCCAATTTGTGTAGGGCAGAGGGGCCCAGTTACTTCAGGCGCCCCTCGTCGTAATCTATCATGTCGGCAAAGCTTATCAGGTCGTCGCGATCGGCTATGCCCATGTCCGCCTTTATCTCTGCCAGGCGCTGGCGGCCCATCTCGCTCATGCCCCGCTGCACCAGTTCGCGGTTCCACGCGGCCACGCGCAGGTTCACTGGCAGCATCTCGAGCAGACGCTTCTCGAACATGGCTTCGTCCTCGCCACAGTCGCGCACCAGCTCCACGACGGCCTGTGGCTCCACGCCCAGATGGGCGCAGAGAAAGCCGTCAAAGCCGCGGCAGAAGTTCCGCTGGTAGCTCTTGGGCAGCTCGCCGGCCAGGTGCTTGCGTATCTTGGCTATGAAGCGGGGCAGGTGCAGAAGGCCCGTTCCCTGATGCGGGATGTAGGGGGAGGGCAGATCGTAAAGAATGGCCCCCGTCGGGCCTTCGGCGCTTTGCGTGTTCTCGCTCATGGTGCGCTTTCTCTGCCATCAATGGGAACTCATTGCAAGCCGACGTTTTCCCTTGCAAGTGCGCCCCTCATGCGGGAGAACCCTTCTCTGATGGCTCTGGACCCAATGATCGAGAACCTGCTCGTCCTTCAGGATAGGGACGTGCGCCACGACGAAATTGTGCGCCACCTGGAGGACATACCTCCAAGGCTGGCCGCCGAAGAGAAGCACATCGCAGCCATCGAGGCCCGCTTCAATGTGGCAAGAGAGGCGCACAAGGCCCTTGAGCTGAAGCGGCGCGAGCTGGAAAAGCAGGCATCTCAGAGCGAGGAGCAGCGCAACCGCTTCCGCACCCAGCAGCTTGCCGTCAAGAAGAACGACGAATATGCAGCCCTCGAAAAGCAGATAGAGGCCGCCGGAGTCCACATCGACGAGCTGGAAACGCAGACTATCGAAGTGATGCTGGAGCTGGACCAGTCCGAGATTTCACTCAAAGGCAAGCGAGCCGAATGTGATGCCGAGATAGCCCGTCACCGCGACGCCATATCCGCCATGCAGAGGCAGAGCGCTGCGCTGAAGGCCGAGCTGGACGGGGCAAAGACAGCGGCAGAAGCGGCGCGCAAGAAGGTGTCCGAAGACGCGCTGGCCTCGTACATATACGTAAAGAGCAGGGTGCGCCGCCCGCCCTACGTGGTGCCCATAGAGGATCAGCACTGCTGCGGTTGTCACCTCAAGGTGTCCAACGACGTGATTCAGCAGGCCAGGGTCAAGGGCACGATAACGCGCTGCGATTCCTGCGGCCGCATCGTTTACATATAGCTACTCTGCGGCTTTTTCGGACTTTTTCACCGCGAACTCTGTCACCTTCAGGAAGGCAATGAAATTCTGCGGACCTCCGCGCACGTAGCCGCTGCGGCGGTCAAGCTCCCGCCCGTCCGGGGCCAGCACCACAAAGCAGGGGAAGCCGTCCACCCCGTATTTGCGCCGGAGCCGCTCGCTTTGCGCAGTAAGCTGCTGGGACTGGGGCTTGCGCGGGGTGTCGATGAAGAGCAGCACGAGCTTTTCGTCGGCGTAGTCCTTGAATGCCTGCCGCGAAAGAGTCTCTTCCTCCATGACCTTGCACCAGTGGCACCAGTCCGAGCCGCTGAAGTCGATCAGGATTCGCTTGTTCTCGTCCTGTGCCCTTTGCAGTGCCTTTTCGTAGGATGTCTCCCATGCCGGAGCCGGGTTGGCCTTTGGCGAAGCCTCGCCCTGTGCGGCCAGAAGGCGGCTGATTGGCAGGGCCAGCATGATGGCTGCGGCAAGTGCCAGCCCGGAAATGGTCATTCGATTCATAAGTCGCTTCGGAGTGTTAAGAGGGAGCTTTGCCGGTTTGAGCCGCGACCCTTGGTGCGTATTCCCCTTCAATGGCTTGCAATTCCGTCGCTCAGGCTTTGCAGGCGGGCAATATCTGCTATCTCAGCGTTGCGATGGCCCCCTCCAGTCCTTCGCTGTTCACTTCGAGGCAGATTTCGCCCTCGCCAAGCCTTTGCACAAGTATCTGTGCAAGACCGTTGAAGGCGCTCCTTTCCCACTGTGGAGCCGGGGTCTGCACTCGAAGCATTGCGGGGATGAGCTTTGCCCAGTGGCTTTCCCTCGTCCAGCGATTGTCCAATGGCACGGCCTCAAGACGCAGCACATTGCCCTTTGCGCGCAAATTGTCAGCGTTCAGGGCGAGCGTCAGGCGGGCTGCTTCAGGAGCGGCGTCGCGGTATAGCTCCACTCCGTTGAGCCAAGCTGTCTGTGTTGCACCAAGGGTGTTTAGCAGCAACTCCATGCTTGAGCCGGGAGCGGCATCGGGCGCATCGAACACGGCCTCGAAGGCCACGGTCGGGCCGGGGTTCACCGCATCGGGGGCCACCCATTTGCCAAGCACTTCGCAGCGCACGCTTTCCACAAAGAGGTCAGGCTCGTGGCTGGACGGGTCTCCATTGCCAACGCCAATGATGCGGGCCGGTCCTTGTAGGCCGAGGCGGAGTTTGTTGCAGGCCAGTGGGGAAAGCCTCCCTGCCGCGTCGTGAAGACTCACCTTTACAACATACAGGTCCTTTTCGCCGCGAATAGCGTCCACCTTTTCGACTTCGGCCTTCAAATGGTCAACTGGGCCGGTGCTCGCTCGAATGGCGCTCATCACTGCTATGCCATCGCGGTAGCCTATGGCCTTCAGTTCTCCCGCCTTGTAGGCAAGGTCCCATGCAAGGTGCCCGTTAGTGGGCATGGCTTTGCGCCCGAGGCTCTTCCCGTTGAGGAACAGCTCCACCTCATCGGCGTTGCTCAGGGCGCGCACCTGTATGGTCTCACCTTCGCGTCCCTGCCAGTCCCAGTGCGGGAATATGTGCAGCACGTCCTCGCCCGTCCACCATGCCTTCAGGTAATAGGCCGGGTCCTTTGGAAAGGCGCAGCTATCCAGTATGCCGCACTGAGAGCCGACCTGTGGCCAGCCGAAGGGGTTGGGCTCGCCCTTGTGGTCGATGCCTGTCCAGAAGAACACTCCGCCAGTGTGTGGGCGCTCGGCGTAGAACTTCCAGCCTCTTTCGACGACATCGCTGTTGCGATCGGCCTCGTTGGGGGCAAGGTGCGCCCTTGCCTTGTCTGTTACGTAAATGCCGCGCGTGCATCTCGTTGTGCTTTCCTCGGTGCCGAGCTGTGGCTGCCAGGGGAATTCCTCGTGCTGCTGGTCCGGGCGGCCTTGGTTGACGTAGTTTACGCCCAGTACTTCGATTACGCTCGAAGTGCCACCCCAGCCGCCGCTAACCGCCGCCGTATATTGGCGGTCCGGGTCCAGCCTTTGAGCCGCTTTCTGCATGGTGGCCGCTATGCGCGCGCCCTTGACGTTGCCCTCCATGCCCCATTCCTCGTTGCCTATGGACCATAGGATGACGCTTGGGTTGTTGCGTCCGCTGCGGATCATGCGCTCCATCTGGCCGAGCATGTAGTCGTTGATGCCCATGAGGCGGTTTTCGCTGATGAGGAACATGCCGAGCCGGTCGCAGGCTTCGAGCAGGTCTGGCGAGGCCGGGTGGTGCGCCACGCGGATGCCGTTGACGCCCATTTCCTTGAGCTTTCGTATGCGCCATTCGACCAGTTCTGCGGGGACTGCGACGCCAACGCCCGCGTGGTCCTGGTGCAGGTTGACACCCTTGAGCTTCACGACTTCGCCGTTTAGGAGAAAGCCGCGGTCCGGGTCGAATCTTGCCGTGCGGATGCCGAAGCGGGTGCTCAGGCTGTCGATGACTTTGCCGCCCTGCCGTATGGTTGTCTCCACTGTGTAGAGCTGGGGCTTTTCGATGCTCCAGAGCGCGGGGGCGGGGATATTGTGGCGGATGGCGCTAGTGAGAGTTTCCGCCGCTGGCACCTGAAGATCTCCCTCGATGAGGGATAGTCGCTGCCCATCGGGCGAAATGATCGCGTGAGTTACGCGCAGGGCGGCTTCGGAGTCGCTGTCGTTACGCAGTTCGCAGCGGAATTCGAGCTGTGCGGCCCCGGGGGAAAGCTCCAGGGTGCGCACCCATATGCCGTCCTTTTCGATGCGCACAGGCTCTGTCTTTACGATGCGTATGTCCCTGTAAAGGCCCGCGCCTTCGTAGTACCAGCCCTCTTCGGTGGATACATCGAGGCGGAAGCTGACGACGTTTTCCCCGCCGTAGTTGAGGTAGTCGCTTATGTCGTAGCGAAAGTCGGAAAAGCCGCTCGGTTCTCGCCCGCAGAAAAAGCCGTTCACAAATACCATCGAGTCGCGGAACGCGCCGTCGCATTCGATGAAGATCTTTTTTCCAAGGTCGGCCTCGGGGATGTGGAAGCTGTTGCGATACCATCCAACGCTTGTTTCGGGGAAGCCGGGGCCGAAGGCGCGGTAGCCGTGGCTGTTTGTGCCGCGGGGAGAGAAGGGCATCTCCACTCCCCAGTCGTGGGGCAGGTCCACGATGCGCCAGCCTCTGTCGTCGTAGTCGGCGGCGGCAGGGCCGTCGCTGCCGTAGCCGAGTTTTGTGATGTAGGAGAAGGGCGAGGTGTTGAAGCGGAAGTCGGCCTCGCGGTCTGTGGCGTGGCCGAGGGCGAAGCGCCAGTCTTTGTCGAGTAGCAGCGTCTGGCGGGCGGCGGAGGTATGGGTCGGTGCGATTGCGGCGAGCATGGCTGCGCCACAGTAGGAGCGGAGGGGTATTCGCATGAATTGTTACATTACGGAGCCGAGCGAACATTACAAACAGTATGTGAGGCGCAAAGAACAATGGAGCTGGCTGTTATTTATGCAAAATATCTTCATAATGTTTCCTCCTGCTCTCGCGTTAGCTTGTTGAACGGGCACATGCTTCGGAGGTCTTTCCGCAGAAGTGCCCGTTCCAACGCATACGTTTATTACCCCATTACATATACGCAGATGTCCGAACACTCTGTCAGCGACTTTCCGGACTGGACCCGCGAACTGGCGGGCTTGCACGACCAGCCGCTTCGCCGCTACGCATACAGTCTTTGCCGGGACTGGGAGCTGGCCAACGACGCGGTGCAGAACACCTGGCTGCGCTTTTTCAGGAGCTGCCGCCCGGATGTGGAGCCGAAAATACCGGCATGGCTCTTTCTTGTTTGTCGCAGGCAGGTGATCGATTTTCTGCGTAGGAAGGGCCGAATGATAGAGCAGGGAAATGACTTCGACGCGCCGGCGGACTGCCCGGCCCCCGTCACGATTGCAGAAAGCGAGGACACCGCGCGCGTCCTTTTCGCGCAGGTGGACCTCTTGCCTCCAGCGCAACGCGAGGTGCTGCGCCTGAAGTTTCAGGGCGGCCTCAGTTATGCCGAGATTGGCGAAGTGACCGACCGCACGGCAAATGCCGTGGGCGTTCTCATACACACCGCGCTGCGCACCCTGAGGGAGCGCGTGCGTCTTAACAGCGATCTAGTCGCCTGAAACCACGGGAGAACGAGCTGATGAACAATTTCGATGACAAAGTGAATGGCATTAACGGACAGGGCGGGGATGTTCCGCTCTCTGCCGACGATCCGCGTCTTACGGCGCTGGCTCTTGGCGAGCTGGAGGACGCAGCCTTGCTGGCCAGAGTGGAGGCCGATCCTGCCCTGAAGGCGGAATACGAGCGCATTAATGCAATGGCGGGCGCACTGAAGGGTGCGTACGGAGAGGAGACGGCGTCCCTTGCTCCGGCGCGTAGTGGTGCGCATCACTCTCGGACTGTGCCGTTCATTCCGGCAAATTCCGCCTTGCGTGTATGGCTGCCCATCGGCAGCGCTATCGCGGCCTGCCTTGTCATGGCGCTGGTTATCCCAGCATTGACAAGGCCAGAGCGGGAGCCGCCACTGATCCAGATGAGAGAGGCAGGACCGGAGCCTGTTGACATCGTGCCGCCTCTCGAAGCGAAGCCCGAAGAGGCGTTGCCTTTGGTGCCGTCGCAGACCCATGCCGAACTACGCCAGCCGGAGCCATCCGCAGTTATTGCGGACTCTGTCCCTGTGCAGAAGACGGATGAGGTGGAAATGTCGCCCTTTGAGGTGGAGGTGACAGAGGATTTGGACTATCATTCAGCAGAGTCACTTGTAGGGACGCGGATTAGCGCGGATCTGATGAAGTACTTGGCCAGCGAGGGCTATGTCGCCAACATCGAGCAGGCGAGTGACGCTGAAGTAGCGGAGGATGGCGAGAATTATGCCTTGCCGCAATTCAGAGCAAGTCAGGAGGGGAGTGCTGGTTCATTGACTCCCAATACATTGGCCGAGACCCGGCTGAACTCAGGCTTGGTAGATATTGCGAATGCGAACGGCATCGTCAGTCAGCAGTTCCTTCAGGATGTGAGCGTTACCAGTTCTGATCAACTTCTCGTTTACATCACAAATACGGAAGTCGCAGCTGCGGCTGTTCCTGCCACTGCGGTAGTTGATGATAGCAGTCTTCCGCCCTTGGAGGTTGTGGCTCCCCCGCGCGAGGGATACGCTTCAGTCAATGTCGTAGCGGGAACGAAGTATGGGCAAGCATCAGTCGCTACGCGTGGTCTCCGGGATAACATTGGTCCCAGCTCTGCTATTGCTACATCCAACGCCCCAAGTTCATCCCGTCAGGTGCCTGCCGCGATAGGCGGGAACAGGAATGCCACCTCTTCGGATGATGTCGTGTATCTTTCGCCCTTCGGGTCGACGACGGAGAGTACCACGCGGGCCGTTCGCAAAGCGAGCAAGGGGAAGGTCGTTGTCGTTGATAAAAGGGCTTCTGCCAGGGACTACTGCCTTATCTACGAGGAAAACCCTCCTGTTCCCGAACCCTCCCGCGAAGCCTACGACACCATTACGGAAAACGCCTTTGCGACGCCGCTAGTGGAGCCACTGAGCACCTTCTCCATCGACGTTGACACCGCCTCCTACTCCAATATCCGCGACCTGCTCTCCTACGGGCAGCGCCCCCCCGCCGGTTCTGTCCGCATCGAGGAAATGATCAACTACTTCAACTACGACTACGCACCGCCTGCCGACAAAAGCGCGCCCTTTGCCGCGCATCTGGAAGCAACAAACGCCCCCTGGGAAAAGAAGCATCAGCTTGTCAGCATCGGCCTCAAAGGCTACGAAATTCCCTGGAGCGAGCGCCCTGCGAGCAACCTCGTCTTCCTAGTGGATGTAAGCGGCTCGATGAGCGCCGCAAACAAACTCCCCCTTGTGCAGAAGGCGCTAAGAATGCTCGTCTCTCGGTTGGACGGACGCGACAGTGTCGCCATCGTCACCTACGCAGGGCGCGAAAGTCTGGCCCTGCCCGGCACCACGGCCAACAACCGCGAGACCATCTCGCACGCCATAGACAGCCTCTCATCCGGCGGCTCGACAAATGGCGAAGGAGGCATCCGCATGGCATACAAACAGGCACGGCAGCACTTCATAAAAGGCGGCGTAAACCGCGTCATACTCTGCACCGACGGCGACTTCAACGTGGGCGTCACTAGCCGCAGCGAGCTGACCGACCTTATCCAGCAGGAGGCAAAAAGCGGAGTCTTCCTTACAATCTGCGGCTTTGGCAGGGGCAACTATCAGGACGCCACGATGGAAGAGCTGTCCAACAAGGGCAACGGCAACTACGCCTACATCGACAGCGAGGCCGAGGCGCGGCGCGTCTTCATCCAGGGCGTAAGCGGCAACATGATAACAATCGCCAAGGACGTGAAAATTCAGGTCGAGTTCAACCCCGCCCATGTGCAGGCCTATCGCCTGATAGGCTACGAAAACCGCACTCTCGCAGCGCAGGATTTTAACGACGACCGCAAGGACGCCGGCGAAATCGGAGCCGGGCATACTGTGACGGCACTGTACGAAGTTGTGCCCGTGGGTGTGGACTGGACGCAGCCCGGAGTCGATGCGCTGAAATACCAGCAGCCCGCCGAAAAGGCAAAGGCGGCTGACAGGGCGGCATCGGACGAGCTATTGACGGTGAAAATCCGCTACAAGCAGCCCGACGGCGACACGAGCACCAAGCAGGAGTTCAGCCTGAAGCGCGACGCCGCCCGCCCCTTTGCCAAGGCGAGCAATGACACGCGCTGGGCCAGCGCCGTGGCGCTATTCGGCATGCTGCTTCGCGGCAGCGAGCACGCGGGGCAGGGCAGCTACGCAATGGTTCTGGATATTGCAGAGGCCGCACTGGGCGACAAGCCCGACGCCGAGCGCACACAGTTCATGGGCATGGTGCGCAAAGTGGAAACGCTATCGAAGCAGGGCGGCGAATAGAGCAGGGGCCAGTACAAAACAACGCGGCGGGCAAAGGGGAAGAGTCCCCGGCGCCTGCCGCGTTTGTTGTTTGGATAAAATTCCCTTGTAGGAAATCCCTCTAGAAGCTGTGGATGAAAAGGCCCGAGCGCAGCTTTGGCTCGAACCATGTGCTCTTGGGCGGCATTATCTGGTCGGCGTCGGCAATGTCCATCAGCTGCTCCACGCTTGTGGGATACATCGAGAAGGCCACTGCGGCGCGGCCTTCGTCGACCTCCTTTTCGAGGTAGGCCGTCCCGCGTATGCCGCCCGCAAAGCTGATGCGCTCCGAGGTGCGCGGATCGTCGATGCCAAGAACGGGGGCAAGCACGCGGTCCTGTAGCATCGACACATCGAGGCTCGAAACCGGGTCATGCCCGTGCGGCTCGGAGAATGTCAGCCCAAGCCAGCGCCCGCCAATGTAAACGGACACCCTGGCTGCGCCCAGCGGCACGGGGTTGGCGTTTTCGCTAAGCGTGCCCGCCTTTGCCAGAGCGGCTATGAACTGCGCCTCGGATAGGCCGTTTAGGTCGGTCACGAGGCGGTTGTAGGCCAGGATGCGCAGTTCGCTGGCGGGGAAGAGCACGCAGAGGAAGGCGTTGTAATCTTCCTCGCCCGTGTGGGCGGGGTTGGCGTTGCGGCGCTCGCGGCCCACTCTTGCGGCGCTCGCCGCGCGGTGGTGCCCGTCTGCAATGTAGGCGCGGGGCACGGCGGCAAAGGCTTTTTCAAGCTCTGCGGAGCGCGGGATGCGCCAGCCGCGGTGGGCCACTCCGCCCTCGGCCACAAAGTCGAAAAGCGGCTCGCTGGCCAGCGCCTCAGCGCATATGGCCGACACGGCGGCATCGTCGCGGTAGGTCAGGAACACCGGGCCAAGGTTGGCCGAGGTGTCGCCCGTAAGGCGGGTGCGGTCGTCCTCCTTGTCCTTGCGCGTTTTCTCGTGGCGGCGGATGGTGCCCTTGTCGTAGTCTTCCACAAGGCAGAGGGCCACTATGCCGCGCTGGCGCCGTCCGTTCATCTCCTGCTCGTAGAGGAAGAGGCCAGGCTCGGCGTCGCGGCTCAGACGGCCCGTATCCACGAGCTTGCGGAAGTTTTCCACCGCCTTGGCATACACGCAGTCCGCGTGCGGGTCCTGACCCGGGGCAAAGTCAATCTCGGCGCGGGATACGTGCAATAGAGACAGGGGGTTGCCCGCTGCGATGGCGCGGGCCTCCTCGGTATTCACCACGTCGTAGGGCGGGGCGGAGATTACGGGCGCATCGGCCTTGGCCGGGCGCAGGGCTTTGAAACAGCGGATTCGCATGGTTGAAATACAGCAAATAAGACCGGGCCTACGGAGCAAGCGTCTTGTTTAGGATGATGCGGAAAAGAGGGCGTATTGTTGGCAATCGGCTCCGTCCCCCATGTCTTGGGCACACTGTCTGCTTAACAATGTCCTGTCTCCATCCGATTGTAATACTCTGTTACATGTATTCCTCAGTTGTCATGCGCACTTGAGCTTTGTTGAACCGTTCAGGTAGAAAAGTTAACCAACTTTCTGTGTTCAGATTGACAATGGTGCCTCTTGGGTGATGGGATGGGAGACGTTTGCGGTAACTTTTGCCCTCTGCATCAAAAATGCATACAGTCAGGCTATTACTACTCCTCCTGCTGTCGTGCCTTGCCCATGTGCAGGAAACGTCGGCTGGCACAGCTTCCGTAACAAACGAAGGGAACGCCCTGCCAACACTTGCCGCCTTTGACGGGCGCGCGAGTTCGGATGTCGTCCCCGGAGTTACTCGTATTCCCCCGCCGCTGGAGGAGTATCAGAAATACGAGCGGGAGAACGGGGTAAGCGGGGTTTGGAACGTCCTGAAAAGCCGTGCCTCGCAGACGCCTTTCAACCTTGTGGCCACGGCCATATTTCTGCTTGCCGTGCTGCACACATTCCTCGCCGGGCCAATCAGCAAGTATGCGCATCATCTGGAGGAAAAGCACAAGGAGCGCATCGTTCGCGAGGGGCGCACCGCCAGTGCAAAGCCCTTCGAGAATGCCAAGGACGATGTTTGCGTAAAGGCTCAGGTCGTCCATCTGTTCGGAGAGGTGGAGGCGATTTTCGGCCTATGGCTGATACCACTGATGCTGGCTGTGACATTCTTTTACAGCTTCAGCGACTTTGCCAACTTTGTAGATCACAAGGTGAACTACACAGAGCCGATGTTCGTTGTCATCATAATGGCCATCGCGCACACGCGGCCCGTGATTAGATTTGCCGAACGCTGCATGCGTTTCATAGCGCGCAGGTTGGGGACTAACAGCCCGGCTGCATGGTGGATTTCGATCCTGATTGTCGGCCCCATCCTTGGCTCCTTCATCACCGAGCCTGCCGCCATGACCATATCGGCCATACTGCTTTCGCGCATGTTCTACCGTTTCAACCCCTCTCAGAGGTTGAAATACGGCACTCTTGGCCTGCTCTTTGTGAACATATCGGTAGGCGGCACCCTCACACACTTTGCCGCACCGCCTGTCCTTATGGTGGCCGGGGTCTGGGGCTGGGACATGAAGTTCATGTTCCTGAACTACGGATGGAAGGCCGTGATTGGCATTCTGATATCCACCGCTGGCTACTACTACATATTCAAGGCGGAATTCGATCAGCTAAAGGAAAAGACCAGCCACATTTCCAACTATGGCCTGCCCGATGGCGAAGAACCGGTGCCGGGCTGGATTATCCTAAGCGCCCTGGGTTTCATGGCATGGACGGTGTTCACGGTTCACCATCCGCCCATGTTCATCGGCGGCTTCCTCTTTTTCATCGCCTTCTACATGGCTACGCGCACCTGGCAGGGCGGGTTGGATATACGTGCGCCGCTCCTTGTTGGGTTCTTCCTCGCGGCCCTAGTGACTCATGGCAAGCTTCAGCAGTGGTGGATAGAGCCGGTCCTCTCCTCGCTCGACGATGTTACGCTGTTCCTCGGCTCGACAGTGCTTACGGCCTTCAACGACAACGCGGCCATTACTTTTCTCGCCTCGCAGGTGCCTGCCTTTGCCGACAATTCCGCCTTGCAGCACGCCGTGGTCTATGGAGCGGTGACTGGTGGTGGTCTTACCGTCATAGCCAATGCGCCCAATCCTGCCGGGCAGTCCCTTCTTAACGGCTTTTTCGGGGGTGGGGGTATTTCGCCCATGAAGCTGCTGCTTGGCGCTTTGGCCCCGACTGTGGTCATGGGGGCGTGTTTCTGGTTCCTGCCCACTTTTTGATGTATAGGCGGGACGGTGTCTTGCCGATTGTAAGTTTTTTCTTAATTCCCCAGCCTCTTGCATATGGGAATGCCCTTTGCTTCAGGCATGGATACCGTGAAAACACCCCTCGGCAGTACATTTTCGCCCTCCTCGTCCAGTAATTCGACAGATTCCCGTACAAACCATAAGATGGAGAAGCTGGCGCGAGCCACGATTTCGCTCTCCCGCCTTGCCCCGGAGCTTACGGCCATTGCTTCCCAGCTTGCCAGCGGGGCGCAGCAGCAGGCCAGTCAGTCGCGCGTGATTGCCGAGAATGTGGACAGCATGGCCAAGGCTCTTTCTTCGGCAATGGAGACGCTCAACCTGTCCTCGGGCAGTGTCAGCGAGATAGTGGCCGCCATCAAGAGGGTGGCCGATCAGACGCGCATTCTGTCCATCAACGCGAGCATAGAGGCGGCGCGTGCTGGGCAGATAGGGCTGGCATTCGGCGCCGTGGCCAAGGAGGTGGAGTCTCTTGCCGGGCAGACGAGCAGCGCCACGGTCCAGATTTCGGGCAAGGTGGACACGATTCGCAACAATATCAAGAGCGCCGTGCTCGCGGCGGGTCTTGGCGAGGCGGCTTCGGCGGCTTCGCGCAAGGGTTTCAGCATCGCAAGACTGGGGTCGGAGATGAACGAGATGGCCAGCATTGCGGGGCAGACGGCTGCTGCGGCCCGCACCGTGGATGGCACTAGCGAGCGCATACGCAGCCTTTGCGAGGAACTGCTCTTGGAGGTGGGCAGTTTCCGTATGCCCGCTCACGAACACGCCGTGGCCATATTTCGCAAGCTGCTGGGCAACCCCGTGTTTTCCCGTGGGCGCAGGGCCGAGTGCGAGGCTCTGATGCGCGATGCGGTGGCCACGATGCGCATTTTCGAGCTGCTCTACCTGACCGATGCCAGAGGCAGGCAGCTAAGCGCCAACATATGGAGCGATGGGCGGGTGGATGCCAGCGTGTTTGGGCGCGACTGGTCGGTCAGGCCTTGGTTCCGCAGCGTGGCAGAGTCCGGCGAGGTGTCTGTGTCGGACATTTACCGCTCCAGCGCGACGGACAGCTTCTGTTTCACTTTGTCGGGACCGGTGTTTGATGAACGGGGCGCTTTTTGCGGGGTGCTTGCCGCGGATGTGAACTTCGCAGATCTGCTGTCGCTATGAGCAGGGCGATGGGTGGAGCTTGCCGCCAGTGGCAAAGGCTCTCCCCAAGACCGTCTCGCGCTTGGTCAGCCTGATGGTTTCGACATCGTCTTTGAAGAGTGGTTAGCCAAGGGCGAAGTAAAGACTACGCCGAACTCGCCTCCATCACCGGCCTCGACCGCTCCCGCATCACGAGGAGCATGAACCTACGCCTCCTAGAGCCGGGGGAGCAGGAGGGGAGCCTATTGCTTCGTGAGTGAACCAAGCAGTTATGCGCCGTTGCTCCGCTGCTGTGTCATCTGCTGAACCTTGACGTAGAAGCCCTTCTTCGCGTGGTTCTCGATAATCTTGATTGTGGGACTCTGTTCGAAAGTGAGCATTGTCGTGTGATACAACGACAGAACGAGATTCTGAAGCGTCGCATCTTTCTCCATCAGTTCAACCTTAAGACCGGCATCCGACGCTTCCTGTGCGCAGATCGGGCGTCCATGGCTCTTGTGGGCCTCTCGATCTGAGAGCCACTTTGCGACTGCTGCAACCTCGTCTGGTGTCTTGCCCTTGAGCATTCGATCCAGCAGCCATTTCGCCACGACCGCAGCCGATCGCTCGCTCTCGATTCGACACTGATCGAGAAACCCTGGAGGAAGGCTTTGGAAGCGCTGCGCCCAGAAGAATGCAAGGTTGGGATTCTTCGAAACCTCGTTGCGGGCCATGGCAAACTCTTCCAAGATCGCGTTTGCAGGAATTGCAGTGCCATTGACTACGAACTGTGGGTCAATCGGTCCGATAGCTGAGTGTTTAGCCATGACGATTGAGTCGCAGGCACAAGCGATCATCGTCGCGGCGGACATGGCACGATCCGGAATTATGGCCCGAATGTTCGAATACTTACAGCGAAGGTAGTTTACGATCTTCTCTGCGGCCTCCAGAGAACCGCCTCCGCTATGAAGAACAAGGTCCAGTTCTTGCCGCTTCAGCTCATGAAGCGAGGCCATGAAACCCTGAAGATCATTCTGCTCGATTGAGAGGTGGAACGCTATGTCGGGAGGCAGCGACTTGTTGCCGGTGTCAGCAGCATATAATATCGTATCGCGGCCGGTGTGAGCCGACAAGTCCTGCAGAAACTTCCTTCGGACATCGTCGATTCGCGGAAAAAGGGTCCGATTGATCTCTTCTCTACTCGGCATCGCCCGTACCAATTGCAGAAGTGACTACTATCAAACCATGCTGCGATGATGAGGGGCGATTGAAGGCGTCAGCCGCCTTCCAAATATACTCAGGTGTTTGATTGCGAGCAAGTTTCATGATGCTTTGGCGAGCCTGCTCAAGTGCTTGTGGTGTACTAGTGTCTTCCGAGGGCATTGGCGGGGAGGGTTTTGCGGGTGACGGTGCTACTAATGTCAAGCAATACTTATTCCACTTGTTCTTAGTAGCTTGCCGGTATTTTCGCAAGACGATTTCATGCTTTCAGGCGATCCAACGCCTTTCCACACTGCGTGCCGTCTCCTCCACCCCAAACGAGACTAACTGTTGCTCAAGCGCGGCGGATTATGAGGGGATTCTCAGAGAAACTTCCGGGATTTTCAGAACCAGCGTCCGGGCCGTCGGAATGATCGGGTTCACGCTGCGGAACTCAGAAAACTGGCTCTCGGCCCACACTTCCGTAACTCATTGCCCACAGCCACTTACGAAGAAGCCCGGCGCGATGGGCTGCCGGGCTGGAGTAATGCGGTGCGGGTTGGTTGTTCCGCCGCTTCTGAAGAAAAATTGGGGTGGTAAACCGGACTTGAACCGGCGACCCTCGGAACCACAATCCGATGCTCTAACCAACTGAGCTACTACCACCGTCTGGAAAGTCGGCTATGAAGCCACAATGTCTCGGGCATGTCAATCCCCCTTTGAACGCGACTCGATTTATCTTTGTCTATGTGCTCAGCTACCTTGCAATGCCACTTGTCAGAGACACGCGTTTTACGCCTAAAATATTCGTGGTATGGAGCTTGCGTATGACTCTCTAGCCATCATTCACGAACAGGCCGTCGCGCATACGCATCACGCAGTCGCAACGGGCGGCCAAGTCCGGGTTGTGGGACACTATCAGGACGGCACGGTTTTGTCTGCGAGCGGAAGCGGCCAGAAGCTCGAAAATCAGGCGCGAGTTGCGCTCGTCAAGGTTGCCCGTCGGTTCGTCCGCCAGCAGCAGGGCAGGCTCGTTCGCCAGTGCCCGGGCAACGGCCACGCGCTGCTGTTCGCCGCCGGACAGGTGCCCCGTGGAGCGCCTCATCTTGTCCGCCAGCCCCACCTGTTCAAGCAGTAGGGCCGAACGCGTCAGCATCTCCCTGCGGCTTGCCCGCCCAAGGCGACGCATCGGCAGCATGACATTCTCCTGCGCGCTGAATTCGGGCAAAAGGAAGTGGAACTGGAAAACAAAGCCCACGTGCTCGTTGCGAAAGCGCGTGCGCTCCTCGTCCCCGGCTTGGGCTAGTTCGCGCCCCATTATGCTTACAGTGCCCTCGTCGGGCCTGTCCAGAAGCCCCAGCAGGTATAGCAGGGTGCTCTTGCCACAGCCCGAAGGTCCGGTCACCGCGTAGCTGCGGCCCGCATGCAGAGTAATCCCCACCCCGCGCAGGGCATGGGTGCGCGCCTCGTCCCTGCCAAGGGTGCGCCTTACGCCCCTTGCTTCCAGTAGGGCAGTGCCTTCCGCTGAGTCTCCAGCCATTAGGAGGCCCCCCTTATTATCTCGCCCGGCTCGATGCGTGCGGCCCTTCGCGCGGGCAGGTAACTGGCGATGAGCACCACGGCCCCGGCCACGATGCAGGCCCACACGTAGTGCCATATGGACCATTTTACAACGAAGTGGTCCGTCGAAAATATGCCGCGTATGCGAATGGGCAGACGCTCAAGTCCCGCCGTCAGAAGGAAGGCGAGTGCGCAGCCAAGGACAAGCCCGGCGGCCAGCACGATGATGCCCTGCCCGACGAAGATGCGCACAACGTCGCTCCGCGTGTAGCCCATCGAGCGCAGGATGGCGATCTCGCGGCGACGCTCCATCACGATGATGGCCAGCGTGTTGAACATTCCAAGGGCAGCCACCATTATGATGACGCTCATAGTTATGCCCGAGGAAATCTTCAGTGCGCGGAACACTTCGAGCCAGGTTTTCTCGCTCTTCTGCCAAGGGCGCACGTCGTGCTGGAGCACCTCCTGCATGTGTGCGGCCACGATGTCTGCGCGGTAATTGTCGTAAAGGGACACCTGTATGAAGCTCGCCTTGTATGGCTCGTCCAGCAGCTCTCTTGCCTGACGAAGCTGCACATACACTCGGCGCTTGTCGTAGTCCTCCACGCCGGTCTCGAAAATGCCCGTCACGCGGAAGCGGCGGCTCTGCCCCTGTCTTTCGATGAAAAGGGCGCTGCCAACGTCCAGACTCAGGCGCTCGGCCAGCTTTACGCCGATTAGAACGCCCTGTGGGTCGTTCTCGAAGTCGTTGAGTTCCCCATAGCGCATCTGTCCGGTAAGATTGGATACGGAAAGATACTCGGAAAGGCGGATGCCGTACAGCTCGCACTCGTCCTGACGGAAGCCGCTGCGCACCCCCGCCTTGCCGCGCAATACCTCGCTCGCGCCCGCCACCTCGCTGAAGCTGCGCAGAGCCTCCATGATGTCCGAAGGATGCTCTATGCCCTCGACGTAGCTGCGCCCCTCCTTCAGCTCCACGCGAAAGCTGTCGTCGCTATCTCCGGCCAGCATACTGGTGACATTGCCCTGAAAGCGGTCCTGCACCTTGAGCGCGCCGTTGGAACCCCATACAAGGGTGATGAAGTAGCTCTCGAAGCCGCTCGTCTGCGCCTGCGACACGATGAAGAAGGCCACGCCGAACACGATCCCGGCAAGACTCATGAGCATGGCCCTTTTCTTGGCCAAGAGGAAACGCCACGCAATTTGCAGAAGTAGCCCCATGTTCGTTCGATGCTAGGGCTTGAAGACCTCTTCAGCGAGGCTGTCCACGCGCTCGCCGTTGCGCAACATGCTCTGCCCCTCGGTCACCACCATTTCGCCAGCGGCCAACCCCTCGCGAATCTCGGCCCTGTCCAGGCCGGTGAAGCCCGGCTGCACGCGGCGGATCTCCACTAGTCCATCCTTCACCACATACACGCGGTTGCCGATGAGGGCGCGGCGTGGGATGAGGACCGTGTTGGCCCTTTCGGCCTTGATTAGGACGGCTTCGCCCGTCAGGCCGGGGACAAGGACATCGTCCGAAGCGTCCACACTAAGAAATATCTTTCGCGTCTTGGAGTCCGAATCCGCCGTCGTGCTAAGGCCCGTCACAGTGGCCTCGAAAGTGCGGTCCGGGTAGCTCGCAAGGCGTACGCGCGCCTTCTGTCCGTTGGTAACATAGGCGGAGTCCTCCTCTGCAAGGGTCAGCTCTAGCCAGCGCCCCGTCGATACAAGGCGGCAGATCTCGTTGCCGCGCCAGATGAAGTCTCCGGCGAACTTGAGGTGCTCGGTCACGGTGCCGTCCATCGGCGCACGGATTGTCATGCGCTCAAGCTGTGCCTGAAGGTGGTCCACAGTGGCCTCGAAGAGCGCAGCCTGCTCCTCGCGGCCAATCTGCTGGTGGCCAAACTCTGTCTGCTGCTTTTGCAGGTCGCGCTGGCGACGCTCCAGGTCTGCCTTGCTCGCTCCGCCGT
Organism: Puniceicoccales bacterium Verruco_02; assembly: GCA_001604585.1. Taxonomy (GTDB): domain Bacteria; phylum Verrucomicrobiota; class Verrucomicrobiia; order Opitutales; family Oceanipulchritudinaceae; genus Verruco-01. The sequence continues at coordinate 9,172 of LVBW01000032.1, read as the reverse complement.
ATTCTATCTGCTGCTTGATGCGGGCTATGTCGTCCTCGATGTTCTGTATCTCGCGCACTTGGTTGAGCGGCAGTTGCAGACGTCTTTGAGCCGCCTTGAGCTGGATGACTTTCTCGCGTATCTGGTGGCTCAGCTCGTCGGAGTCGAGCACCATCAATACGTCGCCCTTTTTTACCTTGGCATTCAATTCAGCCGGGACTTCGGCGATGCGGCCCTCGACCTCGGTCTTCACTTTCAGGTCAATGTTGGCAAAGACCTTGACCGTGCCTGTGACCGCGTTGACGGCCGTGCCTGTGCGCGCTCTTGCCACGGGAACCTGCGCGCGCATCTTGTCCATACCGAAGTAGGCCAGTGCCGCCACCAGAACAAGGGGCAGGAGAATCTTCAGCAGCGTTTTCATTTTTCGAGCAAAGGTTTGGCCATTTCTTCAAGGGCGGCAATTGCAAGCATGTAGGCCGCCTCGGCGCGGACAAGTTCCAGCCGGGTGCGTTCAAGGTCCAGTTTTCGCTGGAAAAGGTCGTTGGCGGGTATGAGGTTGTCGGCTAGCTGGGCCTCCATCAGCTTCACGCTCGCCTCCAGCATGTCCAGCCTTGTGGCGCGGGTCTGCATACGGCTCATGTTCAGGCGGGCCTCGCGCGCAATGGACGAGGCCTCTTTGGCACGGCGCAGGCGGGCCTCGTCCATGCGGGCCTCCAGCCTGCGCTGTCTTGCCGTGCTGGCCCTCTGCTCGGTTTTCACCATGCCGCTGTCGTAGATTGTCCAGTTGGCCTGAATGCCCAGCCAGGAGTAAACCCTTGTGACGTTCTCGTAATTGCCCCCGACGCGGTATTCGTCCACGTAGTCGAGGTTGGTCGAGGCCACGGCCTCGATCTTGGGTTTGTTGCGGGCTTGTAGCTCTCGCCAGAAGGCTTGCTCAGTTTCCAGTTCTCCGCGCAGGGACAGCTCTTCGCCCGAAGGGCTTGATACAGCCTCCGAGCAGATGCGTTCGAGAAGCTCCACGGGCAGGGGACCGAGGCCCGGGAAGGGCGCTACTCCGGGCATGAGGCGCGGCATGGCGCAGATCTCGCGCATGTTGTCGAGGCAGTTGCCCGCGCGCGCCATAGCGTCGTCGTATTCTTCCTGCCTTTCCTGTGCAAATAGTTGCGCCTCATACAGGTTCTGGCGGGCCGTCTGTCCCTTGTCCAGCATTGCGCGGATGGCCTCCTCCTTGCGCCTTGCGTATTCCATGCCTTCTTCGGCCACGGCGGCGGCATACATCGCGAGCTGGTATTCGACAAAGTTTCGCCTCAGCTCCTGCCTTAGCTGCATTGCCCGGTGCGCTGTCCATGCCGTGGCGGACTCTATGCGGCCTTCGGCGGCGTCTTTTCGAGCCTCCACCTCGCCCCAGAGAAAGAGGGGCAGGCTCAGGTTGACCGATGCGAAGGGGCCGAAGTCGAAGTTGTTTATGTTGTCGGCCTCGCTGTTGAAGCGCGTTTCGTACTGGCCCTGAATGCGGTAGAAGCTGTTGACCCTAGGGCGGCGGATGCGGTTGGCGGCTTCAAGTCCGGCGCGTCCCTCTTCGATGCGCCCGGCCTCGTTGCGCAGTACGGGGCTGTTTGCCTCGAACTGGTCGAGCAGTTCCCTCAGGGCGGGGAAGTTGTCCTCCGGCAACAGTCCCGCCGCGTTGCAGGTGCAGGCGGCAATAATCAGGGACAGCAGAATGGAGCGAAGAGGGCGCATGATGAAACAGGGCTGCTAGGCTAACCGGCCAAGCCCCTTTCTGTCGAAACATGCGTGACGCTCTTTAGTTTCGCCCCTGGGGAGTTGGCTCCGTTCGAGGCGATTTCCTCAAGGAAGGCTACCGAAAGCGCCGCCTGCCGTGCTGATCCGAAGCGTTCTGCGGCAAAGCTTGGCGCTCTTGCCGCTGCTGTGGCGCGCAGGGCGGGGCTGGCGGCGGCTTCTTCGAGGGCATCGGCAAAGAGAGCTGGCATGTCGGGGGGGATTATTATGCCCGTTTCGCCCGGTATGCAGCATTCGCCGACCCCGCGGCACTCCACGGCCACAAGGGGTAGGCCCATAGCCTGAGCCTCGATTAGGAAATTGGGCAGAGAGTCTTCCCTCGATGCCGATACGGCCACGTCTGCCCCGGCGTAGTAGGGGCCTGTGTCCGCCTGTTGGCCGAAAAAGAACACATGCCGGTCGAGGCCTGACTGGCGAACGAGTTTGCGGCAGCGTTCAAGTTCCTTGCCCGCACCCACGAGCCATAGTTGCCAGTCCTGCCGCGTGTGTGCGGCAAAGCGGGTGAACATGTCCAGCAGTTCCGCGTGGCGCTTGCCGGGGCGCAGGGCCGCCACATCCAGAAACACGCAGGTATCCGGCCCGGCTCCGCTGCGCGCGCGCATCACATCTCGCCATTTTGCACGGCACTCGTCGGCCTTGCTCGTCATTACAGGGTTGTGGATTACGCGGACCTTTTCAGGCGGGAAGCCGCGCTCCAGCATCCTGCGCTTCCACCAGTTGCTGTTTGCAAGGATGGCGCGCACTTGCCCCAGCGACCAGAGGTGCAGAGGGAATACCAGCTTGCCCGTGCGAAGGGTGGCGATGACGTTTGTCTGCGGGAAGTGCCTCTGTATGAAGCCAGCGTAACAGTTGGCCGTGCGGCCCATGCATAGGATGACATCCGGGGCGATGGCCTCGATACTCTCCATGAGGCCGGGGGCGTAGAAGCAAATGCGCGTGTCGAAGCTCTGGAGCACGCTGTGCGGAATGTCCGCCGCCAGCATGTCCTTCCAAAGGCAGCCGCCGGGGCGGAACAGGAGTAGCTGCGCCTTGTGCCCGACTTTCAGCAGCTCGCGGGCAAGGAACAGGCTCTGCCTTTCCGTGCCTCCCATGCGCAAATAGTCCTGTATGATTAGTGTCCGCATTCCCTTGTTGCGGTGTTGCCGCCGGAGCAGTCCCATGACTGTGCTGCCCATTCGCGGTAATCCGAAGGGAGTTCAGACGGGAGTGCCTTCAGTGAAAACCCTGCCAAAGCCCAATGTTTCGCTGGATGGCGAAGGATAATGTGCCAAGGAGCCTCGTTGCACGGCCCAATGCGCCGCAAAAGGCCGCGCATATGCCGGAGCTTATCCCATCGTACGATAGACCTAGATGAATTTCAGCTTCATCGCCGCGTGCAGCATCATGCGGAATAGTATCAGCCCGTGGCGGAATCGGCTTATGTTTGTCGTTCCGTAGCAGCGGTTTTTGTAGCGAATGGGCAGGTCCACTATCTTCATGTTCAGGCGTGCTGCGCCAAAGAGCAGGTCGAAGTCCCCGAAGGGGTCGAAGTCGCCAAAGTAGGCCCTGTTGGCGGCGATTTTCTCGTAGTCGCGCCTGTACAGGACCTTGGTTCCGCAGAGGGTGTCCTTCACGTGCTGGGAGAGCAGCCAGGTGAAGGCAATGCCGAAGAACTTGTTCGCGCACATGTTTAGGAAGCGCATGGCCTTGTCCTCCATCGGGTAAACTAGGCGTACGCCGTTGACAAACTCGCCCCGTCCGGTGGCAAGTGCCTCATGGAACTTGGCTAGTTCCTCGGGAGGAACCGTGAGGTCGGCATCGAGTATCATCACTATGTCGCCCTTTGCCGCGGCAAAACCTTCGCGGACAGCGTCGCCCTTGCCGCGTCCCTTTTGGCGCAGGGCCGGGACGATACGCACTCCCTTGGGCGAGACAGTGCCTGCCACGGCCTGTATGCGCTCCCAGGTGTCGTCGCTGGAGCCGCCCTCCACGAATATCAGCTCCGTCCATTCGCCCATCAGCGGGGTGCGCGCCACTGCGTCGGCTATGTTTCCAGCTTCGTTGCGGGCTGGAACTATGACGCTGACGCTGGGGCCGGGCCGTCTTGATGGGTCTTGGCGTGCGGGGCGGGCCACCTCGAACACTGTAAGCCCTGCCCAGGGCAGGAGAGGGGATAGGCGATTAGCAAGCTTGGCGATGAAGGGGATTGGGGCAGGGCAGAGGATGCGTCCTTCGCGCCGGACAAGCTCCCAGCCTGATAGGTGCAAAAGGTTGGCAATGTCCGCGCCCGAGAGCCAGCTTTGCTGTGGATGGTGCACGCGCAGGCCTAGCGCCGTGCCAAGCGAGAGCATGGGTTTCCACAGGGTGTTGTAGAAGTTGAGGACAAGACGCGTGTCTTCGCGGGCCGCTGTCAGGGCAGCTTCCAGCACGGCCTGCACGTCTCCGGCTTCGTTCACCGTGTCGGACAGTATTATGTAGTCGAACTTGCGCCCCAGCTTCAGCTCCTCGCCAGCCATTACGTGGAACTCTCCGTGTGGCAGTCTCTTTCGCGCCTCTTCTACACGGGACGGGGCGATGTCCACGCCGCATATGTCGCGGTTTGGCAATAGTTCGAGCAGGCCGCCGCGTCCGCAGCCTATTTCCAGCGCGCTGGCCTCGGCTGGAATTATGTGGCGATAATAATGGGCGAGCTGGCGACGGTATGTGCGCCCGAAAAGGCCCGCCCTCTGCGTGTTATGCTCGTAAAAGTCGCGCACGCGCTCGATGTGCTCGCGCGCGCCGGGCGTGGCCTTGGCGGGTACCGTTTCGCTCATAGCTAAGCATATAAGGCCCGTGGAAGGGCCTTGTGTGAAGCGGCTACTGGCCCGCGCTGGGCAGGCGATTGCGCAGGTAGCCCGCCGCGGTGGCGTAGTTGTTGCCTTCCGAAAAAGTGTCGGTGATGGCGAGTATTTCCGCCACGGCGGCATCGTTGCCTGCCTTGTAGTGGTAGAGGGCCAGGTTGTAGGCGGCCTCGGCGCGGGTAAGCTCGGTGTAGTCTGGGTTATCCATTATGGCGCGCAGGCTTTCCAGCCCGCTATCGACCTTGCCGGACATTAGTTCGCTCATAGCTACGCCAAGGCGCGCGCGTTCGGCAAAGGCGGAGCCGCTCAATATGCCAGCCGCCAGCGCGTAGTGCTCGGCAGCCTGTATGTACTCGCCACGGGCAAACTCGGCAGTTGCTATCTGCATGTATGAGGCTCCGGCCAGAGGGTGCTTGCCCTTTTCGCTAGCGAAGCTGACGAGGGCCTCGGCGCTGCTTCCGGCGGCCAGATAGCTCTCTTGGGTGCGCTTTTCCGCCTGGGCCTCGATGTAGCGCCAGATCTGCACCCCAATCACAATGGCCGCGCCGATGGCGATGGAGGAAAAGATGGAGGTTCCGTTCTCGCGCCAGAACTGGTTGAAACGCTCTTCCGGGTCTGCGTCCGGGGGAAGGGCGCTATCTACGCCGCTGTTGCGTATGACTGTGACGGGCTGGGCCTTCCGGGGATCGTTTTCGGGGGTGTTCATCGCGTTGTGTCGGGCTGGCGGAAAAGTTTGGGAGTTTCAGCGCAAAGCTTGCCCAAGTCAAACAACAAGAGCCGGGCGCAGGGGTTTCAGATGCAAAGTGAATCTATCCTGCATGGGCATGTATTACCGCTTTGCGTTCGTGGGGGGGCCTTGCATCAGGGCTGGTCCTGTCCGCTGGCGAGTATCCGCTGTAGCGACTCTTTGCCGATTTCCAGCGCTAGCTGGGCGGCTGTGGCGTCGCCGTCCAGAATGATGCTCATGGCCTTGACGTAGCTGTCGCGGCAGCGCACGAGGTGTTCGCGCAGTCCGCCGGAGCTTGCCTCGGGTTCAAGGACAGGGTTGGAAAGAAGCCCGTCGCGGGCATCTCTTAGCAGGTCGGCACCTATCGACTGCCCGCCGCAGAATGCCGCCGCATCGGCCAGCACCTTGCATAGTTGGGCCATGTCTCCTGGCCAGTTCATGCTGGCAAGAAGGGCGGCGCCCTCTTCGTCGAGTCTGCACGAGGGCTGTCTTTGTTCGAGAATGGCTCTGGCGATTCCAGGCAGGTCTTCGCGCAGTTCGTCAAGCGAGGGCAGCTTCAGCTCCATTGTGCCCATGAACAGGTACAAGTTCTCGTCGATGCGTCCGGCGTCGAACATCTGGTCGAGGTTTTCCTTCAGGCAGAATATGAAGCGTGTGCCTTGCCCGATGTTGTCGAATGGGGGGCGCACTCTGGCTATGGAGAAGATTGCCTCGGCCCTTTTGGCGTCGATCTGTTCGAGCTGCTGGAAGGCGATGGTCAGGCGGCCCGCCCTGCCGTTTCCGGCCAGTCCGCCAAGGCGCGAAGCCAGCACATCCGGTTTGTCCAGATCAGCGGGGTCGAGGATGAACAGGGTTTCGCCCGGACCTTCGGCTAGGTCTTCGCAGATGGCTTTGAAGTCCGATCCGGCTTGCCCGGACACTATGAGGTTGCTGCTGAAGGAGCGCAGGGACAGAATCTGTCTTGCGAACTTTTGCGCCATAGAGCTACCCGCTCCCGCAAAGCTTTTCAGCTTCTGTGCGGGGTTTTCACTGCGCGTTTCCTTGTCCTGAGTCTTTTCCTTGGGCGTTTCTTCGCGATGTTCTAGCAGTTGGGCCGCGCGCTTTAGTAGCTGGAATATGTTGAGAGGCTTGATGAAGACTCCGCCCACCCCGTCGCGTATAAGTTGGCGGATGTCGTCGTTGGACAGGTAGCCGCTCACCATCACTACGTGCAGATTTTTGTGCTCGCGCGTGATGTGGCGCACAAGCTGTGTGCCGTTCTCGGTGGGCATCCGGTTGTCAGTCACCACAAGGTGGAAGCCGCCCCCGGCCAGCATTTCGCGCGCCTGTGCCGCGCTGAAGACGCAGCTTACCTCGTAACCTGCCTGACGGAACACGTCCGCGAGCAGGTTGTTGAATATCTGGTCGTCATCGACTATCAGGATGCGGTGTGCCATCAGGATGAGGCTCCCTTCGTCTGGCTTTCCAAGCGCTCGATTCCCTCTATCAGCACCTGCTGGCTGGCTGCATACCACACTATCTGCCCACCCAGTAGCTGTTCCCAGTAGGCGCGGACTGGTTGGCTTAGGTAATAGGCGCTTGCGAGAAAGTGCACCCCTTCGCGCTCGTCGATGGGCAGGGTCCAGGTGGCCCAGCAGGCTGCGGGGTCTGTGCCGGGCAACTGGCGCATGGCATAGGAGTGCAGGTCTATGAGGCCTGTGCCGCATTCCTGAGCCTGATACTGGAGCAGGGCATTTTCCGACAGGGCACCTAGCTGATGCGTCAATATGGGCAAAAGGCCCTGTGCGCGCAGATTTCCGGCGCGCACTGTGTCGATAAGGCGGGTGTTGGCCTCGTCAAGGCGACTCTGCGAGAGAAGACCACTCTGCACCAGTGCCTGCCCGAGCGCCCTGTTTCCGCGTATGAACAGCGATTTGTCGATGTCCATTGTTCAGGCAAGGTTATGCATCCTGCCCGCAGAGGGCAAGGATAGTGTTCGCCCATGATGGGTAGGGACTTGCCGGAGGCGGGTCATGAGGGGGACAGTGCCTTCACCATTGCGTAAATGCGTTCCTTAAGCTCCGGCAGGCCCTCGCCCGTGATGCAGGACATTGCGTGAACGTCGATTCCGGGGTTGGCTGCGCAGAATTCCTTCAGGTTCTCTGCCGCGGCCGCTTCGTCCATCTTGTTGGCCAGCACTAGGCAGGGCTTTTCGATGAGGGCGGCGCTGTACTTGCAAAGTTCCTCGCGCAGGCTCGCAAAGTCGTCGCGTGGGTCGCGCGTGTCGCTGCCCGCCATGTCCACTATATATAGAAGCACCTTGCAGCGTTCTATGTGGCGCAGGAAGCGGTGGCCGAGGCCGCGGTTCTCGTGCGCGCCTTCGATAAGGCCGGGTATGTCGGCAAGGGTCAGCGTCTCATAGCGTTCCGGGTAGCTTATTACGCCCACGCTCGGGCGCAGGGTGGTGAAGGGGTAGGCGCCTACGCGGGGGCTGGCCGATGTGATGGCGCCTGTGAGGGTGCTCTTGCCCGCGTTCGGGTAGCCGACTAGGCCCGCGTCGGCAATGGTCTTTAGGACCAGCTTGAACTGGCCAGCCTCGCCCGGCTTGCCCAGAGTGTGCTGGCGGGGGGCGCGGTTAATGCTGCTTTTAAAGTGCAGGTTGCCAAGGCCCCCGCGTCCGCCCCTTAGCAGGATGTGCCTCTGGCCGTGCTCGATTAGCTCCGCGCAGATGCGTCCTTCAAGGTCGAAGGCTATCGTGCCGGGCGGCACCTTCATCAGGCACTCGTGCCCGCGCGCGCCCGTTTGCTGGCGTCCGCGTCCGCGCTCGCCATCGTCGGCCTTCCAGTGAGGCTTGTACATGTAGGCGCGAAGGTCGCTCGCGTTTTCATCGCATTCCAGTACAACGTCTCCGCCGTCCCCGCCGTCGCCCCCGTCAGGGCCGCCTCTTGGCAGGAACTTCTCGCGGCGAAAGCTCGCCGTGCCGCTGCCGCCGTCTCCGGCGCGCAGCTTAACCATCGCTTCATCTACGAACATCCGGCAGAATGTAAGTGTTCCGCCCGCGTTCAGCAAGGAGCATGAGAGCTTTGAACGGCGCGGGGCTGTCTTTTCCGGCAGTTATCCACAGCTTGGAAGGGGGAAAGAACGTTAAATCTTGGTCAAGGCACCGATTCGGGTTGCATTTCTGCAAAAGTCGGTCCATGTTGACGCTCGACTGTATTCGGGAAACCAAGTGGCTCGCGTAGCTAGAAAAGGGCTTTTGATCGTATCGAGAATCGAATCTATTCCGTAAGACAATGCCATCTCGCTGTCCGATGAACCGCCATGCGGTTTTCTGATGATTTCAACTACGATCAATGAGCACAAAGATATTCGTTGGTAACCTGAACTTTCAGGCGACCGAGCAAGAGTTGCAGGATTTCCTCTCGTCTTACGGCGCGATTCAGGAAGTCTTCATGCCCAAGGACAGGGAAACAGGCAGGCCGCGTGGCTTCGCTTTCGTGACCTTTGAAGACGACGCAGCTGCACAGGCCGCGCTTGAGAGCCTCAATGGCAAGGAATTTGCCGGACGCCCCCTCACAGTGAACGAGGCCCGCGCAAAGGAAGAACGCAGTGGCCCCCGTCCTCCCCGCCGTGAATTCGGCGGTGGCGGCGCCCCCCGTCGTGAATTCGGCGGTGGCGACCGTGGTGGTGACCGTGGCGGCAGCCGTGGTGGCTTCGGCGGCGACCGTGGCGGCAGCCGTGGTGGCTTCGGCGGCGACCGTGGTGGCCGTGGTGGTGACCGTGGCGGCAGCCGTGGTGGCTTCCGTGGTGGCCGTGGCGGCGACGAGTACTAGGCCTAGTGCATCCTGTTAGGGATGCGCGACAGGTC
>LVBW01000031.1 GCA_001604585.1 Puniceicoccales bacterium Verruco_02 | reverse complement strand
GAGACTCGAACTCGGAACTGCCCTTTAGGAGAGGGCCGTTATATCCCTTTAACTAATCCCCCCTGCTCGCCGGAGCGCATTGCCCGGCTCTATTGCGAGCGGAAAATGCGAAGGGCGGAACATAGCGCAGAGCCTGCCCGGCGTGCAAGACCAAGATTTCCCCTTTCGCCAACGGGCACCATTTACACTTTAGTCAAGAAAAGAAGGCCGTCAGTCTATAATTGTCATGGAATTGTTACCTTGGATGCTGCATCAGTTTAACTAATATGTTGACGCCCTACCCTACTACCCGAAAATATGGCATTGCGTCCTTGACACTGCCCGATGGCAAATGTTGAGGAAGTATGCGGCATTTTTACTGCGCCAGCAAACGCGTTGACAAATCAGCAGCGCGGGCGCAGTTATTTTGCGTCACTCCTTTCCCTACCCCCCAAATCAAGCGAAGCATACCCGACAACTACTCTCGCAAGCGCGGGCCGTGGGGCAAAATTACAAGTCGAACGGAAGACTAACAACCTCACTCAATGAAGAAACTTATAACCGCAGGAATCGCACTGGGACTGATTGGCTCGGTCTCGCTGGTGCAGGCACAAGCCACCGACACGGCAGATCTTATCAAAGTCGCCACTGAAAACACCAGCAAGTGGGTCGAGACACGCACGACAATCTCCAAGGAGAGCAATCAGTGGCGTGTGGACAAGGAGCTGATCCAGCAGAAGATCGACTTCTACAAGAGCGAAATCTCGATGCTCAGCGACGAGATCAAGAAGCTCAGCGACGAAGCCGAAAAGGGCAAGGGCGACCGCGCCGCATTCGCCACAAAGATTGAAGAACTCCAGCGCGCCACCCGCGTAGTAACCGGCATCTTGCCCAAGTATGAGAATCAGGTAAAGGAACTGGTCAGCTACTTCCCCCTCCCCCTTCAGGAGACAGCGGGCAAGCTCGCCAAGAACATCCCAAGTAACCCTGAAACGACCCGCCTTGGCGCCGGTCAGCGCCTGGCAATCATCGTGGGCATCCTCAACGAGGTTGACCGCTTCAACCGCGAAGTGACAGTCACCAAGGAAGTGCGCGAAGTCGAGGGCCAGACCCGCGAGTTCGACATCATGTATCTGGGTCTTGGCCAGGCGTTCTACGCCGACAGCCAGGGACAGTTGGCAGGCTACGCTACCCCCGCCAAGGGTCAGTGGGTATGGACGTCCAGCAACGAGAACGCCCCCCAGATCCTGCGCGCAATCAAGGTCGGCCAGGGCAAGATCAAGCCTGCCGAGTTTGTCGAACTGCCTCTTAAGATTACCAACATCAAGTCCCGCTAACCCCCATCCCTCACTTATATCAATAACATGAAAAAGCTTTTCACTATTGCCGCAGTGTGCGGCATGGCCCTGATGGCTGGCGCGGACACCTTCGAACAGTCCCAGGTGGCCACCGCGGCGGAACTGCGCGCCTCGGTCAAGGAACTTGCCACATTGCGCGAAAAGATCGCCAACGAGCGCATCCCGATGGCCAAGGAACTTGACGGCCTCCAGAGCGACGTAATCAAGCTCCGTGCCGAAGCCGCCCAGATGCGCGGTCAGGCAGACTCCAGCGGTGCCTCCATCATCAACCTGCAAACACAGGTCAAACAGCTTCAGGACACGGTCAACTACATGACCAACCTTCTGGGCGATTACGTAATCCGCTACGAAACACTCACCGGTCTGTCCGAGCGCGACAGCGTTGTCTCCAAGACGATGGCAGCCACCAACGCCAAGGAGAACGAAAACCTCAACGCTGGCCAGCGCCTCGAAATCCAGCTCGCTGTTATCGACGCAGCCATCGCCCGCCTCAACAACGTCATCGGTGGCTACTCCTTCGCTGGCAAAGCCAACCGCGACACAGACAAAGTCGAGATGGACGGCACTTACCTGCTGATCGGTCCGGCCTCCTTCTTCTCGCCCTCCGACGTGAGCAGCCCCGCTGGTATCACCACGGAAACGCCCGGCTCGGCCCGCCCGATACTCAACTCGCTCAAGTTCGCCGGTGCCTCTGAAGCCATCCGCGCCCTTGTTAGCAACGGCTCCGGTACTGCCCCCTACGGCCCGGCACAGGCTATCGAGACCGAGCAGATGAACGAGACCATCATCGAAGAGTGGATCATCGGTGGCATGGTCATGCCCTTCATCCTCGGCCTTGCCTTCATCGCCTTTATCATCGCCATCATCAAGTTCGTTGGCCTAATCACCATCAAGAGCGCCCGCCAGAAGGACCTTGACTACATCCTCGACTGCATCAGCAGGGGCGACAACGACGCCGCACTTACCTATGCCAACAAGATCGGTGGCCCCGTCGGCGACATGCTAAGCGTGGCCGTCGAAAACGCCAACGAGGACCGCGAAGTGATCGAAGAAGTCCTCTACGAAAAGATCATCTCCACCCAGCCCCGCCTCGAAAAGCTGCTGCCCTTCATCGCCGTAGTGGCCGCCACGGCTCCGCTGCTCGGTCTTCTGGGCACAGTTACGGGTATGATCAAGACCTTCAAGCTCATCACAATCGTGGGCACGGGCGACGCACGCTCCCTTTCGAGCGGTATTTCTGAAGCACTCATCACCACCAAGTGGGGTCTTGTCAGCGCCATCCCGACCCTCATCCTCCACGCCCTGCTGACCCGCAAGGCCCGTGGCGTTATCGGCAGCATGGAACAGACCGCGGTCGGTTTCATCAACGGAATGGTGGAAATTCGCGAATCCAACTCCAAGAGCGCCTAATCGGGCTGCCCTATCAAACATAGGAGCTAATACCTACAATGCCCGACCCTGCAACAGCAGCACAGGCGGCCGATGCCGCCGAGCATATCTCCGCGATCCCCACAGACTTCGTAGGTTTTGTGAAGGGAACGTGGGAGGTATGGGCCGACGGCGGATGGGTGATGATTCCTCTGGCGATGCTTGCGGTGTTTATCTACTTCGAGGCCACGGCACTGGTCATGCACCTGCGCCGCACCCGCCTTGGGAAAACACCAAAGCACGTCTGGGAACAGTGGATAGACAATCCCGAAGAAGGAACCGGGCACGTTGGCGAAATCATTCGCTATGTGCTCAAGGACGGCTTCGTGAGCGACTCGATCCTCACCCGAATTTCCGCAGTCAGACAGGCCATGATACCTGAAGTGAACCAGAAGATTGTGCTCGTGAGCGTGCTGGTGACAGTCGCCCCCCTGCTCGGCCTTCTAGGAACCGTTATCGGAATGCTCACAACCTTCAAAGGACTGTCCGTCAACACCGGGCAGACGATTGACCTAGTGGCGGAAGGCATCCGCGTGGCGCTCATCACCACGCAGACCGGCCTTCAGATAGCCATCCCAGGTTACATCTTCCTCTCGATAATTGTGCGCAGACGCAACGAGTACAACGCGTTCCTTGCATCGCTCGAATCCTCCCTTGTGCAGAGGGCCACGCGCCTTCGCAACGCACAGGAGGAAAAGGCAAGCGCATAAGGGCGCTGCCCAACAAAAAGGAGCAATAAAATGGCAAAACGCGGATCCATTATTCAGGACGACACCGACATGAGCGAGATCAACATCTCGCCCATGATCGACATGGTGTTCATCCTTCTAATCTTTTTCATCGTCACCACCGTATTTGTGCAGGAACCGGGTGTCGAAGTGAGCAGGGCACATGCGAACAGCTCTCACCAGCTGGAGCGCAACAGCATCCTGATCGCCGTGACCTCGTCCGGGACAGTACACTACGGAGGCTCTGAAGTCGGAGTGAACGGCATACGCTCCATTATCCAACGCTTCATGCAGGATAATACGGAAATGCCCGTCATCATACAGGCCGACGCCTCGTCCCCCGCCCAAACAGTCATCCGCTTGCTCGAACAGGCCAAGATAGGCGGGGCCAAGTACATCCACATCTCCACCGCCAAGAGGCGGCAGGGCTAAGGGAGGAACCACACAATGTTAAAAGAAAAATCACGCACCCCTCCCCAAAGCCAGTCCTCGAACGGAATGCCCGCTATGACGGGTCTAGTGATGGGTCTTGCGGTCTTTCTACTACTGCCAGTGGCACAGTGGATAGACGCTCTGACCACCAAGCACAAGACACAGATCGAGTTCGCAGATCTAGCCCCTCCCCCCCCGATGCAGATCATCGAGGAGCACGAGGAGGAAAAGATGGATCAAAAGGACATCGAAGACCTCAAGCAGGACACTCCCCCGCCCTCGCTGGACATGCTGGAGATGGCCTTCAGCACAAACCTCAGCGGCATCGGCACGGGCGACTTCGCAATGCCCAACTTCAACGTTGGCGAAGATCTTGAAAACATGATCTTCGAGATGAAGGACCTCGACGAGCGCCCGCGCGCAACCGTGCAGACCAAGCCCCAGTATCCGCTGGACCTGCGTCAGGCAGGCATCGGCGGCAGGGTCGAGGTGGAGTTCCTAGTGGACCCCACAGGCAGCGTCCGCAACGTCAAAATAATAAGCAGCACGAACCCCGGTTTCGACGAAAACGTGCTCCGTGCAGTAAGAACGTGGCGCTTCGAGCCAGGAAAGAAAAACGGCAAGAAAGTCACAGTCAGAGTTCGGCAACCTATTCCATTCTCCACCAAGTAAACGATGAAACGCATTCTTTTTACAGTCACTGGAACAATCTGCGCCGGCCTGCCGGTCTTTGCGCAGACCGTCACAGCGCCCGGCTCCGGCAGAATCGGCCCCGCGCTAACAGCTCAGATCCAGACCACTCCAATGGTGTCTGCTGCGCAAATGATGCAGAACCCGGCATGGATCGAAGCCTTCGTCTATTCATTCGCCCCCCTTAGCGATGTCGAGCCATCCGTTGACGCCGTATTGAGGGACTTCTACGTCAAGCTCCAGCCGGTGCTCTCGCAGAACAACCTGCTCTTGGCCCGCAAGTTGATCAGCGATCAGATCGCTACCGACGGCGAAAAGGCCAACGCTTCGCTCTACTTCACGCTGGGCGCGATCAACCAGCAGCTCTCAGCAGTCAGCGCTGAAGAGAAAAACACAACAGCCGCCGCCAATTACCTCAAGGACTCCATCGCGGCCTACCAGAAGTCTCTGACGCTGTTCAAGAACTATCAGCGCGCCCACCGCAACCTAGGCCTGATATTCATGAACAGCGACGACAAGGAAGACCAAGCAAGGGCCGTCCCGCACCTGCAAAGCGCAGTGGCCCTCGGGGCACGCGACGCTAGCACCTACGCAATGCTCGGCTACAGCAACTTCCTTCAGGGCAACATGTACTCGGCTGAGGCCGCGCTCAAGACCGCCCTCGCTCTGGACAGCTCCAACAAGGAAGTTTACCAGATCTTGGCCCAGGTGCTCCTCCAGCAGAAGCGCTACGACGAAGCCCGTGCCATGTTCAGCGAGATGATCAAGCAGAACCCCAATAACGAGCAGTGGTGGATGGCCTTGGTAAACACCTACCTCGCCGTTAACGATCTGGACAACTGCGTTATCTCGCTCGAAGTGCTGCGCCACATGAAAAAGGCCGACACACAGAGCCTGTATCTTCTGGGCAACATCTACCTGACACGCAATGTCCACGACATGGCAGCCAATGTCTATATGCAGGCCATAGACGAAGCCCCCGGCAAGGATCTTGACTCCGCTATAGAAGCGGCCAAGAGCCTCGCTGGCTTCAGCGCCTTCGATCAGGCAACCGCAGTTCTGGACAAGATCAACAAGACCTACAAAGGCCCCAAGACCGACGCCCAGGACATGGAAATGCTGACCCTGCGCAGCAACATCAACATCGCACAGGGCAAGGGTGCCGAAGCCGCCGTGGTGCTCAAGCAGATATTGGAGCGCGACCCGCTCAACGGCGCCGCCATCACGGCACTCGCCAGCTACTACTGCGAAATTGTGGACGTAAAAGAAGGCAACGAAATCAAGAGGCAGGCGCGCGACTTTGAGATGGCAGAAATGCTGCTCGAACGCGCACAGGACCTCAACGACAAGGTCGCCAAGATGCGTGCCTACACCCAGCACGCCCGCCTGCTCGTAAGCCGCAAGGACACCGACTCTCTGCGCAAGGCAGTTCGCCTTCTCGAACGCGCGCAGAGCATCGAAGCCAGCGACGCTGTCGAACAGTACATACAGGTCATCAACTCGGCCATCGCCTCCAGCTCCGCCCGCAACTAAGCGGCCGTAGGCACAGACATAAGCCGATATGCAAAGGCCGGTCCCAGATTGGGGCCGGCCTTTTCGCTGCATTTTCTTCTTCATCCCGCGCCAAGGATAAGTCACTATGCCTGTTTTTATACCAATTTTCAGCCGATAGCCAAACCAACAGCCCGCAATGTCAGAACTGGCCAAGACATACGACCCATCCAGCATCGAATCCAAGTGGTATTCGAGCTGGCTGACGAACAAAGCCTTTCACGCCGAAGCGCCCGCCGAAGGCTCCGGCAAGGCGACTTACAGCATCGTAATCCCGCCCCCGAACGTGACGGGCATGCTGCACATGGGCCATGTGCTGGACAACACCATTCAGGACATCTTCATCCGCCGCGCCCGCCTCGAAGGCAAAGTCACCCTCTGGCAACCCGGCACCGACCACGCTGGCATCGCCACACAGACAAAAGTCGAACGCATCCTGCGAGAAGAGACGGGGCAGACCCGCCACGACCTTGGCCGCGACGAGTTCCTGAAGCACGTCTGGGCCTTTCGCGACAAAAACGGCGGCATAATCCTCAACCAGCTTCAGAAGCTCGGCGCATCCTGCGACTGGGACCGCACCTCCTTCACACTCGACCCGCACTACGCAAAGGCGGTTCTACGTAGCTTCGTGGAGCTTTACAAGCGCGGCTACATCTACCGCGGCCGCCGCATGGTCAACTGGTGCCCAAAGAGCCTCACTGCCCTATCGGACGAAGAGGTAATCATGAAGCCGCAGAACGGCTTCTTCTACAAGATGCGTTACGAGCTTGTGGAAGCGGCCACCGGAGCCGATGGCGTCCACCGCACCCATCTTGAAATCTCCACCACCCGCCCGGAAACGCTCATGGGCGACAGCGCCGTGGCCGTCCATCCGGAGGACGAACGCTACAAGCACCTGGTCGGCAAGATGGTCTGGCGCCCCTTCCCCCGCGCGCAGATTCCGATAATCGCGGACGAGGCCGTGGACAAAGAGTTCGGCACGGGCTGCCTCAAAGTCACACCCGCGCACGACCGCACGGACTACGAAATCGGCCAGCGCCACAACCTTGAAATCATCGACGTATTGAACCCCGACGGCACGCTCAACGCTCTCGCCGGGCCGGACTTCGAGGGCATGGACCGCTTTGCCGCCCGCAAGAAGGCAGCAGACAAGCTCGAAGCGATGGGCCTACTCATCGAGCGGGAGAAGTATTCCAACAACGTGGGCTATTCCGAACGCGCCGATGTACCCATCGAGCCGCGCCTTTCCCGCCAGTGGTTCCTTCGTTACCCGAAGGTGGCAGAGGCCAAGCGCGCCGTTGAAATCGGTGCCATACAGTTCCAGCCCCAGCGTTGGGAAAAGACCTACCTGCACTGGCTGGACAAGATTCAGGACTGGTGCATCAGCCGCCAGCTCTGGTGGGGCCACCGCATCCCCGTATGGTACCGCAAGGGCATACCCGAGAGCGAACTCGACTTCAATAACCCTGAGCATGTCCACGTCTCAGAGAACGGCCCCGCCGACCCGGAGAACTGGGAGCAGGATCCGGACGTTCTCGACACCTGGGCATCGTCCAACCTCTGGCCCTTCGCCAACTTCGGCTGGCCGGACTTCGAGGGCAATACCCTAGCCGAGTTCAAGGCTTTTTACCCGACAAACGTCCTTGTCACGGGCTTCGACATCATCTTCTTCTGGGTCGCGCGCATGATCATGAGCGCGCTTGAACTGGTGGGCGAGGCGAAGGAGGCCCTGACTGACGCCGAGATACGCGAGCGCGTGCCCTTCCGCAATGTGTTCATCCACGGCCTTATCCGCGACGAGCAGGGCCGCAAGATGTCCAAGAGCCTCGGCAACTCGCCAGACCCCCTGGACCTCATTGCCAAGTATGGCGCGGACGGCCTTCGCTTCGGCATCGTGAACATTGCCCCCAGCGGCGCGGACATCTTCTTTAGCGAGCCGCGAATCGAGGTCGGGCGCAACTTCAGCAACAAGCTCTGGAACGCCTGCCGCTTCCGTCAGATGTCCGGCCCGGTGGGCGACAACCGCAGCGTGGCGGCAATACTTGGGCGAATAGACGGGACAAAGCTGGACCTCTTCGACCACTGGATTCTCTCCCGCATGGTGGAGACCACGGCCACAGTGGAGCGCATTTTCGAGAACTACGAGCTGCACCAGATGACACAGGCTCTCTACGCCTTCTTCTGGGGCGACTTCTGCGACTGGTATGTGGAAGCGTCCAAGGCAAAGCTGCAAGGCAGCGCCGCCGTCACCTCGCTGGCCGTGCAGGATCTAGTAATCCGCCAGACCCTGCTANNCAGCTAGGCTACGCGGCCAAGGAGGGCGACTTCATCCAGAACAGCGTCATACCTACGGCTCATGGCCTCAAAGACGCGCTTGCAGGGGCAGGAGCTGCCCTCAACGAGCAGGCCGCCGCCAGCGCCCAGAGCGTCAACGAGATGGTCGTCAAACTGCGCGGAATGAAGGCTGACTACAACCTCGCCAACAGGCGCGATGTGAAGTTCCAGTACGTGACCGATGACGCAAAGGCCGCGCTCATCAGCCAGTGCGCTGACACCATCTTGCGCCTTGCCGGTGCGGCATCGCTGGAGCGCGTGGCAACCCAGCCAGACGGCGCACCTGCGGGCGTTACGCCGCTCTGCACCGCTTACATCGACCTGGCAGGCTCGGTGGACATAGCGGCCGAAAAGGTCCGCCTCTCCAAGGAACTTGAGAAGCTCGACAAGGCAATTGCCGGAACCAAGGCGCGCCTCTCCAACGAGAAGTTCGTGGCCAGCGCACCCGCCGCAGTCGTGCAGGGGGCCAAGGACCAGCTCGCACAGAACGAGGAAAAGAAGGCCGAAATCGAGCGCCTCCTTGCCTCGTTCGGCGCGTAGGGGCAAGATTCGCGACAGTTCAACCTCGTGAGAGTGGAACGCATTACGCAGGGCCTGCCCGTGCTACGGCAGCTTGCCTGTGTCCAGCGAGCGCATGTTTGCCGGGGCACTTGTCCAATAGCGAATCTCCGAAAAGCGCGCGCTCAGGCCCTCGCCAAAGGCCGCATGGACGGCAAATCCAATGCGTAGCCTGTCGGAAGTCTCGAAACGGAAGTGACGCACCATCTTCCACTTGACTCCGTCCCTTGAAAAGTGGAACGAGCACTCATGCCCACGCCTGCACATGGCCATGTACACGAAGTCGGCATCAATCTCCTCACTGTTGCAGTCATCCGAGATGCCTCTTGTCACCACCGATACAACGGTGGGCTGTCTTTCCGCAGAGAACTCGTAGCAGAGCTTGGTCCAGTTCCTCCCATCGACATACATGACAAGCGCCGCTACGTCGTACACGTTGACTAGCTTCGCATCAATTCGGGCGGCAAGTGTGAAGTCGCCATCAACTGGAAGGAGTAACATCGGCGCACCAGTGTACATTCCCACGCCATTGGGCGAATTGAAGAGGTTGGTATGCCCGGCGGCCCCCATCAGTATGCTGCCATCATCCCCCACACCCAACGCTGTTGGCACGTTGACCAGCTCAAGAGCGGACGGGAGCGAGCTTGTGACAATGCTCGCAGGATACTGTGCCCCTTCCTCAGCAGTAGATGCAGAGCAGAAAGGCACGCAATGCGACAGGGCTAGTAAGAGCGAAACTCGGGCAAGATTCATATTGATGCGGGGGCGAAGTAGTTGCCCAACATCAGCAACAATAAGGCGCTGTAACAATACCCGTCTAATGACAACAATAGCGCATCCTCCGGGCAGGCATTCTTACTCTGCGCCGATACCCTTTGCCGCTTCTTCCAGCGCACGATCCATCTTGGGCTGATCATCCCTCGGCTTCGGCTTAGAAGTATTGTTCAGCGCCATCTCAAGGTTTAGCTGAGCGGTCGCTTGACGCAGAGCATCATCATAATCCTTCGCCCCACCAGTGTTCATAAGTTGGCGGGCACGTTCCTCCAACTTCATGTTCAATTCTTCATCCTCCTTGGACGCATTCCACGCAGAATCCTGGCCAGCGTAGGAATCAGGCTTTGTCGAACAGGCACAAAGGCCTAAGGCAGACAGCACGAACAAGGAATAGGAGATTGCTTTCATACTGGCATTATTATGAGTGAAGAGCACAAGACAAGTTCTACTCAAACGCATCCGCTGCGCCTGCCACTGCGCAGGGTGCCCCTTGTTACGCCAAGCTGGCTAAGCAGCTTGAACTCCCGCCATATGTCCGCGCCCTCCAACTCGCCCGCGAGCAGGCGCTCGTAGCGATCTATAATGCGGATGATGTCCTCCGAGCTCTCTTCGAGAAACTCCACGCGGAAACGGCTTAGTCCCAGCGATGCGAAGTGCCGCGCATAGTCGGCACCAGTCTGCGCACGGGCATTGAAGAGTGTATTGCGGCATCCCGCGTCGGCCCTCAGGTAATGCTCCGCCCCGGTGCGGTCGCGCAGGTACACGCGACGCTTTTCGCAAGGGCGACCACAGTCGCGAAAGTCGTGCCCCTCGCTCAGGAAGGCGCAGAACACGCAGTGCTCCATGTGAAACATCGGCATGTGCTGGTGCAGGGTGACTTCAAACCAGTCCGCAGGTGCGGAGGAAAGCAGGTCCGTAAGCTGCTCCACGTTAAGGTCGCAACTCGCGGTCAGTCCCTCAAGCCCCTTTTCGCGGATGAAGAACTCTGCGGCGAGCGGGTTGGCCACATTCAGCGAATAGTCGCCCCTCTGCCTCTTTCCCGCAAAGGCGCGTATGTGCTCGGCGTTGCGCACCAGCCAGCCGTCCGGCTCCGCCTCGGCCATTATGCGCAGTATCCAGTCCTCGCCCTGCTTGAACACGCGGGGTGGCGCGGCCCAGAACAGCGGCCCCTCTGCGCCCTTCTCAGCACGATAGGCGCGGACTTTGTCCATTGCCTTGCGGTAATGCAGGTGGTTTTCAAATTCGGCGTAAATATCCCCCTTGGCCAATGGCAGGACGGCGTCCAGCTGCGCAAGGTCGCGCACCATCGGTACAATCAGCGGTGCATCACGAAAGAGCGGCGGAGCCACACGGGATATTTTCACATCCGGCGCAGCATCATTCACTGTCCATCGCGGCCCAGTCTCGCACATCGTGGCAAGGCGCTCCACGACGGCGCGGCGCATACGGTTAAGCTCGCTTACCGGCAGCATCAGGCCCGCATCGAGCGCGTTGTCCAGCGCCTCCATGCGGAATGGCGACCCGCCAAGGCGCGATAGCTGCGCAGTGAGGCGCTCGGAGTCCAGCCCCGTGTTACGGGAGGCGTCCAAGGACATCGTGGAGGCTTCAACCGCCTCGTGCCCCTGCCCGTCATTCACAATCAGACGCATCGGCTGCCCCAAGACGCCCTCGACGCGCATCTTGACGGGCCGCTGGAAATGCGTCTGCCCATCGGCAAAGCTCGCCCGCAGGCGCTTCTCAAGCGCGGGGTCGGAAGTCTTCCAGACTAGTGCGCCAACGCGCACCCCGCCCCAGCGAAGACTCGGGTAATGGAACGTAAGCCAGACCTCGCCGCCGCGCCGCTCGACATCCGTTACAAAGCCGCCAGATTCCTCAGCCTCGGGCAGGCCTAGGTCGAAGAGCACGCCGTCGCCCTGCTCTATCGGGGCCTCGCAGCCGCTCACGCATACCCTTGCGCCGCGAATCTCTCGCACAGTGCCAAGGCGGACGCCGCGCTTTTTGGGGTACTCGGCATGGACGAGGGCGCGGTTGTCCGTGCCACGCATCCAGCCCGTGTACAGGCCGCGCGAAAAGGCCATTTCCAACTCGTAGGCGTGCGCCTTACGCAATTGGGCGGCCCTTTCATCGGCAGCTTCCGGCGTCTGGGCGGACAGTGCGGCGTCCAGCGCCTCGCGGTATATGCGCGTGATGCTCGCAACGTATTCCGGCGTCTTGAGGCGGCCCTCGATTTTGAAGCTGACAACGCCCGCGCGCAGCAGCTCAGGCACCAGCTCCAGCCCCGCCAGATCCTGCGGGCTTAACAGGTAACGCTTGCGCCCGAGGGGAACGGTCTGGCCGTCGGCAACAAGCTCGTAAGGCAAGCGGCAGGCCTGTGCGCATTCGCCGCGGTTGGCCGAGCGTCCGCCGAGGGCTTCGCTTGTAAGACACTGGCCCGAGTAGGCCACACAGAGCGCGCCGTGAACAAAGGCTTCTATTGGCAGGGCGCGTTCGCCAAGCTCGGCGCGGATTTTCGCGATTTCCCCGACCGCGCATTCACGGGCAAGAACAACGAGGCTCGCGCCAAGCTCTCGGGCCATCTCCACGCCTGCCGCGCTCGTGACAGTCATCTGCGTCGAGGCGTGGATGGGAAAGTCCGGCGAAATGCGACGAATCAGGCGGCATAGGCCAGCGTCCTGCACTATCGCGGCGTCCACGCCAGCCTCAATGGCACGCTTGAGAAACAGGGCCGCGTCTTCCAGTTCGCCGGTGAATACGAGCGTGTTGAACGCGAGGTAGCCGCGAACGCCCCTCCCGTGCAGGAAGCGCATCAGCTCTGGCAGGTCTTCGAGCGTGAAGTTGTCCGCCCTCATGCGGGCGTTGAAGCGGTCCAGGCCAAAGTATATGGCGTCCGCGCCGTTCTCGACAGCCGCGCGGGCACAGGCCCAGCTTCCCGCCGGGGACAGCAGTTCAGGCGCGTGAAGAGTGGGCATGTGTGTGAGGGCGTCGCTCATTGTGGCAGGCAAACATACACCTGAAAGCGCAAGATGCGAGCACCGGTATTGCCACTTGGGCCAAAGTCGCCACAATGACGAAAGGTTCCCGGCCACTCGGCCCGGACAGTTTTCACCCCATCCTTATAACTCACAATGCCCGCTTTTTCAGCTGCAACCGCCGCTGCCAGCATCGCGCTGGCCCCCTTGTTCACCGACCACATGGTCCTGCAACGCGACATGCAGAACCCCATCTGGGGCCGAGACATTCCCGGCAATCCCGTCGTTGTGATAGTTGACGGCCCCGGCATCCGCTTCGACGCCGCGACAGAGGCCGACGAGGATGGCCGTTGGATGCTCAAGCTGCCCGAGCTGCCAGTGGGCGGCCCCTACACCATCATGGTGGACGGCACGGAGGACTTTGTCCTCAAGGACGTGCTCGTTGGCGATGTGTGGCTGGCCAGCGGACAGTCGAACATGGAGTTCGAGGTCCAGAACGTTTACAATGCCAAGCTCGAAATTGCCACCGCACGCAACACCCAGATACGCCACTTCAAAGTGGAGCAGAGCGCCAAGAGCGAGCCTCAGGAGCGCGTAAACGGCAGCTGGGAGGTCGCCAGTCCGCAGACTGTGGGCAGCTTCAGCGCCGTGGGCTACTTCTTTGCGCGGGATATTTCCGATCGCCTCGGAGTACCCGTTGGCATAATAAACAGCACCTGGGGGGGCACCTGCGTGGAGGCTTGGACTAGCCTCGATGTCATTTCAAAATACGTGGACCCGGAGGAGATAAACCCCTCGCCAGCTACGATCGAAAAGCAGAAGCAGGCCTACGCTAACTACCTCGAAACGGCCCGCGCATGGCGCATCGAGCACATGCCTGCCGACCCAGGCAACTTTGCTCTGGCCAAGGGCTGGGCCAAGGCCGACTTTGACGACGCAGCATGGGGCACGATGAAGCTGCCCGGCTACTGGCAGAACCGTGGCGTGCAGACCAACGGCGTAATCTGGTTCCGCAAGAGTGTGCAGATTCCCACACTCTGGGCGGGCAAGGAGCTGACCCTGAGTCTAGGTCCGGTGGACGACTACGACACGAGCTACTTTAACGGCACTTTGGTGGGCGAGACTCCGCGCGGAACGCCCGATTCCTACCAACTGGCCCGCAACTACAAGGTGCCAGCAGCACTGGTGAAGGGCGGCAAGGCGGTCGTCACAGTGCGCGTGTTCGACGACTTTGGCAACGGCGGCTTCGGCGGGGTGCCCAGCGCCATGTGGCTGGCCCCGGCGGACGGCAGCGCCCCGGCCATTCCGCTCGCGGGCGACTGGTGCTACATGATGGAGCACGACATCGGCGTAGTGCCCTCGAGCGTGTTCGCGGGTTCGCCCGGCATCCCCGGCTTCACCCAGCCGCAGAACCGGCCGGCCTTCCTTTTCAACGGCATGATCAACGCCCTCATCCCCTACGGTATCAAGGGCGCAATCTGGTATCAGGGCGAGCAGAACGAGAGTAACCCCGACACATACGGCGAGCGGGTCCGCGCCATGATACGCGACTGGCGAGCACGTTTCGGCGTGGGCGATTTTCCCTTCTACTACGTGCAGCTAGCCGCGTTCAGAGCCGGTCGCCCCTGGGCACCGCTTCGCGAACAGCAGGACGCCGCACTGGCGGAGCCGAACGCGGGCCGCGCACTGGCCATAGACATTGGTAACGCCACCGACATTCACCCGCGTAACAAGCAGGAAGTGGCCCGGCGTCTGGCACTGAATGCCTTTGCAAACACATATGGCATGTCCGGCGTGGAGTTCAGCGGGCCGGTGTATGAGAAGGCGCTGGTCGAGGGTGCGTCGGTGCGCGTCAGCTTCCGCCACGCGGCGGACCTGCACACGCTCTCCTACGCGCCGATCGTGACGGGCTTCGAGCTTGCGGGGGAGGATGGTGTGTTCCATCCCGCCGAGGGGCGGCTAGAGATGAGCAGCGTCGTCGTGACGAGCAAGGCGGTGAAGGAGCCAAGGCAAATGCGCTACGCTTGGGCGGACTGCCCGGTGGTGAACCTGGTAAACGGAGAGGGCCTGCCAGCAGCGCCTTTCCGCTGCGAGTTGAGGTAAGGCAGAGCCGCCTACAGGATTAGCAGGCTGCTGAAAAAGCTCCCCGTGGTCCCGCTTCTTGCTACACTTCATGGATGC
>LVBW01000088.1 GCA_001604585.1 Puniceicoccales bacterium Verruco_02 | reverse complement strand
GTCAGGGCCAGCTCCGGCTGCATGCCGCCCGTTCCCGCCGGCATTTCAATCGGAATCGAATAGCTGACGGCCCCCGTGTTGTCCACGGTCACGTCGCCGGGAAGCGAACCGGGGACAATAGCTGGCGTTCCTCTTGCGACAGATGCAAGGCCCAGAAGAGCGACAAACAGAGAGAAGGGACGGAATCTCATGAATGAATGGGGCGAGTGAATAGGGAAAATGGAGTGTTGGGGAATCCGGGACTAGCGTTGAGGCTTGGGCAAAGACTTGGGTGCCTCAGCGGCGCGTTTCGCCGCATTTGCCTGCATCTGCTCGATCGCTTTCCGGTTTTCAGGGGAATCGAGCGACACAGCCGGGTCCCGCAACGGGGCGTAGGAATCGACAAGTCGCTGCGTGTTCTCCGCTTCCACGCTGGCGTCATACACAACAGTTGCGGATTCCACTGCGACGGGAAGCTGCACAGGCAACGGTAGCGCCACGGCTTGGGCCGGTTGCTCAGGCACAGACTGGGGCTCAGTCGGCGCTGGAGACGGCTGTATCGGCTCCTCCGCATCAAGAAGCTGGCGCATGTGCTCGGCATCCGCATCGGGAGCCCTGGCAAGAGCTTCGTCCACCGTCTGAAACGGTTTTTCGTCCACAGGGGCGGGCTCCTCGGCAATCGGCGTCGGGTGCCTCAGTTCGCGAAGGGCCCAGATGAGGCCGATCGCCACGCCGGTCATTACAAATACCATCGTGAAAATGATCTGGAAACGACGCTTGTGCATGAGAGGATTCGGTTAACGGCTGCTGAGGACGAACGTACTGGTCGTGATCTCGTAGATCCCTCTGTCGGGAAGAAGGATGAGCGGACCGCCATTACTGGTGGGCAATCGCGACGAAAGAGTGTTGGAACCGGAGTAAGTGGATGACGTGTCCAGACAGTTGAGATAGCCGTCCCCATCGCTGTCGCCAAAGAAACTGCCGGAGCCATTTCCCGTTCCGCCATAGACAGTCGCCTCCAGACGGTCGTCGATGCCGTCACCGTCCGCATCGATGATTCCACCCGCGGTCGCCGCAACGACGTACCACGTGCCCACAACCCTGCATAGGGAATAGTTTGCAGGATCTCCCAGAACGCTGATCGAATAGGTTCCGATCGCCGTGCTGGAGGTGATCTGCTGACTGGCGGTGAGTCCGAGAGACGAAAGGGTGTCTCCGTTGACCAGGGTTCCAGAAACAAGCTGGAGCCCCTGATTTACCGGCGTCGAACCATAGACAGACCTTCCGCCCATGGCCCTTACAGTGATGGGCCGACGCGTGACAGAAAAACTGGCGGTTTTAGCATTCGATAACTCCTGTGTGTCGAATGCGGTGGCGGTCACCGTGTATGTCCCCACCGGAAGAGTGGCATACGCGTGCACCAAAGGAGAGGTGTTGCTCGTCACGCTGACGGAGCCGTTTTGAAGCTGTATGGAGGACAGGTTGTTGTCGGGATCGGTCGCCACAACGCTGACGCTGATGGGCTCTCCATATTCCGCACTCACGGGACTGGCGATCATCGAGGTGATGACCGGCGCACTGTTCGTATCGCAGACAAGGGACAGTGTCGCGGAGTAACCGTTACTCCCATACGGGCAATACATCCGCAGCGTATACGTATCGCCCGACCATACCTGAATAGGATCAAAGGTGACAGTTGTCTGCGTCGAGGCAGTCTTATTTGCAACCGTCGATCCGTTGCGAAGGAACAACGCCACGATCACACCGTTCGAACTTGTTGTCGTGAACCGGATGGTCAGCGCGCCCGACTTGGTGAATACCATGTCGTGGTTATTCGTGCCGTTGATCGTAAGCGATCCGGAAAAATTGCTGGTCAGGGTCTCGGCG
>LVBW01000030.1 GCA_001604585.1 Puniceicoccales bacterium Verruco_02 | reverse complement strand
GGTCGAGCATCCGCGAGGCCATCGAGGAAACCCCGATCATCCACGAGTTCGACATCGTGCGTCCCGAGGTCACGACAAGTGCCCGCCTGCTGGAAAAGATCGAGCGCGAGGGCATCACGATTTATCCCGAAACGTCCGGGAAGTAGCCCTCACCTCGGCAGAATCTGGAAGTATTTCTCTGCCTCGGCGCTCGTCGCGATCCCTAGGTAGTGCTGGTAAAGCACCTGTTGGTTGCGGTGGCTGAGGATCAGGGCGGTCTTGCCGGGGTCTCGGTGCAGGGCAACGTGGTAGGTGGCGAAACTGTGGCGCAGGCAGTTCTTCGGCGGGTGCGTCGGTTGCCAGGTGACGAGCGGCTCTCCCCTCGCCTCGCGCTTGCGGTTTTCGTAGGCGATGTCGTCTGCCTCGATCAGCAGCCCGGCCCGCTTGAACGCCTCGGTGCGGCGATGCAATAGTCGAGGGCGAAGATCTCCGGCGGCGTGCGTTCCAGCCACTTCCAGAGGTTTTCCGGCAGGCCCTCGATCCACTGGCGGCGGCGCTTTTTCGTCTTGCAGGCGGGCGTCAGGATGCCGCGCTGGCCGAAGTCCAGTTCCGCGAAATCGAGCCGCCCGATGGCGGAGGTGCGCATCCCGGCAAACGCTCCGAGGGCGAGGATTCCGCAGATGCCGGGGTCCACCTTTTCGTTCGCGCGGAAGAGGCGTTCCATATCGGCGACGGGCAGGATTCCCGGCTCGCCGCTTACGACGTTCGGGCGCTTGATTTTCTCCACGGGGTTCGCGTCGATCCAGCCCTGTTCGGCCCACCAGGCGAAGGCGCAGAGCAGGTGCCCGCGCCGGTGGCGAATCGTGACCGGCGAGTAATTGAGCCCGTAAAGGTGGCCGCGAATTGCCTCGACATCGTAGTCCGCAACGGCGCGGCTCCCGAGTTCCTCGGCAAAGTCCTCCAGCGCCTTGCGGGCATGGCTAACGTAGGCAACGGTGACCGGGATGCAGCAGTCGGACCACCTGCAATGTTAGTGCGGCGGGTATTCAGGTGATATTTGGAACGAGAATGGGTTGAATGGCAAGGCTCCGGCGCAGGGAGGGCGCAGCCCGACCGGAGCCGGGGCCTTGAGGTTGGTAAACTTGTGCCGGGGACTTGTAGTTGATCCCGCTGTGCGGACGGTCGTTGTTGTAGTGCTCGCGCCAGTCGCCGATGACCAGCCGAGCCTCGGCCAGCCCGTAGAAGAGCTCCCGGTTCAGGCATTCCTCGCGCAGACGGCTGTGGAAGCTCTCCACCCACGGGTTCTGCCAGGGGCTGCCGGGCTCAATGTAGATCGTTCCGATTTTGGTCTTCTCCAGCCACTGACGGATCTCATTGGCCACGAACTCGCCTCCATTGTCGCTGCGGATTGCCGCCGGTGCCCCGTGTTCGGCCACGGCTCCCCGGATCGTTTCCACCACCGTCGAGCTCGTCATGCGGGGCTCCACACGCAGGCGGATGCAGTAGCGGCTGTATTCGTCCACGAGGCTCAGGATCTTCAGTGTGCGCCCGTCCTCGGTCCGGTCGAAGATGAAGTCCCAGCACCAGACCGCATTCGGACGGTTCGCGGTCACTGCGGGAGTCGTCGATTCGCCACGACGGCGGGCTTTCTTGGCAACTGGCTTTACCCCAAGGCCTTCCTTGCGCCGAAGCCTCTGCACTTTCCGCAGGCTCACCGTCCAGCCTTCGCGGCGCAAGAGCTCCGTGATGAATCGGTAGCCGTAGCGCGGATGCTCCAGCGACAGCTCAATCACGCGCCTCAAAAGCAACTCTTCGGCCTCTTGCCGCGCCTTGGGCTCGTAGTGGTAGACCGAGCGCCAGAGGCGCAGGTAGCGGCACGCCCGCCGCAGCGAACACAGGCCCCGTTTGAGGACGTGTTCCACCGCGCTTATCTTCTGCGCCGGGCTCACCATTTTTTTGCGTTCACCTCCTTGAGCACCTCGATGTGCAGGGCCTGATCGGCCACGAGGTTCTTCAGGCGTCGATTTTCCTCCTCCAGCTGCTTGAGCCGCTGGGCGTCCGAGACGTCCATCCCGCCGTATTTGCGCTTCCAGCGGTAGAGCGTCTGCTCGCTGATGTTGGTATCCTTGCAGATGTCCGCGACCGCTTTGCCGCCTTCGGCCTGTCGCAGGATTCGCATGATTTCCGATACGCTGTGTCTTGTCCGTTTCATGGGCTGTGCCTTTCTTTTGGCCCAGCCGCTCTAACTTTTCAAGTGGTCCGACTATCCGCAGTCAGGCCAAAAGCTGGTGGAAAAGATAATCCCTTTGGTGCCGGAATCCGTACATGAATCGGGGCAGGCTCTCCCAAACCTGCCCCGCAGACACTCTAGATTCAAACACTCTCCCAAACGTTTGAACCCTGTCTGTAAATCATTACTTTTTGTCCGCTCCCGGTGTCCAGCCGCCACCCAGAGCCTTGCACAGGTTGGCCGCTGCGACAACCCGGTTCAGCCTTGCGTTTACAAGTGCCAGATGCGCTGCCATCTGTCCACGCTCCGCATCGAGAAGCTCCAATGGGTCCGCATAGCCCGTCTTGTAACGCTCTGTGGAAATGGCCAGATAGCGATCCCAGGCGGCGGCCTGCTGGATGCGGGCCTCCACGCTCTGGGCGGACAATTCGGCGGAGGTCTGCGCGTCGCGCAGCTCTTTGAAAGCACTGCGCACAACGGCGATGTAGTTAAGCTCCGCTATCTCCGCAGCAGCCTCGGCGGACTCGATGCGCCCGGCACTGCGGCCAAAGTCGTATATCGGGCCGCTAAGAGAGCCGGAAAGAGTCCAGGTGCGCGAAGCGGCGCTGAAGAGGTCTCCTATCTCGTTGTCGGAAGATCCAAGCACCGCACCGAGCGATAGAGTCGGCCAACGCTGGGCCTTCGCAACGCCTATGCGGGCCACGGAGGCCCTGTACTGGGCCTCTGCCGCCGCAACGTCGGGCCTTCGCTCCAGTAGTGACGCTGGCAGAACGGCAAGCGACACAGCCGGAGGCTGAGGCAAAACGGCGGGCGTATCCGCTATGTCGGCAGCGGTCCAAATCTCTTCAGGAGTGGCTCCGGTCAGGATGCGCAGGGCGCTCTTGAGCGACTCCACTCTCTGGAGAAGGTCGGGGATGGTGACTTCGGCGTTGGCCAGTTCGGCCTCGGCCTGAAGACGCTCCGCCTCGCTGCCGTATCCGGCCGCGTAGCGGTCCTGCTGGATCTTGAGCGTATTGCGCCGTGTTTCCACACTGCGCTGAGTGATGTGGAGCTGTTCGCGAGCCGCAACGAGATTGTAGTAGGTGACAACGGTCTCGGCCGCTATGGAGGCGCGGACGCTTTCCACCGCGTAGCTGCTGGCGGCAAGGTCGTCGCGGGCCGCTGCGGAGGCGTTGGCAACGCGTCCGAACAGGTCCACCTCATAGCTTAGCATGGCGCTGAGCGAAAAGGCGTTGGCCGGGTCCGTGGCCCCGGGCTGGAGCTGGAACTGAGGCGTCTCCTTGCGCTGGGCAGCGCCGCTGCCAGTAAGGCCGGGCCACTTGTCTGCATTGCTCATGCCGAGGGCGGCGCGGGCCTGCCGCACGCGGGCTGCGGCACTTAGCACACTTGTGTTTTCCGCCATGGAGCGTTCTACAAGGGCGTTCAGGCGTGCGTCGCCAAACAGTTCCCACCAGCTTTGCAGGTCCTGCGCTGGCGCTGCCTGCGCACCCAAACTGCCGGGCAAAGCCTCGGCAGGGCGTTCATACTTTGGTGCCATGTTGCAACCCGAGAGGGCCAGCAAGGCTCCGGCAAATGGAAGAATCATCCTACGCATTGTCGTCATCCCCTTCCGTAAGAGGCTTGGTCGTGAGCGCATCGGGGTTGCGATAGCCGAGCCTGTCTATGACTCGGTAGAACATGGGCACAAAGAGCGTCGCGATAAATGTAGCTGCCAACATCCCGCCGACAACACCGGTTCCGATGCTCTGGCGACTGGCGGCACCTGCGCCGGTGCTGAGCGCCAGCGGCAAGCAGCCCAGAATGAAGGCAAGCGATGTCATCACAATCGGGCGGAAGCGCAGGCGTGCGGCCTCCAGAGCGGCCTCGCGCCGGGTCATGCCCGTTTCGCGTAGCTGCACGGCAAACTCCACAATCAGAATGGCGTTCTTGGCCGATAGACCAATAAGCACCAAGAGACTTATCTGAAAGTAGATATCGTTCTCCATGCCTCGCATAAACACGAGCAGCACTGCGCCGAATGCGGCAAAGGGAATGGCCGTAATGACCGCGAAGGGCAGGCTCCAGCGTTCATACTGGGCGGCAAGGATGAGGAACACCATCAGGATGCCGAAGGCGAACACGATGACGGCTGTGTTGCCGGTGGCCTTTTCCTGATAGGCGGAGCCTGTCCATGCCACGCTGTAATCGGCGGGCAACACCTGGGCGGCCACTTCCTCGATTGCGGCCAGTGCCTGACCGGAGCTGTATCCGGGTGCTGGCTGACCGTCGAAGGGGGCGGCATTGAACAGGTTGAAACGCTGCTGCACGTCAGCGCCCACGGTGCGCTCAAACTCGACCAGTCCGTAAAGGGACACCAGATCGCCGCTGTTCGAGCGCACGAACACGTTGCGCAGGTCTTCGGGCGAGTTACGGAACGAGGACTCCGCCTGCACGTCCACCTTGTAATTGCGCCCGAACATAGTGAAGTCGTTCACGTAGTTCTGGCCGAAGGTGCTGGCCATTGTCGCAAAGATGGCGTCTATTTGCACGCCCGCCGCACGCGCCCTCTCGCGGTCCACCTTTATCTCGTAGCGAGGAGTCATCGCGCTGAAGGAAGTGCGAAGGCTCGCCAGTTCGGGCCTCTTGCCAGCTTCGGCCAGGAAGAGGTTGGTCATGTCCGCAATCTGAGCCGGTGTGGCGTCGCCGCGGCTCTGAATAAAGCCGGAAAAGCCGCCCGTCGTGCTTAGGCCGGAAATCGGCGGCGCGTTGACGGCGAATATCAGCGCGTCGGGGAAGGCTCCCATGCCCATGCCCATTATCTGGTTTGCCACGCTTGCGGCCTGAAGGTTCTCGCTAGTGCGCTCCTTCCAGTCCTTGAGAGGCACGAAGGCAACGCCCGCGTTTGTCCTCTGAGAAAAGGCCGCAATGTCGAGGCCACCGATGCTTATTACGTTCTCCACAGCCGGATGCTGCTTCACCATTTCGGCGAAAGGTTCGGTGACTGCCTTGGTGCGCGAGAGCGAGGCTCCGGGCATAAGATACTGCATCGAGATGACGTAGCCCTGGTCCTCTGAAGGGACGAGCGCCGTGGGTATGCGCGTCCAGAGATAGCCGCTTGCCGCGATGAAACCAGCGAATATCAGCAGGCCCGCGACGCTGTGCTTGTAGAAGAAGCGCACCCCGTGGAGGTATTTCTGCGTCAGCCAGTCAAAGAAGCTGTTGAATACGCGCAGGGGCAAGACAGGCTCCTTCTCGTGCTTGGAGTCCTTGAGCATTATTGCGCAAAGAGCAGGCGTAAGGGTCAGTGCCACAAAACCGGATATGACTACCGAGATGGCAATTGTGATGGCAAACTGCTGATACATCTTGCCGGACAAGCCCTCGATGAAGGCCACCGGCACGAACACCGCGCAGAGAACTAGCACGATGGCCACGACGGGAGCCGTCACCTCTTTCATCGACTCTATGGCCGCATCCTTGGAGTTGAGGCCCTTTGTGCGCATGAGGCGCTCGGTGTTTTCCAGCACCACGATGGCGTCGTCAACCACGATGCCGATGGCCAGGATGAGGCCGAAGAGGGTCATCATGTTGATCGTGAAGCCCAACATGGCCATGCCGGCAAAGGTGCCGATGATCGACACGGGCACGGCAATCATCGGGATGATGGTGGCGCGCACGTGCTGAAGGAAGATAAACACCACTAGAAGCACCAGTATGATGGCTTCGATAAAGGTGTGTATCACCTCTTCGATGGCCACGTTGACGAACTTGGTCGTGTCGAAGGCCATTTTGAAGGCAACACCGGCAGGGAAGGTCTTTTCCAACTCGGCAACTTTCTTGTGAACGGCCTTGGATGTGGCAACGGCGTTGGCTCCGGGCTGCAAGTATATTCCTATGTTTGCCGCTGGCTGGCCGTCCAGAGTACCCGCTATGCCGTAGCCGTGCGCACCAAGCTCGATGCGGGCAACATCGGAGAGGCGAAGCACGGCCCCCTCGCTGTTACTGCGCAAGATGATGTCGCCAAATTCCTTGGGACTTACAAGGCGCCCCTTGGTTGTCACCGTGTAGGTGAAGGCGTTGTCCTCGTAGGAAGGCTCTGCACCGATGCTACCGGCGGCGAACTGCGAGTTCTGCTCGCGAATGGCGGCCGCTATGTCGGTCGTGGAAAGGTTGTATTCGAGAAGCTTGTCGGGCGAGAGCCAGACGCGGATTGCATACTCGGAGTTGCCGAAAACACTCGCATCGCCAACGCCGGGCACGCGCTTGAGTTCGTCGATGACGTTCAATATCGCGTAGTTGGACAGATAGGTCGTGTCGTATTCCCCGCTTGGCGAATAAATGGCACCTACGCCCATGATGGACGAGGAACGCTTTGTCACGGTAACGCCCAGATTGCGCACTTCGCTGGGAAGCTGCGAAAGGGCCGTCTGCACGCGGTTATTGACGTTGATAGTGTTCTGGTCCGGGTCTGTGCCCACGGCAAAGGCGATGCTGATCGACATTGTGCCTGCGTCGGTGGCCGTGGTGGTCATGTACAACATGCCGTCCACACCGTTGATTTTCTGCTCCAGCGGAGAGGCTACAGTCGTGGCGATGACCTCAGCA
Organism: Puniceicoccales bacterium Verruco_02; assembly: GCA_001604585.1. Lineage (GTDB taxonomy): Bacteria > Verrucomicrobiota > Verrucomicrobiia > Opitutales > Oceanipulchritudinaceae > Verruco-01. The sequence goes on along the minus strand of LVBW01000030.1, from coordinate 119,961 downwards.
CTGGCACCGGGATACATGGCCGAAACGTTCACTTCCGGGGGTAGAATCTCCGGGTACTGGGCCACGGGCAGGGACATCATCGAGATAAGCCCGAATAGGACTATCACGATGGACATGACCGATGCGAACACCGGTCTGTTGATGAAGAATTTGGAAAACATGGTTTAGCTCCTGTGTTACCCTGCCTCCAAGGCCTAATGCGTCGCCTCGCCCTTGACCCTCGCGCTGACGGGCGCTCCGGGCTTGAGGCGGATGAGCGAGGTGATGATGACGCGGTCGCCATCGGCAAGGCCGCCCGTGACAAGCTGCCCTTCTTCGAGAACGGGGCCGAGCCTCACGGGACGCACCTGTACTGTGCCATTCTCGCCAACGACGTACACGAGCGGTCCGTGGGGACTCATGATTACGGCTGCCTCTGGAATCAGGGCCGAGAGGGTCAGCTTCAGATCTTCAAAGGCCACGCGGGCGAACTGCCCGTCCAATAGCTGCGCATCGGGATTGTCGAATTCCGCCCTCAGGCGGACAGACGCTGTGGCGGGGTCAACTCCTGTTTCAAGGAAGTTGACCTGCCCGGAGCGACCGTACTTGTCGCCGCTGCGCGTGAAAAGTGTTAACGCCTTGGACCCCTCCTTGTGGCGGAAACCATTCGCGAACAGCTGCTGATAAGCCGGATCGCCCTCGGGCAGGGAAAACTTTACATGGATCGGGTCCTGTTGGGTAACAGTTGTAAGGATGTCTGCGGAAGATACAAGACTACCTTCATTAAAAACTTCCATCGAGGTCACGCCGCTCACCGGACTTGTAACGCTCGTGTAGCCAAGATTCAGCTCGGCCTGCTCCAGTGCGCTCTGCGCTATGCCACGGTTTGCCTTTGCAATGTCGCGGGCAGAGAGGGCGTCGTCGCGCTGCTTTTCGCTGACAGAGCCACTTGCAAAGAGCTTCTCCACGCGCTTCCAGTCGCGCTCGGCCTGGGCGAGCTGTGCATCGGCGCGGGCAAGATCGGCCCTGGCCTTGTCGGCAGCCAGTCGGTAGGGCACCGGGTCGATTAGGAACAGCTCATCGCCTTCCTTGACCAGCGCTCCTTCGGCGTACGAACGCTTCACGATGATGCCGGACACGCGAGGGCGCACCTGCACCTTGCGCGAGCCTTCGACGCGTGCAGGATAGGTCTGCGTCCAAAGACGCTCCTCCAACTTCACCTGCACCACCTCGACCTCAGGAACACGCGCAGCGGCACCGTTCCCGTTTGCCGACGCGGCCGTAGCTTTGTCACATCCGGCAAGGGCCGAAACAGCGGCCGCAAGCAGAATCACCCATATAAAGTTACTTTTTTTCATAGATACATTCATGTATGTATTGACGGACGTATGCACTCTGACTTAATTGGAGTCAAGCAGCTTTCTGTTGTTTCCCGAAAATATCTGTTAGATTAACATATGATGGCCAGACGATCCAAGGATGAGGCTGAAGTGACGCGTGAGAACATCATCGACGCCGCCATACGCCTGTTTCTCAAGGACGGGGTATCCCGCACCACTCTGGAAAAAATCGCCACCGAGGCGGGCTACACCCGGGGAGCAGTTTACCACCACTTTGAGAACAAGGCAAAGCTGCTTCACGAGTTGCACGTTCTAATAAAGCCTCCCGCAGAGGAACTGATGAGCAGCATCGATAATAGCGTCGGCGACGATCCTCTGACCGTACTTCGCAACGACATCGCGGACTCTCTCTCCGGCATGATGGCCGATCCGCACAACCGGGACATTCATGCCATATTCCTGCACAACTGCGAGTTCGTGGACCGCATTAACCCGATGGTGGAATCGGAATGCCGCAACGCGGACTGCATTCGGGAAATGTTCATGGCACATCTAGGCAAGGCGGTGGCGGAAGGAAAGATGCGCAAGGATGTTTGCGTCGAAACTGCGGCAAACGCCCTGCTCTGCTTCTGTTACGGAATGATATCGTTGACGACAAGGCATGTACTCACCGGCGACGAGCCACCGCTCAAAGATTACGGCAAAGCGCTGGACATATTCTTAGACGGTTTGCGCGTCAAAGCTCCATAACAGGCTGCGCAACCTAGAGATGGCATCGCTCCTCATGGGGTGTATTGGGGCAAGGGGGAAAAGTTACGAACAGGTCGTTCCGGTATCGACATGCGATACCCATGCACGCATAAGTAACGCATTTTACAGAACACCTCAGTATTATGTTCCATACACTCCGCACCATCCTCGCCGCTGCCACTTTGACAGGAGCCGCACAGACAATAAACGCACAGGTTTCCATCCTCTTTGAAGAAACCGATACAGGCGTCACCTGTACTTACAGCGGCTCTCTGGACACAAGTAATGCCGTAACCTACGGGCCAATCGCCATGCAACCCAACGCCGGTATTCACAGCGGAAATGCCAATTTAGCCAGCAAGAGCATCAGCGCGACACACTGCTATCGCTACACACTTTCGACAACGAGTGCCTCGTTCGGCACCGCTACGACATTTTCAGCAGCCAGCAGTTTTTCCACCGACAGCGAGAGCAAATTTTTCAACATTGCTGGCAAAAATGGCTACTTGTTAATTCCCGAATCCTACGACTCGGTGTTCTCCCTATCGGGCAGCATTGCTTGGGCCGGGGAGACATTCTCCAGCCTTGGCCTTGTAGCGGGAACATACATTTTCAGCATCGGCAACAGTACCGCGTCAGAGACCATTACGCTGACCATACCCGCCGCCGTTCCAGAGCCTGCCACATATGCAGCCGGTGTCGGAATATTCGCCCTGGGCCTTGCCGCACTGCGCCGCCGCAGGCAAAGTTTGGCAAAGTAAGGGCAGCCCTGCCGATTGGGCAGTGAACAATGTTCTTCGACGCGCACAACCACATTCATGGCACTATTGCCGAAGGCTGCTTCAAGCAGCTGCTGGCCCGCGCCCAAGAACACAAGGTGAGGCGAATGCACGCCTGTGCCACGGGCGCGCCGGGAGACTGGCCCCTCATGCAAAAGGCGCTGGAAGAGGCTCCGAGTATAATCGGCGGCAGCTTCGGGGTGCATCCTTGGTACTGCGGCTGCGAACCGGCCAACTGGAAGCGCGAACTGGAAGGGCTGCTGGACAGATACAATGCCGCTGTGGGCGAGGTGGGCCTTGACGCAAGCGCAAAGGCTCCCTGCCCCATTTCCGAGCAAGTGCCCAATCTCTGCTGGCAGATGGACCTTGCCCTCGAGCGCAAGCTGCCCCTGACGCTCCACTGCGTCAAGGGCTGGGCTGAACTAACAAGGGAACTGCGCGCACGCCCCAGCCTGCGCTGGATGCTGCACGCAACGACCGCCCGCCCCGAACAGCTTCGTGAACTGCTCGCCCTTGGCGGCTGTTTCAGCTACGGCAGCGCCCTGCTCGACCCGCACCGTCCCAGAATAGCCGATAGCCTGCGCATGACCCCGCCGGAGCGACTGCTGCTGGAGACGGACTCACCTGACGGATGGAAAGGCAGCCCGGCTCTTGAAGGTGTCATGCCCGGCCCGGAGCGCCTGCCCGAGCTATGCGCGGCTGCGGCCCGCATACTGCAAGTGAGCGAGGCGGAACTGGCGGCTATCACAAGGGAAAATGCGGAGAAGTTCTTCCGTCTATGCCAGTAAACCTAGCTATGTAAGGCTCTAGCTGAGCATCATATCTATCTCGGCCTTGGATAGTACCTTGACATGCCCGGGGCCAATGCCGCGCAGGATGAGCCGCCCGATCTGAAAGCGGGCCAGCCTCTCCACAAAGTAACCGAGGTGCTCCATCATGCGGCGAATCTCCCTCTTGCGCCCGTGGCGAAGGTGGATTTCCAAATCCCTGTCCGGGGCCATGCTGCGCTTTAGCATGATGATCTTCTCCGCACAGAGCCTCTCCCCCTCCACCTCCACGCCGTTCAAAAGAACGCGGATATGCTCCGGGTCGAAAGACTTGGTCAGCAGCACCCTGTAACGCTTGATGACAAGGCGCGAAGGATGCATGAGGCGCTGGGCCAGATCCCCGTCGCTTGTAAGCACCAGCATCCCCTCGCTGTCCTTGTCCAGACGCCCGGCGCAAAACAGGCGCAGACTCTGGTAAACAGGGGGCAGTATGTCGAACACCGTGCGCGAGCCAAAGGGATCGTCATTTGTGCACACAACGCCACGGGGCTTGTTCATAAGCAATGTGACGGGGGCAGGCTTTTGCGACACCGCTAGGGTCTTGCCATTCACAACCACACGCTGCCTGCTCGGGTCCACCTTCTCCCCGATGCGGGCCGGTCGGCCATCCACCGTAACTTTTCCCTCCTCGATGAGAGTTTCTGCCGCTCGACGCGAACAAATGCCCATTTCGGCTATATATTTGTGTATCCTGACAAGACCATTCTCGCTTTCCATCTGACTCTACTCCGTCTGGCAGGAGACAAGACCCGCTGCCTCAAATTCGGCAAAGGGCGGCGGCGGGGAATCCGGCGCCATCTTCATGTCTCTCCACGTAAACGTACAGCTCTACCTCATGACCCCAAGCCCAGACAAGCCCGCATACGGGCCAAAGAACCCTTTTTACGCAAATATATCCGCAGTGCGCCCACTTGGCAGCGGCAGATCCGGCAAGAACAGCGTTCACGTCGATGTGGAGCTGGGCGCGGAAGGCCCCGCATACACATCCGGGGACAGTCTGGGAGTATTCGCACAGAACGCACCGGAGGATGTACGCCTATTGCTGGAGCTTGCCGGAGTGCCGGAAGACGAAGTCGTTACCCTGCCAAGAGGCGAGGGAAACATGAGCATCGGGCAGGCCCTGTGCGAAAAGCTGTACTTCCTCGCACGGCCAAGTGGCGGCTTCATCCGCACCGTGATGGAAAACACCCCTTCGTCAACACAGCGCCAACGGCTTCAAACCGTTCTGGACGGGCCAGAAGAACAACTTCAGGACTACATCCGCAGCCACCACCACGCTGACGTGCTGCGCGAGGCCCCATCGGTCCGCCTGAAAGCGCAGACCCTAGCCGAGGCCCTGCCCCGGCTCCAGCCCCGGCTCTACAGCATAAGCTCCAGCCCCCTTTTCAGACCCGGACTTGCGCAGCTCTCCGTGGCGGTAGTCCGCTACAATCTTGGCGGGCTGCCCCGCCGCGGCCTAGCCTCCACATGGCTGGCCGAAAGGGTGCACCCCGGCCATACGCCCCTGCCCTGCTTTGTCGCCAAAGGCCCCATGCGCCTGCCCGAAGACCCGGCAAGAGACCTCATAATGATCGGCCCCGGAGTGGGCCTTGCCCCCTTCCGCGCCTTCCTTCAAGAGCGCGAAATACTCCGCGCCACAGGCCGCAACTGGCTCTTCTACGGGCACAGGCACGAGGCCAGCGACTACTACTACCGCGATGAAATCGAACGCTGGCAGGCAATGGGCACAATCAACAGGATATCCCTCGCATGGAGCCGCGACGGAGCACAAAAACGCTACGTGCAACATCTCTTGCGCGAGAGTGCCGACCAGCTCTGGCAATGGCTGCAAGGGGGGGCGAACATCTGCATCTGCGGAGACAAGCAACATATGGCAGCCGACGTGCAGGAAGCCCTCTGCCACATAGCAGCGGACAAGGGGGCCTGCGCCAACACGCCCTCCGAACGCGAGGCATGGCTGAAAGCCATGAAGAAGGAAAAGCGCCTGCAACAGGACGTTTACTAGCAAAGCTATCGGAAAGGCATGACAGTTGCTCAAAATTCACCTGAAAAGAAACGCTCAGGTGCGCAGGCTGCTTGACTATGCCGCACAGCTCCGGCATCTTCTTCGCCTTCATATAAGGGCCCGCGAAAGCGGTTTTCCACGTCATGCCCAAGAGTCTGAAAGACACCCTCAACCTCCCCAAGACAAACTTCCCGATGAAGGCCGACTTGGCCACACGGGAACCGGCGCGCCTGCAAAACTGGCAGGACATGGACCTGTACCATGCCGCGCTTGAGAAAAATGCCGGGGGAGACACGTTCATCCTGCACGATGGCCCGCCCTACGCAAACGGCGACATCCACATGGGCCACGCCCTGAACAAGACGCTGAAGGACATCATACTGCGCTACAAGACGATGCGCGGCTTCAAGACGCCCTTCATCCCCGGCTGGGACTGTCACGGTCTGCCCATCGAGCAGCAGATTTTGAAGCGCATCGGAGGCAAGATTTTCGACATGGAGCCGGTCGAGCTGCGCAAGATGTGCGCCGATTACGCCCAGAGCTACGTGGACCGCCAGCGCGGTCAGTTCAAGCGCCTCGGCATTCTCGCAGACTGGGACAAGCCCTACGTCACCTTCGACAAGACCTTCGAGACGGGCATTCTCTCCTGCCTGCTCGACCTCGTGAAGAAGGGTCTCATCGTCAAAGGCTACAAGGCCGTGCACTGGGACCCCGTCTTCCGCACCGCACTAGCCGAGGCCGAAATCGAATACCACGAGCACGCCTCGCCCTCGATTTACGTCAAGTTCCCTCTCATAGACTGGAAGAGCTTCGCGCAGCTCGCCACCCTCGCTGTCGATAATCTGAGCCTTGTCATCTGGACGACAACGCCTTGGACAATGCCCGCAAACCTCGGCGTAAGCCTAAACCCGGAGCTGGACTACGTGGCGCTAAAGGTGGGCAACGAAGCCTACATCGTGGCCGAGGGCCTCGTGGAGGCCTTCAAGGCAGGATGCGGCATCGAAGAGGCGGAAATCATCGCCAAGTTCAACGCATCCTTCCTCGACAAGGCCCAGTGCCGCCACCCGATTTTCGACGATCGCCATAGCCTAGTCATGCTCGGCGGCCACGTCACCCTCGAACAAGGCACCGGCTGCGTGCACACAGCGCCCGGCCACGGCGCGGACGACTTTCTTATCGGCAAGGCATACGGGCTGCCAGTCCTCGTCCCCGTGGACGAAAAGGGCTGCTTCAACGGCGAGTTCCCCCTGATGCAGGGAGAATTCGTCTTCGATGCGAACCCGAAAATCGTCGAGCTACTGCAAGAAAAGGGCCTGCTGCTCGGCCACAAGATCATAAAGCACGACTATCCCTTCAGCTGGCGCAGCAAAAAGCCCATCATTTTCCGCGCAACTGCCCAATGGTTCATGCGCCTTGAGAACGGCGTCAAGGAACGCGCCCTTCAGGCAATCGACAATGAAGTGCGCTGGATACCCGGCTGGGGCCACGACCGCATCCGCGGCATGGTGGAGCGCCGCCCGGAGTGGTGCATCTCGCGCCAGCGTTCTTGGGGCGTGCCCATTCCCGCCATTCGCTCCAAGAAGAGCGGAGACTCCATACTCGACGCCCGCATCATCGAAAAGCTCCTGCCAATCGTGGCCGATAAGGGCACCGACGCCTGGTACACGGAGCCGGTGTCGAGCTTCCTGCCCGAGGGCTTTGTTTATGAGAAGACGGGCGAATGCAAACCCGATGACTTTGAAAAGGAGGGCGATACGCTCGACGTGTGGTTCGACTCCGGCTCTACGCACATCGCCTGCCTAGAGCTGGACGAGCGCGTAAGTAGCCCTGCGGACCTCTACCTCGAAGGCAGCGACCAGCACCGCGGCTGGTTCCAGTCCTCGCTCCTTACAAGCGTCGGCGCCCGCGACCGCGCCCCTTACAAGGCTGTCTTGACGCACGGCTTCATCCTCGACGGACAGGGCCGCGCCATGAGTAAAAGCATGGGCAACACGATAAGCCCCCTCGACCTCATCGACAAGTACGGCGCGGACGTGGTGCGCCTCTGGGTATCGAGCCTAGACTTCACAAACGACTGCGCAGTGTCCGAAGAGATCATGGGCAACACCGCCCGCGCCTACCGCGACATTCGCAACGCCTTGCGCTTCCAGCTAGGGAACCTTGCCGACTTTGACGTGGCCAAGGACGCAGTGACCCCGGCGGACCTCTGCCCTCTGGACGCATGGGCGCTACAGGAAACGGCCCTGCTCATCGAGCGTGTTACGGAGTATTACGAGAACTACGAGTTCCACAAGGCTTTCGGCGCTATCACCCAGTACTGCACCGTCACACTCTCGGCCCTGTATCACGACATCCTCAAAGACCGCCTCTACACCTATGGTGCCCACTGGCAGGAACGTCGCTCGGCCCAGACCGTGCTGCACTACAGCTTCGACACGTTGACGCGCCTGCTAGCGCCAGTAATGGCCTTCACCTGCGACGAGGCCCTTGCCTACCGCAAGGCCGATGCCGACTACGCTCCGGGCAACAGCGCACATCTGCAAGGCTGGCCCTCTATTCTACCCGGCTGGAAGAGCGCAAAGGCGGACGCGGTAACGCGCCTTCTTGGCGAAGTGCGCCCGCTCGTGAACGAAAAGCTCGAAGTGCTGCGCCGCGACAAGGTCATTGGCAAGAGCGTCGATGCCGCTATTCGCATTTCCGGCTCTGGCGAACTGATGGATTTACTTCTGGCCCAAAAGGAATGGCTTGCGGAACTGTTCATCGTGTCCGCTGTCGAACTTGCGCCCGGCGCCGAAGGCCTAGCAATAGAGGCAGGCAAAGCCTCTGGCGAACGCTGCCCGCGCTCTCTGCGCTGGGTGAGCGAACTTGTCGAAACACCCTTCGGCAAGGTCAGTCCAAGAGACGCAAGGGCGCTGGCCTCCGTTGAGCCGTAATTGCGGTCTGGACCAACAATATTTACCCAACTACAACAATGGCGACCTCCAAGAAAAAGACTCCCGCAGGCGACAAGAGCGACAAACCGGCCAAACCCGGCAAAGACTCCGTGCCCGCATCGGCAAAGTCCAAGGCCAACAGCGCAGAAGCGCCAAAGGCCGCAAAGGCCGCCCAAGCAAAACCGCAGAAGGGCAAGACCCCTGCCCCCGCTGCCAAAGGCAAGGCCGCAGCCCCGGTCCAGCCGGCAAAGGCCAAGGCACCGGCTCCCGCGCCAAAGAACGCCCCGGCGGGCAAGGACGACGATGGCATATCGCACCCGATAAAGGCCATCGCTGCCGCCAAGGCCGGGACCAGCCCCCGCGCTGGCAAGAAGAGCAGCGTCGCAGCCTTCACCCTCGACGACGTGCGCGATGTATTGAAGAACCGCCGCGAGGAGGCTCGCGAAAAGGCCGAAAAGATTGAGGCCGCGGCGCGCAAGGCTGCCGCTGTGCCGGTAATCGAGATAGCCCCGGAGCCGAAGCAGCGCGTTCTTGGCGCTGCCACGCTGGCAGACATTCTCGGCTTTGCCATGCCAAACCCGGTTGCAAAGGTGGTCGAGGCTCCCAAGGGCCGCGAAGTGCCGGAAAAGTATCGCAAGTTCCACGAACTGCTTACGGGCTTGAAAGAAAAGGTTATGCGCAAGCTGAACCAGCGCGGACGCATGGCCGATGTGTTGGGAGCATCCTCCGGCAGCACCCTGCCTCCGCAGAACGAGGACGACGACAGCTTCGACCACGACTTTGCCCTGTCCCTAGTCGCCACAGAGCAGGAGGCGCTCATCGAAATCGACGCCGCTCTGGAGCGCATCTACGACGGCACCTACGGAATCTGCGAGATAACGGGGCGGGAAATCTCTCCCGAACGCCTAGAGGCAGTCCCTTTCACCCGCTACTCTGTGGACGGGCAGGCCCAGTTCGAGCGCATGAACAGACGCCGCAACCAGCGTTCGACCAGCTTCATGGACTCTGCCGACGACGCAGGAGCCTTTGCTGGCGACGAAGTGGACGAATAGGCGCCACGATGTCCCGCAAGCTCTCATCTCCCTTCATAAAGTCGGACAGTCTGCGCTTCTCCCGTCAGCGAGTAAGCCGTTTGCGCAAGTACAGGCTGCTGATTATCCTAGCGGTCTCGGTGTTCGTTCTGGACCAGCTAAGCAAAATTTGGGTGGAGCGTTTTTCGGGGCTTGAGCTTGGTGTTTACCCGCCCTTCGGCGGGGTGGACATTGTCCCCGGCTTTCTTGCCATTGTTTACAGTGTCAACAAAGGCGCGGCTTGGGGGATGTTCTCGGGCGCGGGCACCCTGCTGGCCCTTCTGGGCGTGGCCGCGCTTGTAGCCATAGCCCTGATGCGCAGGCACTTGGAGCTGCACAAGACAGTCATGCAACTGGTCTTCGGGCTGGCGGCTGGCGGTATAGCGGGCAACCTCGTGGATCGCATCCGTCTCGGGCATGTAGTGGACTTCATCGACGTGGATCTTGGCTTCTATCGCTGGCCCACCTTCAACGTGGCAGACAGCGCCATGGTTTGCGCCGTTGCAATGTATATAATGATGGGCATAGCCGAGGACTTGCGCGCCCGTCGCTCAAGGCACTGAAAGTGCTCTTGATAGCGGCCGCTACTATGCCGTATAAGCAAGTGCGGTGAACAAGCTATATGCAGGTATGGCTGCTCTGGCCTCTGCGCTGCTTCTAGGAGCTTGCGGAGACAGTCCCCCCGTATCCATTTTCCCGCTGGTGTCGAAAGAAGAGCTGGCCCTTGGCGAGGCAGTTTACAATAGCAACTGCCGCATCTGTCACGGCAGCCCGGAAAAGGGCAACCTGCCAGTGTTCAAGCCGCTAAAGAACAGCGCCCTTGTAAGGGGGGACCCCGTGGACCTAGTAGGCTACATCCTTTACGCACGCAAACATCGCGATGGCAAAACTGGGCAGTATCTGTTTGAAGGCATGGAAAACGGGCAAGTGGCCCTGGTATCCAACTACATGCGCGACGCGGCCGGGAAAACTGACCTGCCCGTCAGGACCAAGGCCGTGGAAAGGGCAAGGGAATTACAGTCCCTGAAGGCTCCGCCGCCCCCGCCGCCAAAGGCCAAGGAAGAGCAAAGTCCCGCAGCTCCGAGCGCCAGGTAAAGCAAAGGCAGAAAGACATTAGAGCATTCCCCAGTTAGATGGCGCGGGCAGGCGGGCTGCTGGGAAAGGATGCGGCAAGGCTTTGCAGACAGGGCAGGGCCAAGGCCCTGCCCGTCTGCGAAACGAAGCCGGAGCTTTTCCAGCGGCTCGTTCCTCGAACAAGGTTCGCATCGCGAACCTTGCGTGACTGCGCAAGATAACTGGGAAATGCTCTAGGCGCATAGCCGACTGTCAGCGGGCTACACGCAAAACGCCGGACCTTTCCGATCCGGCGTTTCGATGTTTAGGGCCTATTTTTTTGCGGGGAATTAGCCCTGCAACTTGCTAGGCCTGCTGCTGGGGCAGGTTGACCGCAATGTGCAAGTCCTTCAACTGGCGCGGCGTTGCCTCGCTCGGGCTGTTTGCCATAAGATCCTGCCCCTTCTGTGTCTTGGGGAAGGCGACCACGTCGCGAATGCCGCTGCGCCCGGTGAGGATTGCCGCCAGACGCTCCACGCCGAATGCTATGCCACCGTGCGGAGGCGCGCCGTAGCTGAAGGCCTTGAGCATGTAGCCGAAGCGACTCTCGACGACATCGGTCGGAATCTTCAGCACGTCCTCGAACACCTTCTTCTGAAGCTCGGGCTGGTGAATACGGATGCTGCCTCCGCCCACTTCCCAACCGTTGAGCACGCAGTCGTAATGCTGGCCGCGCACGGCGTGCGGGTTGGTATCCAGCAAATGCGCATCCTCTGGCACAGGAGCGGTGAAGGGGTGGTGAGTGGCGACAAAGCGGCCCTGTTCCTCGTCGTAGCTCATGAGCGGAAACTCGATGACCCACAGGAAGTTGTACTTGTCGGCAGGGATTGACAGCCTTCCGCGGGAAACGAGCAGCTTTGCGCTGTCGGTGCGCACGCGGCCCAGAATCGAGCAGGCTCTTTCCCACTTCTCTGCGGCGAAGAACACCATGTCTCCGTCCTCGATGTCGAGCTTGCTGGCGAGCGCAGCCTTTTCCTCTTCGGAAAGGAACTTGAGAATCGGGCTTTTCCACTCCGTGCCGTTCACGCGGATGAAGGCAAGGCCCTTTGCCCCGAGGCTCTTTGCGGCCTCTTCGAGCGTCTTCATCTCGCCCTGGGTCGCGTCGCCAAGGCCCTTGGCGTTCATGGCCTTGACCACGCCGCCGTTGGCAATGATGCCCGCAAACACCTTGAAGGCCGAGTTGCGGAATTCTTCTGTAAAATCGACAATCTCCAGCGCGTAGCGGGTGTCGGGCTTGTCCACGCCGTAGCGGTTCATCGCGTCCTGGAACTGCATACGCGGGAAGGGCGTCTGGATGTCCACGCCGAGGGCGTCCTTCCAGATGCGCTTCATCATGCCTTCGACAATGGCGTACATGTCCTCGCGGTCGATGAAGCTGGCCTCGATGTCGATCTGGCTGAACTCCGGCTGACGGTCGGCGCGCAGGTCCTCGTCGCGGAAGCAGCGGGCAATCTGGTAGTAGCGTTCCATGCCTGCCACCATCAACATCTGCTTGTACTGCTGCGGGCTCTGGGACAGTGCGTAGAACTGGCCCGGGTTCACGCGGCTGGGCACGAGAAACTCGCGCGCGCCCTCGGGCGTGCTCTTGAAAAGATAGGGGGTCTCGATTTCGAGAAAGCCCAGCTCGTTAAGGTGCGCCCTTGCGGCGTTAACGGCTACGGAGCGGGTCTTCATGAAGCCGTACATCGAGGGACGGCGCAGGTCCAGATAGCGGTACTGGAGGCGCAGGTCTTCGTTCACCTTCTCGGTCTTGCCGTCCTCCATCGGGAAGGGCGGCGTCTGGGCAATGTTCTCGATAATCACCTCGGCCGCCTCTACCTCGACTTCGCCCGTGCCCATGTTGGCATTCACATTCGCTACCTCGCGAGCCTTCACGGTGCCCTTAACCTGTATGACGCTCTCGGGCTTCACGGCGGAAATCACAGCCTCAAAGCCGGGCATTTCTGGATGGAGCAATATCTGCGTCTTGCCCTCGCGGTCGCGCAGGTCGATGAACGAGATGCCGCCGTGGTCGCGGATAACGTCCACCCAGCCAATGAGAGTGACGGAGGAGCCGACGTCGCCGATGCGGATCTGACCGCAGGTATGTGTACGCTTCATGGGTCGCTAAAGGGGGAAAGGTAAAACTCCGAATCGTTGTCAAAGGCTGGGCTTGGGGCAAACAAAAACAAAAGAGCTTTTATTGCTCCTTACGTTTGACTGGTGACCGAACCAATATAGGTTAGGAAGAACCATCATGCACAATCCAATGAAAACAGTATTCTCCCACGCAAAAAATCCGGCTCTTTACAGCCTTCCCATCGTTGCTGCCAGCGCTGGCCAGACACAGGCCGCCGTCGTCCACTACACAGACTTGGAAGGCACGGTGAACCCTTGGGGTGTCAACGTCTTCACCGGAGAGGTGATCAACAGCGGCAGCCTGAGCAGCAATGTTGCCGCATTCTATGTCAAGAACAAGTCGTGGAATGACAATATCTATGTGGGGTTCTACCGACAAGACGACTCCGATACAGGTTTGGCGAAAGACTTGAACGACTACGCAAGGGTTTTCAGCTACAACGAGCTGATCGACTCCTCCTTGGACTTTTCCGGAACTGAGGTGTGCTCGTATTATAATGGAACCACCTCCAGCAACTGGCAAGCCGACGGACAGCGCTACTACTTGGGAGTACGCCTCGACGACGGCGAAGACTACTTCTACGGCTGGATAGACATGTCGATCGGCAGCGACGGCACCCTGCGCATTTACGAACTGGCCTATGAGGACCAGGCTGGCGTAGGCATATACGCAGGCGTAGTCCCGGAACCGGCCGCCACAACGGCCCTTGCCGGGCTGATGGCAGGCTCCATAGCCGCATACGGAGCACGCCGCCGCCGCAAGGCCGTCGCGGAGTAGCCCTCAAGCATTGCGACAAGTCCCCTCTTTCCAAAGGCCGGAGACGGAAACGTCTTTCGGCCTTTTGGTTTGGTCACCACAATAGCTCTCCATGATGTGCGTCGGAAAGACTCTGCTGATTATTGCGGACGGGGCGGAACCATCGCTCCTGTATCCCTGCATGGACAAGGGCCTGATGCCCGTGGCCGCAGCCATGCTTGCGGGCGGAGTGCAGGGCCGCCTGCACTCGTTGGCCCCCTTTCAGGCGCAGATGCTGAACGCCGCGGCCCTGAGCGGGCATAGCGCCGATAGACACGGAGTGCGGAGACCGGGGCAAGAGCCATGCGTCCCCATGCTATGGGAACTGGCCGAAGAAGCCAGGCTGCGTTGCCTAATTGTCAGCGACCAGACCCTTCCCGGCATTGAACGCGGCAAGGGCATACTCGTCGGGCCGGAATTCTTTGAAGGAAAAGGCATTTGCAGGCCAGCCGGACTGGCTGAAGAGCTGGCCCCGATGCTGATTAACGCCGACACTCTGGACAGCGCGGTCCTGCGCCTTCTCTGCCCTGCCCTGCACCCCGCCACAGCCCTGCGCGATCCCCTCGCAAGGCTTCTGGCCAATACTGTGGCGGGCTTCTACAATGTCCTCAACGTAGGAGTAAGCCTGCTGGAGACTGAGGACTGGGACTTGGCCATTGTACACAGCTCCTTCATGGCAAGGATGCTTCAGAGCTTCGGCCATTTGTCAGGCGCGGCAAAGACCCGCTACGAGGGCCTGCTTGAAAACGCCTGCCGCCTGCTGGACCTATGCCTTGGGCAGATACTCGGGGCTGCGGGTGCGGACTGCCGCCGCTTCCTTGTGTCCCTACGCGGAGCACGCCTGCTCTGGCCGGGCTTTCTGGCGGAATATCCCTTTGTAATGCCCGGAGCTGGTCTATTCATCGCTAGCGGGCCGGGCATTCGCAAGGGCTTGCGCATTGGCAACATATCTGCACCGGATCTAGCGCCTACGCTCGCCCTGTCCCTTGGCTTGGACTTCCCCGCCTGCGAAGGCACGGCCATACGCGAGGCATTCGAGAAGGCAGCGCAGAGCCTAAGTGCTGGAAATCTATCCAAAGCGCCATTCGTTGAGCCACAGGAACATGATGAATGCTTTGCCCTTGGCATGGAGCTGATGGAGCGGGGCAGAAACGCCGAGGCCCTGCCATATATGGAACGCTGCCTGCTGGACTGCCCGGAACACCTCCAGTACAGCTTCTGGCTCTCGCTCTGTCAGGCACGTCTTGGCCTGTACGACGCAGCACTGTACAGCGCGGCAACCTTGCGCGACATGTTGCCGGAGCAAGGCCGCAACATCCGTCGAAAGCTTGCCCTGATAGCGGAGGCGATGCTCCGCCCCGCCGAAGCCCTCGAACTGCTTGGCCCGGCACCGTCGGACTTGGCCGAGGAAGAGCCAGTTCAGTCCATGCGCATCAGGACGATGATGGATCTGGAACGTTGGAACGACGCATTCGACTACCTCAAGGCCCTGCTTCTGCGGCGCGAATCCCCAGCCCTATGGATGGCCATAGCGGACTGTTACCAACATCTGGGCATGTACGAAGAGGCAAGGTTGGCGTCGGAACACGTAATAGCAGACAACCCACGCCTTGCGCTGGCGCACGCCAATCTATCCGCCGCCCTTCTGAAGCTGGGACGCGATGCCCAGGCGCGGGCGGCGATGGATGAGGCCCTGCGCCTTGGAGCTAACATGCCTTCCATACGCGCAAAGCGAGACGGGCTGTTCCACGCTCCTGCACAGGATAGCGAGGCAAGCACTTTGGGAGACGGGAAGCGCCCGGCACCAATTTCCATACTTCGAGAACTTGCGATGCCCTCAGCCGAGGTGCCCGCATATGTCAGGCCGGACGGAAAGGAGCGCGAACGCGCCGCCGCCATTCTGAACGCCGCCCCATTAAGCGGGCCGGACTGGGAACTGCGAGCCTGGCGAATGAAAGCGCCCGAACGCCTCGTCGGCGCGGCAAGCTGGAAGCTGACGCAAAGCGGGCGAACTGCCAAACTGTTCATAAGGAGCAGGCCAGCACTCTTTGCCTCACACGAGGCGAAGGAAATGCTCCGCCCTCTCATTGAGGAGATATTCTCCGCCGGTGCGCGCAGTGTCATAATAACAGAACCGGAGGGCAGGCTGAAAGAAGAGGCACTGCAAGGCTTTGGCATACGGCAGATCCACTGGAGCGACGAGGACTGGTCTTTCGAGCCGGACTCTCTGCGAAGGCATCTGGCCACTTACGATGAAGTATGCGCCCAGGCCTTGCAGGAGGGCTGTAGATTAAGGCCCATTGCAGACGCGGACTGGCCGATTATCGAGCGATGGGCACTTGATGGGCGATTCCTTGGCCGGGCGCAGTTCGAGAGCGTGCGTAAGCATATTCACCCCATACTCTCCACCGTGGCCGAGGGGCCGCACGGCATTGGCGGCATACTCCTCTGCACGGCAAGGGGTATGACAGCTACGCTGGAGTTCATCTGCGCAAACCCCGACCAGAGCGCACGGCACCCCATGACGACCATGCTCCTGATGCGCCACCTCTGCAAAGAGCGCGGACCGGGCGAATGCTTCGACAGCGTGAGCCTGAACACAAACCTGAACCGCAGCCACAGTATGCACAAACTGGCCCTGCGTCTTGGTATGACGCGGCAGCGAGAAAGGCGCCATCACCTGATCCTTCTGGACGAGCTGGACGAGGGCCAGATCCGCGACATGGACGAAAGCGACTAGAGCCGGGCTAGACTATTTGCCTACCCATTCGTGAAGCTCATCCGCTCTTGCGCAAATTCAGCGCCCGGAGCAGTATCCGAGGCGGCGATATATAGAATGCAGGGCATAATCGACAGTCCCGGCCCGGAGGGCGTGTTTCGGCTTCGCGCCGGGCGGCACAGCGTTTACCTGCTCTGGCGGGGCGATGCCATTGTCCTTGTCGGCGCTGGCGGAGCGGAGCATATGCCCCTGATTCGCCAGGCTCTGCAAATGCGCGGGGCACGGATGAGGGACATTTCCGCCTTGCTCTTGACTCATGCCGACGTGCAGCTGAACGCCAACGCATCGACCATTCGCGATGCCTCGGGCGCAAAGGTTTACATCCACCGCCTCGACGCTCCCCGGCTGGCCCTTCGCTTCCCGCGCAGCCCTCGCCATGCCCTACGGGCACGCATGGAAAGGCGGCGGGCAGCAGCTCTGCACTATGTGCCCTGCCCCATAGATTTTTACATCAGCGAGGGCGATGTGCTGGACATGTGGTACGGCCTCACAGCGCTGAACCTGCCCGGCCCCACGCCGGGACACTGCGGCTACTACTGCCGCCACCTCGGACTCTTGTTCAGCGGTGCCCTGTTCGAAAAGCAAGGTGCAATGTCCCGCCTTTTCCGCCTGCCGCCCTTCGACGCCGACGCCCTTGCAGAAAGCACGGAAAGGGTCAGGTCCATGAAACTGAACCTGACCCTCCCAAGTGTGGAATGAGGCCCCTTGCTCTACCTGCCCGCTGCCTGCGGCTCGAGGGTAAGGAGAATCACGTCGTTCTGCCTCATCGGGATGTCCCTCTGGAAGAGGCCGTCTGTGCCCACGCGCACCAGTTCCACTTTCTCCGGCTCGCCCGTGGACTTTGCCTTGAGGAAGGCCACATGCTCGCGGGTAAGCTGTGCGGGGGAGCCGAGGTCGATGTAGGCGGTGTATGCGTCGTTACTGCGGTAGCCCACGCGGTGGAGCTTCATCGTGTATGCTCCGGGAGCAAGGTTGCTCAGGCTGACGACAAAGGGCGTTTCCGAGTTTTCCGAAGGCAGGTCCTGACAGTAATACTGCTGGTTGAGCACCGTAGGGCCGGGATGGGTCACTATGAAGTCCCACGCCAAGACCTGCACGGCGCCCTTGCCGTCTGTGCATACCCAGGAGTCCGCATCATCGTTCTTCAGCTCAATTGCCCCCAGCTTGTTTAGAAAATTGTATGCAAAAAACGAGGGCTTGCGGATTCCCTGATAGTTCACCATGCCAAAGCCGCCGTGGAAGGGCGTGGCGCGAGGGCCTGCCTCTTCAAATATGTCCGTAAAGGTCCAGTAGGACATGGACTGCACCGCATCTTCCGCGCTCTTGACCTTGTTCAGGATGAAAGCGGGGCTGTGGTAGCTGTCGTGGACTGGGTCCGAAGGGGTATAGGAGGTGCTCCACTCTGTGTAGTGCAGCTCCAGTCCCGGCCTCGAAGATGCCTCAATCTGTGCGCGCACACCCTTGACCTCTTTGACCAGCGCATTGCGCTCGGGCGCGAGCACCGTGCCGTGGGTGCCCGTTTCGTCCAGATAGCCGTGCATGACCGCGTAGTGGTGCGTGCTGGCAAAGTCCAGCGGGATGGCGTTCTTTGTGCAAAATTCGATAAGCTCCGGCACCCATGCATTGCCCGCCGTAGCCGGGCCGCCCACGCGGTAACGACCGCTGACGCTCTTGACAGCCTTGGCCGTCGAGGCGTAAAGCTTGAAGTACTCCTCCTTCGCGTAGGCTTGGAATTCCGCCTCGGTCCTGCCGCCCGTGTCGCCAATCCAGAAGCCGGAAAGGTTAGGCTCGTTCCAGACCTCGAAGTACCAGCTCGCCACCTCGTCCTCGCCGTAGCGCTCGGTCCAGTGCGTGAGAAGGGCACTTATGAGGGCCTCCCATTCGGCATAATCCTTGGGCGGGGTGACATTGCCCTTCCACCAGAATATCGTGCTAGGGCCGCTGGCAAGTGCCGTGGGCATGAAGCCAAGCTCCACGAAGGGCTTTACGTCGATGGAAAGCATGTAGTCGAACAGCTCGTCGATGTACTGCCAGTTGTAAACGTGCTTCTTCAGGTTGGAATCCCATACGACTACGCCCATGTCGTCGCAAAGCAGGCCGTGAAAGCGCAGGTAGCCAAAGCCGCACTCCTCCTTCACATGGGCAAGCTGCCTCTGCCAGTCTGCACGCAGGCCCTCGTTGGCCCTGCCAGCGCCGACGCACAACTGCCCCATGCCGCTCATGGGGCCGCGGACCTGAGTCAGGTCAGCGCTTACAATGCGCATTCCACTGCCAGATGCGGCAAGCGTACAAGTTGAAACAAGCCCAAGCAGGGCCGCGGTGATGCAATGTGGGGTGTTCATCGGAAAGCTTGATGCCATACTTACCGGCATCCATCCAGTATTAACGGATGTGGCGCGGCTTTTCCGCCACGTACAAGACTACAAACGGTAGCTGCCGCCAAAATATGCCCTCACGCTGCGCGTTCCGGTGATGGGGAGCGAAAACTCGTAGGATTCGAAAGAGTCTGTGATAAAGATCGTCTGCTCGATCAATTCGTAGTCGCCAAGCCTCAGCAGCTCTACGCCGCCGCCAATTGTCCATCTGGGGTTAAGCTCCCACTCTAGCCCCAGACTCAGCCTCGTGCGAAGGGCCGAAGGGCACTGCATCGCATCGTAGGCCAGGTCAAAGTAATCGCTGTCCGAATATGATTGACCGATAGTCACCTTCGAGAAGCCAAGTTCGCCATAACGCATGTACGTGCGTGCAAGACCAAGCTCTACGCGGGCGCTCAGGCCTTTCCATATGCGCGCCTCGACGTGGGCAAACACTTCGGGCGACAACTCCTTCCATTTCATCTCCCAAGAGCCGCGGCCATACTCAAAGAATATGACGTCGTCCCAAAGGCCCAGCTCCATCATGGTGTTGTATCTGGCCTTGGAATAAGCGTATTCCATGCCGCAGCCCAGCCCGACACTGAAACGGCGGCCAATATCGATCGCCCACTCGATATGGCCAGCCACCCCGTAGGAAGAACTGCTGACTAGCTCGTTATCCCAACGCATGGACAAGGGCGACTCGAAGATAAATTCATCGCGCACCCCGTCTGCGGAGGTTATGATGATGCTGGGGATTGGCTTTATACCATCGTCTATGCTGCGCGAACACTCGCCGTTGATCTTGAATGATGTGGACCAGCGGGCGCTGGCACTGTTGCAGACTAAGTGCGCGGACAAGGTGGCCACGCAAAGGCGGAAGCAGTTGGTCGTCATACGGGGGGGGATGAATTGGCTGAATGCGCGGGCAAAGTGTACCGCGCAGAAGAAACATCGTCAGGAACTTGGACTGTTCAATGCCCAAATTGGGAAATATCTCAGGCACGAATGAACGTTACGTAAACGTAGCCCAATGACATAAGGCCAAAGAAGGCCAGACCGGCCACGCTTATGAACATCAGTAGGGGCCCTGGACGATACCCGGCCGGGACATTGTCCCCGCGCATCACCTTCAGGTTGATGTACGCCAGTATGGGCGAAGAAAGGAAGGACGCCGCAGAAGCCATGACAAGCAACTGCATCATGCTTTTTACAAAAAACAGCACTATGATCACTGCCCCGGCGGTGGAGACGAGTATCCACAGAGTGTGAATGCGGCGGAACGACGCCATTGGCAGCTTCCATAGCAGGGAGCAGCTTGCAGCAAGTGCGCGCGGATAGCCATCGATGCAGGTGATGGTGGTGGAAAACATCGTAACAAAGGCAGCCGAAAGTATGAGAAGACGAGACCAGTCGCCAATGCTGGCTGTGTACAGGTTCACAAACTGTCGCGAAAAGGCTATGCCGCTGTCCGAAAACGACTCGCCAGAGCCGAACATCACATACTTGCCAAGGGCTACGAAAACCACGGCGAGGAACACCGCCATGCCATAGCCAAGGTGGAAGTCTATCGCGCTCTCCTTGACCGTCGCCATGTGGCCGGTCTGCTTCTCTCGGCTGAACATCCACAGCGAGGCCCATGCAGAAAGGTCCACCGGGGCGGGCATCCAGCCAAGAAGAGTTACAAGGAAGCCAAAACTGGCCCAGTTCCAAGGGCTTGGGGCGACAAAACCGGGTGCGGACACAGGACCGTTCCAGATGGCGAAGCCAGCGGCCAGCATAGTCGTTATAGCCAAAGTGGCCATCACGACCTTGGACATACCATCGAGCAGCCTGTAATGGCCAAGCAGCATCAGCGCCATGCACAGGACCAATACCGCCACGGTAAGCTGCGTCACAGACAAAGTCCCCAGCCCGTAGCCGCCGAGCAGGGCACCGGTCACCATGGCCACACCGGCGATGTTTACAGTGGACGTAAGCACGTTGAGCAGCAGGAATATCCATAGATATACCCTGCCCTTGCGCATGTAGCCGGCCAGCAGGCTCTCGCCCGTGGCTGCGCTGTAACGCTGTCCGTACAGGAAGAAAGGGAACTTCAGCAGGTTCGCTAGAAGAATGAGGCCCACAAGCGCCCAGCCATACTCTGCACCGGCACGGGTGGACCACACAAGGTGGGAACCGCCGACAGCGGCACAGGATACAAGTATGCCCGGCCCTATGGCCTTCATGAGGTCGCTGCGGGCCTTGGAGCGGGATTCAGGGGTGGAGAGAGAGCTGCCTGACATTGAATAATATCTCGCAAATGCTTTTTGAATATGGTTTTCCGCATAAAGGAACCCAAGGGGAGAACAAAAAGCAAGCAGGAATGCACCGCTACTAAGCACTTGTATGTACAAGAAGCCGCATCACACCTTGAGATGGCAGAGCCGCAGAAGCGATACTCAGTCCAGACTTGCCTCGAAGGGGGATGCGGGCAGGCCCTCGGCGTTGTAGAGGTTGGCACCCTGCGGGTTACTGGCCCATGCGTAGCGCACACGCCGCGGCTCGGGCACTTCTTTGCTCCACACAAAGACCTTGTCGCCCTCGATACGTGCCTCTGCCATGTGGAACACCCCGTCCGTACCCGCCAGCGTAAACTGGCGCAGCTCCGGCCCGTCCTTGGCGAGCAAACCGCCGCCCACGCTGTCAAAGCGCAGCTCCACCCGCCCTCCACATATGTTCATGGAGTGGTACAGCGGCCCCCCGGCCACGATGTCCTGACCATAGGCCAGATTGCGCGCAGCGAGCGAGAGGCGGTAGCCCACGTCCTTCTTGTTGAGCGGGTGGATGTCGTTCCACTCGCCAATGTCGATTGCGACGGAAAGAGCCGTGAGCGGAATGGTCAGGCTCTTGCGCTGGATTTCGCGAAAGTCCGCCCAGCCACTTTCCGCAGGCCCGGTGGTCGGCTCCATGAAATTGGGCAACTGCTGGAGCAGCACGGGGACATTGCCCCACATGCCGCGCCAGTCGGCGACTAGCGAACGCATCAACTCCGCGTAACGGGTGGGCTGCCAGGTGTCGCTCTCGCCCTGATACCACACCACTCCCTTGACACCAAGTTGCCTTATGGGGCCATACATGCCGTTGTGAAGGCCCATCGGCTTCCACTGGATGAACACCGTGGCCTCGCGCGCGGGAACTTCCGCTCCCTTCTTGCAGAGCCATTCGCCCTTGAGGTCATAAATCTCTTCGCCGATGTCGAGCTGGTAGGGCTTGTCGCCGATAAACACCGCTCCGGGGCCGCCAGTGCAGCTCACGCGCAGGGCCACCACGTTGCGCCCGGCCTTCAGCAGGCCTTCGGGCACGGAGTAGCGACGCGGCGGGTACTCATAGCCGGTCTCGCCCACCCTTTGCCCGTTAATGTACGCGGTGTCGGCGTGAATGATGTTGCCAAGGCGCAGCGTTGCCTCGCGTCCGGCCAGTTCAGCAGGGATGTCCACTTCCCTGCGCAGCCAGATGCTGCCAATCTGGCCCATGCCCTGATCTGCCATCTTGCCGGGAATGGACACTGTGGACCAGTCGGAGCAGTCCAGTTCGCTCAAGAACCACTCCGCACCCGCCTTCATGCCGGGGTCGCCAGAGTCCAGAGCCGCCGCCCAGTTGCGGTAGATCTCGTTGTTTCGCTCCTGAGCTTTTGCAGTGGCGTCTTCGCCTGCCCAGCGGGCAGCCTCTTCGAGCAGGTCGGGATACTTCTCAAGCTGCTCCCTGCCAAGCCATGCGGCAATAGGAGAGCCGCCGTTACTGACGTTAATAATGCCCACTGGAACGCCCGTCTCGGCCTCTATGTACTGGGCGAAAAAGAAGGCTACGCCCGACATAGTGGCAACGTTCTCCGGGCGGAAACCCAGCCACTGGCCGGAAGGCAAATCGTCCTGCGGGGCCTGAAAATTGTATGCCATCGGCGCAGTGAACATGCGCAGGGCCGGGTTGGCGCATTCGGATATTTCCTTTGCATATTTCTCGGAAAGGCGAGCCATGTTCGTCTCCATGTTGCTCTGGCCCGAGCACACCCACACATCGCCCGCAAGAACATCGTTGAGCACAAGCTCGTTGTTGCCCTTGATGCGGATTTCAAAGCTCTCCCCACCCTTGCGAGCCGGAAGGCTGAGCCTCCATTTGCCCCCGGCATCCGCCAGAGTGGAGGCGGAGTCATCGCCGATAATGGCCGTGACTTTTTCGCCGGGATCGGCCCGGCCAAAGAGCGACAAGGGCTGATCGCGCTGAACGATCATGCCGCTTGAAAGTATGCGCGGCATGACAACATCCGCATGAAGACTGGCACCTGCAAAGAGCAGAGCCGAGACGCAAAGGGGGTAAAGTCTCATTGCAAGGCAGGATAACAAAGCCCAAGCCACCTGCAAAGAACATGGTATTCTAACATTTTCGCAACGGGGACTCCGTACGCAGGACGCGGCAGAGGTCTTGAACCCCTGCCGCGTCGAAATGGCGTAGATTGCTATGCCTGGCTATTTGTTATGGTACGGGCACCGGGTCGAGCTTCCAAATGTCTCTGGCGTATTCGCTTATCGTGCGGTCGCTGGAGAACTTGCCCACCCTTGCGGTGTTGAGCAGGGCCATTTTCGCCCATCCGGCCTTGTCCTGATACGCCTTGCCCACAGCTTCCTGTGCGCGGATGTAACTGGCATAGTCGGCAAGGACGAGGAAGGGGTCCCCCCCGCCAAGGAGCGAATCGCGAATGGCCGAGAGTTCGCCGGGAGCCTCGGGCGTAAAGTAGTCCGAGCCAATCCAGTCCACGACCTCGCGTAGTTCCTCGTTGGCGTAGTAGTAATCGTATGGGTTGTAGCCACGGGCGCGAAGGGCCTCCACCTCTTCGACAGTCAGGCCGAAGATGAAGATGTTGTCATCGCCCACCTCTTCGCCGATCTCTATGTTTGCGCCGTCCAGAGTGCCGATTGTGAGCGCGCCGTTCAGGGCCAGCTTCATGTTGCCCGTGCCGGAGGCCTCCTTGCCTGCGGTGGAAATCTGCTCGGACAAATCCGCCGCGGGGATGATGCGCTCGGCAAGGCTTACGCGGTAGTTGGGCAGGAACACTACCTTCAGCTTGCCCTTGATGCGGGTGTCGCTGTTGATGACCATGCCCACGCGGTTGATGGCCTCGATGATGCGCTTGGCAAGATAGTAGCCGGGCGCAGCCTTGGCGCCGAAGATGCAGACGCGGGCCGGAACGTCCAGGTCCGGATCGTGCAGGAGGCGGCGGTAAAGGGTGAGAATGTGCAAGAGGTTTAGGTGCTGACGCTTGTACTCGTGCAGGCGCTTTATCTGCACGTCGAACAGGGCGTCGGGGCTTACCTCCACGCCGCAGTCCTTCATGATTATCTTGGCGAGCACTTCCTTGTTTGCGCGCTTGATGGCCATGAACTCGTCCAAGACGGCATTGTCGCCCACGAACTTCTCCAAGCCGCGCAGCTTGTCCAGGTTCGCTGGCCAATCTTCGCCAACGCAACGATCCGCGAGAGCGGACAGGGCCGGGTTGCACTGCTTGAGCCAGCGGCGGGGCGTGATGCCGTTGGTCTTGTTGTTGAAGCGGTCCGGGTAGAGTTCGTCAAAGAGCGGGAAGAGCTTTTCGCGCAGTAGCTGGGTGTGAATCGCGGCTACTCCGTTCACGCTGTGGCTGCCGATGACGGACATGTAGGCCATGCGCACCTGCTTGGGGCTTGTCTCCTCGATTATGGACAGCTCGCGCTTCTTGGCGTCGTCGCCGGGCCAGCGCAGTTCCACCTCCTGAGTGAGGAAGTTGCGGTTGATTTCGTAGATAATCTGAAGGTGGCGCGGGAGCACCTTCTCAAAGAGCGGCACGGACCACTTTTCGAGCGCCTCGGGCAGCAGTGTGTGATTGGTGTAGGCGAGAGTCTTGCGCGTTATGTCCCAGGCGGCCTGCCAAGGAATCTGCTTCTCGTCGATAAGCAGGCGCATAAGCTCCGGCACGGCGATGGCGGGGTGCGTGTCGTTGAGCTGAACGGCCACCTTCTCGGGGAACTTCTCGAAGTCGGCGTTGTTCTTCTCGAAGCGGCGCACGATGTCGTAGAGCGAGCAGGCAACGAAGAAGTACTGCTGCACAAGACGCAGCTCCTTGCCGTTCTCGGAAGTGTCGTTGGGGTAGAGTACCTTGGACACGCTCTCGGCCCAACTCTTGTCGCGGACCGCATCGACGTAGCCTCCCTTGTTGAACACGTCAAGATCCAGCTCCTTGCTCGCCTTGGATTCCCACAGGCGCATGAAGTTGACCGTCTTGGCCCCGTAGCCGACGATCGGAATGTCGTAGGGAAGTCCAACGAGCTGCCCGTAGTCGGTCCACTCGTGATGCGAGTTACCAAGGCTGTCGAACTTGGTCTGCACGCGACCGAATATCTTCAGCGTGCGCTCGTACTCGGGACGGACGATTTCCCATGGGCTGCCGAATTTGCACCAGTCGTCGGGCTGCTCGGCCTGTCGGCCAAGGACGAAGCTCTGGCGGAAAAGGCCGAACTGGTAGCGTATTCCGTAGCCCACAGCCGGGAGCTGGAGCGTAGCCAGCGAGTCCATGAAGCAGGCTGCGAGGCGTCCGAGGCCGCCGTTGCCAAGGCCCATGTCCTCCTCGACTCCGAAAATTTCCTCGATGTCCAGATTCAGGCTTTCGAGGGCCTTCCTTGTCGCCTCAAAGAGGCCCGCGTTGACGATGTTGTTGTGCAACATGCGGCCCATCAGGTATTCGAGGCTCAGGTAGTACAGGCGGCGGGCATTGCCGTCTGTCTGCGCGGCCATCGTGTCGATGAAACGCTCAAGTATGCGGTCCTGCACCGCGTGGCTGGTGGCTATCCACCAGTCGCGCTTTGTGGCGCTGCCAGTGTCGCGGGCGAGGGAATACTTCAGGTGGTTCAAGATCGAAGCGCGTATGCCTTCGGCGCTGGCCTCTATGTTGAACTTGAAGTTTATGTCCTTGGCCGCTGCGGCTTTCCTCTTGTTAGTGCTGGTCTGAGACATGATGTGCTTGGGTAATTTTGAAATTGCTCTTATATGGTCCGCTGCCCCTTACATACATATATACTCAACTCTGGCGAGCCTGCATGTCTCTTGGGGGCGAATGTTGATATAACTGGCACGAAGACAAATAGCGGCATTATCCGGGCCATTCATCACGCTTTTCGGGAAAAGGGCTTACATTTTCCATACTTTTCCGAGGTACGCGAGGTATGGCGGGGAAAAAGCGCACTTTTCATACTTGCGGCGCCCCCGCTTGCACTAAACAAATACAGTCATGAAAGACATCATTTCAGGTCGTCGCAAATCTCTGCTGCTCATCGTGTCCGGCCCGGCCGGGAGCGGCAAGACCACCATCTGCGACCGCCTGCTGACAGAGTTCGGCCCCCGCCTGCAAAGGGTCGTCACGGCCACCTCCCGCCCTCCCCGGCCCGGAGAAATCGACGGAGTGGACTACCTCTTCCTAAGTCCCGAAGCGTTCGAGCGCCGCGTGGCCGCAGGGGCTTTTTACGAGCACGCCAAAGTTCACACTAACCGCTACGGAGTGCTGCGCGAGGCAGTGCTGGACAAGCTGGACAGTTCTGTGGACCTATTGCTCAACATCGACGTGCAGGGCGCGGCCAGCTTTCGCAGCGCCGCCCGCGTGGACCCGCGCATGGGCGAACGCATCGCCTCGGTATTCATACTGCCGCGAAGCATTGAGCAGCTCCGCGAACGCCTCGCTTGCAGAGGTAGCGACGATGCCGAGGAAATAGCCCGCCGTATGCAGACGGCGGAGGTGGAGCTGAAAGCATGGAAGAGCTACGACTACTGCATCGTAACGGGCAGCCGCGAGCAGGACTACGAGCAGATGCGCTCCATTTACCTTGCCGAAACCCTGAAGGCTGAACGCCTAAGGGCCTAGGCTCCTACATACTGGCCAACCACCATCCGCATGAAGACCCGGCACCTGTTACTTATCCTCGCCCTATTTCTCTGCGGCTGCGGAGGCTGCACAAGCGCCCAAAGCGGGGCCACGGCACAGTCTCCGGCCAGCGTGCAGACGCTCCTCCCCCTGCGCCTTGGCGAAGTGGCTATTTCCGCCCAGCTAGCCCTATCCCGGCAGGAACAGGCGCGTGGACTGATGTTCCGAACGGAACTGGCCGATGGCGAAGGGATGCTCTTTGCCTACAAGGCTCCGCAGCGCATGAGCTACTGGATGAACAACGTGCCCATCGGGCTGGACATAGGCTTTTTCGACGCGCAGGGCACCCTAGTCGAGATTCGCCACATGCTGCCAAACGACACGCGCAGCGTCCCTTCGGCCAGGGACGACATGCAGTATGCCCTGGAAATGGCGGCTGGCTGGTATGCGAGGGCTGGCATAAAGCCCGGAGCAAGGCTGGACATGGGGTTGCTGATAAATGCCCTCAAAGCAAGAGGCGCAAGCCCGTCCGAATACGGCCTGAAGTAGGCCCGCTCCTACACTATTCCGCCACTTGAGAGGAAGATTCCCTTCAGGTTCATTTCCAGCGCGCGCGGGTTGGGCGAGACTGCCATGCCGTCGTTCTTGGATATGCGCCCGGCCTTTATGAGGCGGTACAGGTCGGCGTTGAAAGACTTGGAACCACTGGCCGCCCCGACGTCTATTACAGCCGGAATCTTCTCAAAGGCGCCCTCCTCGATGGTTTTCCTCCCGATGGCGTCCACCATGAAAATCTCCACAACGGGCACCCTCCCGCCGCCCTCCATAGCAGGGACAAGGGCCTGCGTTATCGTTGCGCGCAATGTCCCCGCCACCTGACGCCGCATCGAGTGGTGCAACTCCGGCGGGAAAAACTCGAAAAGGCGCTGCACGGCCTGCTGCGCGTTGGCACTGTGCAGGGTGCCAAAGACAAGGTGCCCCGTCTCGGCTGCGCCAATGGCGGTCTCGAAAGTGTCGCGGTCGCGCATTTCACCAACAAGGATGATGTCGGGATCCTGACGGAGCACCGCCTTCATACCCATTGCGAAACTGGGGGTGTCGATACCAATCTCGCGCTGGTTGAACACGCTCTTGTCGTCGGCGTAATTGTACTCGATGGGGTCTTCGAGCGTTACGATATGCCTGTCCTCGCGGTGATTTATCCAGTCCAACATCGCGGCAAGGGTGGAGCTTTTTCCCGAACCAGTGGGGCCGCAGACAAGCACTATGCCATCCTTGGCGGTGCAAAGCTGGCGGAAAACCTCTGGATCGTGATTTAGCTCCTCGAATGTCGGCGGGCGGCTCTTTACATGGCGAAACACTATCCCCGGAGCCCCGCGCTGGTGAAAGGCATTGACGCGAAAGCGCCCCACCCCATCGAGCTTGTAGCTGAAGTCCACCTGTGCGTCGTTGCGCCAATGGGCCGAAAACTGGCGCGGGCAGGCGTGTTCGACGAATGCGTAAATCTCCCCGGCCTCGAGCGGGTCCATGTCCACCTTTTCAAGCCTGCCACTTATGCGCAGGAAGGCCGGGCTGGCGGACTTGATATGGATGTCGCTTGCCTTGTTCTCCACTGCTAGGCGCAGCAGCTTGTCGAAGACGGGAGGTTGCTCGCTCACGAGAGTGGATGATAAACACAATGCCCCAGCCCCCGCCAGCGAAAAGAGCCGCGGCAGCCCTCCCGAAGCGAATGCAAGGCGCAACGCACCGTTACAATTTCTTTTCCAGTGTTGAAAAGCGCCGCGTCAGGCCCTTTAGTGGCAGACCGATTTATATGAACACGCAGAACAGCTTCAAAGGTGCATTCACGGCCCTTGTCACCCCCATGATTGACGGGCGCATTGCTTACGAAGAGCTGGAAGCGCTTGTGGAACGCCAGATCGAGGCCGGAATCGACGGCCTTATCCCTGTCGGAACCACGGGCGAATCTCCCACGCTCGACATGCCCGAGCATGTGGAAGTGGTAAAGCGTGTGGTCAAGGCAGCGCGTGGACGCGTACCCGTGATTGCCGGAGCCGGAGCCAACTGCACAGACGAGGCCCTGCACCTGACCCGCGAGGCGGACAACGTGGGTGCGGACGCGATGCTGCACGTCACGCCCTACTACAACAAGCCCTCCCAGGAGGGCATGTACAGGCACTTCGGTGCCGTGGCGCAGGCTACAAAAAAGCCCATAGTCCTTTACTCCATACCCGGCCGCGCCGTAGTCGAGATGAGCGTGGGCACCATCGTTCGCCTCGTGGACAATTTCCCCAATATCACCACGATAAAGGAAAGCGGGGGCAAGGTCTGCCGCGCCTCGCAGATTATCGACGCGTTGGGAGAGCGTATAGGCATCCTGAGCGGCGAGGACGACCACACCATTCCCTACATGTCCGTGGGTGCGCAGGGTGTCATAAGCGTGGCGTCCAACCTAATTCCGGAGCTTGTCGCGGACATGGTCCACGCGGCCCTCAGAGGCGACTTTCTGACGGCTCAGGCCATGCACAAGAGGCTTTACCCGATATTCCGAGACCTGTTCGTGGAACCCAACCCCGTGCCTGTAAAGTACGCCATGATGAAGCGTGGCATAATATCAAGCGACAGCGTGCGCCTGCCCCTCTGCGAGATGGGCGAGGCCAACCGCGCCGTCGTTGAGGCCGCAATGGCAAAGGCTGGCTGCTAAACACAGGGATTATCCATCTATGCCGGTAAAAGTTCTTCTTAACGGCGCCAAGGGGCGCATGGGGCAGGCCATAATCCGTTGCGCGCCGGAGTTCGGCGTGGAAATCGTTGCCGCACTGGACGTGGGCGACGATCCCGCCGCGCATATCGACGCTGTGGAAATGGTCGTTGACTTCAGTTTTCACTCCGTCACGCCCGGCCTTGCCGAGCTGGCCGCTGCAAAAGGCAAGTCCATCGTCATCGGCACCACCGGTCACAGCGCAGAGGAAAAGGCCCGCATACTGGAATGTGCCAAGAGCGTGCCGATGGTCTTTGCGGGCAACTACTCGCTGGGCGTCAACCTGCTCTACCACCTCGTGAGCAAGGCGGCACAGGTACTCGGGACAGAGTTCAACCCCGAGGTCGTGGAAATGCACCACCGCCTTAAAAAGGACGCCCCCAGTGGCACCGCAGAGCGCATCGTGGAGCTTATCCGCGAGGCCCGGCACCTTGGCCCCGAATGCGTGACCAACGGACGCGAGGGAATGCCCGGCGAGCGCCCATTCGACGAAATAGGCGTCCACGCCCTGCGCGGGGGCGATGTGGTGGGCGAACACACAGTCATCTTCGCCGGGCCGGGCGAACGGGTGGAAATAACCCACAAGGCCGGGGACCGCAGCATTTTGGCACGGGGGGCAATGCGCGCGACGGCATGGCTGCACGGCAAAAAGCCGGGCCTCTACGACATGAAGGATGTCCTGAACCTGTCCTAGAAATAGAGGAACGAAGGACTGGCCATGATGGCGGACGCCTTGTCAGCCCTACCTCTTCGCGTAGCTATTATCGGAGATGTCGAAGCTGGCCAGCAACCTGTATTGGCGATCGTA
Organism: Puniceicoccales bacterium Verruco_02; assembly: GCA_001604585.1. GTDB lineage: Bacteria > Verrucomicrobiota > Verrucomicrobiia > Opitutales > Oceanipulchritudinaceae > Verruco-01. Next base: position 89,628 of record LVBW01000030.1, on the reverse strand, counting down.
GTCTTCGCGGCCTGCGCTTTCGTAACTTACGCGGTACAGCTCCACGGTGCTTGTGTCGGCTTGAAAAGGAACCGTGAGGAGAAACTCAACCTTGCTGTTGCCCGGCTTCATGCCCCTCGGGTCGTTCCTGAACCCACTGGCCAAGACAAGCCCCGAAGAGTCCTTCACAACGAAATAGAAGCGCGGGCCGATGGGTTGTCGGCGCGTATCCTGCCAGCTACCTCCTGCGAAGATAGTCTCCAACAGCTCCACATTGTCGGCAGGATCTATGCGCAGGCGAAGACAGGCAATACCCTGCTCGGGCTGGGCCGCGTACACGAACGCGGCACCCTCAGTATTCATTGGGCTGATGACAAGTGCCTGTGCATCCGTCGCGGACATGCCCGACAGTGCCAGTGCTGCGACTGACAGAATTGCTCCCAGCTTGTATTCCTTTCCAAAAGTGAAACGCATATTACATCGACATTACAGAGGATAAACAAACACATGCTGCGCGAAAATGAAGCCATCTGTTTCGCCTTCGCACAGGCACTCGGCCCGCATACCAGATCGTGTTGCAAGTGTAGAGCAGTCTTGGAACCGTAAGATTCCCCAAGTTAAGTGATTGCACAGTGCTAGCCCCGTACTAGCATCAGCGCGTGCCATACCTTATAGCCGTCTCACTCATCTGGAGCGCGTCCTTCGCCATTTTCAAGAGCGAGCTATCCATGCTCGACGCCGACCTGACGGCATTCCTCCGCCTTACGCTGGCCCTATTCATATTCCTGCCCTTCTTGCGCCCCGGCAAACTGACCCGCGGTACCAGCCTTCGCTTCGCCCTTGTAGGCGCCCTGCAATACGGGCTTATGTACATGCTGCTCAACGCCTCTTACGCATATCTTAGCGGCTGGCAGGTGGCGCTGATGACCCTCATGACGCCCATCTACTTGGTCATCTTCGACGGCTTGTGGAAGAGGCGTATGGACCCACTGTTCCTTCTGGCAGCCGTTTTCGCGGCTCTCGGGGCGGGACTTGTCATGACGCATGGGAAAATGACCGACGCTGGTTCGCTTCGCGGCTGCCTGCTCGTGCAGGGGTCCGACATCTGCTTTGCAATCGGACTGCTCTACTACCGCACCCTGCGTGCACAAGCTCCAGAACAGAAGGACAGCCACGTATTCGCCCTGCTCTTCAGCGGCGCGGCACTTTTCACCGGGCTTTTCAGTCTCTACAACGGCTCGCTGGGCGAGGTCAGCACCATCACAGCGCGCCAGTGGGCGGCGCTTCTCTACATGGGTTCGGTGTCCTCGGGCCTTTGCCTATTCTGGTGGAACATCGGCTCAACAAAGGTGAGCACGGGGATGCTGGCCGCAGTGTCCAATCTTAAGGTGCCGATGGCCGTCGTTGTAAGCATACTGCTCTTTGGCGAGAAGGCCGGGCACTGGCCAAGCCTCATTGTAGGCAGCGCGGTTATGCTACTAGGCGTGGTTCTGGCCGGTGGCCGGAAGAGCGGAAATGGCAGCGGCAGAGCATAGGGCGCGACTGTCCGAAGGGCAAAACGCCCTGCGCATGGACGGTGCATAATGAAGCGGCGCACCCTTGGAGGATGCGCCGCTTGATTGAAAAATGCTTACGAACCAATGATGCCTACTTCTTGCCCTTGGCAGGGGCGGCCTTGGCGGGTGCTGCCTTTGCAGGAGCAGCGGCCTTGGCGGGCGCGGCCTTGGCGGCAGGGGCACCCTTTGCAGGGGCGGCTGGGGCTGCTGCGGCATCACCCTCGGCAGGTGCTTCCTCGACAACCTTCTCCACAACGCAGCTAACAACGACCACTTCGGCGTCGGTCAGGTAGGTCACGCCTTCGAGGGCGGGCAGGTCCTTGACCTTGATGGAGTCGCCGGCTTTCATGTTCGTCACATCAACCTCGACATACTCGGGCAGGTGGCGCGGACGGCAGCGGATTTCCACATCGTGGCGGTGCTGTTCGATCATTGCACCCTCGTTGCGAACACCGAAGGCATCGCCCGTGGTGCGCACGGAGATGCTGGCATACATGTCGCGGCCGCGTAGAATCTCCTTGAAGTCGATATGCACGAAGTCGTCCGTGCGGGAGTTGCGCTGGATCTCCTGAATGATGGAAAGGGAATTGGCTTCCTTGCCCTCTTCGACAAGCTCGATAAGAGCCGTGCGCCCGGCGACCTGCTTCCAGAGCTTGCGGAACTCCGCATTCTCGATAGCGAGGTTGCGTGTGCCGTTGGGTCCATAGAGGACGGCCGGAATGAGACCACCGCTGCGTGCGCGCTTGGAAGCGGCGCTGCCGCTCTGTTCACGGGCGGATACCTTGAGATTGAGCTGCTTCATATGCTCTATGACGGAAGAATTGCGAAAAGACCTGAAAGGAGTTCGACCCCACCCATAACAGCTCCTGCTGGCTCTGTAGCGATGGGAAAAGGTCCGTAATAGCCCGCCTGCGAACCGTTGCAAACAAAAAGTGCGTAATTCGGGAATGTGGGTCAGAAAGTCAGCTCCAGACAGCTTCCGAAGAGGTGACTCTTTGCGAATGAGGTTGCCTGACGCCCCCTTTTCCATGAGTGATTGGGACACTCATGAAGGAAAAACTCTTTCTACTGCTAAAGGGCGTGGCAATCGGAATCGCCAACATCATACCCGGCGTATCCGGTGGCACAATGGCCGTCGTCCTAGGCATATACGAGCGCATGATTGGCTCCATAGGCGGAGTGCTAAGCGGCAAAGACGGGGGAAGGCTACGCCACATCCTGTTCCTTGGCATACTCTTCATTGGTGCCATTGTCGGCATAAAGGGCTTTGGCGAAGTGCTCAAGTGGGCGCTCGAAGAGCAGCGCGCGGCGACGATGATGCTCTTCATGGGCCTAATCCTCGGCTCTCTGCCCCCGGTGCTGCGCATGGGCGGGCTGAAGAAGCTGCGCGGGGCGGAAATGGCCGTTCTTGCCATCGGCCTGCTGGCCGTACTAGCCCTTGGCGACCCTGCCCGCAAGGAGGAGGCCAAGGCCGGTGCCAGCGCGATGGTGGAGGCACAGGCAGAGGCGGAAGGCATCCCTGCGGAACTGGCCAACCCGGACTACGCAACTCTTGGCGTGTGCGGCTTTTCCGCAGGAGCGGCGATGATAGTACCCGGAGTGTCCGGATCGCTCGTTCTGCTTCTTCTTGGCAAGTATTACACGGTCATCGTGGCCCTGCACGCGCTGGACCCGCAGAGCCTTGCGGAACTGGCAAGGGGCATCTTCTCCAACGCCGCGCTAGGCCCCTCTGCACAGGCGGCGCTAGTGGCGATTAAAATCCTCTGCATCGTCGCTGCGATGGCGGGACTGGGCGTACTGGTCTTTGCAAAGCTTATCGAGCTGGCCCTGCACAGGTTCCCGAGCCTCACCCATGCCCTGATACTGGGCCTTGTTGGTGGCTCCGTTGTGGCGCTTAACCCCGGCCTTCCCCGCGAACCTCTGGACGCGCTGCTGGCCGCGCTCTGCCTTGTGGCCGGGGCGCTCATCTCGCACTTCGCGGCGGACGGCTCCGAAAAAGCCTAGCCTGCGATGCGAAACCATTTGGAACGACGCAAGTCATAACAGGGACCGGAATGCGTCTGGAAAACCCGTCATGGCTTTGGCTCTTGGCAGCCCTTCCCCTATTCTCCCTCGTCTTTCTGGCGGGGGAGCGGAGCGTTGCGCGCCGAATGCGCCGCCTTGCAAGCGCCCGCCTGCTGCCCATACTTGATCAGGCCGCGCTCTGGCCCCGAGTGCTCAGGCATATCTTGATACTGACCGCAGCAACCGCCCTTGTTTTGGCGCTTGCCCAGCCAAGCTACGGCTACCGCATACGCGAGATCCAAGGCAAGGGGGCGGACATACTCTTTGCCATCGACGTGTCGCGCAGCATGTTGTGCAGCGACCTTGTGCCCGACCGCCTCACCCGTGCAAAGCTGGCTGTGCAGGACATGCTGGACGCCGCTCCGGGCAACCGCGCGGGACTTATCCCCTTCTCGCGCGAGGCCTTCCTGCAATGCCCCCTCACGCTGGACCGCTCCGCGCTTGTGCAAAGCCTCGCAGCCACCGACACCCGCTCGGTGCCCAGCTTGGGGACAAGCCTTGCCGACGCCATTGCAGAGGCCAGAGCCGCCTTTGGCCAGAGCGAGGGCAAGAAGGTGCTGGTAATTCTGAGCGACGGCGAGGATCTCGAAGGCAACGGCCTGAAGGAAGCCCGCCAGTCCCCCGGCATCACCATAATCACTGTTGGATGCGCTACGCCCGAGGGAGCGCCCGTGCCAGAATCCCCCGACAAGGGCAGCGGCTACACCCGCGACGCCGGGGGCAGACCCGTTGTGAGCCGCCTCGAAAGCGCGGACCTGATGGCGATAGCGGCGGCAAGCGGCGGCTTTTATGAAACTGTGGACAGCGGGGCACTCTTGACGCGCTTTCGCGAGGCAATAGACGACGATATGGCCAAGAGCCGCGAGACTGGCAGCATACGCGAACCTATAATCCGCTACCGCTGGCCCCTCGCCCTTGCCATAGCACTGCTTGTGGCAGAGTCCCTGCTTCCGCCGGCACGGCGCAGGCCCGCCCCGTCCACGCTGCCCGCCATCCTCCTTGCCCTATTTCTATTGCCAGCCGCCCCGGATAGCGCAAGGGCCGCGCCCGCGCAGGCCCCTATCGCGATAGAGACCTACAATCAAGGAGTAAGCCTCTACAACAGAGGGGACTACGCCGCGGCGGCGGAGTGCTTTGAACGCGCCCTTGAGCTTAATGGTGGCAGGCCCGGCGCATTGGCCCAGCGTGCCGAAGGTAACGCCGGTGCGGCAAAACTTGCAAAGGTGCTGCAAACTCTCCCCAAGGACGGCACTGATTACTCCAGCCCCGAAAACAAGGCCGCGGCAGTAGCAGAGCTTGAGAACGCCAAAGCCCACTTGGAAAAAGCCCTAAGCGCAGACCCCGGCAGCGAAGCTGTGCGCAAGAGCTACGAGCGTGTGAAAGCACTGCTCAAGGAATTGAACAAGCCAGAAACCCGCCGCAATCCCCCGCCCCAGGAGGACAAGGAGGACAGCCAAGAGGAGCAGCCCGAGGACGAAAGTCAGGAGGGCGACAAGGGGAACGAGAGTGGGCAAGGCGCTGGGAAAAGCGGCAAGAGCGGCCAGCAGGACAAACAGCAACAGGACGGCAGTCAAGAACCGCAGGGCGGCAACGACAATAGCGACAAGCAGCAGCCGAAGCAGGATTCCAACAAGCAGAAGGGACAGTCCGGCAGAGGTGGCAACAGCCGCGAACAGGACGCCCAACAGCAGCAACAGCCACAGCAGGGAGAACAGAATTCCGCCAACAGGCAGGATTCCGGTCAGGGAGAAGAGCAGCAGCATGAGCCGCAACAGGGCGAGAATGACTCCGACAGCGGGCAGCAGCCTGAGGCGGGCGAGGCGCAGCGCGAAAACGCAGCCAGCAAGCAGCAGGAAAAGGCCCCGGAGCCTGACGCGGAAAAGAACGACGAGGGCAAGGGCGCTGGCGAGGCCGACGTCGAGAAAGAAGAAGCCAAAGAGGAGCGTGAAGAAGCTTCCCAAGGCGCGGGCAAGGCAGACAAGAAAGAGGCCAATGAAGAAGAGCAGCGCTACTCCGGCGAAGGCTCCGAAGGAAAGGCCGAGGACAAGCAAGAGGAAGAGGCTGCCAGTGAGCACAGCCGCGTGAGCGAGGCACGCGGGGAAGACCGCCGCGAAGGCGAGGACAGCTCCAAACTCGAACACGCCAGCGAAGCGGCACAAAACGCCCAGCCCGGCAAAGAGCAGCCCCTCCCCGAACAGCCCGGACAGATGAGCACGGCCAACGCGCAAAGTCAGACAGAGCGCCCCGGCCCCGAAGCCAAAGGCGAAATGAGCCGCGAAGAAGCGGAACAACTGTTGCGCCTGCTCCGTCAGGATGAAAAAATCCTCCCAGCCGGAGAGCTGGTCGAACCACGCAAATGGAACTCTTCAGGAAAAGACTGGTGATGCGAACCCGAACCCCATTTCTACTCGCGCTGCTCATACTGGCCGCACTTGCGAACATCTGCCATGCCATCGCCGTGGCCAGCGCCGTCACGCCCAAAGACATGCTCGTTGGCGAATACGGCCGCTACGTAGTCACGGTGAAGGGCAGCTCGGTAAAAACGCTCAAGCTGACCCTACCCCAGGTGGACGGCCTCATAATTCTGGACAACGCCTCGGTGTCTTCGAACGTCAGCGTTGTAAACGGCAGCTACGATTCATCGGTGCAGTATTCCTACCCGGTGCGTGCTACAAGGGAAGGCCGCTTTACCATCCCCGAAATCGAGGCCACTATCGACGGCGAAAAAGTCAGCATCCCCGCCGCCGCGCTAAACGCCACAAAAGACGGCAGCATCAGCAACGACGCGATGATCGTCGAAATCGCCGCCCCGGAGCGCATGTACGCGGGCCAGAGCGCAAGGGCCGAACTGCGCATCCTAGTCCGCTCGGACCTCAACCTGGCCTCGCCCATCAACCCCGTTTTCAAGGGCACGGAAAACCTGCTCGCACAGTCTCTGGACAATCGCCTCGCCAAGCAGGGCAAAGCCATGCGCGGCAGCACCTCTTACATGGAAATCATGGTGCCTTTTGTCATCAGCGCGACAAAACAGGGGCAGGAAAGAATGGAGTTCCACTGCGACAGCAACGTGCGCCAACCCCGCCGCCAGAGCGGAGTCATCGGAGGACGCGCCGACCCATTGGAGGAAATGATGCGCAACATGCGTAGCCTGGACCTCGACGACATCAGCGCACCGCTTCGTGCCGTCTCCGCCAACGCAGGCAGGGACATCGAGGTGCTGCCTCTGCCCCGTCCGGCACCCGAAGGATTCGAAGGCCTGATTGGTAACTTTTCCATCAGCCGCAAACTTGGCTCTGACAAGGGCCGCGTGGGCGAACCTGTTGAGCTAATCCTGAAGGTGGAGGGAGAAGGAGCACTGCGCCAGATACTAGCCCCGAAATTTGAAGGCGACGACAACTGGCGCGTTTACCCGCCAAGCGAAGAGGCCAGTCAGGACGACGAGCTTGGCCTGAAAGGTAGCAAGACATTCAAGTATCTCATAACTCCGCTGCGCCCCGGAAAGCTGAAGCTGCCGCCCATGCGCATTGCACACTTTGACCCTGGCGCGGGCCGCTACGTGGAGCAGCTTCTCGCTGGCGAAAGCGTGGACGTGGCCAGCGTGCCCGGCGCGCTCCCCCCACCACCGCGCAGAGTGGAGACTGGCAAAGCACAAGCCAGCCCTCGTGCAGCAGACGGTCTGCACGGCATTGTGCTCCTTTACGAAGCCCCGCCCTACGGAGCACTGCTGCCGCCACAGCGCGACGCGCTCTTCATGCTTGCGCAGCTACTTCCCGCCGCCCTGCTTGCCGTGTCTATAGCCCTGCCTCTACGCCGCCGCATGAACGAGAGAGACCCCTACGGCAGAGTGCGAAAGACAAGGACCAAGGTAGCGACAGCGGCCCTTGCAAAGGCTAGACGCGCCGCACAAGGCGGACACATGGAGCAGTTCTTCACAAATGCCCGCATCTGCCTGAAGAACACCTACGCCGCGGCAGAGCCGGAGCGCCAACCCGAAACGGTGAGTGCCGCCGACCTAGTAAGAAAGCTGGGCACTGACGACGCCCTGCTCCGCCGCGACCTTAACCTGCTGTTCAACGGCATGGACGCCCTGCGCTACGGAGCCATCGGCAGCTCGCCAGACGCCCTGTACGCCACCCTCGCCAGCATCCACGACAGGCTAATAGCCAGATAACAATGCGCACACTGTCACTAATCGCACTAATAACAGCCCTTCTTACCGTTAACTCCACTGCGGCCGTGGTGGAAAACGCAGCCTTCAGCCGGGGCAACGAAGCCTACGTACAAGCAGAAGGCACAAGCGACGAAGAAGCTGCCCGCGAGTTGTATCTGAAAGCATCCATAGCCTACGGCGAAGCCATCGAGACAGGCGGACATTCCTGGGAGGCCCATTTCAACCTTGGCAACGCCCTGCTCCGGGCCGGAGACTACGGCAGAGCCGCCCTTGCCTACGAAAGAGCAAGAGCCATCGACCCGCTAAAGCCGGAGGCCGCGCTGAACCTAGCCATATGCAGGCAGGCGGCGGGGCTGCCTGCCACCCGCGTCGCAAGCCGTATCGAGAGCTGGGGAACGCGCGTGCCCATGAAGGCGTGGATGTGGACCGCCTCCGCGGCAGGCTGGGCCTTGCTGGCCCTTCTCATTCTGCCCCGGCTGCACGGCGGACACAGGCTGATGAGTATCAGTGCCGCGCTCGCCGCCCTGCTTCTCCTAGCAACCTGCGCGGCAGGGATGAGCGGCTGGCACCTTGCAGCCAAGTGGCAAACAGTGACAGGGGCCGCCACTCTGCTGCACTCCGCCCCCGATGCCGAAGCCAGCAGCATCCGCAGCCTCAAAGCCGCCGAAAACGTAAAAGTCCTGCGCAGCCATGCCGAATGGCTGTTCGTCCGCAGCGAGCAGGGCGACGAAGGCTGGATAGGGGCGGCAGAAGCTGCAAGCGTATGGAACCGCTGAACTTTTCTGCTTACTGCATTCTATCCGGCAGCGCGCGTACACGCTTTGCCATTGCCGCCGCTGCACGTCCCTGACACAGACACAACTGATGAGCGATACCGACAGCCTCTACGAGAAACTGCGCACAACCCTGCGCAGACTGGAGCGCCTGCGCTCGATAAGCGGCCTTCTGGGATGGGACGAACAAGTAAACCTACCCCCCGGAGCCGCTGGCCTGCGTGCGGAGCAAAACGCCGCCCTCGCTGGCCTGATCCGCAACGAAGCTGCAAGCCCGGAACTTGGCCGCCTCCTCGAAGCCCTGCACGGAGCGGACCTCTTGCCCGAGAACAAGCGCGTTGTACAGGTGGCAACAAGGGACTTTGAACAGGCAAACCGCCTTGGCGAGGACTTTGTCCGTAGCAAGGCCGAGTTGGACAGCCATTCCTATCACGCATGGGCAAAGGCGCGAGAAGAAGGCCGCTACTCCATTTTCGCCCCCTTCCTGGCACGTCAACTGGACAAGGCCCGCGAGCAAGCATCGCTAATGGGGCGCGACGCCGACCCGTACAGCTACTGGATAGACCAGTTCGACCCCGGCATGGACCTGCAAAGCGTGGAGGAAATCTTCGAGCCTCTCGGGGCAGAGCTTGCGCCGCTGGCTGCAAAGCTGGCCGAGGCCGCTGCATCCTTCGTCCCGCCCCAGATGCAGGGCTTTGCAAGACAGGGGCAGGAAACGCTCCTTCGCGAAGTGCTTGCCTCGATGGGCTTCGACTTTGACCACGGACGCCTCGACACAGCCCTGCACCCCTTCTGCGAAGGCGGCGGGCAGGACACGCGCCTTACAACGCGCTACGATGCGGACAATCCGCTGGACTCGCTTTTCAGCGCGATGCACGAGTGCGGCCACGGCCTATACGAGCAGGGCCTGCCCGACAGCGAGGCAGGAACGGCGCTAGGCATGGCCGCTGGCATGGCCGTCCACGAGTCCCAGAGCCGCATATGGGAAAATCAAGTCGGGCGCGGCCGCGCATTCTGGACTCGCTGGGAGCCGCGCCTTCGCGAGCTTTTCCCGCAGCAGATGGAGGCCATTTCCTCCGAAGATCTGTATCTTGCAATCAACCATGTGAAGCCCGGCCCAGTGAGGCTGGATGCCGACGAGGTGACATACAACCTGCACATAATGCTGCGCTTCAGCCTTGAAAAGCGCCTGCTGGAGGGCAGCCTTTCCCATGCAGAGCTGCCCGAGGCCTGGAACGCCCAGGCACGCCGCCTGCTGGGGATCGAGCCTTCATGCGAGCGCGAAGGCTGCATGCAGGATGTGCACTGGGCCTGCGGACTTTTCGGCTACTTCCCCAGCTATACGCTGGGCAACCTCTTCGCCGCCCAGCTCTGGGAAAAGGCAGGCCTCGAACTGCCCGGCTTGGACGCTGCCCTTGCATACGGCCAGTGCCGTCCTCTGCTTGACTGGCTGCGCAAAAACGTTCACGCCTATGCAAGGCGCTTCGACACGCGCGAGCTTTGCCAGCATGTTTGCGGCGCAAAGCTCTCGCACAAAGCTTTCATTTCCTACATAAGCGGTAGATACTTCCCGCTGCACCACGCCTAGAAGCTATCCAATGAGAATCCACCCTGCCCTAGTCTGCCCTCTGCTGGCCGCCGCATTCGGCCCGCTGCCCCTGCAAGCGTACGAGAACCCGCCCACAATACCGGTTCCCTTGAGGTACCCGAACGCCTTCGGCTCCACAAAAGAAGGCTACTTCGACCTGCCAAGCAGCTACGACGTGTCCACGGTGTTCAAGGAGTTCACCTCGCCAGGCCCTGTCGCCAATTTGTATTTCAACGTCCCGGCAGATTCCGGCATCGGCAGCAGGGTGCGCATCCAGCTCTGGTTCCTCGACCCCGAGCCTGAAGCTCCAAGCGACACCGATGGAAACCGCACCTCCGAGACCACCGACGAACGCTATATCGGTCAGGTACTGGACTTGGACGACATGCTCGGCGTACTGAGCATAATCACCAACTTTACCAAGCAGGAAGGAGCCAATGCTCCCGGCTTCGAGGGCAGCCTTGCTTGGCTTGTCAGCTATGCCATTAATGACGACAGCACCGGCTACGACTACACAAAGCCCGTCGCGCTGAACGTCGGCTCCTATGCGCTGAACGACAACGACTTGGTCTCTTACAACAGTTCGTCCTGGAATACGCCCTACTACAGCAACGTGGACTACACAGAGGGCTGTGTCTCGCTGTACAAACCCTCCACGTCCTACGATCTTTTCTTCCACCTAGCCGACAATACCGACTATGTGTATTCAGGCTGGATGGCCACGATAGGCAAGGTCTTCGACGAAGATCTGCCCGTGCTCAAGAGCATAGTCAACGCGGACGGGTCCAAGCTTACATCCGTATCCTCGCTTAGCTCCACCTTTCAGGCAATACCGCTCTGGAAGAGCTACACGGAAGAGGAATTCGACCAATATCTCATGCCAGAAAGGGACGACTTCGTCCGCGTGACATCTGTTGCGATAGAGGACAAAGCCGCCACCGCTCCCGCCAATGGGCTGAAGTTCATCGAAGAGCCTCCCTACCCATCGGAAGACGAGGATGCAGAAGAAGGGGATATGGTTGACCCCAATGCGACGATCAAAAACTATTTCGACGTCTCAATAAGCGAGGAAGGACTCATCAGTTACACGCTTCTTGAGAGCAAGACCCTATCAGACTCGCTGGCCAACTACTACACTTTCAGCTTCCGCGTGTATGTGGACGACGGCGTGAATGACGGAGTAAGCGGCGACTACCTGAAGTATCAGTATTACTTCTACCTTTACAGGCCGCTGGTAATCTACCTAGGAATTGCCGACACTGCCTATTCCTCCACGATCAACTACGCTATCGACGACGGCGATGACGACGACTCCAACGACCCTCCGGCCGACAACTGGAAATGGTTCAAGAGCACCTCGTTTGGCTGGTACATGGAGCAGAACTTCCCGGAAAACCGCTGGATCTTCAGTCAGGAACACGGCTGGATATATGCCACCGGTGAAAGCTCTTACAACGACGAAGGCATCATCTGGTACATGGCCCCATCCAGCTACATGGGCACCGAAGAGGTGGGCGACGAAGTGGGCTGGGTATGGACAGATTACAGCTTCTACAATGGCTACAACGGAGACGGCCGCTCCTACTCGGGCAGCTTCCTATACAGCTACAAGGACGAAGGCTGGCTTGTGTATCTGAAGGACTTCAACCTGCCCAAGTACGACAAGGACAAAGACGGCAACAACACCCTATCCGAGCGAGTATTCTGGTCCTACCGCCAGAAGAAGTACATAACCCCGGACAAGGTGGGTGCCGGACTGAGCCAGTAGCCACCCAAAGAGGCTGCTTAGTAGGTCATACACAGCCCCCGTACAAGCTGCGCGCTTGCCGGGGGCTGTTTGTTTGTATAGTCATTCCGAGTGCCAGAACGGATTGGAAGACTACATTACAGATTCCCAGCCCTGAAGCCCACCAAGCTACCGGACTGGCTACGCATACGCTTTTCTGACACTCAACGCTACTTCATACTCTGGGTACTGGCCGGATTAGCCTGCGGGCTGACGGCAGTGGGCTTTCACGAAGCCATAGCCCTGCTCTTTGGCTGGATACGGCAGATGGCAACCAGCCTTGGCGGAGACCTCGCCATACTCGTCCTTGTGGCAGCGCCAACGCTGGGTGGTCTTGCCAGCGGCATAATAAGCACCCGTATCGAGCCTCAGGCAGCAGGCGGAGGCATCACACAGACCAAGGCGCGCTACTTTCTTAACTTCGGCATATTCCGCCTTCGAGAAGCCTTCTGGCGCTTCGTGGCCAGCGCCCTCTCCGTTGGCAGCGGCATGGCAATGGGGCCGGAGGGGCCCACCGTCCACATGTGCGCGGCCATAGCCTCGAAAATCGGCCAATGGTTCGGCCTTGCCAAGCAGAGAGTGCAGGCAATGGTACCAGTGGGCACCGGAGCAGGCATCGCCGCGGCCTTCAACACCCCGTTGGCCGCCATGTTCTTCGTGTTCGAGGAGCTGCTGGGGGACCTATCCTCCAAATCCCTTTTCGGCATCCTTGTTGCCGTTGTAATCGCGGCCATAGTTGAGCGCACCCTCCTAGGCGAGCACGCGCTATTCACCCTCGGACTGCCCGCCTTTCACACGGACTGGTGGATGCTCCTGTGCATCCCGGTGGGCCTTGTCTGTGCCCTTGTGGGGACGGCCTTTGTGCGCTCGCTCCTGTCCCTGCGCATGAAGGCGCGCGAAGTGCGGGGCCTGCCCCTGTGGCTGCGCCCGGCCTTGGCGGGCCTCATAGTGGGTCTTACGGGCGTTCTAGTCCTGCTAATCACCGGACACGACGGGGTCTTCTCCATAGGCTACGAAGATCTGTCACTAGTTCTCAACGGCAAGCTGGCCTTGCCCTCGGTGATACTCCTGCTACTGGCTGGCAAGTTCTTTGCCTACATAGTGGCGGCGACGGCCAATACGAGCGGTGGCATCTTTGCCCCAGTCCTCTTCATCGGAGGAATGCTCGGAGCCTTGGTCGGCATAGGCGGGCAGTATCTGGGCTTTGGCTACCAAAACGATGTCGTCGGCGCGCTGGCCCTCATCGGCATGGGCTGCTTCTTTGCCGCTGTCATCCGCTGCCCCTTCACCTCGTTCATGATAGTGTTCGAGATGACGCGCAACTACACCCTCATGCTTCCCCTTATGATAGGCAACGTGCTGGCCTACCTGATGGCTGTCCGCTGGCACCCGCTAAGCCTGTACGACTCGATGCTCGTTCAGGACAAAATTACCCTCAAGCGAATGCCCTCCTATCAGGGCGAACAGGACTGGCACAACCTGCCCGTCAAGGCCATCATGACCTTCGACGTATGCTGCGCCGCTGGCCCGCTGGACGCCGAGGCCAACCTGAAGCGCCTGCATTCCAGCGGTCTGCACCACCACGCCTACCCGGTGCAGGACGAGAACGGCGCCCTCTGCGGAGTTATTACGCACGCCGAACTGGAAAGACTGAAGGGCGAAGGCTGCATCGCTCCCGTGGGAGAAAAGCTGGGCAAGCACCCGCTAGTAAGCGTGAGCGCGGAAACCAGCATTCGCGACGTGGCCCGCATTCTTGTAACCGAGGACGTATTGCAGGCCCCCGTTGTCTCACCCACTGACAAAACGCGCATACTGGGCATCGTCACCCTGCACGACATAGCCCGGCAGCAGAACGCCATAAGCGAGGCCATAGGCCGCTGACAAGCAAAGGGGCAGAGGCAGAAAGACTAGTCCTAATAGTTTAGGACAAGCGTCAACACAGCCACCCACTGGCATACGGAACCGCCAAGAACGAACATATGCCACACGGCATGGTGATACTTCATCCTTCGATACAGGTAGAAGAACACGCCTGCCGAATAAACGACGCCACCGGCAAAGAGCATGACAAAGCCGGTCCTAGTCATGTTGAAATACAAAGGCACGATGGCAAATATGCATATCCAGCCCATGCCTAGATAAATGAGGCTGGAGAACAACCCGCCGCGCTTTGTGGCAAAGACTTCTTTAATCACCCCGCCGATGGCCAAGGCCCATACAACGCCGAATATGGTCCATCCCACAGGCCCGCGCAGAGGCCCGAGCGTGAACGGAGTATAGGAACCGGCAATTAGCAGGTATATGCAGGCGTGATCCCAAGTGAGGAAGAACTTTTTCCACTTCAAATGACGCACGGTGTGGTAGAGAAAGCTGGATAGATACAGAAACACCATGCTGGCCCCGTAGATGGAACAGGCCACTATGAGCCACGCATCCGAGTACAGACTGGCAAACACAACGCTAAGGACAAGCGCCACAACCGCCCACACTAGGCCAAGTCCGTGCGTAAGGCTGTTCATGGCCTCCTCAAGATGGGTGTAGCCGCTTGTAGGGTGGACATCGTGCCGCCCTTCGGCCTTGGTCACTTTCGGCTTGCTGCCAGCAACGGTACCCATCTGGCAAGAACCGCCCGCATCACAGTAAGTATCCTGCTTCATGTTCATGCAGGCTATTTTCGACAATGGGTCAAATCAAGCACGAATGCGGCCAAGGCATCCACGCTCATGCAACACATAGGGCAACATGCACAAAGGTCTAGTCCTGCCCAGTCCTTGCGCCCGGCTTTCGCAGTATCCAGAAGCGGCAGTCGTCGCTGAATTCACGCACCTGCGCACTTTCGTTGGCAAGCAGGCTGCGCGGAGTGTCGCTCACGTAGTCAAGGCCGCTGGCGTCGATATCGTCGTGGATTTCGGGCCTAGTCGGTATGTGTATGAAGAGCATCCCTAGCTGGGTCTCTTCATAGCGGTCGCCAAAGTCCATCAGGCGGGAATCCTGCGCGTTGCAGTCCCATAGCCTGCGCTGCTCTTCCCAGTAGTAGCGAAAGTGCGGGTTGTCGCGGTCGTGCGTTGTGAAGATGAAGAAAGCGCCGGGCCTAAGGACGCGGAACACCTCGCGCATGGCCCTGCGCCTGTTCTCCCTGCCGGGGATCTGCATCATGCCGTTGAAGCCGAATATGGCCCCGTCGAAGCTGGCGTCGGCATAGGGCAGCTTGCAGGCATCGGCAAGGCGAAAGCGCACCTTGGACGAGCGGGCCTTTGCAATCTCGATGGCCTGCCCGAGCATCGTCTCGGATATGTCGATGGCGTCGATGTCTGTGTAGCCGAGTTCTTCTAGGCCCAGAGCGATGCGCCCGGTGCCAGTGCCAAGCTCCAGCAAAGGATGACGCTTGCTGAAGTAGCGCGTGAAGGCCACCTTTTCTGATATCCACAGGCCAATGCCCACGGTGGCGCGGGTATAGTGGTCGAGCACGCTGGGCGTGCGGAAATAGCGTTTTACGTCCTCGGTTTCCATACTGCCTCCATGCAATGGCGTCCATTGCCTAGGTCGATTTTTCAGGGCCTGACGAGCCTGTTCAGTACCCACATATCAGAGCACTTTGCGCGCCGGAGTCCAGCTGTATGCTCATCTCGTGTAAAAGTTACGTTACGCCGGGCGGCCCAGCCAGACATTACTTGGCAGCGCCAAGGTGCTTTGTGAAGGGGTAGTAGATGACAAGGGCACGGCCTATCACGGCCTTTTCCGGCAAGTCACCCCATACGCGACTGTCCGCGCTCTCGTCTGAATTGTCACCCATAGCGAAATAGTGACCTTCCGGCACAGTGTAGGCACTGCCAAGACCCGCCATGTCTCGCAGGGATATGTTGGCAAGGTAGCCCTCGTATTCGCCTTCCTTTTTCGCGTTGGCCTCGAAGGCTGCGGCTCCCTCTATCGGGCTGCCATTGCGGTAGAGCACCGGCTCGCGCACCTGGAGGCTGTCGCCCCCCTTGCCAACGAGGCGCTTGATGTAGTATTTGCCCCGTTCGGACTCGTCCATGCCCGCGATGCTGTCGGTGCGGAAAACGATGGGTTCGCCCACCTTCGGACGGCGAAAGTGATAGCTCACGCGGTCCACAAAGAGCTGGTCGCCCAGCAGGATGTCGAAGCAGAGGATGGTATCGCCTTTCTTGGCCTGCACTCCGGTGTGGTACATCCACACCCCGCCCGGCCCAAGGCGCAGCTTGTCGGGAGTAGGAGCACCAAACTTTTCCCAAATTATCTTTGGAAGCTGCGAGTGAAAATCGAGCGGCACCTGCACGCTGCTAAGGCCCCTGCCGGTCATAATCTGGAACTCGGCGTTCGTCGTAGGCAAGAGGCCGAACCACTTGCGCGCCTTCACTGCCCGTGGGCGCATCGTATAGCCCTCGCGCACCTGAGCTGTGCGCACAAGCGGTATGACTATCTCGCCATCCTCGGCAGCTTCTACTTCGATGCGGTCAGCCCCTAGTGCCACGGCACGCACGGGCATGGCGATAAGCGAAGGCACATTCTCCGGCTCCATGAACAGCTCGTAGGTCATCCCGTTGTATGTCGGGTACATGGAGTTTGTCGGGATGCGGAAGGGCTGGAGAAAGAACATGCGTATGCCGATGGCCAGCAAGGCGGCCACGAGCAGCACCTCGACATTCTCGTTGAGCGCCTTCTTGGGATAAAAAGTCCCGCCAGTCAGCTTCATCTCCGCTTCGAGTGCCTCCATTGCGGCCTCCAGCGGCGCAGCAGATTCCAGCTCGCGGTCCTCCTTGAGGTCCTGCACCTTGTCCAACGCGGCGCGAAGGGCGATGCGCCTGTCCTCGGGCAGCACGTCGCAACGGTAGTGGTAGATTTTCTCGGCGACGCGGCATTGCTCGTCGGCCTGCTTGAGCACTTTACGGCTGATTTTGGACATTGCCATACATCCTGAAGCAAAAGGACGTCGTTTGAGAACACAAAACTTACCATGTAGGCGGCACAAATGCGCAATGGGCGTGATTCCGGGCATAACAAAGGCCCGTCACCGGGTAGCGATGACGGGCCAAAAAACAACCGGGACGCATAACAGGAAAGGCTTACACCTCCAGTTCCGTCCCCTCTGCCATTACTGACAGGAGCAGCAGCACTTGTGGCCGCCGCGTTCCTTGGAGCAGGCGATCTTCACTAGGTCTAGGAATGTCGCGCTCTTGAGGGCGGCACCGCCGATGAGGCCGCCGTCGATGTCCTTCTCGTCGAGAAGCTCTGAGGCGTTGGCCGGATTCATCGAGCCGCCGTAGAGGATGCGCACCTTGCTGCCAGCCTCGCCGAACTGCTTAACGAGCAGGGCGCGGATAGCGGCATGGACTTCCTGCGCCATTGCCGGGGTGGCCGTCTTGCCCGTGCCGATGGCCCAGACAGGCTCATAGGCGATGACAAGGTTGGCCGCATCGGTCACGCCAGCGAGGGCGCCCACGGTCTGCGTTGTGACCACTTCCATCATCTTGCCAGCCTCGCGCTCGGAGAGAGTCTCGCCAACGCAGACGATGGGCAGAAGGCCCGCGGCCTGTGCCACCTTGGTCTTTTCGTTAATGAAAGCGTCGCTCTCGCCAAAGTACTGGCGGCGCTCGCTGTGGCCGAGGATGACGCAGGAGCAGCCGACTTCCTTCAGCATGCTCGCGGAAATCTCGCCCGTGTAAGCGCCGGACTCCTTGACGTAAACGTTCTGCGCACCGAGGAGCACGTTCGTCCCCTTGAGGGACTCGGCAGCGGCGGAAAGCGCGGTGAAGGGCGGGCACACGGCCACGTCAACGGACGTGGTGCTGCCGCAGACGGCGACGATTTCGGAGACCAGTGCCTTTGCCTCGGCGCTGGTCTTGTTCATCTTCCAGTTGCCCGCGATGAGAATCTTGTTCTTGCTCATGAAATGTGTGTAAGTTTCGGATTTGAAGGGAGAAGTGTTGTTGTTTACTTCCTGTCGAGGACTTCGACTCCGGGGAGGGCCTTGCCTTCGAGAAACTCCAGCGACGCGCCGCCGCCGGTGCTCATGAAGGTCACCTGACTGCCGTAGCCGCTCTTGTTGATGGCCTTTACAGAGTCGCCTCCGCCGATGATGGAGCAGGCTTCTGCCTCTGCCACGGCCTTGGCCACGGCGAAGGTGCCCTTGGCAACGGCCTTGATCTCGAAAACGCCCATCGGGCCGTTCCAAAGCACGGTCTTGCTGGCGGCGATTTCTGCCGAGTAGAGCGCGACGGTCTTCGGACCGATGTCAACGCCCATCCAGCCGTCGGGGATGTCGCCCTCGACGACCTTCAGCTCGCCCACGGCCTTGCCCGCAAAGTCGAGCTTGTCGGTGATTACGTGGTCCACGGGCAGGAGGAACTTCACCCCCTTGGCCTTTGCCTTGGCAATGGCGGAAAGGGCGGTCTCGGCCTTGTCAGGCTCGTTCATCGAAGAGCCGACCTTGGCACCCTGCGCAACGGCGAAGGTGTAGGCCATGGCACCGCCAATGAGGATGGCGTCGGCCTTCTCAAGAAGGGCGTCAATGACCATGATCTTGTCGGACACCTTTGCGCCGCCGAGGATGACGGTGAAGGGGCGGTCCGGGCTGGCGGTCTTTTCGCCAAGGAACTTCAGCTCGTCCTCGATGAGGAAGCCGGAGACCTTGTCGCCCTTGATGAACTCGGCAATGCCTGCCGTCGAGCAATGTGCGCGGTGGGCGGTGCCGAAAGCGTCGTTTACGAACACGTCGGCCATTGCGGCGAACTTCTGGGACAGGGCCGGGTCGTTCTTTTCCTCGCCCTTGTAGAAGCGCACGTTCTCTAGGAGGATGACATCGCCGTCATTCATGGCGGCCACGGCGGCCTCGACCTCGGGGCCGATGCAGTCGTTGAGGAAAGTGACGGGCTTGCCGAGCTTCTCCGCGAGGGCCTTGGCCACGGGGGCAAGGCTGAACTCCGGAGCAGGACCGGCCTTGGGGCGGCCAAGGTGGCTGGCGAGGATGACCTTCGCCTTGTTCTCGACAAGGTATTGCAGCGTGGGCAGAGCGCCCACGATGCGGGAATAGTCCGTGATGGTGCCGTTGGGATCAACGGGCACGTTGAAGTCGCAGCGCACAAAGCAGCGCTTGCCGGAAACGGAGATGTCTTTGACGGTCTTGATAGCCATGACGGTAATTTGGGTAAAATGGTCGCTAGAACTATGATCGTAAAAAAACGAAAAGGTCGCCAGCCTATGCTGGCTCTTGGCCTCGCACGACTGGCGACCCTGTAAGTTCGTTCAACTATGGTTGATAGCTAGGCGCGAGTCCCGGATTAGAGGAACTTGGCGACCTTCTGGAGAAGGTCAACGACGCGGTTGGAGTAGCCCCATTCGTTGTCATACCAGCTGACCAGCTTGAAGAAGGTGCTGTTCAGGCCGATGCCGGAACCGGCGTCGAAGATCGACGAGGCCGAGCAGTGGATGAAGTCGCTGGAGACAACTTCGTCTTCGGTGTAGGCGAGGATACCCTTCATCGAACCCTCGGCAGCTTCCTTCATCTTTGCGCAGATGTCGGCGTAGCTGGTTTCCTTCTCGGTCTTGACGGTGAGGTCGACGACGGAGACGGTCGGGGTCGGGACGCGGAAGCTCATGCCCGTCAGCTTGCCCTTGGTGGCAGGCAGGACAAGACCCACGGCCTTGGCGGCACCGGTCGAGGAGGGGATGATGTTGATGGCGGCGGCGCGGCCACCCTTCCAGTCCTTCTTGGAGGGACCGTCGTTGGTCTTCTGGGTGGCGGTGTAGCTGTGGACCGTGGTCATCAGGCCTTCGACGATACCGTAGTTGTCGAGGATGACCTTGGTGATGGGGGCCAGACAGTTCGTCGTGCAGGAGGCGTTGGAGATGATGTTGTCCGAAGCGGTCAGCTCTGCGTCGTTGACGCCGATGACGACGGTCTTGACGTTGCCCTTTGCGGGGGCGGAGATGATGACCTTCTTGGCACCGGCATTGATGTGGCCCTGTGCCTTCACGTCCTCGACGAAGAGACCCGTGGACTCGATGACGATGTCAACACCGAGCTTTGCCCAAGGCATGGCGCTCGGGCCTTCCTTGACGGCGAGGCACTGGATGCTCTTGCCATTGACAACGAGCATGTCGTCTTCGGCGACTGCGTCGCTGCTCTTGGCGCTGGAGACCGTGCCGGTGAAGCGACCCTGAATGGAGTCGTACTTCACCAGGTAGGCAAGGTTGTCCGCAGGGACAAGGTCGTTGATGGCGACGACGTCAACCGAGCCATTGTCGATGAGGCCCTGTTCTACGATCGCACGGAACACGAGGCGGCCGATGCGGCCGAACCCGTTAATTGCTACTTTGACTGCCATTTTGATGTGCTTGTCTAGTGGTTAAATTTGCTTCCGGCTTTCTGGGCCGGAATGCGTACTTTCGGGCATTACTGCGCCGCTTGGCAAGAGAATAATCCGTCAGAACCCACAGGTATGCAAACGCAGCCCTCACAAGAAAGGCCGAATACCGAATCTGGCAGCCCGGCTGCACGACAGATTCTGAATCTGATTGACCCCGATGCCATTGGGATTGTTGACTCCATAAAGTACGCGCGGAGTTGAAAACCCTGCATAGTGGCATCTCTGTAATGCATGGGCCAGTAGCGTCCCTGCACTAAGCGCCTGTCTACTGCGTAAGCACGGACCTCACGCGAAGCCCCACTTTTCCGGCAAAAGGCCAACATTCAAACAACAGCACAGCAATGAAAAAACCCATTCGAGTAGCAGTGACCGGCGCGGCCGGCAACATTGGTTACGCCATAGTGTTCCGCCTGGCATCGGGCGAGATCTTCGGCCCCGATCAGCCCGTGGCCCTGAACCTTGTCGAGGTGCCCGTTCCGGCAGTCCTTGAGAAGCTCAAGGGCGTTGTCATGGAGCTTAACGACTGCGCTTTCCCGCTGCTGACAGACATCGTCGCCACCGGCGATGCCAACGAAGGCTTCAAGGACTGCAACTGGTGCCTGCTCGTTGGCAGCAAGCCCCGTGGCCCGGGAATGGAACGCGCCGACCTGCTCAAGGACAACGGCAAGATCTTCGTCGGTCAGGCCAAGGCCATCGAGGCGAACGCAGCCAAGGACGTGCGCATCCTCGTTGTGGGCAACCCCTGCAACACCAACTGCCTCATCGCCATGAACAACGCTCCCTCCATACCGGCCGAGCGCTGGTTTGCCATGACGCGCCTTGACGAAAACCGCGCCAAGAGCATGTTGGCCCAGAAGGCAGGCGTGCCCGTGGCAGAGGTAAGCAACGTGGCCATATGGGGCAACCACTCGCCCACGATGTACAGCGACTTCTACAATGCCAAGATCTCCGGCAAGCCCCTCACCGAAGTCATAACTGACCAAGAGTGGCTCAAGGGCGAGTTCCAGAGCCTCGTGGGCAAGCGCGGCGCAGCCGTCATCGCGGCCCGCGGTGCCTCCAGCGCGGCCAGCGCGGCCAACGCCGCCCTCGACACGGTCAAGAGCCTCTACAGCGGCACGCCCGAAGGCGACTGGACAAGCGTCTGCATCCCCTCCGACGGCAGCTACGGAGTGCCCGCAGGTCTCATCAGCTCCTTCCCCGTCGTTAGCGACGGCAAGGGCGGCTACAAGATCGTGCAGGGCCTGCCCGTGAACGAGTTCGCCAAGGGCGCCATAGCCAAGACCGTCGCCGAACTTGTCGGCGAAAAGGAAACCGTCAAGGACATGCTCCCCTAGTGGCCAGATATTGACCGGCCCACAAAGCCGCTTCATTAAGCCCGTCCCCGGCATCGGAGACGGGCTTTTTGTGCACATTGTGTCGCGCACGGCGTGGAACGCCCCGGCCGGAACCTGTCATAATACCAAGACAAGCAGGCAGCTTGACAACACAGAGTCCACAGTGACAGCCTCAAGCCCATTACAAGATGAACAGCTTTTCCGACCACTGCGTTGACCGCGCGGAAACCAGCAGCCTTAAATGGGACAGATACAAAGGCAGGGACATACTGCCCTTCTGGCTGGCGGACATGGACTTTCGCAGCTCTCCGGCGATTATCGAAGCCCTGCGCAAAAGGGTCGAGCACGGGGTATTCGGCTACACCCTGCCCGACGAGCGCCTCTACGAGGCCGTCCTAGGCTACCTGCATAACGACAAGGGCCTGAAGGCCGAGCGGGACTGGATAGTGTGGCTTCCGGGCATAGTACCCGGCCTTGGGGCAAGCTGCCGGGCATTTGCCGGACCAGGCGAAGGGGTAATGTACTGCCCCCCCGTTTACCCACAGTTCATGCTCGCGCCCGTCAACCAGGGCCGAAAAGGCGTGCGCGTCCCCCTTGCAAGAGCTGGCATGAGCTACTCCTTCGACTGGGAGGCAATGGAAAAAGCCGCCCGAGGGGTGAAGCTGCTCCTTATCTGCAACCCGCATAACCCCATCGGGCGCGCCTTCAGTCGTAGCGAACTGGAGCGCCTTGGCAGCTTTGCGGCTAGGCACGGGATAATCATCTGCTCCGACGACATCCACTGCGACCTTGTGCTGGACCCCGAGGCTGTGCATACGCCCATTCTCGCAATCGAGGAGGCGGCAGCGCGCAGCGTCATGCTCATGGCCCCGAGCAAGACCTTCAACGTTCCGGGCCTATCCTGCGCCTTTGCCGTTATACCCGACAAGGGTCTGCGCGATAGCTTCAAAAGAGCCATTCGCGGCATGGCCGACCATGTGAACCTGATGGGTTTCGAGGCCTGCCGTGCCGCATATGCCGAGAGCGGGGCCTGGCTGAAAGGACTCCTTGGCTACCTGCGAGAGAATCGCGCCACTTTGCGCCGCTGCATTGCCGAAAGAATGCCAGAGATAAAAATCGGCCCCTGCGAAGCCACCTACATGGCTTGGCTGGACGTGAGCGAACTGGGCCTTGACGACCCGGTGAGGTACTTCGAGGACGCAGGCGTTGGCCTGTCCGATGGGGCCGACTATGGTGAGCGCCAAATGCTGCGCATGAACTTCGCCTGCCCCAGCCAGATGCTGGAGGAAGGGCTGGAGCGCATGGCAAGGGCCGTCGATGCACTGCGCGAACCCGTCGGGCCGAAATCCTGCTCCATGCAATAATGCTCCCCTTCAGGGCTTCCGCGCATGGGGACCGCTGAACAATGCAGCAAGATTGTTCGGCAATCCTGTTGCCATGCCGAACAATAGCGCCTAGCCATCGCTGTATCCGCACGGGCTGAAATGGGGTAAGGCAGATGCTGTGCGGTCCGGCTGAGGCATATATCAATACAGGCTATGGATACAGGGGTATTTTCTTTTTCGCAGGCTCTGGGCTACTGCGCGTTCGTTTTCGGCATCGCCGCATTGATGCAAAGGGTAGAGTGGAAGCTCAAAGCGCTCATGTCGCTGGAGACTCTGGCCTACCTTGCGCACTTTGCCATGCTGGGCAACACTGCGGCGGCGGCCAGTGCTGCCGTTTCCTGCACGCGCAGCGTGCTGTCCATCCGCTACCGCTCCAAGGCTCTAGGGGCAATATTCATCGGCCTGCACATCACAACGGCCTTCTTCTTTGTCCACGACGCCTGGGGGCTATTGCCCGTAGTCGGCTCCTGCGTGGCAACGTGGGCCTTCTTTGCAACGAGCGGGGTGCGTATGCGCCTGCTAATCATGTTCTGCACCTGCATGTGGCTCATAAACAACATACACTCCGGCTCCATTGGCGGCACAGGACTTGAGACCTTCATGCTGCTGACCAACGCCCTGACTATCCGCCGCCTAATGGCCGACAAACAAAGGAACGCCATGCCAGCACAGACTGCGCCCCAGTCCGAGGGAGAGACCGTGACAGCGATAGCACGCGCAATGGAAAGCATGTAAGAAGCACGCCAATATCGGGCCTTCGACAACAGGTGAAGCCAACAGGAAGAGCTTCATCCACATGCTTGGCCAGCTACTCACTGTGCAAATGCAGTACACATAGCCTTAGGTGCTTCCCGATGGGTCGAATTTCTACGTAAAAGCATTGTCAAGGATGGGGTGTTTGCTCTATCTACGCATACCAAGACGCGGGGAATGGAGCCTCGCCTTGGGCATTATTCGTGTAAAGGACATGGCCACATCGCAGCACACTCACGGGCGCAACTTGCGCATCGCTTTATCAAGAGCGGGCTGCCTTCTGGCGTATGTCCTGCTGGGCACCGTCTGTGCCCGGGCGCAGACTCTTGGCTGGCCAGACGGGGTGAACATACAGGCCGGCTACTTCAACAGCGCCGACAAGGGCAACATTCCGATAGGCTGGGAGCTGATGCGCCGCTTCGACAAAATCGGCACCGTGCGCATAGAGCTGCCCCCGGAGCAAAAAGTGCGCATCGAGACGATGCAACGCTGGATACAAGAGGCGAACCAGAACGGCTACAACGTAATCGCCACCTACCACCGCTACGAACACAACGGCTCGCCCGACCCCGAGGCCCTGCTGGCCGCCGCCCGCTGGTGGAAGGCCCATTATGCCGAACTTTCCAAAGCCGGTCCATTCACCGTCAACCTGATGAACGAGTGGGGAGACCACGACATTACCCCGGAGCAGTATGCCAGCGCCTACAACAAGGCCATTGCCATAGTGCGCGAGGTGTACAAGGGGCCGTTAATCATAGACATACCCGGCTGGGGGCAGGAAACATACACAGCCGCCGAAGCCTCAGCCCAAATCGAAGACCGCGACATCGTCTTTTCTGTCCACATATACAGTAGCGCCTATGTAAAACATGGGCCGCGCCGCTGGATGAAGCCGCTGGACCTTGAGCTGTTCGCCAAAGTGGACAGGCCCATCATCGTGGGCGAGTTTGGCGGAATGCGCGAAGGCGGCGCCGACTGGGCCGCGCTGACGGACAAGGCTCGCGAGCTTGGCTGGACAGTCATTGCATGGGCATGGAACGGCGACGGCGAGGGCATGAACATGGTTTGTCCTAGTTGGAACGACCAGCACAGCCCCTCCGCCTATTACCCGAGCACCTATTTCCCGAGCGTTTACGCCCGCATCGGGCGCGACGAAGCAACGCACATGAACTTGTCCGTACATGGCGACATAGTGATGGGGCCGGACGCATCGGCCTACACCTTCGCCATACACGGCAACGCCTCATGGAGAGTGGAGTGCGAGGGCGCGGACTGGCTGCGCGGACTGGCCCCCTTGAGCGGATGGGGCACCGGGCAGGTGAATTTCGAGGTGGCGGCAAATGACGGCCCGGTAAGCCGCATGGCCACGATATGGGTGCGCGGCGGCGGAGTCGAAAGAAGCTTCCGCGTCGTGCAGCACTGCCTTGCCGAGGCTAGGTAGCTCGCCATCACAGAGCAGGAGCCTCTGCATCGACCCCCGCGCCCAGCATCCTCACGCGGCGCTGCTTCTGGGGGAATTGCAGTGTCACAACCGTGCCCTTGCCCTTGCGGCTGTCTATGCCGATGCGGCCGCCGTGAGCACGCATGATGCGCTGGACCACCATCATGCCAAGACCGTTGCCGCCCTTCTTGGTCGTAAAGTAGGGGCGGAATATCTTCGGCATGTCGTTCTGGTCTATGCCCTGCCCGTTGTCGCCGATCTGCACGTACACGAACTGGTCGTCGCTGCTTGTGCGGATGCGGATTATGCCCCCCGTGGGAGTGGCGTCGCGGGCATTTTTTATGATGTTGTAAAAGACCTGCTTAACCTGCCCTCTGTCGCCCATCACAATGGGCACCACACTGTCCAGCTCCACGTCGATTGTAAGGCCACAGTCGGCCAGCTCCTGCCCGAGAAACTCCAAAGACTCGTCGAGCACGCTTATCAAGTCCAGATCGGCAAAGTCCGGTTCCACTGGGCGCACAGCTTCCAGAAAGTGCTTGATTATGCCGTCGAGGCGCGTGACCTCGTCCGCACAGACCGACAGGGCGCGCTCCACCTTGTCCCTGCGCGAACCCTTCTCCATGCGCTGCATCTGCCTGCGGGCCAGTTGCAGGTGTATGGTGATGGAGTTGAGCGGATTGCCCAGCTCGTGCGCCACCCCGGCGGAGAGGTCTATGATGCTCTGCACCTTCTCGCTCTCGATTATCTGCCTGGCGCTCTCCTTCTCCTCGGTAATGTCGGAAAGGATCACGGCGTGGCGCAGCTCTGTGCCCTCGCCAGCACCGGGCATGGGATCCTCTATGTTCAAAGGGACTATGTACACGTGCAACACACGCGCAGCGGGGTAACTAATCTCCACCTCTCGCGATATGCCGGACAGCTCTCGCAGGCCCCCGTCGTCTGCAAGGTGCAGAGTGCGGGCAAGCTCCGGGACTCTCTTCCAGAGAACGGCGCGGCCCACTTCCTTTTGCATGAAGCCCAGCATCTCTGCCGCCGCAGAATTGGCATAGTCGATGACGCCTTCGCGCCCGATGACGAGTATGCCCTCGCGGATGGTGTTGAACACAGTCTCCAAGAGGCGCCGCTCCCGCGCAAGCCTCTGCACGAGTATGGCCAGGTTCTGCTGGTCCAGATCGTCAAGGCGGCCAAGGACATTGTCAAGGGGACTGGATTTGCGCGGCGGCATGGGGCTTCGATGTGACTGGCATTGTAAACACGGCAAACGCGTTTGCCAATTATGCATTGCAAAGTATGCAATCGACTTCCGCCGCCCCCATCTGTCGTTTCATCGCCCCAGCCCACCCTTGACTTCTGCGGCTCGCAGGGACACAGATTATGTCCCTGTGAAACCAGTCAAATATCTGCTCCCCGATACGCATATACCCCATGCGTGGTACAACCTTCAGGCCGACTTTCCGACGCCCCTGCCCCCGATGGTGCATCCGGGCACCGGTCAGCCCATTACGCCCGACATGCTCGAACCCCTTTTCGGGCGCGAGCTGATTAAGCAAGAATTCTCGACCGAACGCTGGATCGAGATCCCCGAAGAGGTGCGCCAGATATTCGCCCAGTGGCGCTGCACCCCACTCTACCGCGCGCGCCGTCTGGAGCAGGCTCTGGACACCCCGGCCAAGATTTTCTACAAGTACGAGGGCGTCAGCCCCAGCGGATCGCACAAGACCAACAGCGCCATCCCGCAGGCTTACTACAACATGATTCAGGGCGTAAAGAAAATCTCCACCGAGACCGGTGCCGGTCAGTGGGGAAGCGCCCTTTCGATGGCTTGCAGCCAGTTCGGGCTGGAGTGCCTCGTTTACATGGTGAAGGTCTCCTACAACCAGAAGCCCTACCGCCGCGCGCTCATGGAAACCTTTGGCGCGAACGTGATTCCCAGCCCCTCGGACACCACCGACGCCGGACGCGCCCTGCTGGAGAGCAACCCCGACAGCACAGGCTCGCTCGGAATGGCCATATCCGAAGCGGTGGAGGTGGCCGTCAAGAACGAGGACACCAAGTACTGCCTTGGCAGCGTGCTCAACCACGTCGCCCTGCATCAGACGGTCATCGGCCTTGAATGCATCACGCAGATGGAGCTTGCCGACGTGTACCCGGATGTGGTCGTTGGCTGCTGCGGCGGTGGGTCGAACTTTGCCGGTATCGCCTTCCCCTTCATCGGCCGTATGCTTCAGGGCAAGGAAAAGGTGCGCGCCGTGGGTGTGGAACCCGCTGCCTGCCCGACTCTTACCAAGGGGCGCCACGCTTACGACTTTGGCGACACCTCGCACTTCACCCCGCTGATGAAGATGTTCACCCTTGGAAGCACCTTTGTACCCCCCGGCTTCCACGCTGGCGGCCTACGCTACCACGGCATGAGCCCCATGGTCAGCCATGTGCAGGATCTGGGCCTTATGGAGTCCATATCCTTCCACCAATTGGAGACCTTTGCCGCCGGTGTGCAGTTTGCCAAGGCCGAGGGCATCATGCCCGCGCCGGAGTCCACCCATGCCATAGCCGGAGCTGTCAAGGAAGCCCTGCGCTGCAAGGAGGAGGGCAAGAGCGAGACGATCCTCTTCAACCTCTCCGGCCACGGCCACTTCGACATGCAAGCCTACATCGACTACCATGCAGGCAAGCTGAAAAACTACGCCTACCCGGAGGCGGAGATCGCCATGGCCCTTGCCGGCCTGCCCCCGGTGAATCACTAGGCCTCCTATTGACCTACGAAAAGGCCCGACGTTCTTCATCGAGAACGCCGGGCCTTTTCATGAAGGCGTATAGACACACGCCTGCCTTGCGCAAGATACTGCGCGAGAGGATGCACTAGCGGATGCGCAGACCTTCGGCCATTATGACCTGATCAATGTCGAGCAGGGTCTTGACCTCGCCCTTGATCTTGGCGATGCCCAGGATGTACTCGCCGTCGAACTGGCCGCCGAGGTCGGGAGTCTCCTCCACTTCGTCCTCCACGATGTTCATGACCTCTTCCACGGCATCCACGATGAGGCCGACGGAAGTAGCGATGCCCTCGCGAGCCTCGATTTGCACTACGACAATGCAGGTGCGCTCTGTGACGTTGTCCTCGCCGATGCCGAACTTAAGGCGCATGTCGATGACAGGAATCACCTTGCCACGCAGGTTTATGACGCCCTTCACGTAGTGGGGCATCTGGGGCACGGGGGTAATTTTCTGCATACGGATAATCTCGCGGATCTTCAGGACCGCGACCCCGTAGGATTCCTCCCCGAGCTTGAAAGTTAGAAACTTGCCCGCCTCGAACTTGGTCTTGTTCTTGCCCGAATCAATGTCACTTCTTGCCATGGTATGAACTCCGGTCTGGATATGGTGAAAAGCGTAAGGTTAATGAATGTTACAGCCTGGCACAGAGGGGGCAGTCTGTGGCCTCGGTGAGTACACAAGAGAGTATCGGGCAAGGACTCGGACAGATAAAGCCCAAAATGAAAGGATAATCCCCCGGTCTTGCGCCCGTTGTGGGCATTTCGGCCCTACATCTTTGCACCGCGACGGAGAGACGCTCAAGGCCGGGTGTATATATCAAGAGTTGCCCAACTGAAACGGGCTATGTTCAGGCCCTCGACGCGGCTACGCACATACCCGCAGTCCAGCAGCTTGAGCGCATACTCGGAATAGTCGCTATCCTGCGGCTCCTTCTTGTCGAAGCCCAGCAGAGTGTTGGTCGAGAGCTGCCTGCGAAAGACTACGATCATAGCCGCCCCACTCTCCAAGGCCTCGTCCACGCCTTGGGCAGAGGATGCATACATGTCCCAGCTACGCCCGGCGTAATAGACAAGGCTAGGCTCGGTGTATCCAAGAGCAGCGAGCCTGCCATCCACACCTTCGGCATAGTCCGCCACAATTGGGGAAAGAGCCACCCTTTGCAGGCCCAGCCCGGCAAGCACCGAGCCAAGGGAAATCATCGCAACACCCATCCCAATGCGCGAGGCGCGGCGGGACTCGAAGTTAAGCGCCACAAATTGCAGCCCCATCAAGAGGGCGCAAAGGCCGAGCATCATGGGCTTAACCTCCACCCGCACAGGCCCCAGGAGGAGCCAGCCCGCAAGGAAGATAATCAGCAGGCCCCACAGTGCATGATAGCCCGCGAAAAAACGGCGCGACCAGCGCGGAGCCATTCCCGGACGGGCAAAGAAAAGCAACATCAAGGCAGGAAAGCCCGGCAATACGTAATGAGGAAGCTGCGTGGCATAAAACGCAAAAATAAGATACGGCCCAAGCGCCCAAGAAAGCAGGAACGCAAAGCGCAGATCCGTCCGCCCCTCGCGCGCACTGGCCCACAAAGACCCCAGCCGCCCAAGCCAAGGAAAGAGGCTTACAAGTGCCGTTACAAGGTAGTAGAGAACCGGGATTGTCATCCTGTCGTTAAAGGCACCAAGACCCCTATCCACCACATGCTTCCCCATGCCCTGCTGCCAGAAGAGGCCCCCGGTCTGCTCCAACGCGGGCAGACCCCACATGGCTATCGGCACAAGGCAGATAGCCGCACCCGGGACAAGCTGCAAACGTGCCCAGTCCAAAGGTTTGCGCCAGAATACGAACCTTACAAGAAGCAGCGTGAAGCCAGCGCCAAAAAACACCAGCGGCCCCTTGGCAAGAAACCCCAAAGAGAGCGAAAGCCACAGTGTCCAGAACCAGACACCCCAGCGCCGGGGACTCTCGCAAGCGAGCATCCTCCAAAGCGCCCAGTGTGCAAGCGCCAGAAAGAGCACCATCGGCATATCCGCCACAGCCAAGCGCCCGTGTTGCCAGACTTGGAACAGCGTAAGCCATGCAAAGGCCGCCCAGAAGCCGACGCGCCAGCCGAACATGTCCCGCCCGACGGCCAATATGAGCAATGCCACAAGCGCGCTCGAAACGATGGAATGCATACGCGCACCCAGCTCGTTGTGGCCGAAAATGGCATAATTAACCCGCATCCACCAGTAGGTAAGCGGTGGCTTGTCGAAGCGGTATTCGTCGTTGAAGTACGGAACAACCCAGGTACCTCGCTGCTCCATCTCCACCGTTGCGCGGGAAAAACGCGGCTCGTCGCGGTCCAACAGAGGCATGACATTGGCCCCCGGCAAGAGCGTGGCAAAGGCAATCACGATGAGCAATAGCCAACACCAGCGCGGGGTGGACTCGGCAGAGGTCTGCGCACTACCCGCGACTTGGGCGGAATACTCGGGGAATGGGTTGTCGGTCGGCACGGGGTGCAATCATGCCAGCGCGAAGGCAAAAGCGGAAGCGTTATGTTGCAAGACAGCTCTTCTCACTCGCGTTCCGCCGCCTCTTGATGCATTATCCACGCCCTGTATGCATAGCGACGCCTCTCCTGTCAGCCTCATTGCCCTTCTCCACGGCCCGGACCGGCCCGGCCTTGTAGCCCGCACAGCGGGTTGGATATTCGGAAGAGGAGGCAACATCCTGCACGCCGACCAGCACCGCGATGCGGACTCGAACATCTTCTTCCAGCGCGTGGAATGGGTGCCCGCAGGCGACAACCTCGACAAGGAGGCGGAGCTGTTCCGTCGCCTCGCCCACGAGGAGCTGAGCATGGCAGTGAGCGTGCAGCGCAGTGACTCGCGCCCGAAGCTGGCCGTGTTTGTCTCAAAAATCGAGCACTGCTTTCACGACCTTATGCTGCGCTGGAAGGCAGGGGAGCTGCCCTGCGACATAGTCCTCACAGTGTCGAACCACCCGGACATGCAAGCCGCCTCGGAAGGCTACGCAGTGCCCTTTCACTACATTCCTGTAAGCAAGGACAACAAGGCCGAGGCCGAGGCTGCGCAAATAGCCCTCTGCCGCGAGGCGGGCGTGGAGCTAATAGTCATGGCGCGCTACATGCAGGTGCTCTCCGACGAGTTTATCGAGAACTGCGGCTGCCCTGTCATCAACATCCACCACTCCTTCCTGCCCGCATTCGCCGGTGCCCGCCCCTACGAGCAGGCCTACAAGCGGGGCGTAAAGCTAATCGGCGCCACTGCGCACTACGCAACGGCCCACTTGGACGAAGGCCCGATAATCCAGCAGGACGTGGCCCCGGTGAACCACCGACACGGTGTGAAAGACCTCATGCGCAAGGGTCGCGACTTGGAAAAGAGCGTCTTCGCGCAGGCCGTGCGCTGGCACTTGGAGCACCGCATCCTGACCTTCGCCAACAAGACCGTGGTGTTCGACTAGAAATGGCTATTCGGAGGGCGTCGCCTATCGCTTCTTCCCGTCCTTTGGCGGCGGATTGTAGGCCTCGCTGTCCGGTCCTTCCATCCTGACCATCTCGGCCACGAAGCTGCCCACGGCCACCTCGCTGGCCATTTTGACGGGCACATGCCGCTCATCGTCGCTGAACCAGATCTTTATCCCCGCCCTCTTGGACTTCTTGAAGACTCCGCCAAGATCCTTGATGTCGGGAGTCAAGAGCACAGTGTCGAAGCGCCCTGCGGGGATCTTTACGCCTGCCTCATTTGAGAGACCAATGTCGGTGGTTGTGCTCTTCTTGCCGTCCGTGGACGGGATGGAAAGATGTATGACCCCGTCAAGTTTCAGAGTGCGCACGGCGTAGGTAATGCCCAGCGGATCCCAGCTATCGGGCTGAATATCTATCGGCTCCTGCTTGTTGCCCCGGTCGGAGTACTGGGCCTTGTTGTTTTCCCAGTCGAAGGTGACGACAACCTCGCGATCCGTGCTGCCCTCCTTCTGGTTCTTGATGTAGTGCACCGGGCGGGAAAAACTCTCGTCCACCCAGACGGCGTTGTAATCGCGCACCTTGAATATCTTGTCCGCAAAGCCGTTGGTCTGTGCCCTTAGTTCGACAAGCCAGCACTTCTGCCCGTTCCAATCCACCGGACCGCTGAATTCCATGCTTGCGTCGCCAACCTCGAACACACTCCAGCGCAACTTGTAGAATATCTTCTCCCCCGGCCTGAAGGGCAGCTCCGGCAGGCGCTCGTATGCCGGGGCCTTGGGTTCCTCCTCGCCTTCTTTATCCTTTGGAGCGGCGTCCTCAGCCCACAGGGCAGGTAGGAGCGCGAAGCCAAGCGCAAGCAGCAACAAGACCGGGCGTAGGGGTTTGAACGCGGTAAAGGCTGAATCTTGGGGCTTTGTCATAAGGGGAGACTACACTCTGACAGCAATCTGGGCCGCTGCGTTCACAAATATCCTCATAATGCGGCGCAATGCAGCGTGTGCAGGACTATCTCTGCCGGGCAGTTGAAGCGGGCGGGCACCTTGCTGCATCCCACCCCGCGCGAGGTGTAGCCCTGCATTGCGCCCATTTTCCAAGGCCCGGCGACCAGTGCGCGCGGGCATGGGCTGTGCGTCAGGGGTGCCATGCCACCGGGCAGGCAGATCTGCCCCCCGTGCGTGTGCCCGGACAGCATCAGCGATGCGCCGCGCTCAAGGGCTTTGCTCCAGCCCGAGGGGTCATGACAAAGCAGCACGCTGCAAGCCCCATCGGGAACAGCGGCAAAAGCGGCCGCAAAATCATCGGTCCTGAAGTAACCGCAATCGTCCACTCCGACCATGTAAAGACGCTCGCCGCCAAGCTCCACGGCCTCGCTCTCGTTGACGAGCACCCGAACGCCAGCCTCTTCCAGCCGCTCGACATCGGCCGCTAGGTCGTGGTTGCCAAGGCAGGCGTAAACGGGTCTTCCCAGCGAGGCGCAGAACTGCGCGCAAAGGGCAATACCCCTGTCTCCGGCGGCTAGGAGACTGTCGCGAAAGTCTCCGCTGACTACGCAAATGTCATACGCTAGGCCCCGGCAAAGCGGCAGCACAACTTCGGACAACTCGGGGTCCAGATCAAAGTGCAGGTCGCTAAGGTGCAGGATGCGAAAACCATCGAAAGCGTGAGGAAGTTCCGCAAGGCGCAGCGCGTTCTGCCGGACAATGGGGCGCATGAAGTTCCTGCGACCGGCACCCTCCATGCGGGAAAGGCGCAAAAGCGTGCGTATCCAGAACATCGGTAGGAGTAGCCGGGCGGCAGAGCCATGCTCGATATGCTTGTCGTGCCTTGCCTTGCGCTTTTGCAGGGCAAGACGCCTTTCGATGGCTTCCCGTGGCCAACGAGGCGACTTTGGGCAATTACCGACGCTCATTTGCCACATTCCATCAGCTTGCCCACGACCTCTGCCAGTTGCTCTCTTGAGGCGGGGCGGCGCAGTATGGCACTGGCCCCGGCATCGAGGGCGCGCTCTTCGTCGAAAGTCTCGCGCATGTTGGCGCAGAGCAGGACGGGCAGCTTCGGCCTTGCCCGGCGCGATGAGAGCGAAAGATCCACCCCATCGCCATCGGATAGGTGCAACGCGGTAACAAGCAGGTCGAACTTTGCGCTGCGGTCAGCGATTAGGGCCTGCGCCCTTGCAAATGAATCGGCAGTCCATACCTCGTATGAAAGAGATTCGAGTACGCGCTTGCCCGAATCCAGTGCAAACCCGGGTTTGTCCACGAGCAATATGCAGCCTCTGACAACAGAACCGACGGTCAGCCTGTCCCGAGAGGATGGGTCAGCCGCCTGTGCCATGAAGACCGGCAATATGACGCGAAAGCTGGCACCCTGCCCCGGCTCGCTCTCGCAAAGTATGGTTCCGCCGTGCCGTTGTACAATTCCATAGGCTATCGCAAGGCCCATACCGGATGAATTTGCAAGGCCGCGGGTCGTAAAGAATGGCTCGAATATCCTCGGGCGCACCATCGGGTCGATGCCAGAGCCGTTGTCGCAGACCTCGATTTCCATGCAGGGCTGCTCTTCGCCGCCCAGTGGATGGCTGATTTCGCGTACGGCAACACGGATAAGTCCCTGCTTGTCGCCGATGGCCTCAAGAGCGTTGGTAAGAAGGTTGAGCGTCACCTGATGAATCTCGCCCGTGTTGGCCATCAGCGGGCGGCCTTCCTCGGGCAGTTCTTCTTCTATCTGCACGCAGCGGGGCTGGGCGGCGCGGATGAAGCGCACGGCGTTGCGCACAACGGGCACTATGTCCGCAAGGCGGGGCCGCTGTTCGCTACGGCGGCCAAACAGGCCAATCTGCTCGACCAGTTCCTTGCCCCGCAATGCTGATTCTAGGATCTTTCCCGCCCTTTGCTTAACGTCTGGGTCTTTGCTGCTCATTATGAGAAGCTCAGTCTGCCCGGAAATGGCGGCGAGGATGTTGTTGAAGCGGTGCGCGAGGCCGTTTGCAAGAGTGCCCAGAGATTCGAGGCGCTGAAGTTCCTGAACCTGTTTTTCGAGGCTCTTCTGCATCGAAAGGTCCACACCCACGGCCATGTAGCAGCGTTCGCCGCCCTTCCAGCCGTCCATTGGCCGGATGCGTAACCCAACGAGCACGCCCGTGCCGTCTTTGCGGCGCAGGCGCAGCGTGCCCTTCCAGGTCACGCCTTTGCGAAAGTCCGCAAGAGCATTCTGGACGATGGATATGTCCTCTGGCACGCTGACAAGAAGGCTTGCGTGACTGCCGATGACTTCGTGCGCCATGTAGCCCGTGGCCTCGCGAAAGGCCGGGTTCACATAGCGGATGTGCCCGCCCGGCCCCACGATGGCCACAGCCTCTGCGCTTACACTTATTAGGCCGCTTAGCTGAAGTATCTGCCTTTGCATCATGGGCCAGTCTTCCTCTGCCCATCCAAATGCCATGTAACCGCGTCCGCCTTCGTCCGTGGCAAAGGGGACAAAGAACCAGCGGCTGGCCAGTGGCTGCGCCTGGCTTGGACAAGTGATGTGAAGCTCTACAACGTCGCCAGGTGGTCTTTCCACAGAATGGGCAAAGAGTTCTTCAAGAATTGCTCGCTCTTGCGACACAGCTACCCCCGATAGGAATCCTGCACCCTCTGCTAGGCCAAGGCGGGTGGCACAGTCCGGGCCGCTGTCCAAGACCCGGCCCTGTTCGTCCAATCTGCACGAAAAGGAGCATGATTTCTCCGTCCAGAAGGAAGGAGAGGCGCTGTTGCGAGGAGAAGCTGTTTTGTGCGAAGACACCTTTGATGAATGGGGCTGCAAAGGCTGTAACGAAAGCGTCAGTTAAGCGCGGAGCGGTCTATTTGACAAGAAAGGGTTTTGCCCAGCTTGATGGGTAGAATACAAGCAGCCTGTTTGAAGGGCACGCGCGATGCGAAGCGCCGTTCGGCATCCATCCTACTTGCCATACTCCTTGCGAAGCGAGGCCAGCAGGGACGCTGGCAGAGGTATGGAGCGCATGTGCTGACCGGGCAGTTTTTCCGCGTAGGCTAGGCGAAAGCTTCCCTCGGCAGCCAGCGCCCCCTCCTCCCCGCCGCGCAAAACACGAAACGAATAGCCAAGCGAACTGCGCCCCGGCTCCAAGGGCACAATCTGGACGCAGAAATCCTCGCCCGGCCCGATGGCACATCGAAAGTCGCTATGCAGATTTACCTTCGGAAAGCCGCGAAAGCCACCACCGGGAAGCGCCTCGAACTGTGCAAGGCCCAGCGAATGCAGCCATGCGGCCTCGGCCCTTTCCACATAGCGAAGGATGTTGGAAAAGTGGACTATGCCCGCGGCGTCGGTATCCGCAAAGCTGACCGTTGCCCGATATGTGAAGCCGCCCATGTCACAAGCAATAGCGCGGTGGAATATAAAGCTCAAGCGGAGCGTTGGGACAGTAGTTGTTTTTGAAGGAAAAAGCTTGGCAAGGGGCCTCAGTCCCGTATGTTCATCAACTTTCGTTCATTTCCGGTGGGATATCCAAGTGGCTAAAGGGCGCGGACTGTAAATCCGTTCGGTATCACCGTTCACTGGTTCGAATCCAGTTCCCACCACCATTTTCCCTCTCATTTAGTGAGAGCTACGCTCAGTAATTGGGAAGCCTTCGAGGCGACAGACACAGAAGGCAATAAGCGCAAGGATGCGGTCACAAGACTCCCTTGCGCTTTTTTGTTGCCAGATTGTCCGCCCCCTTGTCCTTGATTTTGCCCGTCCTCGCGCGCAGACTCATTTGGAATGAATGGCAAGCATGAGCTGCTCTTTATCTGCACGGGCAATTTCTATCGAAGCCGCTTTGCCGAGGCATTGTTCAACGACAAGGCCGGAAAGATGGGGCTTTCATGGAGCGCATTTTCCCGCGGGCTGGCCATTCACTTGGCAAGCGGTGACATTTCGGATCTTACAGTGACAGCTCTTGATGAGCGGGGAATCAGCCTAGCTCATACCGGGCCGACGCGCGTTGCTCTTTGCGAAGAAGAACTACGCCGTGCAAAGCGCATAATTGCT
Organism: Puniceicoccales bacterium Verruco_02; assembly: GCA_001604585.1. Taxonomy (GTDB): domain Bacteria; phylum Verrucomicrobiota; class Verrucomicrobiia; order Opitutales; family Oceanipulchritudinaceae; genus Verruco-01. The sequence goes on along the minus strand of LVBW01000030.1, from coordinate 53,142 downwards.
TTGGACAGGAGCGATCACAGGGCCATGTTCGAGGCACAGTTCCCAGATTGGAAAGAGAGGATAGAATACTGGTCCTGCCCGGATATAGACAGGGAAAGCCCGGAACGCTGTCTGCCACAGATCGAGACATGCGTAATGGACCTACTGAAGAGTCTTGCTTGAGGCTAAACCCTTACATTTGCACGAGAGGCTTTTAACAAAAGGCATCTCCACGTTGCTTCCAACGCTTGAAAAAGCTGGCGTGGCAGCTGGGGCTCGAACCCAGGACCTGCGGTTTAGAAGACCGCTGCTCTATCCAACTGAGCTACTGCCACACGCTAAAGATGGTGAATGAGCCAAGTCCCATCACGAGGGCTACAACGCAAGCAAACGCCCCGCCTTGGCCACACATTGTAACGGCAACATTGCGGAAGACCAGACAGATTTCCCATCCGGCCAAGACGAACGGCAAAGAAGCGCCAGCCCGCAACAACTTTGCCAGACAATGCACGGTTCCGGACAGGCTCCTTGCCGAGCAAGCTCTCGCACACATTTGCAAGGCCTCAGCCTATGCTAATCGACTCAATCAACTGGTCCACCTTGGGCTTGCTGCCGTAGCCACATTCGCAGTCCTCAATCTTTTGCACCACATCGAAGCCCTCCACAACAGCACCGAATATCGTGTGGCGCCCGTGAAGCCAGGGAGTGGGCACTGTGGTGATGAAAAACTGGCTGCCATTGGTGCATGGACCGGCGTTGGCCATTGCCAGAACGCCAGGCCTGTCAAAGTTGACAGCAGATACGAACTCGTCGCGGAAAGGACGCCCCCAGATGGACTCCCCGCCGCGCCCAGTGCCGCTGGGGTCGCCGCCCTGTATCATGAAGTCCTTGATGACGCGGTGGAATATCACACCGTTGTAGTAGCCGCGCGCGGCCAACCCGAGGAAGTTCTCGCAGGCTAGGGGCGCAACATCGGGCATAAGCCTGATGCGAATGCTGCCAGCGTTGGTATTGATTGTCACGAAAGTCTCTTTGTACTCCATGAAGGAAAGCTCTAGCAGAGCAAAACGCCCTTGATAAGCCCGGAATTGTGATACTTTTCCAAATTTCCATTAGGAACAAGCACAAGCATTCCCATCGACACATCGCAAGGGACGGGCGTCACCCTATCGCCACAGACGTTAGACCGCTTGATGCATCAGCCCACATGAACGGGCCTGACTGGCATGTAATCAGGCCATACGCCATCGCCTCCGCCACACCACAATAACAACTTGCAAACCCATGCCAATCTCCGAAAAACACGATATCTAATAGCAATCATTAGCACCACTACTAGGATGAGCGCGACGGGATTTTGTACTTAAAAGAACGACGCACATCCACAATATATGGTGTCACCCCCAAGCCCCTACCCCAAGATATAGGAAAGCAACCACCATGTTAGAAGGCACCCATCACGACCATCTCAGAGCTTACCTCGCATCCAAGACCGGCCTTTTCACGCACATCCGCAAGCGTGACGGCCGCGTTGTCCAATTTGACTCCAAGGCCATTACAAAGTCGATACTTGCCGCCGGAAAAGAGACGGGCGAATTCGGCGAAGAGATGGCCCAGCGCCTAACCATACGCGTAATAGAACACGCCTACATGATGCTGACCGTGGAGGTGCCAGACGTCGAGGCCATACAAGACATCGTCGAGGAAGTTCTCCTCAACAGCCCGTTCCGCAAGACGGCCAAGGCCTTCATAATCTACCGCGACCAGCACGCCAAGATGCGCGAGATCGCCGACCAGAGCCACATCGACCAGGTGGATCAGTACCTCGAAAAGCTCGACTGGCAGGTGCGCGAGAACAGCAACATGTCCTTCTCGCTCCAGGGGCTGAACAACTACCTCTCCAGCGCCGTCAGCAAGACCTACTGGCTGAACAAAATCTACAACTCCGCCGTCAAAAAGGCGCACGAAAGCGGCGACTTCCACATCCACGACCTAAACCAGATCAGCGTATACTGCGTGGGCTGGGACCTAATGGACCTCCTGCGCGAAGGCTTCCGCGGGGTCTGCGGCAAGGTGGAAACGCGCGCGCCAAAGCACTTCCGCACCGCCCTTGGGCAGGTTATCAACTTCTTCTACACCCTTCAGGGCGAAGCCGCAGGCGCACAGGCGTTCTCCAACTTCGACACCCTGCTGGCCCCATTCATCCGCTACGACAAGCTGGACGTGCGCGCTGTTCGCCAGTGCATACAGGAGTTCCTCTTCAACGTTAACGTGCCAACGCGCGTAGGCTTCCAGACCCCGTTCACCAACGTGACGCTGGACCTAGTCTGCCCCAAGCACTACAAGGACCACCCGGTAATCATCGGCGGGCAGATGATGCCCGAGACCTACGGCGAGTTCCAAAAGGAGATGGACATCTTCAACAGCGCCCTGTTCGAGCTGATGGCCGAGGGTGACGCGCGCGGCCGAATCATGACCTTCCCCATCCCCACGATCAACCTGACCAAGGACTTCGACTGGGATAACCCGAACCTGAAGGGCCTCTGGCAGATGACGGGCAAGTACGGCGTGCCCTACTTCTCGAACTTCATCAACAGCGACATGGACCCCGAGGACGCCCGCTCGATGTGCTGCCGCCTGAGAATCGACAACACCCAGCTCGAAATGCGCGGCGGCGGCCTCTTCGGCGCGCACCCGCTGACAGGGTCCGTCGGCGTAGTCACGATCAACATGCCTCGCCTGGGCCACGTGGCCAAGACGGAGGCCGAATTCTACGCCAACCTTGCCCGCCTGATGGACCTGGCCCGCGACAGCCTCGAAACCAAGCGCAAGCTCTTGGAGCGCCTGACCTCTGCCAACCTCTACCCCTACACGACCTTTTACCTACGCGGCATAAAGGAGCGCACCGGGCAGTACTGGAAGAACCACTTCAGCACGATCGGCCTTCTTGGCATGAACGAAGCCTGCGTCAACCTGCTCGGCTGCGACATCGCAAGCCCCAAGGGGCACAAGTTCTCCTGCGACGTGCTCGACTTCATGCGCGGTCGCCTCATCCAGTATCAAAAGGAGACGGGCAACAACTACAACCTCGAAGCCACGCCTGGCGAAAGCACGACCTACCGCTTTGCGCAAAAGGACAAGGCCCGCTTCCCCAAGATTATGGTGGCCAACGAGGAAGACGTCTCCCAGAGACACGCCCAGCCCTACTACACAAACTCCACGCACCTGCCCGTCAACTACACAGACGACATCTTCGAAAGCCTCGAACTCCAAGACGAGCTTCAGACCAAGTACACCGGCGGGACAGTTGTACACCTCTTCCTTGGCGAGCGTGTTGCGGACACAAACACCGTGAAGAATCTCGTCAAGAAAGTGGCCAACTCCTACAAGCTGCCCTACTTCTCGCTTACGCCCACCTTCTCCGTGTGCCCAGAGCACGGCTACATCAACGGCGAGCACCACATGTGCCCGCACTGCGGAGCCGAGAGCGAGGTGTACAGCCGCGTGGTGGGCTACCTGCGCCCAGTGGCCCAGTGGAACGCAGGTAAACAGGCCGAGTTCACCCAGCGCAAGACCTTCGCCATCCCGCAGGATAGCGTCGCGCAGCAGCAGGAGCAGCAGGCCGACGCCAAAGCCGTATAGCGGAGTAAAGAAATATTGCCTGCCGCCTGAAATGGGGCCTGCCGAACGCAAATGCGATGGCAGGCCCTTTTTCGCATGAGGAGCACTGTGGGGAAAAGGCGCTAAGAGAGCGCAACCCCGGCTCAGCGCCTTCTCAAGGCGATGAAGGCAGCCATGCCCTCAAGCAAGCGGACGCATTCGCCGTTCAGACCATCCTGCGCGTGTAATATGTCCAAGCTCTGCCCGAGCAAGTCCTCGGCCAAGGCAGCCGCCTCGGTATGCGCTCCGCAGCCCTTAACCAGGGAACATAACTCGTCAAACTGCGCCTGGTCCATGTCTCTATTGCCGTACAGGGCCAATATGCGCGCCCTTTCATCCGGCCCTGCCAGCTCCAACGCCCGGCAGATGACCCATGTGGGCTTGCCCTCCTGCGCGTCGGACATGGCAGACTTGCCTGCCTCGCCCGTTGTGGAAATAAAGGGCAATAGGTCGTCGATAATCTGAAAGGCTATGCCGAAGCTCTCGCCAAAGGGCAGTATCCACTGCGTCTGTTCCGGGCTTGCAGCCAGGAGCGCACCGGAACGCAGGGGGCCGATTATAGTGTAGTGACTTGTCTTAAGTCGGTAATTGTCCAACACGGCGGCGGGACAAAGGCTGGCGATGCCGCCCTGAACAAGGTCGCGCATCTGCCCGAGCACAGTCTTGAGCATCGAGGCCGCGAACTCGCCTACGACTGGCCCCAGACGCCCGCCATAGGCATTCTGCCCAGCCATTGCCTCATATGGCAGAAGCAGCCCGTATATACCCATCAGCCATGTAAGGTGCTGAGGCATCTGCCCTGCCCTTGTCTTGGCAAGCTGCACATGCATGGCGGGCCTGCCCCGGCGCAGATCGCTGTTGTCCATCACATCGTCGCTTACGAGCAGGGCCGTCTGCGCTAGCTCGTGACAGGCAGCCAGAGTCCACATTTCCGGCCCCTCGCCCCCCCCGTAAAGGCCGTTGCCAATGCGCACAAGGGCGGCGCGCAGGCTCTTTCCCATGCCGTGCAGGGACATGAAGGCTGCAGAGACATCCTCGCAGGCCGGGGCATCGGCAAAAAACGCCTCCTCGACACAGTCAGCAACACGGCGCATTGGCTCTGCAAGAAGCCTTTGCGTGCTTGCTAGGTATTCTATAAACGCGGCGCTTTGGTCCTGACTGGGCATCCTGCCTTCGAGCTAACAAAGAGAACGGCGCGTGGCAAAGGAAAACCCCTCCCCCACACGCCGTACTGTGGACCGGCACGCAGCCATAGCTGCGCGCCAAGTCTCGAACTCTATTTCTCTGCCTCCGCCCTGATGCCGAGGACTCGACCATTGCTGCCACGATCCTGCATGACGCCGATTTTGCCCCCATCCAAATAGGTCATATCCGATCGCTCGATGAGCAGTTTGCCGTCCAGATAAACCAAGATTCGGTCGTCGTTGAGTTCGATGCGGATGCTGTGCTCCACGGCAGGATTCACGTTGACGTGAACCGCCTTGATATGCTCGCCATTGCCACCCTTGATCTTGCGCAGCGAAATGAAGCCATCCTTTTGCAGGCGTACGCCATACCCGTTGCCACTGTCCCTCATGCGGAAGAGCACCCCAACGTCGTTGTAGCCACCGTCTCCAATGTCCACCTTTGCAACGATGACCCCGTTGCGCATCTCTAGGCCGCGGTACAGCGCGCGGTATGTTATCGTGTCTGAATTACTCGTGCTGCGGCAAAGGGCCGTGCCGCCATTCCAGTCCCAGTCGCCTGAAATTACATCCCATGCGTCGCGAGTCATGGATAGATCCCCGCTGAAGTGCCTGTCCTTGCCGGGACGCGGCCTGTCATCGCGAGGGGGTTCTGGACGGAGGCTGTCTTTTTCAAACCTTACGCTCGCCACCTTGTCGGTATCGTAGCGGACCTCCTTGCCGTCCTTCATGGTGACTACCATCGTGTCGGCGATCAGTGTGCTGCCTGCCAAGGCAAGAAGCATGGGTAGAGCATGTGTTATCTTCATGGTGGTCAACACATACATGAGGCATCCAGATAACGCAAACCAGAGCGCAGAAAAGGGCAAAATTCGAACTCTCAGCGGACAGAATTACAAACAAACGGCATGGACGTCCGATCGGCACTGACGCAGGAAACATGCGCCATAGCCGCCTCCGCTAGGATAACTTACAGTAGCGCCGCTGCGGCTGCGGCCAGCTTTCGCCAGAAGCCCTTGACCGGGGCCTTTGCCTCCTTGTTCTCGGCGATGCCCGCAAACAGAGTCTGCACGGCGGCACCCCAACTGAAGGAACGCGCAAATAGGCGGCCATTCTCCCCCAGACGACGGCGAAGCTGCTGATCCGTGGCGAGGCCGCGGAAGGCTTCGGCAAGCCCGGCGCGGTCGTCGGGGTTGACTTTCAGCCCGTTATAACCGTCGCGCACAGCATCGGCCACTCCGCCCGTGCGATGGGCCACTATCGGCAGGCCGTAGGCCGAAGCCTCAAGATAGGTCAGGCCAAAGCCCTCCACGCTGTGCTTCACCTGTTCGCTTGTCATGGCAAAGATGTCGCTGTGCATGTACTGCCAGTTCAGCTCCTCTTCGCCAAGTTCGCCAAGATACTCGAAGCTCACGCCAGCTTCACGCGCCTTCGCCTTTATCTCCTCAAGATACGCCGGGCGTCTCAGAGGCCCCACGCAGCGGTAAACAAAGCGCGAGCGAAGGTCCGGGTCCAACTTTGCAAGGGCCTCCACCACGGCCAACTGCCCCTTGCGCGGATGCAGGCGACCAACAGTGAGCACGACAATACGGCCGTTCTTGAAGCTGCCACTGACCGGGCCGGACACACCGCGCACGTCGGAGCGCAGTGCGCCGTTGGCAATGACCACCTTTTCCTCGATGCCGGGGAAACGGTCTAAAAGGCTTTCGCGGCAGTAGCGCGAGACGACGCTCACGCGATCGGCCTTGGAAAGAAGGCGGCCAAAGAGCATCCTGCGATACCAAGGGCGGCAGAAAAGATCTATCTCCGAGCCATGAAGCGTTATCACCATCCCCTTTGCAGGCAGGCGCACAAAGAGGCTAAGATACATCATCGTGCGCAGAGGCCCCGGCTCCGGCAGCCAGAGGATGCTCTCGCGCCAGTCCTTGCGGCTGAAAATGAGGCTGAAGGCCAGACTCAGCCGGTCCGGCCAACCCTGCTTGCCACGCACACTCAAGGGGCGAACGGCAAAGGGGAAGGACTTTTCGCGAAGGCGGGCAGAGTCCGGCGCCCATACCTCCACCTCGCGCCCGGCGGCGCTGGCGGCGCGAAGGGTCTCCAACACATAGGTTGCGATGCCCCCGCTTGTGGGGAAAAACTCGTGCGTTATGGCCACTATCGGGCTGGAGTCCTGCCCGGCTACGCTGGCAAAAAGCCCCTCGGATGCCGAACCTTCGTCCCGCTCCGCTGAAAGCTCCTCTATCGCACTGGCAACTTCTGCCGTTATCATGGCTACACTGGAAACACCGGAAGCACTGCGGAGTTTTCAGTAATAGCAGATTTTGCCATGAAAGAAAACTTCCCCTACCGCAACGCATTGGTCACAGGGGCCAGCTCCGGCCTTGGTGCCGCGCTCTGCCGCGAACTTCTCCGGGCTGGATGCACAGTCTGGGGCACCTCGCGCGATGCGGCCCGCATCGGCGTGCAGGGCGTAATACCCGTGTCGGTGGATCTTGCCCACGCCGAGCCTATACGCGCCTTTGTTCAAGAAATGTACCTCGAGCTGGGCCAGATTGACATCCTCATAAACAATGCCGGTTACGGGGTGTTCGGCAATCTTGAGGACACCGACCCCGAGGACATCCACGACCAAGTGGAGCTGATGCTGACAGCCCCCGCCCTGCTTGCGCAGGCCGTGCTGCCGGGAATGAAGGCCCGTGGCGAGGGCTGCATTGTCAACGTATCTTCGCTCGCGGTGCGCTTTCCCCTGCCGGGCATGAGTCTTTACAACGCCACCAAGGCCGGACTTACCGCTTTCAGCCGCAGCCTTGCAGACGAGAACCACGAATACGGCATCCGGGTCATAGACTTTCAACCGGGCGATTTTCGCTCCGGCTTCATGGACGCCACGCGCAACCTTGGGCATGGAGACGAGGCATGGTGTGCAATGCAAAGGCACATGGCCAGTGCACCCGATGCCGACACGGTGGCCCGTCAGCTACTGCGCGCCATCGCCGCCGGGCGCAGTGGGACCATTTGCGCTGGCAGCTTCTTTCAGGCAAGGCTGGCCCCTTTCGTCCAGCACCTGCTGCCGGACTGCGTAACGCGCCTTTTCCAGCGCATGTACATGGGCAAGACGGGAAGAAACGGCCTTGGGTGCGTCTGCAAATAGAGAGCGGAGAGTTCCCGGCTGACAAACGCCGCCTTTAGAACATTTTCCAGTTATCTTGCGCAGTCACGCAAGGTTCGCGGCGCGAACCTTGTTTCTTGAACGAGTTGCTGGAAAAGTTTCGGCTGCGTTTCGCAGCAGCTCGCCTGACCGCGCCATTTAACTGGAAAATGCTCTAGCCACTCCTGATCCATCTCTACACTCTGGAGAGCACATGGCTGTTGGCCATCGATATGCCCCCGAGCAGCGCGCCAACGATGCCGAGAAAGCCCTGATCTGTGCCGCAAACATAGAGGTTTTCGATGGGCGTGCGCCCGTCGCGCAGCTTGCGCGGGCTTCCGTAAACGCCACCGCCGATGTGCCAGGTGAATTTCTCTATCGTGCGCGGCGTGAAGGTGTCGCGGAATGTCAATTCCGCACCCGCGAGCGCCCCTTCCCCGCCGGGCAGAAGGCCGAAGGCGCGATGCAGCATCCTGTCGGCACAGTCGGCCTTCATCGCCTCGTAAGGCTCCGGGTCGGCCCCGGTCCACGCGGCATGGCTGGCCAGAGCTGTCACGCGCAGCATCCCCTCGTCCATCCGCTCCTGGCCAAAGTCGTAGTTATTCGGAATGCAGATGACGCCGCTTCGCGTATCAACCGGCCCTTCGGGGCGGCGATACTGAAGACGCTCCGAGTCGTTGAAAAAGACTATGGTGTCTTTCCAGCCAAGCTCCTGAGGCTGCGCGGCAAAGCAGGCCATGTGCTCGACAAAGCTAAGGCGCGGCAGCCCGGCACAAGAGGCTGCCGAACAATCCACCTCGCCGCCAAGCAGGGCAAAGGTCTCGTCAGCCCCGGCAGAGGAAATCACCTTGTCCGCAATTACCGTGGAGCCGTCCTCCAGCTCCGCGCCCTGAACCCTGCCCGAGTCGGCCAACAGGCGCTTTACGCCGCACTTCATGAGGCGCTCTCCGCCAAGGGCGCGGTACTTGTCCAGCAGCACTCGCACAATGCGCCGCACGCCCTCGAATGGCCGTGCAAAACCCTCCAGATACAGGGCACGGAAGAGTATGCAGAACTGGTCGAAGTCTATGTCATCCTCCGCCGCGCTGCCGTAGAAAAAGAGCGGGCAAAGTATCATCTCGGCAAGCAGAGGATCGCCCAGCAGCTCGTGAATGCGCGCCCTTGCCGGGCCTGCCTGCGGGCGGGAGGTGTCGAGGGCGTCGTGCGCCTCCACCATGCGCACAAGGGCGCGAAAGGAATCGATGCGGGCGGGAAAGAGGCGCTCAACCTCGCTCTCCAGAAGGGCGATGCCGTTGCCAAAGCGCAGCTCCGCACCGGGGAAACTGATGCGGCTGCCAAGCTGGGGGCAAAGGGCGAATTCCTCGGGCCGTATGCGGAGCTGGCGGTACAGCTTGTTGAGAGGCCCCTTGACGCCTGCGGCGGCAAAGTTGGTCATCGCGTGCAGGCCCACGTCCAGCTTGCGCCCCGCCTTGTAGTAAAAACCGTTCAGGCCGCCGGGCGCATTGTGTTTTTCCACAATCAGCACGCGAAGCCCGTACATGGCCATGCGGATGGCCGCGCCAAGGCCGGACATGCCGCAGCCAACAACCAGCACATCGCAGCGGCGCTCCACGGCTAGCTAGTTGGAAATACCAGCCTCGTTGAACTTGGGCGTGAGATACTCGGCGCAGCTGTCGAGCGAGGCCAGCTTCATGTAGTCGGCTTCGGGGACGTTGATGCCGAACTTCTTGCGCAGCTCCATAACGATGTCGAGAAAGTCCATGGAGTCGAGGTCGAGCTGGTCGCGCAGGCGCACGTCCGGCTTCACGCTACCTAGATCTTCGTCTGGGGCAATCTCGCTGATGATGTCGAGAACGATCTGCTTGCACTCTTCCTTGGTCATATCCGGTGTTTTCTATCTGTGTATCAAGCCTGTGCAAACTTTTTGATTACCACACAGGAGTTTATGCCTAGCATCCCGAATGAGTTGTTCAGGATGACTTCGGCTCTTGAAAGCTTCTTTGCGCTGCCAATTACAAGGCCTTCCAGAGCGCAGTCGGGGTCCAGCTCGTCCACGTTGATCGTGGGGTGCACCATGCCATCGGATAGCGACGGGATGTTGCCTGCCAGCTCCAGCGCACCGGCAGCGCCCATTGCGTGCCCGATGAAGCTCTTGGTGTTGTTGACGTTGAGCAGGGGGCAGTCGGCAAACACCTCGCGAATCGCTGCGCATTCCTGCACGTCGCCCGCCGGGGTGCTCGTGGCGTGGGTGGAGAGTATGTCCACATCCTGCGGAGTCATCCCTGCCATTGCGAGGGCCTTGCGCATACACTCGGCCTGACGCACGGGGTTGGGCAGGACGGCGTCGGTGGCGTCGCTGTTTGTGTGATAACCAGCCACTTCGGCGTAAATCTTCGCTCCGCGCGCGAGGGCGTCGTCGAGGCGCTCCAGAACGTACACGCAGCCTCCTTCGGAGACGACGATGCCGCTGCGGGCCTTGTCGAAGGGACGGCTGATTTTCGTCGCCTCATCACCCATCGCCAGCGCGCCCTGACTCTTGAAGCCTGCGAAGATGCCAAAACTCTGTATGGCCTCGCTCACGCCGCCGGAAAGGGCAAGGTCCACCTCGCCAAGCTGAAGCATCTGCACGCCCTGTATGAGACCAGCGTTACCCGCCGCGCAGGCTGCGCCGATGGTGTAATGCGGCCCGGTGATGCCCATGTTCATCGTCACCTCGCCCGCCGGGTTGTTGGCCACGGTGCGCGGGTTATGGTGATGGGTCCAGTATTTCACGTCGTAGTCGAACTGGGAGATGTTGAACACCTCGATTTCCGTCTCTACGTTGCCGTGCTCTGTGATGCCCATGTACACGCCCACGCGATCCTTGGCCACGGCGTTCCAGTCCAGACCAGAGTCCGCCACTGCCTCGCGCGCGCAGTAGATGGAGATCGACCCGGCGCGGGTGCCGTTGCGGATTTCCTTGCGGTTTTGATATTTGCGGGCGTCGTAATGGCAGACGCCTGCCGGGACGCGGCCAATGTAGCGATGTTCGACAAATTCCACACCCGGCACGCCCGAGAGCAGATTGTTTCTATAAGTAGAAAGGCTGTCTCCGTTGGGGGAAGTAAGCCCTATTCCGGTGATTACGACGCGGGGACGTTGCATGAAGGCGAATTGATGCCATATGCGAGCAGAGGATGTCAACACGCTCCGGCCAAAGCCGCATCTTTCCAATTCCGCGGGGGGGGGGCGAGACCAGTCCCATGTGTCGATATTATCGAGGCCACACCCATTGGCCCAGCAACGGGCACGAATGGTTTGACATTATGCATTATGCGGTTCTTTTGAAATAGGTAATCTCCACACGGCGACCATCCCTTCCGACAGGCCGCCCCCTGACACTCGCGGCGGGTGCCTTCGCCGCAACAGACAGATAACACTTTCTGCATGGCAACATCATCTCCCGCCCGTCATGGCCTGCTGCGCCGTGCCGCCCTTGTCAACTGCGCCATTCTCCTGCCATCGCTTGCCCTTGCGGCAAATGGCTTGCAGGTGGCTCTAGCTCCCGACGGGCAAAGTGTCCAGGTGGCAGTCCCCACCGAACAGGGCCTCTACTACGGGCTGGAAAGGTCCGGCGACCTGCATAACTGGAGCACGGTGGACACCTTCGATGGAGTCGGCGGGATGGTGACGCGCAGCGTCCCCCTCAACGACGACACGGTGTTCTTCCGCTTCGTTACAGAGCAGAACGGCGACCTGCACGCCCCAGTGGACTATGATTTCACAGACTCCGGCCTCCAACTGTCGGGCTTTTCCTACAGCACGGCAAGGGCACTGGCCGGGGCTGGCATAGAAAGCTCCGACGAGCTTCTAAACCGCTTCCGCTCCGTTTACAGGCTGAATGCCGAACTGGAGCGCCTGAACTCCCTTGGCGTTGAGATCGACTCCGGGGGCCTTGTGAACCTCATTCGCGAGGTGGAGCTGCGCGCAAACCTCCAGCCCCTCTACGACGCGGGCAACCTTGACCCAGCCACGCTTCAGGGCCTGGTCAGCACCCGCTTCAGCATGAGCGAGCTGTATGCCCTGCTCTCGCCCCTTGTCCCGCGCACCCAGGCTGGGGCCCCGCTCATCATGAAGGCCGAAGGGATGAGTGACGAACTGGACCTTCGCTCGCGCGATACGATGATGGAGCTGAACAACCGCCTAGTCGAAGTCGGCTCCCAGCGCATGAACAGGGGCCAGTTCCGCCTATTGCGCAACTACGTCGCAGGGTTAAGCCCCGCATCCGACGATGTCGTACGCGGCAGCAATCAGAACAGCCTCGAAGGGCGCTCCGACATCTCGACCACCCCGGCCCAAAACGAGCTAAACACCCTTAGCCAGACCCCGGAGGACATTTCCTACATACCGCAGGCGGCCAAGCTGCTCAACGAGGCAAGGGTGAAGATTCAGCCCGTGCCAATGACCATCATAGGCACCCGCATCGAGAAAGTGGGCAACATCAGCCTGCCAGTCGATGTCGGCCCCCTGCCCCCGTTTACAAACGACATCGAGGGCACAAACTACCGCAGCTTCGTGGTCAACAAGCCCTGCCTTGCCATATTCCGCACCTACGGACACGCCGCTGGCGGCAGCCTGAGCATCCAGGACGGCTCTGGCAACAGCATCTGCGAGGAGGCCATCCCGGCGCAGACGCTCAAGACTCTCATAATGCCCATCGGGCCGAAGAAGGTCTGCGAACAGTTCCGCATAAACAAGTCCGGCAGTGCGGACTTCCGCCTCATAGCCATGCAACAGGTGCAGAGCTTGGACAATTGGGTGAATGAGGAGGGTCTTGGCGCCTACGGCATCGCCCTTCCCACGATGCGCGGCGGCCCTGCTGGCGGCGCAGGCTGGTATTCCTTCCACATCGCAGTGCCCTCGGAGGGCGAAGTTAGCCGCACGCTCAAAATCACCCTTTCGGACGACTCGGAAAGTGCCCCGGCACGCAAGGCCATACTGATTGGCCCCGACGGAGACTCTTTTGAATTAAACATCACGCCCAACACGCGGCATGAGAGCGATGTGTCCCTACGCAGCGGCCTCTGGCAGATGCTGATTCTGCCCGTGAACAGCTTCAGCCTTGCCGAGACAGTGGACAACTTCCCCTATTACCTGCCCGCCACCGAGGCGCAGGGAGTGCGCGAGGACAACGAAGTGACGCTCGACATAGAGCTACCCTTCAGCTCCGTCAAAACGCGCAAGTTCGTAATCGGCACCCTCGACACGGCGTCGTTCATGTACGACGGCGAGAGCGACGGCAACCGTGCCGAGATCAAGCTCAGCCTGACAGCGAACATTGCCCCGTACTTTGAACAGTCCCAGTCCTTCAGCTCGATATTTGGCGAGACCGAGGAATTCGCAGCATGGAAGCTCTGGATGGAAAACGGGTTTAAAATTAGCGGCATCAGTAGCAACGCCACCTTCAAGACAGGCCTGGCCGCGATAAAGAACAACGGCGAGGTGCCCCGCCCCGGAGCATTCAACAGCACGCCTACAGATCAGGACTGGATGCTCTCGTACACCGCCTACATAAAGGACACACTAGGGCGCAACTGGTACACGCACATCGAGGGAGCGCAGACAATCTACAACAACTGGGTGGGCAACATCGTGCAGATCAACGCGATGAAGTTCCCAATGAAGAACCGCTACAACATCATCGACTCTCCGATAAGCGGGTACACCATGGTGAAAACCGGATCTGGCGAAATCGCCATGCCTGTTTTCCAATCGCTGCATCCGATTGTGCCCGTGCATCTGCCCCAGTTCGCCTTCCCCAAGGACCGCATGGCAGAGGAGTCCATGACCATCAATGCGTCCTACAACGCTGTCGAAATGGACGAGCTGGACAAGAGCGACCTATTCGGTGCCTTTGTCAAGGGCGTGGTTAACATAGGTCTTTCCCTATATCATGGCAACTTTGCGGCGGCAGCATGCGGGGGCATCGGGATGATAGACGAAATGAATTCCACGATCAAGGCGGCCGAGGACGACAACATCGGCAGCGCAAACTACCGCTTGAATCGTTCGAGCACCATGCACGGCTTTTACGGCCTGAGCGATGGCACGCGCAACCCCGTCACATACTCCGGCTACGCCAGCAAGAACGGCGACTACATGTTGGACAACGCCCTCGGATGGGCGAAGCTGGCCTGTACGGGCTACTCTCTTTTCAGTTCCAGCAACCTGCTCCAGACCGGCAGTTTCAACCCCGTGGACTCCATTCAGGAGAGCGTGGCTGCGGCCAAGGGCATAATCAACTGCCTTAACGGCGACCTTACAGACATTGACAACCTTTCGGACCTGTTCCTGACCCTCGCTGGCGAGAACCCGGAGATGAAGGATTTCATCGAGGAGTTCTTCACGAAGGTGAAAAACGGCATAATGGACGAGAACTTTGAGGAGACGCTCCAGTTCGATGACCTTAGTGCAATTCTCTCCGGCGAAGGATCCGACAGGTGGGACAACTTTGCCGAGCTGCTGGCGGCCGTGCAGGACATGCGCGGCGTAGGCCAGCTTGGCTTCAACGAGATACACAGCAACGCCTACTTCCCCTTCAAGCCCTACGAAGTGCGCAAAACTCAGGGCCGCAGCACTGTTAGCGTTGTTGACTCTGTCCCCCTGCGCCACCTGCGCGTGGAAATCGACAAGGTACAGGTGTTCGACCTTCAGGAGGATTTCTCAATCTTGAACCCGTATGCTGAACTTTACATGAACACCCGCGTGGGCGTAGTTTCCGACCAGTTGCCCACAAGCTGGGGAGTCGTGGAACTGCAATACGTGGAAGATGGCGCCATAGTGGCGGAAAACGGCTCCAAGGGCTTCAAGACCGTGGGCGAAACGCCATTCACAGCCTATGCCAAGAAAGTCTTCAACGTCCACATAATGACCGAAGACCAAGTTGGCGGACTGCTCTTCCCCAACTCCATGCAGGAGAACTCCGCCATCATCAACTGCCAGTGGACCGAGGCCACGGGCAACAATGCGGCTGCGGTGTTCGTGGAGGTGGGCATATTCGAGGACGACGGAGACACCTGCGACGACGACATGGTGGGCGTCTATTCCCGAACCTTCCTTCTAGAAGACATCGTAAAGGCGGGCAACGCGCAGTGGAGCAAGATAAGCAACGACACTTGGCGCATAAGCGTGACCGATGTGCCCGTGTTCTCTTCCCGCTGGTTGGAAACCGAGGTGGAAATTGGCACTTACTGGACCGAGGCAGAGCGCAAGCACAACATTGAACGGCTCGAACACCCGGCGGCACTTGTAAGCCTGCACGTGGATGTGACCCTTGGCGAATTTACCGAATGGGTGGACAACAACGACTACGACATTCGCGCCATTGCTAATGACGACCCGCTGGCAGCGGAGGTGCATCCAGTGGTCGTCGCCAGCTCCAGCGGCCCGGTGCTGGACCAGATAGTGGACTTTTCCGCACCTATCGTCCTCACGCGCCGCCCCAAGGCCAAAGCAGCGGAGAGCAACCTGAACCTGCTGCTCCACTACAACGTGCTGGACACTTGGAATGTGGACGGGGAAACCCCCGCCATCACGCACCTTAAGCAGCTCCCGCCGCTCGACTGGCCCCTATCCCAGTGCGCACCCTTCCACAAGGACAATTTCCTCTACGCCGGACTAGTGCAGGGGGGCGACTACATAGCCGTTCTATCCGAAGACGGCCTGCGTGCCTACGACATGCGCGGAGAGGCCCCGGTATTGACCAGCTACGCGGACATGAGCGACCTCTACCCCAGCCGCCTAGCCGTGGACAGACTGGGCGACCTTATCTACGTCTCCCTGCGCGACTACAGCAAGGACCTGCGCGTGTTCACAATCAACGGTCAGGGGCAGCTCGCCATTCAGGCCTGGTACGACGACATTCCAAGAACCATAGCGGGCCTTGTACCGATGCCCGGCGGCGGCCTGATAGTCCACTACGTGGGCAACATGCGGACCGACTGCCACAAGTATGGCGATGAGTACATGGATACCTTCGACGACATTGACGGATGGCTCGACGAGCGTTTTGGCAACTCCAATGGCTTCCTGCGCCTGTCGCGAGATGGGGCGCTGCTGACTAAGAGCGCCTATATCGACATCGCTGGCGACATAAGCGAGTTGCAGATGTACCCGATCATGTATCGAAACCAGTCTTCGATGTTCCGCCTCTTTGACGATCGCACGATAATTTCGCGCAACGGACGCTACGAATTTGCCCTGCGTCTGGACGAGCACGACTTTTTCCGAAGCATGTCCAGCATCAACTACCGCAGCGAAGAGGGCTTCTTCATGAGCAACTTCACAGGGCGCATGTCGGGCGCTCTACAGTTTGCCGCCTACACTCCGGGCCGCCTGTACGGCAAATACATACGCGAGTACCGCAACGACGAGGAGGCTCTCTCCCCGGCCTGTGTGTACAATGGCTCTGGCATGATAGGCTTGGACAGCACCGTGCCGCTTGTAATGAGCGTGGACATGTATCCCATATCCGGGGGCAGCGGACATCTCATTCTGACCGCAACTCGCCAGAGTGACTACAAGCCGACCTACCACACATTCGAATGCGGAAGGACAAAGAACTCCCTCTCCGCGGGCTTCAATCTCGCCATCGTGGACCTTGTCGCCCCCAAGACACCCGAGCCGCCCACGATGTACACAATCAAGATGCAGGAGGACTATGGACGCGGTGCCATGTCCATAGCGTGGATCGACAGCGACAATCTCCTTATTGGTCTGTCAAGCCAGCTATCTGCCAGCTACACGGGCATGACCATCGCGAACATCTCCGACCCCGAGAATCCACGCCTCGACAAATGGTTTGGTGACAACATGGGCCACACCCACGCGGTGGCGCACAGCGGGGGGTATTACTTCGGCACCGACGTGACAGACCCCTGCAACGTGATCTGCTACAAAGTGGACAACAAGGGTAACATGGGCACGGCCGGCACCTTCTACTCCGTAGGCTACGCCCACGACTTGGAAGTTCACCCTGCCAATGGGGCGGTGATAAGCAGCGACTCGGGCGGATACCTCTTTGTCTACACCCCGGACAGCGCCGTGGGCTGGGCACGCAGCACCTTCGGCGGGGATCTGGGCTACTTCAAGATGGCGCTCAGTCCGGACGGCTCTCGTATCGCGCTAACATCTGGTCAAGGAGACCGCTGGGGCTTCTCCATACGCGACAGTTCCGCCATAGGTACATCTACGCCCAGCCTTGGCCTGCCAAGGCAGTGGTCTCCCGGTGACGTTACCCTGCTAAGCGCCTTCGACAACACAATGGGCGGCTACGCCATGTCCTGTTTCAGCCCGAACGGGAACATCCTGTATCTTGTCATCAATAAGTACACCTATGGCGGCATTGGCGCATCTTCATACATTGTCAGTCTCGACATTAGCGATCCGGCATTCATCACCCAGCTTGGCTACTTCGAGCTGCCCATGTGGCCGTACGACATCATGGCTGCGGACAACTACCTGGTTCTGGCCCTGGATGACGGGGTGCATATCTACGATGTGCATAACCCCGCCAACGCCACATATGTGGACAAGATCCCGGGCATCGACACCGCGTTCAAACTGGCCCTGAGCCCCAACGGCAAGTGGCTGGCAGTGAACGGCGAGAACATCATAACCATAGTGGAGACGCCGTAGCGCCAATTCGCATCCGCGCCCACAGCACGCGGATGTATCCACAACAAAAAAGCGCCGACCCTCACAATGAGAGTCGGCGCTTTTTTGTTGCAGCTTGCTAGGCCTTTTCCGGTCTCATCGAGGGGAAAAGGATGACATCGCGGATGCTCGGGGCACCCGTCAACAGGATTACGAGGCGGTCTATACCCACGCCCATGCCGCCCGCAGGGGGCATACCGTGCTCCAGAGCTAGGAGGAAGTCCTCGTCGATCTTCTGAATCTCCTCGCCTGCCTGAATCTCCAGCGCACGACGCTGCTCGATGGGGTCGTTCTGCTCGCTGTATGCGGGGGCTATCTCCTGCCCGTTTATGCACAGCTCGAACACCTCGACCGTCTCGGGATCGTCCGCCACGAGCTTGGCCAGCGGGATCAACTGGCGCGGCAGGTGGGTGACGAATGTCGGCTGGATGAGGTTGCACTCCACTCGCTTCTCGTAAACGGAGTTTGTCACCTCGAAATCCTCGCCCTTGGGGTCGGTCTCGACTCCGTTGGCATCGCACCAGGCGAGCTTGTCGGCCTTGGGCAGCTCGAACCAGTCGGCGCGCCCCGTGGCCTCGCGCACAAGGTCGCGATACTTCGCCACGCGCCACTCTCCGGACAGGTCTATCTCCGTTCCGTCGTAGCGGGTGATCTTGTCCGTACCCAGCACCTCGGTGCAGATCGTGCCGATAATGCCGCGGATTAACTTCATCATGCCCAGATAGTCGCTGTAAGCCTGATACACCTCCAGCATCGTGAACTCCGGGTTGTGGCGGCGGGACAGACCCTCGTTGCGGAAAGTGCGGCCAAGCTCGTACACCCTCTCAAAGCCGCCAACAAGCAGCTTCTTGAGCGAGAGTTCAAGGGCGATGCGAAGGTTGAACTCGCAGTCGAGGGCATTGAAATGCGTCTTGAAGGGGCGGGCCGCAGCGCCACCGGCCTCTGCCTGAAGAACGGGCGTCTCGACCTCCATGAAGCCCTGTGCGTCGAGGTAGCGGCGGATGCAGGACACGATGCGGCTGCGCGTCTGGAAACGCCTGCGGGATTCCTCGCTAGTAATGAGGTCGAGGTAGCGCTGACGGTAAATCTGCTCCTGATCCGCCAGCCCATGCCACTTCTCGGGTAGTGGGCGCAGGGCCTTGGTCACGAGGGTGAACTTCGTGACGCGCACGGTTTCCTCGCCAGTCTTGGTGCGAAATAGCGGCCCCTCGACGCCGATAATGTCGCCTAGGTCCAGCTTCTTGAAAAACTCGTAAGCCTCGTCCCCCACGTCCTGCTTCTTGAAGTAGAGCTGTATGAGGCCCTCGCGGTCCAGAATCTTCGCAAAGGAGGCCTTGCCCATGAGGCGAATGGCCACAAGGCGGCCAGCCACCTTCACCTCCGGCCCTTCGTGCTCGCCCTCTGGCAACATGGCACGGGCCTGCGTGGAGGTCTGCGCCTGCTCGGCGTTCAGCTTGAAGGGGTCGTAACCGGCACTGCGCAGCTCTTCGAGCTTCTTCAGGCGCACGGCGCGAAGGTCCGACGTGTTGGTGATTTCCTGACTGGGTGCTTCGTCGCTCATGGGAAAGGTGCATCTTGTGCCGCAGGCTCCATGTTTGCAAGGGAAAGAGGCAAGTGCATTTTCTCTCTTTCCAGCCACAAGTAATGACTCTATCATCGATAGCACAAGCTGCTCAACGCTGTGCGCCAGCCTCCTACACGCGACCTACATCCCCTATAATACTGACGAATGGGCGAACCCGAAGTTGAAATCCAGATGCTCACCCTCTGCGCCGCGATCGCGGGCGGAGGCATACTTATGGTGCTTGCGCGCGCTGCCCGCATCCCGGCGATTGTAATGCTGCTATGTGGCGGAGTCCTGCTAGGGCCGGAATTCTGGGGCGTAGTCCAACCGGCTTCACTTGGCGAGATGTTCCAGTCCATAGTTGGGCTGGCCGTTGCACTTATTCTCTTCGAGGGGGGCCTTACGTTGGACCTGAAGGGCTACCGCGCAGTCGGCAGCACAATTGGCAAGCTACTAAGTCTTGGCGCCCTGCTTACCTGGTTTCTCACCGCAGGCGTCATATGGCTATTCTACCGCTTCCCCTTCCCTCTTTGCATGTTGGCTGGAAGCCTGGTCATCGTCACCGGCCCCACCGTCATCCAGCCAATCCTAAAGCGCATCCGCTTGAAGCGCAGCCTGCACAACATACTACACTGGGAAGGCGTGATGATAGACCCCATCGGGGTGTTCATCGCCGTAATGACCTTTGAATGGGCCGTGGGAGGCACGGGGCAGGAGGCAGTGGCCAACCTCGGCCTGCGCTTTCTTGTAGGGGCAGGCATCGGTCTTGTGGGCGGGGAATTATCCTACCGTGTTTTACGTCGCGTCCCCGAGGAGATGCTGAACGTGTTCACAATTGCCAGTGCAGTGCTAATATACGGGCTGGCCGAACACACCATTGCAGAGTCGGGGCTACTTTCTGCGACACTTGCGGGACTTGTAATTGGTGCGCACAAACCTCAGCAACTTAAGGCCATTCAGGACTTCAAGGGCGTAATCACCGACCTACTCATCGGGATGCTCTTCATACTTCTCTCTGCTAGGCTGGAGATTGCACAATTTGTGCAGTTTGGCGAAAAGGGCGCATGGCTAATCGCGGCATTCCTTGTCACTGTTCGCCCCCTAGTCATTGCCGCCTGCACTCACAAGGCCGGCTTTTCCTTTCGCGAGCGCATGTTCCTTAGCTGGGTGGCCCCAAGAGGTGTGGTGGCCGCTTCGATGGCCTCGCTCTTTGCCCTATCGCTCGAAGGCCGCATCGAGAACGCGCGCTTTCTGGAGACATTCACTTTTTCCGTCATCGTGGCCACGGTTGTCCTCCAAGGCTTTAGCGCGGCCCCGCTCGCCAGTCTGCTTCGCCTTCAGGAACGCCACCCCAAGGGCTGGCTCTTAATAGGTGCCCACCCTCTTGGCAGGCAGCTTGCGGGCTTTCTACGCGATGAAGCGGGCTTGCCCGTGGCCATTGTTGATGTCAATCGGGCCGCCGTGAACGAGGCTAAGCAAGAGGGATACGTTGCCTTTCAGGCCGACGCCCGTGAAGTGGACGCAATCGAGCGCCGAGGCGAGATGCTGGGCATCGGGCAAGTGCTGGCATTCACCGACAACGAGGACCTCAACGAACTTCTTTGCACACGCTGGGCAGAAGCACTCGGACGCGAACACGTATTCCGCTGGGGGACGGGAAAGACCGGACTCCTGCTCAAGGGGCGCAAGGAAGGGGGACACTGCATTTGGACATGGATGCCCAAACCGGGCATAGTATCGGCAGAACTCGTAGGGGGAGATGCGCACCTGCGCCTTTATACGCGGCTGCCAAGCCAGACCGGGGGTAATCTTGTGCCTGTGGCAGCACTTGTTAACGACAAGTTGCTTCTCGACCCTGACAGCTCCCTGAAAGCTCTCCGAAGCGAAAAGGCAGACATGAAGGTTCTTTGCCTTGAAAGAGTAAACGACCCACTGATGAACGCCATCCGGCCAGATCTTCTCCTGCGCTTGGATGTGCGCAGTCGCGAAGATCTATTCCAAAAGCTGGCGCACTGTGTGGCCGCCAGCGAACCAGATCTTTCGCCCAGCAAGGTGTTCAAGGCCATCTGCGAAAGGGAGGAGCAAATGCCCTCAAACCTTGGGCACGGAGTGGCCATGCCACACGCACGCCTCAGCGGCCTTCGCGCCATGATATGCGCCGTGGCCAACCTTGTGCATCCCTTGCCTTGGGAAGGGGCCGAACCTGTCCGAACGGTGTTTCTGGTACTAAGCCCGGAAGACGAGGCTGGTGCCCATCTGGCCGTGCTTGGCGAAATAGCACGCCTGATGTCCGACAAGGCCGTGCGCGAACAACTCGTTCAGGCAGGCAACCTGCCAAGAATGCTGCAAATCATCCAAGAGCGCAAAGCCAGCAGGCAATAGCATCGCAGACTCTCAAGGCGCCAAGGACACAGAGCCGACCAATTCCCTTAGCCCTCCAAGACTTGCCACGGCGTCCATCCTTGCCCGGAGCTGCCTAGCCCCGGCAATGCCCTCTGTGAACGGCTTGAGCCTCGCCCTTATGCCCGGCAAATCCTCTCCTTGCCCAAGGAGAGTCTCTGCATAGCGTAGCATCGTGGCAAGCCTCTTGGCTGCCTCCGGCTCGGCCGGCGGCGGCTCTCCCGCAAGCTCTGCCTTCAGGGCGCGAAACAGCCAAGGCCTGCCCAAGGCAGCCCTGCCGACCATAAGCCCTGCCGCACCACTGCTGCGCAATAGCTGCACCGCACTTACGCCCCTAACTAGGCCGTTGCCAACCACTGGAATCTTAACCGATGCCGCCACCCTGCCGATCAGGCCCCAGTCGGCGTCGCCCCCGTAGCCCTGCTCCCTTGTGCGGGCGTGCAGGGTAATCATGGCTGCGCCCTCAGCCTGGGCAATTCGCGCCAGCTCCGGGGCCACGATGTGCCCGGCGTCCCAGCCGCTGCGCATCTTGAGCGTTACCGGTAGCTCAGGCACAGCCCTGACAACAGCCCGGAGTATGGCCGCCGTACGGGGCAGGTCTTTGAGCAAGGCGCTGCCCGCGCACTGGTCCACTATGCGCGGGGCGGGGCAGCCACAGTTTAGGTCGATAAAGTCAGGCCTAACCTTGTCGGCCAGTCTTCGCGCCGCAGCGGCCAGCAGCAATGGGTCCGCACCGAACAACTGCGCTCCGAAGGGCCTCTGCGCTTCGTCAAAGTCCAAAGTTCTCCAGAAGCGGGAGCTGTCCGGAGCCTCCAGAACAGCATTTGCCATCACAAACTCCGACACCAGCGCATCCGCTCCCTCCTCCTTGCACAAGGCGCGAAAGGCGCAGTCGCTGAAACCCGCCATCGGGGCCAGGAACAAGGCTCTGCCCCTGGCAAATATGTCGTCTATTCTGTTCATCGGGGAAGCGGTAATAAATTAACAATGCAACTTGATGCCAACGGAATAATCCTCACAACGACGCTTCACACCTCAATTACAACGTTATTACGAGCTTCTCGGCAATTTGTGGATTGATAAAAGACAATAAAAAAGTCATTGATTCTAAATCATATTGCCCAAAAGGCCGTAAAAGTTTAAAGTCAACTTCAAGAAAAGACGCGGGTTATCTCCCACTAGCCCCGTCGGGGAGATTCAATGGATCAAGAATGCGGTAAAGAAAAGGGCATCAGCCGTATAGATTCGGGTTCCACCCACGGCTGGTTCGTGCGTGGCTATAAAAATGGCAAGACGTTTTCCAAGCTCTTCAGCGACCTGAAGTGCGGGGGAGCCGACAAGGCCTTGGAACTGGCGCGTACGTATCGCGACAAGCTCCACACCGAGCTTGAGAAGATAGACACCCGCCCACGCGGCAGGCGTATAGCCTATCGCGACGCACGCAATTCCACCGGAGTGCTGGGCGTGTGCAAAACGCGCAAGAAAGGCCCCAACGGCACGATAAGTGAGGTATATTCCGTAACATGGAGGCCGGAACCGGGCGTGCAGAAATGCACGAGTTTCTCCATCCGCAAGTATGGCGACAAGGCAGCCTTCAAGATGGCCGTGGCACACAGGCGCAAGATGCTGCGCGAGATCTACGGGCCGGGCATATTCCGCAAGATGGCGTCTAGGGCCGGTCAGATTTCCCCAGTCGAAGAGTCCGCCGAGGGCTAGCCTACCACCGCCGCCGGACGGCGAGGCTGTGCAGCCGCCTTGGCATGGGTAATGCATTAACCGGCGGTCAATTGTGTTCCCTTTGACAAGGCAATCGGTCTTATCTCTTGCAGGGACTGCATGGGCTTAACAAACTTCCCCCATGCGCGGAACACTACCCCTGTACGCGACAGGCCTAGCCCTGTTTGCAATCGCCACATCCACGCTCCGGGCGCAAGCCTTGGGCAGTGCCGACGAAAGGGCGCGAGAGCTACTCTCGCGCATGACGCTGGAGGAGAAAATCGGCCAGCTCTACCTACCCCACAACGATGCCGACGACAACGCCCTGCGCGCCGGTGCCCTTGGTGCAATTCTGAACGCGAGCGACCCCGCCCGCTCGGACAAGATGCAGCGCATCGCAGTGGAAGAAAGCCGCCTTGGCATACCGCTCTTTTTCGGCCGCGATGTAATCCACGGCTACCGAACCATATTCCCCATACCCCTGGGTCTAGCCTGCGCCTGGGATGAGGAACTGGCTCGCGAGGCCGCAGCCATAAGCGCCTCCGAGGCAGCCACTGGCGGTTACAACTGGACCTACTCGCCGATGGTGGACATATCGCGAGACCCCCGCTGGGGCCGCATTGCCGAGAGCTTTGGCGAAGACCCGCTCCTTGCCTCGCGCCTTGGTGCAGCAATGGTGCGCGGCTACCAGACCCCTCAGGAAGGTCTGCCCGCTGGCATGGCCGCCTGCGTAAAGCATTTTGCCGCCTACGGTGCCGCGGAAGGCGGGCGCGACTACAACACCACTTTGGTTCCCGAGCGCGAACTGCGCGATGTGTATCTGCGCCCCTACCGGGCAGCCGTAGATGCCGGGGTATTCAGCGTAATGAGCGCATTCAACGATCTGGACGGGGTGCCGTGCACGGGCAACGAATGGCTTCTGAACAAGGTCTTGCGCCACGAATGGGGCTTTGAAGGCTTTGTCGTAAGCGACTGGATGAGCACAGTCGAAATGATTGCCCACGGCTTCTGTGCTGACGAAGGCGAGGCGGCCCTGCGCTCGCTAAAGGCCGGAACGGACATGGAGATGGTTAGCAAAAGCTACATCAATGAGACAGCCCGCCTGATTGAAGAAGGCAGACTTGACCTCTCAACGCTTGATGAGCGCGTATTGTCCGTACTCAGGGCCAAGTTCGCAATGGGCCTCTTTGAACACCCCTACCGAACGCCGGGCCGCGAAGGCGTCATCCTCTCTAAAGAACACAAGGACGCAGCCTACCGCGCCGCTCTCCAGAGCGCCGTGTTGCTTAAGAACGAGGCGGACATACTTCCGCTAAAGGCTGGGGCCAAAGTGGCCGTCATAGGCCCCCTTGCCGATGCTCCGCACGAACAGCTTGGCACCTGGTGCTTTGACGGACGCGACGAGGACAGCATCACGCCCTTGAGCGCACTTCGCGACAAACTCGGCAAGGGTCGGGTAGTTTACGCGCCGGGCCTCGAATACAGCCGGGACGAGTCCCGCGCCGGGTTCGCAGCCGCGCTTAAGGCCACCAAATCCGCAGACATCGTGCTGTTTTTCGCGGGCGAAGAAGCGATGCTCTCCGGCGAGGCTCACTGCCTTGCCGACATCCGCCTGCCCGGAGCGCAGGAAGAGCTGATAAAGGAGCTTGCCACAAGCGGCAAACCGATAGTTCTCATCCTCATGACGGGTCGCCCCGTGGTGATTGGCGACATCGAAGGCCATGCCCAAGCCATACTTGCCGCCTTCCATCAGGGAACAATGGCCGGACCCGCGCTCGCCTCCCTGCTCTGCGGAGAAGTATCCCCCTCTGGCCGCCTGCCAATCAGCTGGCCCCGCCACGTCGGGCAGATACCCATCTATTACAACCACAAGAACACGGGTCGCCCACCCAAGCCGGAAGAATTTGTCCCAATTAACCAGCTTCCGAGAATGCAGAAGCAGACCTCGCTCGGCTTCACGAGCGCCTACATGGATATCTCGCCTCTGCCCGCCTATCCCTTCGGCTACGGGCTGACGTATTCCAGCTTCAGCTACTCAAAGCTGGAGCGGAGTAGTGCCACTATGCACATGGGCGGAGGGATTGAGATAAGCGCCACAATCCGCAACGAGGGCAAGCAGAGCGCCACCGAGACGGTGCAACTGTATGTGCGCGATGTGACGGGCAGCGTCACCCGCCCCGTGCGCGAGCTTAAGGACTTCCGCCGCATCAGCCTTGCGCCAGGTGAGGAGCGCCGCGTCAGCTTTACCCTCAATAGCTCGCAACTGGCATTCACGGGGCTGGACATGCGGGAGATTGTCGAAGCGGGCCTATTCCGCGTATGGATTGCTCCGGACAGCGCATCGGGCCTTGAGGGAAGTTTCGAGCTACTGCCCTGACAAGGCTCCAAATGGAATTTCCACTCAGCCTCTTGGGAGGCTCAGGCTGATGGTCAGCCAGCCATCGCTGCCCTCGGCGATGTTACACATACCCCCCATTTGCTTGGCAAGCTGCCGCGATATGGCGCTGTGCAGCATTTCGCCACAGTCAGGACGTGCGCCGCCCTTCGGCTTGGCTCCACTGAACACAAGGAGCAAGAGGCAGCTATCTCCCTGCTCCTCAACCTTGATATCAAGGCGGAGCCGTTCGCGATTCCGCCGCGCCGTCCTTGCGATAACCAAGAGAAGAAAGTCCCGCAGGCAGCTCTCGTTCACATGTAGGAGCATACCCTTGGAATTGCTCCCGATGTTTAGTTCAGACCCCTTGGGCAAGGTGGCGCGGATTGTCTCTGCCTCGTTGGCGAGCCATGCACCCGGTTCTATGAGGGATTTCTCCTCATCCTCTCCGCTGTTTAGCCGGACAATGCGACGGATGAGCTGCTGGGCACGCACGGCGCTGTCGCGGATAATTTCCATGTCGTCGCGCAGAGCAGTGCCCGGCTCGGTCTCGTCGAGCGCGTTCTCGCTAAGCGAGCATAGCCCCACCATTACATTGCTGAAGTCGTGCAAGAGGCCACGGGTGGCCGCAGAGCGCCCCTCCTGTACATACAGGCTCAGAGGGACTTGCTCGCCCTTGGCATCCTTGTCGCCAGAGCACGGCGTATTATCGTGACTATCGCTCACCTTCATGCACATCGGCAAAGCACTGCCATACGTTATAGCCGCCAGCGCATTTTAACGGGCATTTGGCGTAAGGTCTATGCCTCATACACCCAGTAAAACGCACAATTCGTCAAGGCTCCCGCCAGTCATTAGCGCACAGCCAGCACTCTCTCGCATTACGAAGCTTTACTTAAGCAGCTTCACCTTGCGACTTCCCGCCACTGCGCGGCCTGCGACCCATGCCTTGAAGCCCGCGGCCTGAATGTCGGCCATGATGGCATCGGCCTTGTCGGCGGATACGACGAACACCATGCCGCAGCCCATGTTCCAGACCTCGTAGATTTCCTCAAAGTCCGCGCCGCTGTTTGCAGCCAGCACCTTGAAGACAGGCAGAGGCTCCCAGCTACCCGTGTCGATTTCCACATCGACGTTCTTGGGCAGGATGCGCGGGATATTGCCCGTAAGGCCGCCGCCTGTTATGTGTGCGGCGCCGAAAAAGGCATTGCCCTCGCGCACGCTAAGGACATTTCCAGCCTCGTTGTACTTCGCGGAAATATCGGCGATAAGACCAGCGTAATTCATGTGCGGGGCCAGCAGGGCGTCCGCCACCGTGATGTCGTAGCCGGGCAGGCAGTCGTTTACTCCAAGGCCCAGTTTTTCAAAAATCACCTTGCGCGCCAGCGAGTAGCCATTGGTGTGCAGGCCGCTGGAGCCGATGCCTATTACGACATCACCGGCCTCGATGGTTTCGCCGGAGAGCATCTGCTCTCGCTTTGCAAGGCCGACGATTGTGCCAACCAGGTCGTAGTGCCCCTTGGCATACACGCCGGGCAGCTCCGCTGTCTCGCCGCCAATGAGCGCGACGTTCGCCGCGCGGCAGGCGTTGGAAAGGCCGGTCAGGATCTCCTTGTAAGCCTTGGCCTCCAGCTTGTCCGCCGCGTAATAGTCGAGAAAGAATATCGGGCGGGCTCCCGTCACGGCCACATCGTTGCAGCAGTGATTAACTATGTCGTGGCCCAGTCCCTCGTGACGGTCGGCCATCACGGCAACCTTCACCTTGGTGCCCACGCTGTCGGTGCTGGACGCCAGTATGCCCTGCCCGGACCCGGCGATCATGCCTAGATCGAACAAGCCGCCAAAACCGCCTATGCCGCCGACAACCTCGGGGCGGCTGGCCGTCTTGAGGACGGGCTTCATCTCGTCGAGCAGATTTGTGGCCAGGTCGATATCGACACCGGCTTGCGCGTAGGCTTTGCGTTGTTCCATTAAGGGTAAGCATCAACACAGAGCGGAAAAAAATCAACAAAAGTTACACGCGTACTACTTCGCAGTCCTCCACCCAGTGACCGGGCGAAAGTTCCACTAGCGGCGGACGCACGCTGCGGTAGGCCTCGCTGGCAATGTAGGCCGCCGCTTTCGGGTGGGGACTTCGCGGGGCAAAGCGCGCCCCTTCTGGCAAATCCTTCAGGCCGGGCACCATGCCGGGAATGGTCGGCAGCACGCTCTTGCGCCCAGTATCCAGGCGCGGGATACTCTCCAGAAGGCCCTTCGTGTAGAGATGGGCCGGACTCTCAAAGACCTCATTAACGGGTGCCCTCTCCACCACCCTGCCCGCGTACATTACAAGAACCTCGGCACAGTTCTGCGCTATTACGCCAAGGTCATGCGTAATGAGGGCCAACGCCATGCCTGCGTCCTCGCGCAACTTATGCAATAGCTCCAGTATCTGGGCCTGGATGGTGACATCGAGCGCCGTTGTAGGCTCGTCGGCTATGAGCAGGTCCGGCCCACAGGAAAGGGCCATCGCAATCATTACACGCTGGCGCATCCCCCCGGAAAGCTGGTGTGGGTACGCTGCAAGGCGCGCCCGGGCCGAGGGTATGCCAACCCTGTCCAGCAACTCCGCACAGCGGTCAAACGCGGCCTTTTTCGACAAAGGCTCGTGCAACAGCAGCGCTTCCATCATCTGGCTGCCAATGCTGCGCACGGGGTTAAGCGCCGACATAGGTTCCTGATATATCATGCCTATGCGCCGCCCGCGTATGCCGCGCATCCGCGCCTCGGAAGCCGATGCCAACTCTTCGCCGTCGAAAACGATGCTCCCGGAGACAATTCTCCCGGCCGGCCGGGGCAATAGGCCCATGATGCTGAAGGCCGTGACGCTCTTGCCGCAGCCGCTCTCGCCCACGATGCCGATGGTGCCCCCGCGGGGAATGTCGAAACTTACCCCATCGACGGCCACGAGGAACCCGGCGTCGGTGTCGAAACCGACGCAAAGATCGCGAACGGAAAGAAGGGGACTAGGCAAGATCTGCGACATGGGACTGTAAGAGGAATTGCCCCCCTGTTTACTCGGGCTTCTCGCCGTAGGTCTTGGTCTTTTCCTCCAGCGCCCTACCCTGCTTCTTCGCCTCCAGCACTTGGGCGCGCTTGTCCTCGTCCACCCAGTAGAGGCCGTACTGGTTTGGGCCTTCGGACAATGGCACATCGAAACCCTCAGGGAACTGCACCCAGGCCCAGTAGCCGAGGCGATAGAAGGGCATCTTGTAACCGGGCACAAACGAGGCCTCGTCGTAGAGATACTCCTCCATCCAGTGCGCCATTTCGATCATCTCGGCAATGTCGCCGCTAATGCGGTAGCGGTCGATTACGGCGTCCAGCTCCGGGTCGGCGGTGCTTGTGATATTGTTTGTCTGTTCCAGCAGCTTGCCGTCGACACCGTAGGCGTTGACGGAGTGATAATTGTCCCAGAAGCGCGGGTAAGGCAGGCCCACTCCCCAGCCGGAAAAGGCTATCTCGTGCTGCTTGCTCATGATCTTCTTGTAATTGGTCGTCGGCTCCTGCACGTCCAGATTCAGCTCCAGCCCGGCCTTCTTGGCCTCTTCCTTGATTATCTCCAGTATCTTGACGTTGGGAGAGTTCGACATACTCACGGCAAAGCTCAGGCGGCGGCCCTGCGCGTTCACCAGTATGCCGTCCGGCCCGGCCTTGGAATAACCAGCCTCGGCAAAAAGAGCGCGGGCCTTGTCGGGGTCGAAGGGACGGGCGCGCAGGGTCGGATGGTCGAACTCGCCAAAGCCGTCCGCCTCGCCCTTGAGGCGCGCATAGTCTCCCCGGAAGTGGAAATCTATCACGCGCTGCCAGTTGCAGGCGTAGTGAATGCCCTGGCGCAGGCGCTTGTCATCAAGCACGGGGTTGGCTCTGTTGATGTAGAGACCAATCGTGGGCTGCACGACGTTGTTGTAGTAGGCGGCCCTGTGTATCCAGCCCTTTTTCACCTCGTCGATGTTCTGCGAGCGGTCGTACCAGTATTCGGGCATTGTCAGGTTGAACATGTCCAGATCCCCCTTGCGGAAGGACTCGAAGGCTATCTGAAAATCGCGGATTACGGTGAAGCGGCGCCGGTCCGGGTTGTGGCGACGGGCGTAGAACTTCTTGTCGTTGGCCCACCAGTCCTTGACGCGGGTGACAGTAATGTGCTCGCCCTCCTTCAGGTTGCCCGGCAACAGCTCCCAAGGGCCGGTCGTAGGCTCGAAACGCCACTGGAATTTCTCGACAAAGTGCTCGTCGAGCACGCGGTAGAAGTGCGCTGGCGTCGGGGCAAGCGTGGTGTAGAACAAGGGGTCCGGCTTGGCCTCGGACAAAGTTATGGAAATAGTGTAATCGTCGTAGCGGGTGATGTTGCTGAACCTCTCGCCGTAGAAGTTGTTGTACCAGGGGTCGTTGATGTGCGGCGACTGCATGAAGTAGAAGGTGTAGAAGTAGTCGTCGGCCCTGATCGGCACCCCGTCCGAATAGTGCGCGTCGGGGTCGAGGCGGAAGTACACCGTGCGCTTGTCTGCGCCCACGGCCCATTCCCTGGCAAGGCCGGGTATCCAGTGCCGGGTGACAGGGTGCAGCTCGCAGAGCGACATCTTGTTGTCGTCGAGGAACACGCTGCGCATCGAATGGTTGGAATCCGGCCCGACAAAGCGCAGGGTCGGCGGCCAGTCCAGGATGAAGCTGCGCACCGTACCCCCGCGCTTGGCATTGGGGTCTGCAAATGGCTTTTCGTCCTGCCCGTCCTGCCAGACAAGGTCGGCGGGCAAGGCCTCTGGCGTGGCATAGGTGAAGAAATCTGGCTTGGACGCGTAGAAGGCGTCCACCTGCGCCCGCTCTTCTTCGGAAAGGGTAGTCGTGGAGGAGGCTGTGGACGCAGCCCTGTCCCCGTCCGAGCAGGCTGCCAGCAGGAGCACGGCAAGCAAGGGGAGAAGTAGAAGAGAAGAGAAGCGGTATTTCATGGTGTGGTAATGGACGAAATCGTTAATATACTGCGATAACCTGCATTAATCAGAACGAAAACATCTGTGTGAGTCCCCGTCATTTGTAGGTGGAGAACTTCCGCGGGTCGTAGGCTTCCCTGACAGCCTCGCCAACGAAGGCTACGAGCGTCAGCACTATGACCATCACGGCAAAGGTGCTTGTGACTATCCAGGGGGCGTCCATGCGCTGGGTGCCCTGCTCGAGCAGCTCTCCCCAGCTGGGAGTGGGCGGAGGGAGGCCAAAGCCCAGAAAGTCCAGCGCCGTCAGCGCCGTGATGCCCGCCGCCGCCGTGAAGGGCACGAAGGTGACAACGAGCGAAACGGTGTTGGGCAGAATATGCCGGAAGAGGATGCGGAAGGTCCCCGCGCCCAGCACCCGGCTGGCATCGACGTACTCCCGCGCCTTTTCGCGATAGGTGGCCGTGCGCATCAGGTAGGCCATGCCCACCCAGGAAAAGGCGCACATGATAAGAAGCAGGGTAACGATGCGTTCTGTGGTGCCCGCACCGGCCGGAATCAGCGAGCGCATGATGATGACAAGATAGAGGAAGGGAATGTTAGACCATATCTCCATGAACCTCTGCCCAGCAAGGTCTGTCAGGCCGCCAAAATAGCCCATCGCGCAACCCGTCACTATGCCAATGGCAAAGCTGATGACTACGTAGGCAAGCGAGAAGAGCATGGCCACGCGAAATCCGTAGAAGAGCCGCGCAAACACATCGCGGGCAAGGTTGTCCGTGCCTAGGTAGTGGCCCCGTTCCAGCGATGGCGGATAAGGCGGATAGGAACCTGCCACATAGTCCTGCTCCAGCGGCCCGTAAGGCACAAGGGGCATGATGACAAAGTCCCCGCCCCCGCGCTCCGCGAAGAGCGCGTCAAGC
Source organism: Puniceicoccales bacterium Verruco_02 (assembly GCA_001604585.1). Classification (GTDB taxonomy): domain Bacteria; phylum Verrucomicrobiota; class Verrucomicrobiia; order Opitutales; family Oceanipulchritudinaceae; genus Verruco-01. Next base: position 21,537 of record LVBW01000030.1, on the reverse strand, counting down.
TCGCGGTAGCGGGCCTCGCTCTTGTAGGGCAGGCCGAAGTCTTCGCCGGTGTAAATGCCAGACCGCAGCACAGGGAAGTACCAACGCCCCTCGTAACCGACCATCAAGGCGCGGTTGTTTACAAAAAGCTCCCCGCAAAGCGACATGACAAAGAAAAGCCCGAGCAATATCAGCGACCAATAGCCCCGCCGAATGGAGCGGAAGCGTCGCAGCTTCTTGACTGTGAGCGGATTGAGTCTCATGTGGCCTAGGTGAAGCGGATTCTCGGGTCAACGAGCGCCACGAGCATATCGCTAAGGATGTTGCCCAGCAGCAATAGCACCGAGGAGAGAAGCAACACACCCATCACAACGGGATAGTCGTAATCGACCACGCTGTTGAAGCCAAGCAGGCCGAAGCCGTTGATGTTGAATATTTTCTCTATAAGGAAGGAACCCGTGAGAAAGAGCGATATGTTGTTGCCAAAACCTGTTGCGATGGGGATTAGCGAGTTGCGCAGCGCGTGCCTCACAACCGCCTTGCGAAAGTCCATGCCCTTGCCCACGGCTGTTCGCATGTAATCGGCGGCTAGGTTGTCCATCAGGCTGTTCTTCATGAGCATCGTCAGCACCGCAAAGCTGCCCACCATGTAGCAGCAGAGCGGCAGGATGCTGTGCTTTACAAGGCTCCACAATAGGCCCGGAGCGGATATGGCGGGGTCGCCAATGGCCTGCCAGAGGCCAATGCCCTCATATTCCTCGCCGATGAAGCCGCGACGCGGAAGCCAGCCAAGATCAAAGGAAAAGTATAAAAGAAGCAGCGCACCAAGCACGTAACCCGGCACAGCATAGCCCGCAAAGACAAGGACGGAACTGGTGCTGTCCATCCAAGTGCGGTGCTTGATGGCCTTCACTATCCCAAGCGGAATGCAAACCCCGTATGTAAGGACCAAGGTCACAAGCCCGTAGTATATCGAAACGGGCATACAGTTGCCAATCATCTCCCAGACCGGCTTCTGGTAACGGAAGGACTTGCCAAGATCGCCCCGGACAACATCGCCCAGCCACTGCGCATAGGCCAAATACCAAGGTTTGTCGTAGCCGTACAAGGCCGCAAGCTGCTCGCGCTGCCTTGGCGTGATGTTCGACCCCTGCCCCGTCCTCTGCCCCATGCGCATTTCCCCGCCCATCTGCTGAGCCATCTGCGCCTGCATAAGGGCCTGCTCCAAGGGGCCGCCAGGCATGGCCCTCGCGATGAAGAACACGAGGATTGTAATGCCGAGCAGTGTGGGCGGGATGAGCAGGAAGCGGCGTATGAAGTAGTCGCGCATCAGGGAGTATGCGAAAGCTAGGCAAGGAGCCGTGTTCCCACAAGCCAAAGAGAAACAAGCCATATGTTTGCAGCCTTGCGGCGGGGCGGGANNGAGCGAGATCCGCCAGACACCACTTCGCGACTTCCACCTTGCCCACGGGGGCAGACTCGTGCCCTTCGCGGGCTGGGAACTGCCAGTGCAGTACACGTCAATACTCGATGAGCACCGCGCCGTGCGCGAGCGGGCCGGGATGTTCGACGTAAGCCACATGGGCGAAGTCTCCGTAGAGGGGCCTCAGGCGCTGGACCTGCTCCAGAAGCTGCTTACAAACGACATTTCGCGTATCGGCATCGGGCAGGCCATTTACAGCCTTATGTGCAAGGAGGACGGCGGCTGCGTGGACGATGTTATCTGCTACCGCCTTGACGAGGAACGCTATTTCATCTGCCTCAACGCCTCCAACGCGCAGAAAGACATAGCGTGGATGCGGGAGCATTCGGATGGCTTTGAATGCACTATCACAGACCTTTGCGAGTCCTATGCACAGATTGCCATTCAGGGGCCGCTCGCCTGGGACGTGGTATGCGCCTGCGGGTACGACAGCTCCCTACCCCCACGCTTCGGGGCGGTGGAAACGCGCCTTGGCCTCTTCGATGTCATCCTGAGCCGCACCGGCTACACCGGCGAGGACGGCTGCGAGATATATTGCAGGCCGGAGGACGCCCTGAAGCTGGCCAACACAATCTGGTACTCGGGCGAGCCTATCGGCCTAGCCCTATGCGGACTGGGCGCGCGCGACAGCCTGCGCCTAGAGGCCGGAATGCCCCTATACGGCCACGAGATAAGCGACACGATAAACCCCGTAGAGGCGGGCCTAGGCTGGGCGGTAAAACCCGACAAGGGCTGCGACTTCATCGGCAGGGCTGTGCTTGCCAAGGCAAAGGCGAGTGGCCCCGCCCGCAGGCTTCTGCACTACACCCTCGACGGCCGCCGCATAGCGCGGGAAGGGACGGGTATTGTCGATGCAGAAGGGAGAGCCGTCGGAGAGGTGCGCAGCGGCAGCTTCAGCCCCATTCTTAACCGTCCGATAGGCAGCGCCCTTGTCAGTGCATCTGCCGACACTGCAAATCTATACGCCGAACTGCGCGGAGGTAGGGAAAAGCTGCTCCCCGCCAGAGCGCCTCTACACAAGAGCGTCCGTTGACCGAGTAAAAATACAGATAATGTTACGGGGTTATTTTTCGATTCCGCGCATTATTCGTTCGCATACGGGGTAAATACCCCATACAGAATAGACCAGTTTCATGAAGATACTCGTTGCGGAGGACGATTTCATTTCGCGCAAGCTGCTCACGACCACGTTGACGCACTTCGGCCACGAAGTTGACGCGTACGAGAACGGCATGGACGCTTGGAATGCCTACACGCAACGACGCTACCCCATTGTTGTGAGCGACTGGCTTATGCCCAAGCTCGACGGGCTTGCCTTCTGCCGGAGGGTGCGCTCGGTAAAGGTGTCCGACTACACATACTTCATCCTGCTGACAGCCAACGTGCAGGGACGCGAGACCTACATGGAGGCCATGCAGGCGGGCATTGACGACTTCCTTGCCAAGCCTCTGGACCGCGACCAGATCTGGATGCGCCTGCGCGTGGCCAAGCGCATCCTAGGCTACACCCGGCAGATTGTGCAGCTGGAATCCATGCTGCCCGTCTGCGTTTACTGCAAGAAAGTGCGCGACGACAACAACTACTGGGAGCAGGTGGAGCACTACATCAGCCGCCTTACGGGCGAGAAAATCAGTCACAGCGTATGCCCGGACTGCTACGCAAAAATCGTCCGCCCGCAGCTTAACGCCATGAATGTCCCGCCCGACAGGGTGGCGCAATGAATGGGGTGCATCTTTTCGGTCCGCCCATTTACGACGCTCCCTGGCCTCCTGTCGGCCCTGCTGCTTGCCGCGAATATGGACAGTATCTGTTAGGAATTTGATGAACGCGGAACAAATATCTGACCTTGCTCGCATACGCTCTCGCGGGGTCAACGCCTTGGAGCGGCAGTGGCTGGTATCGCTGCAAAGGCTCTCTTCGGCAGGGCTGTACGAGGCGGGCGAGCGCAGTATCGCCACAGCATGCCATAGCCCCACTGCGCTGGATAGCCTGCTGCGCCGTCTGGGGCCGAATCCCGCCGCGGAACTGACCCGGCTGTTGGAGGAATGCGACGCTTCGCCCCAAGGGCTGGAACAGTGGCTTGAGGCCGTGGAGTGCGTTTACAAGTGGCTGGACGAGAGATCGCGCAAGGCAAACCTAGGGCAAGTCGTCGGGTATCTATCCTGCTGCTGCGCGGCGAGCCCGGATACGGACCTAAAGTGGACAGCCTCGGAAATGCTCCGCCAGTACGGCATGGACAGGGCCTGAGATAAGCGCGCACTTTCGCGTCACAAAGGTATCGCAAAAGCGTGGCTCAAGGCCGTATTATATGGGTACCCCATGACACGAATCAGCTTCCTTGGCGCGGCGGGTACCGTAACCGGCTCCCGCCATCTGTTGGAGACGCATGGCCGCACCCTGCTTGTGGACTGCGGCCTTTTTCAGGGCACCAAGCCCAACCGGCTAAAGAACCGGCAGCCGATATCCGACTACGTTGACCCTGCCAAAATAGACGCCGTGCTGCTAACCCATGCGCACGTTGACCACATCGGCTACCTACCCAAACTGGTAAAGGACGGCTTCCGCGGACCCATACACTGCACATGTGCCACGGCGGAGCTTGCGCGCATACTGCTGCTGGACACGGCACATCTTCAGGAAGAAGAGGCCAGATGGGCCAACAAGCGCGGCTACTCCAAACACAGCCCCGCAGAGCCTCTGTTCAGGAAAGAGGACGCCGAAAGAGTGCTGCCCCTTATACAATCCATGCCCTTTGGCACCCATTTCGAGCCAGCTCAAGGAGTCCGGGCAAAGTTCCGCGACGTGGGGCACATACTCGGCGCCGCGTATCTGGATCTCAAGACCGTGCTCAGCCGACGCGAGCGCAAGATAGTCTTCAGCGGAGACATAGGGCGGCCAACTGACATGCTGCTCCGCCCGCCCGCCCAGCCATACAATGTTGACTACCTCATCATGGAGTCCACATACGGAGACCGCGTACACGAGCCGGAAAACCCCGTCGAGCACATAGCCCGCGCCATCAACGAGGCCTTGGAACGAGGCGGCGTAATTGTGATACCAGCCTTTGCCGTTGGCCGCTCGCAGACTCTGCTCTACGTGCTGCGCGAGCTGGAAGAGGCAGGGCGCATACCGGAGCTACCCGTGTTTCTGGACTCCCCAATGGCCATCGAGGCACTGGACATACACCGCCGCCACATTGCGGACATGAACCTTGAATGCCGCAGAAAGCATCTCTGCGACACGCACATATTTACGCCAAAGAACCTGCGCATAAGCGTCACCCGCGAGGACTCGCAGAAGATTAACGCCATCAAGAAGGACGCCATCATCATTTCCGCCAGCGGAATGGCCGCCGGGGGGCGAATCCTGCACCACCTGCACGAGCGCCTGCCCGACGAGCGCAACAGCGTGTTCATCATAGGCTACCAGGCCGAGGGCACACGCGGGCGCACTATTACCGAGGGACGGCCTTACGTGCGGATGTTCGGAGAGGAAGTGCCGATAAAGGCGCACATCGAGCGCATAGAGGGCTTTTCCGGCCACGCGGACCACGAGGAAATGCTGGCATGGCTCATGGGCTTCAACAGGCCCGTAGAGCGGGTCTTCCTTGTCCACGGAGAAGGCGAGGCCAGGCAGGCGCTTAAGGAGCAGATACAGCGCCAGCGCAAGAAACTACCCAAGTGGACCAAGGAAGAGGACAAGAATCGCCTCGAATGGGACGTGACTATCCCTCAGGAGGGCGACAGCGCGATTCTGGAGTTTGAGTGAGCTGGAGCCAACAGCCTTGAACGCACAACACCCCGCCGGATTTGCTCCTGGCGGGGTGTTGTGTCAACCTGCTGTAGAATAACCTCCTAGAGCAGATCTTCCTTGGCGCTCCGGTGCCTTGGGGGCAGGGGCAGGGCATATTTGGCGGCCTGTTCGATGGCCTCGCGAGTCAGGCGGCCAATTTCATCGAAACGGCCTGCCTCGACAAGCTCGGGGGCCACAAACCAATGCGCTCCGATTGCCGCCACACAGTCTATCTCAAGATACGAGCGGATGGATTCGAGGCTCAGATCCCCAGTAGGCACAAAGCGCATCCCAGTCTGCACGTAGGGACGTGTCATGGCCTTGAGAAGGCGGGCACCGCCAGCGGCCTCGGCGGGGAAGAACTTCACATACTTCAGACCGAGAGCGCGTGCACGGTCAATCTCTGTAACGGTCATAACGCCCGGCAGTATGGGCAGGTCGCGCTCCTTGGCAGCGCCGACCACGTCCTCGTTCATACCGGGGGTCATGATGTAGTTGATGTCAAGCTCCTGAAGCTCGTGAACTTGACGACGGGTGAACACAGTGCCACCTCCCAGGATCAAATCAGGGAACGTGGTACGGATGCGCCTGAGCGCCTCCATGGAACCTTCGGTGCGCAGGGTTATCTCGATCACATTCATCCCGGAATCTAGCAAGGTCTGCGCTAGCGGGACGGCATGTTCCGGGTTGTAAATCACCACAACGGGGATTATCCGCTGAGGCCAGAGTGATTCCATGTTCTTCATGTGCGAAGTATCCGAACGTATTTACTATGCTGTTCAGGGAAATATACGCTCCAAGCTGACGGCTGCCAAGAATGTACCACAAAAGCTGAGCAGGCGGAGACGATTTTAGATAGGCTAATACAAAGGCAGATGCATTGACAGACCCTAGATAAGACCGAATACGAACTGGCTGGCACCTTCCTTGATCGTCACGAGATTGTCTCGGACAAAGCCCTTGAAACGTGGCCCTTTGCCGATTTCGCCGTCAAAATTTGTCCCGGCCACGTTAAGCTCGATGGTGGAATTGTCGCCGTAATGGGTAAGCGAAAAGTGCTTCCCAAAGGCCCCGCCCGAAAGCTGCACCTTCGAGCCGGTCTCCGTAACGTCCACATCGTATTCGCTGAAACGGGCGACAAAGTTCAGCGTCTGCCCGGACGAATAGTCGTAAACCTTCGTAAAGCCCTTGCGCAGGATGAGTTCGCCGGCCACGTATGCAATCATGGCCCTTGTGTGCGGCTTGATGGATGCCGCACGACGGGAGGAAAGCATGGATCTGCCCCAAATGTCCATCTAGCTTAAAGCGAAGTATAGCGTACGAATGTTACGTTTGTTGAATCGGCGTCGTCATAATAATCTTAACCCGGTGATTTGACGTCAACCCCATTAAGCACTTCCCGGCGCGGAAGACGCGATGCCATGACAAGGGGCAGGAGCAATACTCCAGCCCCGAGTAGATAAGTTCTAAACGATCCGCCGCCCCAGTACAGAACCGAGGCAAAGAGCGGCCCGAAGGCCCTGGCAAGCGAACCAGCTGCGCGCAGCGTGCCCATCGCCATGCCCTGTCTGTCCGCAGGGGTGTAGAGAGAGACCATCGAAAGAAGACTTGGCGATACAAGTGCCATGCCCACGGCCTTGATCACAATGCCCGTGAAGAAAAAGGCCGTACAGCCCGCAGAGGCCAGAATGACCATGCCGCACAAGCCCGTCGCCAGCCCGACGACAGTCATCCCCTTTTCGCCGATGCCCCGCCCTGCCCCTCGGCTCACGAGGGCCTGCACAAGAGTCATCGCCACCCCGCCGACAAGGAATATGGCAATATTGTCCTTGGGGCCGAAGTTGAACCGCTCCAGCGCCAGAAATGTGAGGGTGAATTCCATGCCGCTGAAGGCCAAAAGGTAGGCAAAGTTAATGAAAGTGACCGTTCGCGCCGGGCCTTTCTCCATGTGCAGATTGGCAATCGGGTTGGCCGATATGGCGTGAGAGGTGCGCAGGCCCTGCGGCAAAGTCTCCGGCAGGCGGAAGTATATCCATGCAAAGTTCACCATGCCAAGCAACAGGGCAACAAGGGCCGCGCCTGAAAATGGATTGACCCCATATGGCAACAGGAATGGCAGCTGGGCCGGGATGTCGATCAGGCTGGCTGCCCCGCCTATGGCCGGCCCCACCATGAAGCCCGTGGCAAAGCCTATGCCAAGAACGGCCATGCCGGAGGTGCGCCCGCTCTTGCTCGTAAGGTCTGCCACCGCGGCACTTGCCACCGAGATATTGCCAGCCATGAGGCCCGTAATCACGCGCGCGCTAATGAAGATCCAGAAATTCCCACTGAAAAACCACACAAGATAGCCTAGGCTACTGAGCGCGGTTGTGATGAGTAGCACACGGCGTCGCCCCATGCGGTCTGAAAGGCGTCCCCAGACAGGCGAGGACACAAACTGCAAAATGCTGAAAACAGAGCCGAGAAGTCCGCCAAAGAGCACCAAAGAGAGTACCTGCCCTGCTTCTGCCTCGCCCGCTGCCCCCGATGCAGCCCTTAGCGCAGCGTTCAACTGCCAGAGCAGGCTGTCCGGCCCGCCAAGTGGGATGTAGTGTTGCAGTATCGCCGGGACGAGGGGGAAAATGATCGAGAAGCCGACTAGATCTATGAATATCGTCAGAAACAGTGCACCCAGTCCCCCACGTCCAATACCTTTGATGTCATTAGCCATCCAGCGCCCTCTCCGGAGTCAGTAATTACCAGCGCACAGCCACATTTTACGTACGCGCTCGTACGAATACATCCTGTGATTAACGAAGGCTAGTATTTCTTCCACACCTGCGGAGAAAAGAGCGCCAGGATGGCGAATAACTCCACGCGGCCCATGATCATCAAAAGGCTCAGGAAGAACTTGGACGCTGCGGATAGTTCCGAGAAATTGCGCATCGGGCCAAGCTCGGCAAAGCCGGGACCGATGTTGAAAAGGCAGGCGAACGAGGCCGAAACGCAGCCCTCGAAGCTCATATTCGGCTCAAAAAGGGCCACAGTCATGGTCCCTGCCGCCGCCACAAGGGCCACCATGACAAGAAAGCCGTTGCTATCCTCGCAAGCCTGCTGGCTCATGGGCGCACCGTTGACGCGGATGGAGCGCACGACGTTGCCACGGTATGAACGCTCCACAAGCTGCGCAACGTAGCGAAGGGCCGTGACAAGACGCACCACCTTGGAGCCGCCACTAGTGGACCCGGAGCTGCCGCCAATCACCATCAGGGCAAGCAGCACGGCGTGCAGGACTGGCATCCACTGGTCGAAGTCCCTTGTCGCGAAACCGGTCGTCGTCATTATGGACACGACCTGAAAGGCACTGTGGCGGACAAGCTCGTGGATGCCGTCGAAATGCTCGTGCCCGAAGTTGAAAACGATGCATACGAGCGTGGCTGCGGCAAGTATCGCATAATAGACCTTCAGCTCGCTGTTCTGGCTGATGGCGCGAGGCTCGCGCTGTATAACCTTGAGAATCAATACAAAGCTCGTGCCGCCAAGAGCCATGAAAAGTATGCATATCCACTCGATGAGCGGGTTGGCAAAATGGGCCATGCTGGCGTTGTAAGTGCTGAAGCCGCCCGTGGATATCGTGGCGAGCATGTGGGTGACTGCGTCGTAGACGCTCATTCCTGCTGCTAGGTAGGCCAGCATACAGGCCAACGAAATAGCCATGTAAAGGCCCATTATACGCGAGACACCCGTCTGCACCCTCTCGCTGCCAAGATCCGCCGCCTGCGCGCTGGACTCTCTCGAAAAGAGAATCTTCGCCCCGGCGCCAAGGAAGGACAGAATCGCCACAAAGAACACCACTACGCCAAGGCCGCCTATCCACTGGCTAAGGCTACGCCAAAAAAGCAGACTGCGTGGCAGGGCCTCCACATCGGAAAATATCGAGGCGCCAGTCGTCGTAAGGCCCGAAGCGGACTCGAAAATTGCATCGTGCGGCCCAACGCGGGCTATCAGTATGTAAGGCAGAGCGCCGACAATGGTTGCGAGCAACCAGCCAAGGCCGATCGTGGCCAGCGCCTCCTTGCCGAAGAGGCGACGCACTGCATTGCGCCCCTTGTAGTGAAAGAAGGCCGAAAGCAGTATCGCAGCCACTGCGCTGAGGCCAAAGCCACGCATGGCCAGCTCCTCGCGGGGATCGGCACCCATGTAGTAAAGCGACACGCAAAGGCTGAGAAGGAATGCCGCCCCAAGTGCCGCCGTTATTACGCCCAATAGGCGGGAAAGAATACGATAGTTCATGCCCCTGTATCCCTTCAGCCTTTGGGACCGTGGAGCAGATCGCGCAGCGAGGGCACGTTCTCCGGCCTTGTTATGATGAGCACGCGGTCGCCGTGCTCTATGGTATCGTCCGCCGTTGCAAGACGAACGTCGAAGCGGTGCTGAATGGCTGTGACAACGCAGTGCGCGGGCCAGTGTATCTGCCTAAGCGAAAGTCCGGCGGATGGGCTTTGAGGGCCGACCTTTATCTCCACAATAACGCCCCCGCCCTCGGGCAGGCGCCCAAGTTCCAGACAGGAGGCGGGGGACATGTAGCGCAGTATCTCGTTTGCCGTGGCGATACGCGGGGACACTATCTGCTCTATGCCTATGGAGCTGCGCAGACTGTCGAGCACTTCCTCGTAGTCTGCCTTGTTAATGACGGCCTGCACATGCTTTGCACCCAGCTTGCAGGCCTGAAGACAGGTTACGATGTTGTTCTCGTCATCCTTGGTGCAGGCAACGTAGTAATCGGTGCCGCCCACCTGCTCTTCCTCCAGAACGCGCAGAGATGTGGCGTCGCCGTTAATCACCGTGATATGGGGGAAATTGTCCGCCAGTTCCCGGCAGCGGGCCGGGTCCTTGTCTATCACACGGACCTTGAAGCGTTGGTGCGTGAGAAGGCGTATGAGCGAAAGGGCTATCTCTCCCCCGCCAAAGAGCACCACCTTTATGTGCCCGTCGGGCTTGCTGGACTCGAAACGGGAGCGGATCTCAAAGAGGTTCTCCGGGTTGCCGAAAAGGGTTATAAGGTCGTTTTCCTGCAACACGGTGTCGGCCGTGGGCACCTCGTTAAGCCCCTCGCGCTGGATGTAGCCGATGCGGGCGTGTGGGGCTATGCGCGTTTCCAGAACGCTGCGCCCTATCATGCGCGAACCCTGACGCAGGCGCACCTGCTGCACTTCCACCTGCCCTTTGGCGAAGTTCTCCACGGCCACCCTGCCGGGGTTGCGTATGTGCTTGGCAAGCTCGACAGCGCAGAGCCGCTCGGGGTTCATCATGTGGTCGATGCCGAACTGGGACTGGTAGTTGACGATGGAGCTGTCGATGTAGGTCTGGTCGTGGATACGAGTGATTGTCTGTTGCGCACCAAGAGCCTTGGCCAGAGAGGACGCAATGAGGTTCACCCTGTCGTCGCTTGTCATGGCAAGGAAATGGTCGCAGTCCTCCACCCCGGCCTCGACGAGCACCCTGGCGCTTGAGCCGTTGCCGTGAATCACCTTGATGTTATACTGCTCGTCCAGCTTGCGCGCCCTCTCGTCGGAAGCGTCAACGACGGTGACATCGTGCCCCCGGCTGCTTAGCAGGGCGCAAAGATAGCTGCCGACTTCTCCGGCACCGACGATAAGTATCTTCATTCCCGCGCATTATGCAGGAATAAAGGGCCGTTTATCAAGGTAGGAACGATGCACTGGGGCTACTTGCCTTATTATGCCTTAGAAGCTGCCTGTGCCGCATCACCGTTCCCAGACAGGGCCTCTTTCTCCCTTTGCTTGCGCAGGCGGAGCTGCCCGCAGGCTGCGTCTATGTCGTCGCCCTTCTGGCGGCGGATGGTGAAGGAGGTCTTCGCCCTTGAGAGCACTTCGCAGAATGCCTTCTGGCGGCGCAGGTTGGGACGCTTCCACACAAGGTCCGGCACGGGGTTGTACGGGATGAGATTTACGTGCGCGTGCAGGTCGCGGGCAATGTCGGAGAGGGCCGCCGCGTGGCTCAGGGCATCGTTCACATCCTCGATAAGTATGTATTCGAGCGTCACCATGCGGCCCCGCTTCTCATTGAATGCCTTGATGGCGGGGAGCAATTCCTCCAGTGGATAGGCATTGTTGACGGGCATTATGGCGCTTCGCACCTGGTTCGTCGCCCCGTGCAGGCTTACGGCAAGGCGGAACTGCACGGGCACCTCGGCCAGCCTGCGTATCTGCGGGGCAAGGCCCGAGGTGGATATTGTGATGCGCCGTGCGCCAAGGCCAAGACCCCAGTCGGCATGGAGAATCTCCACAGCGCGCACAACGTTGTCGAAGTTGGCCAGAGGCTCGCCCATGCCCATGAACACGATGTTGTCTATGCCCGACAGGGTCCGCGCCTGCGCCCCACCCCGCTTCTGCGCAATGTGGGCCGCGGCGCACATCACCTGCGCAATTATCTCGCCTGCCAACAGGTTGCGCTTCCAGCCATCAAGGCCGCTCGCGCAGAACTTGCAGCCGTAGGCACAGCCCACCTGAGATGAGACGCAGAGCGTCTGCCTTGCGCCCTCTTCGGCATCGTCGCCCTCGGGCGCTCGCAGTATCACAGTCTCCACATAGGCCCCGTCGCCCAGTTCCAGAAGCAGCTTCTCTGTTACATCGCCTGCCGCCTTGGCCAGCACAAAGCTTGCGGGCTGGAGCGTGTAATTATCCTCCAGCCACTGGCGAAGGGCAAGGGGCAGGCTGCTCATGGCGGCATACTCGCGCGCGCCCTTGCGGTAGAGCCACTCGCAGAGCTGCCGGGCGCGGAAGGCGGGGTGTCCGGCCTCTGCAAGGCTTGCCGTGAGGCTTTCGAGGCTCTCTCCGTAGAGGAATGCTTTTTCGGGTTTGAAAACTGCCATTTGTTGAATCCCTTTGTAATCAGAGGCAGGCAGCATTGCAACTGCGGGCCTGAACGCGAGCGGAATAGACACCCCGACGCGCCCCTTGTCGGCGCTTTAGTTAGGAAATTAAGTAACTGCTAAAATTACTTGGATTAAGCCGCAGCGAAACAAGCTCCTATTAGCACAACTCTCAACCGCAATAAGTATGGCTTACATATTACCCGCACTAGGCTACTCGTACGACGCGCTCGAACCTTACATCGACGCCCGCACGATGGAGATACATCATACCAAGCACCACGCCGCCTACATTGCCAACGTCAACAAGGCGCTGGAAAGCGTCGGCCACCCGGCCCCGGAATGCGTGTGCGAGCTGATTTCCGACCTCGGCAAGGTTCCCGAAACAATCCGCACCGCTGTTCGCAACAACGGCGGCGGGCACGCCAACCACTCGCTATTCTGGAAGCTTCTGTCCCCCGGCGGGGCAAAGGCCCCGGAAGGCGAGCTGCTGGCGGCGATCGAAGCGGAGCTGGGCGGGCTTGAGGCATTCAAGCAACAATTTTCCGCCGCTGCTGCAACGCGCTTTGGCAGCGGCTGGGCTTGGCTATACGTGGGAGTGGACGGCAAGCTGGCCGTAGGCTCGACAGCGAATCAGGACAGCCCCGTCATGGGCAAGGCCGTAGCGGGCATCGAAGGATGGCCCGTGCTGGCGCTGGATGTGTGGGAACACGCCTACTACCTCAACTACCAGAACCGCCGCCCCGACTACATCGCGGCCTTCTGGAACGTCGTAAACTGGACCAAGGCCGCCGAGTATTACGCCAAGGCCAAGGCATAGGCGCAAAGCGCCGTTTCTTTTCAGGCAACGCCACCAAGAGTTTCCCTCAGTAGTGTTGTAATGCAGGGCCGTTCCGCACCATTCCCCGCGGGGCGGCCCTTTGCATTGCAAAGCGGCCCCCTAGCTTCGCGGTTTTGCAACAAGACTCTGCCAAGAGTCCATCAACGACTGGAAAAAGCTGCCCGACTCGAAGGGCCATTCCGCGCCCGGCTCCGCCTCCCATAGATTGCTGGCCTCCACCTGCTCCTTCATCCACTCGAAGTAGCCCTCGTGATCGGTCCTGAGACAGAGGCGGCAGTCCTCGCTGCGCCTTGCGGCCAGTTTTTCGAGCAATGGGGCCTGTACGATGCGGTTCTTCCAATGCCGCTTCTTGGGCCAAGGGTCCGGGAAGAGCACAAAGCAGCGCCCGATGCGCACATGCGCAGGCAGGCAGTCGAGAAAGCCCAGCGCCTCCGCCTTGATGAAGTGCAGGGTCTCTATGGCCCGCTTGTCCTTTTTCTTTCTCCCCTTGAGGACGCGCTTGGTTACAAGGTCCACGCCCACGCACAGCTCCCCTGTATGCGCCTGAGAGTACGCGGCGAGGAAATGCCCGTGCCCGCAGCCGATTTCCAAAGTAATCGTCGCAGGCTCCGGGAACAGCTCTGCGCAGAGCCGCGCAAGCTCGTCCCTGACGCCCTGCATCCGCGCCTCGTGCGCCGCGCGCGCCTTGTTCAGCACGGGGAAGTCCCCTGCCAGCATCTTGTCGTCCGCCTCCATCATATAAAAGGGAAGAGCACTAACACGCAGGCAGGCTGCTGAGCGAGGGCAAAAAACGAAGACTGTGCGCCTTCGTCCAACTACTGGGCAGCAGCCTCCTTGCGCGCGGCCTCTGCCGCATCATCCGCAGCTATGCGGCCCATGAGACGGGTACGTGTAGCGGCAAGAACCGGTGCCACTTCATCGCGCAACAGGGCCAACGCCTCGCGACGGCGGCCCAGTTCGCAAAGAACGCGCGCCCTGTGCAGGCGCACCACATCGCGCTCGAAAGGCGTCAACCCGGCCTTTGCGGCCACACCCTCCCAATACGCAAGCGCCTCGCTCCAAAGCGGATTATGGAGGTCGTAATACGCCTCGCCAAGGCGGAAGCATATGTCCTTGTTCTTGGGGTCAAGCTCCGCCGCTCTCTTGAAAGCTACGAGTATCTGCCTGTCCAGCACCTCGTTGGTGAAGACTATTTCCTTGGCAAACTCATCGCGGAATGTGGCCAACAGCTCCCCGATTCCAAAGTGGTAGATGGCCTCTGCGGGTTCCAGCTCGGCAGCGCGCAGATAATAGGCCAGAGCCTCGGCGTACTGCCCCTGCTCGGCCAGATAGTTGCCTAGCTGCTGCTTGACTACCGCGACATTGTCGTCGATACGGTCCGCATGGGCGAACATCACGTTGGCCTTGTCGTTCTGGTACACGCGACGGAGGAACTTTCCGTAAAGTATCAACAGGTCCAGATGGTTCGGGTTGTCGTGGATAAGCTCGTCGTAGCGCGAGGCTAGGTCGAGTATGCGGCGCTCGAAGTCGTCCTGCGAAATCTGCCCCGCTTCCATCAGGGCAAACTGCCGCTCGCTATCGGCGGCGATGTCCGTCAGCTTGCGCTCGAAAATCGACACGGCGGGCCTTGCCCCGCTGCTCGGTTCGGCAAGCTTCTGCGTGGCGCAGGCGGGAAGGAGCAGCAGGGCGGCAAGAAGCGTCAAAGCGCGAACAGAACTAGTCATAAAGCGGGAGATTGTGCAGGTCTTAGCCATAAATTGCTGAGCTAGTAGTCAACAGCCTTCGGAAGAAGCTCCGCGAAAGCTCGAAATTTGTTCGCGAACGCCGCGCCGAACCTTCGGGAAGAGCGCCAGCGCCATGATAATGAGCGCCCCTGTGCCCAATGCAGAGAAAAATGAAACCAGCGCCTCTTCCGAAGCTCCCAGCTGCCCGCCGAACCAAAATGATGGGACAAGCAATAGGAACAGTAGCATGGGGCCGCACATGGAGCGCAAGAACATCCAAGGACCAAGGGGAGTATCCCCTCCAGTCTGCCAAACGCGGATAACAAGCAGCAGGTTCTGCGAAATGGCATATCCGATTGACATGCCAGTCTCTGCCCCCGCCCAGGCTCCGCCCATCAGCGCAAGCCCCGTCAAAGGACCGCTCCAGAGGGCAAAATTACGCAACTGTTCCACCCTTCCAAGCTGAGTCTCCGCCATGTTTAGCAGGGACAGAGGTATGCGCGCCAACTCGCCAATGGCCAGTATCCGCAGCATCAGTGCAGCCCCCTCCCACTGCCCGCCAAGAACAAGCGCCAGCGTAGGCCCCGGAACGGCAAGAGGCAGGGCAAGGAAGGCAAACCAGAAGTAGCCAGTCCCCTGGAAAAGACGCGAACAGGCCGCTGCAAAAGCTGGGCCATCGCCCTGAAGCCGTGCCAGTATCGGCGGCATGACCTGCCCAAGCGGCTGCACAAGCTGTCTGCGCGGTGTGGCGAACAAAGTCTGTGCCCGGTTGTAAAGACCCACCACGGCAGGGTTAGTAAACAGGCCCAGCGACAGGTGGTCGAACATCGAGGATATGTTCTGCACAATGCGGAAAAAGCTCAAATTGCCGCCAAAGGACACAAGATTTGCCCCCGGAGCGGAAATACGGAATGAACGCGGCCTCCAGCGGCAGAACAAGGGCTGGAGCACAAGGCAGCAAAGCTCCTGCCCAAGAGTCTGGAACACCAGCGCATCCAGCCCTCTGCCCGCCAAGGCCAGCAGTATCGCCCCACCAGTGCCCACCACCTGGGCTATGGTCATAAGCACATTGAGGCGCACAAACTGCATCCTGCGCCGCATCAGGGCCTGATAGTGCGAAGTGACTCCGCCAATCGCGAACATCGGCGACAGCTTCAGGCAAGTCTCGGCTACGAGCGGCTCCGCATACGCCATAGCCAGCAGGCGTCCGGCCACGATTACAAGGGCCGCAAGCGCCAGCCCGCCCAAGAGCGACAGCCAGAAAGCGGCTTCGAGAAAGCCCTGCTCCTCCGCACCCTCCTTTTGCACCAGCGCAGAGGCAAGCCCCAAGTCCTTGCAGTTGTACACGATGCTCAGAACGGCCCAAGTCATCCCAAACACGCCGAACAGCTCCGGGGGCAAGAGGCGCGAGAGGACAACAAGCTGGCCGACGGAAATAATCAGGCGAAGTCCCTGCCCGCCAAAAGACGCGACAAGGCCACGGACGCTGCCCCTACGCAACGCCGCGCGCTCCCCCCGCCCTTCGCTTTGCCCTTCCTGCATCCCGACCATGATAAGCAAGGCCCGCCAAGGGGCGCAACGCATCTGTTGCACGCCCTGCTCTTAAAGAGTCCATTGCCCCGCGCAAAATATGTCACGCAAGATTCAGTCAACTTGACACATATGCCATCCGGGTGGTACAAATCAAGGTCCACTTGGGTTAACGCTGGCCGTCTCGCATTGGGCGGGCCGGGGCGTTCGCGCGCATACGTATGGATGCACCGGCACATGTAGTTATCGTGGCTCTTCTGGCGGGGCTTTTCTCCGCCACCGGGCTGTGTTGGCTGGTGTTCAGGCGCTTCATCAATTCCGAACGCGAACGGCTGAAGAGCGAACTGGCCGACGCGCGCGAAGACATGGCCCGCGAGAATGCCCGCCGTGCCGAAGAGGCGGACGCGCTTCTACGCAAACGTCAGCAGGAGCAGGAGCAAGAATTTGCCCGGCGCGACGCCAGAGTGAGCGCCCGCGAAAAGGAGCTGGAACAGGCCGAGGCCCGCCGCGCAGAGCAAAGCGAGGCCTTGGACAAACGCGCGCACAACATCGAAAAGCGCGCCGCCGAAATCGACGAACGTTCCACCCAGCTTGACGAGGAAATGTCCAGCTACAGGGAACGCCTCATGGAAATGGCGGGCCTGTCCTCCAAAGAGGTGCGCGAGGAACTCTTCGAGGAAGCCCGCCGCGAGTGCGAGGACGAGCTACGCCGCTACAAGAACGAGGTGCTGGGCAAGGCCGAGGCGGAACTGGAAAAAGAAGCCAGACGCCTGCTCGTAGTATGTATGCAGAGGCTCTCCTCCACCCCTCAGCAGGACGCCACGGCCACGATCGTAGCCATCCCCAACGAGGAGATGAAGGGCCGCATAATCGGCCGCGAAGGGCGCAACATCAAAGCCTTTGAAAGCGCCACGGGCACCACCCTGCTAATCGACGAAACGCCCGACAGCGTCCTAGTCTCCTCTTTCGACCCTGTCCGCCGCGAGGTGGCCCGCATCGCCCTCGAAAACCTAATCCGCGACGGACGCATACACCCCACCAGCATCGAAGCCGCCGTCACCGACGCCGACGAGCAGGTGAAAAAGAGCGTCACCGGCTTCGGCGAGGAGGCCCTGCGCCGGGTACGCATTAGCCGCGTGCACCCGGAGATAGTCAACCTCCTTGGCAAACTGCGCTACCGACTCTCCTACAACCAGAACTGCCTCGACCACACTGTGGAAGTGGCCCAGCTCTGCGGCCTAGTGGCGGCCGAACTTGGCTTGGACACCGAGCTGGCCCGACGTGCAGGACTTTTCCACGACATCGGCAAGGCCCTCGACGCCGAATACGAGGGTAGCCACGCCAGCGCCGCGGCCAACATCCTCAAGCGCCTTGGCGAGGACGAGCGCGTGGTGAACGCCGTGGCCGCGCATCACGACGAGGTGGCGCCAATCTCCCCCTTTGCCGCCGTCCTAAAGATCGCCGACGCGGCCAGCGCCGTACGCCCAGGGGCAAGGGCCGAGAGCATGGACGCCTACATACAGCGCGTGCGCAAGCTGGAAGACTTGGCCCGCTCGCTGCCCGGCGTTGGCGATGCATACGCCATCCAGGCAGGGCGCGAAATTCGCGTTGTAGTATCTCCCGACAATGTGGACGATGCCGGGGCAAGAGACCTTGCCCGTCGCCTTCGCCGCCGCATCGAGGACGAGCTGCACTACCCCGGCACAATAAAAATCACCGTCATACGCGAATGTCGCTACGTGGAACAGGCCCGCTAGGCAGGGCACCGGCAGAGGGCAGGCTCGACGGCCGCGAGGTACTGGAGCGCGGCAGGCCGGTATTATCCGGGATACGCCTTTTCACCAAGACGGGCACAGACTGGGTATCGCCCATTTGCATGTTGGCGCTGGCCATTCTCGGGGTCGTTTTCATCTACTCTGCCCAGAACTTCAACCATGCCTCCTTCTGGATAAAGCAGCTTGTGTGGATCGGCCTCGGGACGGGGGTGTACTGCATTGTTGCATGGCTCGATTACAGCGTGTGGTTCCGCTACTCGCACATCGTCTATCTGGCGGGGCTGGTGGTGCTACTATTGCTGTGGACCCCGCTCGGAATGGAACGGGAAGGCTCGCGCCGCTGGCTGGACCTGCCGGGCATCGCCTACCAGCCCTCCGAGGGGGCAAAAATCTCCACCCTTATCATGCTCTCGGCCACTCTGGCCAGAGAACGCCTCGGCACGGTGCGCGAGAGCCTCAAGGCGCTTGGCAAAATCGGCATAATCGTTGGCATACCTATAATCTTGATATTTCTGCAACCGGATTTAGGTTCCGCACTGGTGTTCGGTCCGATGATATTCTCGCTTCTATACGTCTCCAAGCTGTCCCAGCGCTTCTTCGTTGTAGTGCTGGTGCTCTTCCTTGGGGTTATTACTGTCATCGGAACCGATATTTACCGCTACCATCAATTTCTAAAAGACAGCGGCAATGATGCGCATTCCGTCGTGGGGGAATACCAGAAAACGAGCTGGATACCCCTGCGCGACTACCAGAGAAACCGCATACTGGGGATGATATCCCCAGAATCGGTCGATCCGCGCGGCATTGGGATAAGCTGGAACTACCGCCAGTCGCTGCAGGCGGTGGGCACGGGGGGGCCATTCGGCAAAGGATGGACCAAGGGAGATCAGGCCCAGCTCGGGTATCTGCCCCGCTCCGTTGCGCACAATGACTTCATCTTCGCCGTACTGGCGGAGGAAATGGGTTTTGCCGGGGCCTCACTGGTTGTCGGCATATTTACAGTTCTACTCATCAACAACCTGCGAATGGCCGCGCAGGCAAGGGACCGCTTCGGCCTGTTATTGATCGTTGGCGTGAGCGTCATCTTCATGATGCACGTTTTCGTCAACATTGGCATGACTATCGGGCTAACCCCCATCACGGGACTTCCGCTACCTTTCGTTAGTTACGGCGGTTCGTTCATTCTCAGTTGCTGCATCCTTCAAGGACTGGTACAGAGTGTGTACCGTCACCGGCGCAGCTTTGCATAATCCCATGCCCCAACACTTGATGAGAACCCACGCAAACCCCTTTCCCTACGCTGGTTACGGCCAAAATACATACAGGTCCGGGCTTTGCCGCCCTGCCCTGATGGCCGGAACAAATACATGAAAAGCCCCGACTCACCCGATTCACCAATTTCCCCAGACTACGACGACGAAGACATTCAGGCCCTCGATGAAGAGAGCGGCGAGGAGCTGGACAGCGAACAGCTTCAGGAGGCCGCCTCCCAACGCGCAAAGCAGGGAGGCATTGTCCAGCGCATAGCCCGCGCCATCCGCAAGGACGACGTCCGCTACCGGGAGATAATCATCAACTCCGAACCTCTCGAAAAGCGCGTCGCCCTACTCGAGGACGGCGTCTTGGAGAAGTTCGAGATGGAACGCACGGGCGACGACCGCCTTGTGGGGTCCATCTTCAAGGGCCGCATCCAGAATCTGGAGCCTGGCCTGAAGGCGGCCTTCGTCGATATTGGCCTGCCAAAGAACGCCTTCCTCCACTACTGGGACATCCTGCCAAGCGTCGCTGACAGTTCCATCGAGATAGTCCGCGACACTCGCAACGCCGACCAGCTAAAGAAGAAGGACAAGATAACCGTCAAGGACATTCCCAGCCTCTACCCCATAGGCAGCGAGATAGTCATCCAAGTCACCAAGGGGCAGATAGGCACCAAGGGACCGCGCACCACGACCAACCTATCCCTGCCGGGCCGCTACCTTGTCCTGATGCCCTACGGGGGCCAGTGCGGAGTGTCGCGCAAGATAGAGAACGATCAGGAACGGCGCCGCCTGAAGGAAATCCTGCGCAAGCTGCCCATCCCCGAGGGCATGGGCGTAATCATCCGCACCGCGGGCGAAAACAAGCGCTGGACCTACTTTGTGCGCGACCTTGCCATCCTGCTCGACCAGTGGGAGGAGATTAAGTACCGCATGGAGCACAGCGACGAGCCGACCTGCCTCTACAAGGAGCCGGACATCATCGAACGCACGATGCGCGACTTTCTTACCGAGAACATCGACCGCGTCCTTGTGGACAACAAGGAGGACTGCGAGAGGATGCAGGAGCTTGTCGGACGCATATCCAAGCGTTCGCGAAGCAAGATAGCGTTCTTTGACGAGTCGATACCGATTTTCGAGCGTTTCAACATCGAGCGGCAAATAGAGCAGACCTTCCAGAGACGGGTTCCACTGCCCTCCGGCGGAGAGGTCGTAATCGAAGAGACCGAGGCCCTCGTGGCCTGCGACGTCAACACAGGGAGCCACAAACAGAAAGGTGACCAGTCCAGCTTCATCCTTCAGGTGAACCTTGAGGCCGCGCGCGAGATAGCCCGCCAGATACGCCTGCGCAACATCGGCGGGCTCGTGATTCTGGACTTCATCGACATGAAAAGCCCCAAGGACCGCCGTCTGGTCCACAAGGTGATGAAAGACGAGATGGAAAAGGACAAGGCCAAGTGCCACGTGCTGCCCATCTCGCAGCTAGGCATCATGCAGATGACCCGACAGCGGCACAAGGAAAGCACTTCGAGCGGCATCTACACCCGCTGCCCATATTGCAGCGGCAGGGGCATCGTAAAGAGCGTGCGCACCATGTCGGTGGAGATACAGCGCCGCCTTGTGTCCATAATCCGCCGCCTGCGCGCGATGAAGGGCGGAGCCGAGAAGCAGATCTCCCTGCGCGTTTACTGCCATCCGCACGTTCTCGAACGCCTGCGCCTTGAAGACGAAAGGCTGCTTGTGGAGATAGAGGAACGCTACAGCGTGCGCCTCGCCTTCCGCAGCGACCCAGCCTTCCACAACGAGAACTTCAGGATTGTGGACTCCGAGACAGGGCAGGAACTGCGCTAGGATGCCGTCAGACGGCCAATAGCTGCACCTTGGTTAACATTCATAGGAAGCCGGTTCCCGCACAAGGGGACCGGCTTTTTTTATGGGAGTAACTCAACCGTTTCCGAAATAAATCAGTGTAATCCAGAGCGTCCGCCTCGCAGATGCACTGCCCTGTTACTGAAAAGCATGGGCCGCATCCAACAACTGGCTTTCCATCAGGCTCACTCTTGAAGAACGCAATGCGTACAGAGAAAAGGCACGTCCGGACTGCTCCACTCGGGAACAGGACAGACGTGCCTTGAAAATGTTGCTTGTTCAGTGCCGCTTACCGGACCTGTCGCGCATCCCTAACAGGATGCACTAGGCCTAGTACTCGTCGCCGCCACGGCCACCACGGAAGCCACCACGGCTGCCGCCACGGTCACCACCACGGCCACCACGGTCGCCGCC
>LVBW01000087.1 GCA_001604585.1 Puniceicoccales bacterium Verruco_02 | reverse complement strand
CGATGGCGGATGCGCGTGTCAGTGTTCTGATTGATCTACGCTCGAAGCTCGCTGGCTTGGAGGCTGCGGCGCAGGGATTTGCGGGACTCATCAAGCTGGCCGCCGGGTTTGCCACGGCCTACCTCAGCGTGCGCTCGGTCATCGCCGGGGTGCGGGACATCATCGAGCTTGGCGCTGAACTGGAGCACCTGAAGGCCCGCACGGGCGAGTCCGCGTCGCGAATGCTAGTCTTCCGGCAGGCTCTGGCCGATATCGGTGTGGACGCAAAGAAAGGCGAACAGGCCCTCGACGCGCTGACGCAGAAGGTCCGCAACGCCATCGGCAAGACCGGCAATCAGGCGAACCTCCTTTCGCAGCTCGGTCTCGATCCCGAGAAGCTGAACGCGATGGGCAAGCTAGACCGCTTCGAGGCCGTGGCCGAAGCCCTGCGCAACACGAGCGACGAGAGCCTCCGTACGCAGGCGGCGATGGAGCTTTTGGACGGCTCGGCGGGCGAACTCTTTGCCCTCATCGACAACCCCGACGCGATGGCCGACGCCGCGCTCTCCATCGGCCACATGGGCGAAGTCATGGACCGCAATAGCGCGTCCTTCGAGCGTGCCGGGACGCTCCTTGACCGCCTGAAGAACAAGGGTCGCCAACTCTTTGTGGGCATCGGCGACATCTTGATTGACGACCTGCTGGGGCCGCTCGAAGAGGCGAACGCCTTCGATTTTACCTCGCTCGGCCAGCACATCGGCGCGTTCGTGCAGGTGGGCATCAACGCGTTCAAGGACGGACACTTCGCGGAGTTCATAGGCCTTGTCATCGAGGCGGGCTTCGAGCAGGGCATTGCGGCGGCGAAGAAGCTCTGGGACGCGGCGTTCGGCAGCGGTTCGGGTGGATTTTGGACGAGCATTTTGAACGGCGTCATGACCTTCAGCGTGAAGGTCGTGGGCGGCCTCATCGACGCCTTCGAGACGCCGATTGCCTACCTCTCGGCGGGCTTCCGCTGGGTAGCGTCGCTCCTGCGCTACGGCCTAGAAAGTGCGGCTACGGCGGTCAGTGCGGCCTTCGGGGCGGTCATCAACTTCATCGCGTCGAGCTTCGAGCGCGTGCTGAACTACGTGATTGGCCGCGTGAACGCGATCACTGCCTCGCTGCCCTTTACCGACGGCACGCAGATCGGCGCGGTCGAGGTCGGGCGCGTCGAGTGGGGGACGGGCGACGTCGACGGCCCGGCGGCGTATGGCGATTTGCTCGCCGAGCAGAAGGATGGCCTCTCCGCTATCGGCGAGGGCGTGAAGGGCTTCCTCAATTCGAACCTCAACGAGTCGCGCAAAATCCTCGGCCTAGAGACCGACGAAATGGGGAGCCAGCTCACTGCGACCGAGCGGCTGAACGCGCTCATCGAGGAGCAGATTGCCCTGCGCGAACAGGCGGGCGTGGGCGACGCCGCAACGCCCCGCAAGCACGAGGTGGCGAACGCCGATCCGGTTTACCCGGCGGAGAAAACCTTCGTGCAGCAGAGCGACGAACGCTTCGGCCAGTTTCAGCGCGGCATCGGCGACTTTGGCGTGGGGGAAATCGACGCGGCGCGGGCGGCCTTGCAGGACCTCGTCGTCGAAATGGGCACGGTGGCGCAGCAGGTTTACGGCGTCATTGGGAGCGTCGCGGGCAGCTTCCGATCGTCGCTTGGCGAAAGCATCACGGGCCTCATCAATCGCACGATGGACTGGTCCGACGCGCTGCGCAACATCGGCTCCAGCGTCGTGCAATCCATCATCCAGAGCTTTGCCGACATGGCCGCCGCGTGGATCACGAAGCAGCTCATCATGTTCGCGCTAGGACAGAAGCTGAAGACGGCGGACAGCGCGACGACTGCCGCCAAGGGCGCTGCCGACGCGGCTGCAATGGCCCCGGCTGCGGCCACGGCGTCCATCGCGTCCTTCGGCGCGGCGGCGGCGATCGGCCTGGCGCTTGTCCTCGGCGCGATGGCGATCTTCGGCGGCTTCGCGGAAGGTGGTTGGACGGGTGCGGGCGGCAAATGATACACGAATTACGAAAAGCCGCTCGTCTACGCGGGCCACACCTACGAGCCGCAGAAGATCGAGCACGGCAATCGCAAGCAGAGCACGAATCCCGC
>LVBW01000029.1 GCA_001604585.1 Puniceicoccales bacterium Verruco_02 | reverse complement strand
CCCATACCCACTACCCCTTTACAAAGTGCATACACCTGACAACCAAGGACATGAGTCAGATAAACACGGCCCTTCCGACACTGGCTCAAAGCGCATTACGCTGGCCGACATCGCTAAGGCCGACGGTACCCACGTTACAACGGTTTCGCTGGCGCTACGCAACAGTCCGCGCCTGCCGGAAGCTACACGCAAGCGCATTCAAAAGCTGGCGCAGGAAATGGGCTACGTGCCAGACCCCATGCTGCACGCGCTCGTATCATATCGCGAGCGCACCCGCCAGCAACGCTCCCCGCAGGTGATAGCTTACGTGACCAACTGGACCACGCGCTGGGGATGGAAGAACGTCACCGCACACCCGGACTTCTACGAAGGCGCGCTGAAAGCAGCCGAAACTCTGGGCTACAAGATCGAGCATTTCTGGCTTCGCGAGCCGGAGCTTTCCCACGGTCGCCTCAGCCTTATCCTACAAAGCCGAGGCATCAGCGGCATCATCATTGCCTCACATTCACGCGAAACAGACGTTGCCCTACAATTCGACTGGGACAACTTCAGCGCGGTAAAAATCGATTTTTTCCCGCATTACCCAGAGCTGCACAACGTCACCAACAACCAGTCAAATTGCATCCGTCTGGCTGTTCGCAAAGTGCTCGAAGCCGGATACAGGCGCGTCGGCTTTGTGATGCACAGGGGTTGGGATCACAGCGTGGATCACATGTGGACGGCAGGCTTCCTCGTGGAGCAGCAGTTCGTACCCGAGGCCGAACGCATCCCCATGATGGTGTTCCCGGACGCATACCCCATTGCCGCCTGGTTCAACGAGAGCAAAGACGAGGTGCATCCGAACAAAGAGGCTTTCGCCGCCTGGCTGGAAACATACAAGCCAGAGGTGATAATCAGCAAGGAAAGCTTCGTAATGCCTGTTCTAAACGAGCTGGGCCTTCAGGTGCCGCAGGATATAGCGTTTGTAGATGTGTTTCTGGACGACACTTCCGGCAAGGTGGCCGGAGTGCACCAAAATCACGAAGCAGTTGGCATACAGGCGCTTGAGACGCTAGCCGGGCAAATATCCCAGAATAAGCGCGGCATCCCGAAAATACCGACAACAACCTTTGTTGACGGCACATGGTTCGACGGGGCTACCATGCCCGAACGCACGAGGCGAGGCTGAGGACAGTTACACCATTCACTGGTGAATTCTCCTCGTTCAACGCCTCTCTCAAATGTTAGAACGCAGCCCTACTTGTGTAATCATGACATTGCGCAAAGGATGCGAAAGTCCGAAGAATTTCTGGAGCCGTATGCCTTGACCTGCCCTGACGCATCCCCTGCGTCATCCTTGGCGCTACGGCCCCGTGAATGCCAGCCCCATCAAGGCATTCCCCCGCCTCCACATCACATACTCCGCAGCACAAACCCCACCAATGAGTTCCACCTCCGTCAAACTTTCCTTCCGGGAAAAAGCCGGGTACAGCCTTGGCGACGCTTCCGCGAATTTCGTCTTCCAGACGATGATCATTTTCCAGATGGGCTTCTATACCGACGTCTTCGGTATCACGCCCGCACTGGCCGCTTTTCTACTTGTAGGCGTCCGCCTGATGGACGCCTGTTTTGATCCTATTGTTGGCGCCTTGGCCGACAAAACCAAGTCACGCTGGGGCCGTTTCCGCCCTTGGGTGCTGTTCTCAGCCCCCTTCTTCGGCGTCATATTCTGGCTTACTTTCACGACTCCGGACCTAGATCCCACCGGCAAGGCCGTGTATGCCGTAGTCCTGTATGTCATGTTGATGATGATCTACTCGATCAACAACGTGCCTTATTCAGCGCTGACGGGCGTAATGACCAGCGACGGTGAAGAGCGCACCAAGCTTTCTTCCTACCGCTTTGTGGCGGCCACTGTTGCGACCTTCGTTGTGCAGGGCTTCACCCTTCCCCTAGTTGCCAAGTTTGGCGGAGTCTCCGCCTGGCGCGAGGAGAACGCCGAGGAACTGGCCACATGGCTGGCCGCCAACCCGGACAAGACAGAAAACCTGCATCCGGCCATCATCGCGATGAACCAGCACGGTTGGTCGGTCACTTTCGGCATCTTTGCCGCGCTCGCAGTAGTATTTTTCCTCATAACCTTCGTAAGCGTCAAGGAGCGCGTCAAGCCCTCGCCCGGTCAGAAGGAGTCCCTGCGCCAGAACCTAAGGGCCATCAACAACAAGCCTTGGTATGCGATGTTCATACTGACGCTCTTTGTGTTCATCACGCTGGCTCTGCGCGGTGGCGGCCTATACTACTATTTCTCCTACTACATGGACAAGGAGGCGATGTATGGCTTCCTGTGCAGCTTCGGCCTTGAAAAGCCGATGGGCGATCTTGGCATAGGCAAGACCATCCTGAACTGGTTCGGCCTGCTAGCCGAAGGCGATAAAACCAACGTCACAGCGGTATGCCTTGGCCTGAACAACATGGTGGGCAACCTTATCACGGTCATTGGCGTAATCTGCTCTCCCCTGCTCGTAAGCAAGTTCGGCAAGAAGAACGTCTTTATCGTCGGTCTTACGGCCACAGCACTCGCACAGGCCGCCGTCTTTATCGTAGAGCCTACGCAGCCGATGCTGATGCTATGGATGGGCATTATTTGGGGTGTATGCTACGGTCCGACCATCCCTGTTCTCTGGGCAATGATAGCCGACGTTGCCGACTACTCCGAGTGGAAGAACGACTACCGCGCCACGGCCTTCGTGTTCGCCGGTGTTGTGTTCGCCCTCAAGGCCGGTCTCGGTTTTGGCGGTGCAATCGGCGGCTGGATTCTCGAATGGTATGGCTACGTTGCCAACGCTGCGCAGAGCGCCAGCGCCCTGCTCGGCATACAGCTCTCGGCCAGCATCTATCCGGCCATCTGCTTCGGCATCGCAGCCCTTTGCCTACTCTTTTACCCGATTACCACTGCCAACCTTAAGTCGATTCAGCAGGATCTTGAGGAGCGCCGCAAGAGCTTTGGCAAAACAGAAGCCTAAGGCGCTGCACAGCCTCAACTACCTTTCATTTGTGCAACAAGTGTGATGTGTGGGGGGCTTCCCGCGCCGTTTCGGAGAAGATCCGGACTCCGCGGGAAGCCTTTATTTTCCACACCATTCATCACTACTCAGCCAATCCTTCACCTACAAGACGCGTACAACGATGAAGACCTTGCGCATAGTCTCCACCATAGCCATTAGCCTATTGGCAACGTACAGTACGCACAGCCTTTCCGGCGCAGCGGCCGAATGCACTCCGCAGGCAAGTCCTTACCGCAACCTCTTTGGTGAGTATCTGGGCGTGAGCAATGTAGAGCTGGATGCAAAGATTTTTACCGCTTGGAACCAGCTATTCTACGGCGACGAGCAAACGCAGCGCCTCTATTACCCTGTTGGCAATGACAAGGCATACATCTTGGCCGTTGATAGCGAGGATGTGCGCAGCGAAGGCATGAGCTACGGCATGATGATTGCCGTCCAACTCGACCGCAAAGAAGAGTTCGACCGCCTCTGGAACTGGGCCAAAACGCACATGTACCACCCCGACGGGGAACGTGCGGGCTATTTCGCTTGGCAGTGCAGACGCGACGGCACGATAATCGACCCCGGAAGTGCATCCGACGGAGAGGAATGGTTTGTCACGGCCCTGTATTTTGCATCCGCCCGCTGGGGCGACGGCAGTGGCATATACAACTACCGGGCCGAGGCCGACGCCCTGTTGCACACCATGCTCCACAAGGGCGAGACTCCGCTGGGGGACTCAGGCACTGTCAACATGTTCGACCCCAAAGAGAAGCAGGTACGCTTCGTTCCGCTCGCACATTGGGCCAAGATAACTGACCCATCATATCACCTTCCCGCATTCTACGAGCTATGGGCTGAATGGGCCGCCGATGACAAGGCGTTCTGGGCCGAAGCCGCTTCTGTTAGCCGCGACTTTTTTCGCAAGGCAGCACATCCAAAGACAGGCCTGATGCCCGATTACAGCGACTTTGAAGGCCGCCCTCATGTTTATAACGGGTTCGAGCACTTCGTGTTCGATGCGCATCGCACTCTTGGCAATGTCGCCCTTGACTGGGCTTGGTTTGGCAAGGATGATTGGCAGAAAGCGCAGAGCGAGCGCGTGCTCGGCTTCCTATCGGCGTACAGGCCACGCATGCCGTATTCCTTCACGCTAGAGGGGCAACCGCGCACAAGCGACAGCTCGACGAGTCTTACTGCAATGGCAGCCGTGGCGGCGCTCGCCAGCAGCCGCGAGGTCGGCGAACCCTTCGTCCGCGACCTTTGGGAAGCGGCTATTCCTGATGGTAAATACCGCTACTACAACGGCTTGCTATATATGCTCGGCCTGATGCAGACGGGCGGACGCTTTCACGTATATTCCCCGCAAGGCATGAAGAACCCCGTTGCAGAGCCTGAAAAAGTGTCATTCGGCAGCTTCCGTTATGATGGCCTTGACCCATCCTTCGACATCCCCGCCGCCGAGAATCAGTATCGCAACCCCATCCTTCCCGGCTACCGTCCGGATCCGAGCATGATTCGCGTAGGCGATGCGTATTATCTTGTGAATTCAAGCTTTGCACACTTCCCCGGAGTTCCCATCTACAAGAGCACGGACCTTGTCAACTGGACCCAGATCGGCAATGTGCTGGATCGCCCCTCGCAGCTCGAACTTGACGGACAGGGAATCTCGCGAGGAATATTTGCCCCTGCCATCAGCTACAACGACGGCACTTTCTACATGGTGACGACGAACGTTGGCAAAGGCGGAAACTTCTACGTCACGGCAAAGGATCCGGCTGGTCCCTGGTCGGATCCGGTTTGGCTTGGCGAAGTCAATGGCATAGACCCTTCCTTCTTCTTTGACAAAGAGACTGGCCGCGCCTGGCTCATCAACAACGGACCTCCGCCGGAAAACAAGCCTCTCTACGATGGCCATAGAGCCATCTGGATTCAGGAGTTCGACGCAAAGGCGGGCAAACTCATCGGTCCGAGGCAGATAATTATCAACGGTGGCGTGAAGCTTGAGGACAAGCCCATCTGGATAGAAGGGCCGCACATTTTCCGCAAAGGCGACTGGTACTACCTCTGCTGCGCCGAAGGTGGTACAAGTGACATGCACTCCCAAGTGATATTCCGCTCCAAAGATCCACTTGGTCCTTGGATTGCATGGAAAGACAACCCCATCCTTACACAGCGAGACATGCACAAGGGGCGCTTTCTGCCCGTCACGAGCACTGGGCACGCCCAGCTAGTCGATGCCGGTGAAGCAGGTTGGTGGGCAGTGTTTCTTGCCTGTCGCCCTTACGAAGGCAGCTTCTACAACACGGGGCGCGAGACCTTCCTCCTGCCCGTTGCGTGGACCGAAGAGGGCTGGCCGCGTATTCTCGATCACGGCCTTGAAGTTCCATACGTTCACGATGTCCCTGCCCTGCCCCGCGACGAAAGCCCCTCCGCCCTGCCTGTTGGGAACTTTGCTTACGTGGACAACTTCAGCGCATTTCGCCCCGGCTACGAGTGGCTGATGCTGCGCACCCCGCGCCATAGCTGGTACGATACCGAGGACGGACTTTCCATGCGCGCCCTGCCGATTGCCTTGAGTGCAGCCCAGCAGCCCGCCTTCTTGGGCTATCGCATCCAGCATTCCCACTTCAGCGCCTCGCTTGAAGTGACCTGCCCGGCACAACCGGAAACAGATGCTGGCATGGCCCTCTTCCAAGGGGAAAAGTACAACTTCTTCACGGGACTGCGCCGTAACGGCAACGGTTACGAGGTGTTCGTGGAAGAGCATTCCGGCTCTCCTCGCCGTCTAATTGCCCGCCAGAGCATCTGTGCGACAGAGGGAGAACAACTGGAACTGCGGGTGCAGGCCGCAGGTCGCGCGCATACCTTCTCCTTCCGTCAAGCCGGCGGAGAATGGCAGACTCTCTGCGTGGCCGACGGCTCCATACTCAGTACGTCCAAGGCGGGCGGCTTTGTGGGAACCTTGATCGGACCTCATGCAAGGCAAAACTAGTTTTCTGTAATCAGCTACACAGTAGTGTGTGAACCTGATAGCGCCGTCCGGGTGTGGGGCCTGGGCGGCGCAACTCTGTACGGATTGCAGCATTTGCATGACGAAAAGCTCAAGGCCGCGTCTGCGGACATTTCCATACTTGCAATGTAAGGTCCATCGGGCGAAGTGTTAACGTGGTGGCAGGGCGCAGACAGTATATACTTGTTGATGGTTACAATGTTGCCCATGCGTGGCCGCAGCTCCGCCAACTTCTCTCGCGTGACCTTGACGCCGCTGCTGCCCAACTGGCGGCAAGCCTGTCCATTCTGCACGATGGCGAGTCCAGCGAGCTGACGATCGTTTTCGACGGCAAGGGCGAGCGTGCAGATACCTCCAACCCCGGCGGCCCCAAGGCACCATGCATCATCTACTCGCCAGCCGGGCTGAGCGCAGATGCTATCATCGAGCAAATAGTCAGCCGTGCACCAGAACCGGACTGCTTCACAGTAGCTACGCGGGACAATGCCCTGCGACTAAGCGTGTTTGCGAGGGGCGCGCACGTCATAAGCCCGGAAGAGCTATTGGAATGGCAGGAGCGCGAACAGCGCAGTATCGGACGAGAACTCGGCGAGCAAAGGCGCAAGAACGATCATAAATTCGGCAACAAACTGTTCTGAAAACGTCCAAAATCATTGGCCTTTCATCGTCTCCCAAGGGGAACGCACACATCGCTTCAGAATCCGCCTCTTCGAACAGTCGTATCGCGAATCTCATCGTTTTTGTCCGGGAAATCCAGAGTGAAGTGCAGGCCGCGGCTCTCCTGCCTCTGAAGGGCACAGGTGATTATCAGGCTTGCCACGCGAACCATGTTGCGCAATTCGAGTAAACGCGGCTCCACTTTCACCTGCCAGTAGTAGTCGTGAATCTCGCGCAGTAGCTGCTCTATGCGGGCCTGCGCACGCTCAAGACGCTTGGTGCTCCGAACGATGCCCACGTAGTCCCACATAGTGCGGCGTAGCTCGTCCCAGTTGTGCATAAGAACAACGCGCTCGTCCGGGTCCTGCGCCCTGCCTGTCACCCATTGGGGCAGCTCTACTTCGCTGTCCCTTGCGTGGTTCTTCAGAAAACTGATAGCTGCGGCTGCCCCGTGCCTTGCTAGTACCACGGCCTCTAGGAGACTGTTGGAGGCAAGACGATTGGCGCCGTGCAACCCGGTGCAGGCCACTTCGCCGCAGGCATAGAGGCCCGGCAACCTTGTGCTGGCATCGAGCTTTGTGACAACACCACCGCATAGGTAGTGCGCTGCCGGGACTACCGGGATGTAGTCGCGGTTCATATTTATGCCTCGCTTATCACAGGCCTCGAAAATGCTCGGGAACTTCTCGCGGAGCTGCGATTCGCCACGCCCGGTAATATCCAGCCATACATGCGGCGACCCTAGGCGCTTCATCTCGCTGTCGATGGCACGGGCCACGATGTCGCGAGGGGCGAGGTCTGCGCGGGAGTCGTAGCGCGGCATGAATGCCTCGCCGTCGATGTTGCGCAGAATCGCCCCCTCTCCGCGCACCGCTTCGGATACAAGAAAACGCTCCCCGTCGGTGGTATATAGGGCCGTAGGATGGAACTGGATGAACTCCATGTTGCGAATCGGCACCCCGGCCCGCCAAGCCATTGCGATACCGTCGCCAGTGGCAATGTCGGGGTTCGTCGAGAACTGATACACCTGCCCCACTCCGCCCGTGGCCAGCATCACGACCTTTGCCCCGTATGTGATGACCTCGTTACTGAACACATCCAGCGCATAGAGGCCCAGCACGCGATCCTCGCCGCTGGCGGGCAGCAATCCCTTGCGCGCAAGACGGCGGCAAGTGATGAGATCTATGGCAAAGTGATGCTCCAGTAGCGTGATACGCGGCTCGTTGGAAATGGCGTGAAGCAGGGCTTCCTCGATGGCGCGCCCGGTAACATCGGCCACATGGAGAATGCGCCGCTTGGAATGCCCGCCTTCACGATGCAGGGACACCCGCCCGTCGTCGAGCTGCGAAAATGGAACGCCAATACCCGCAAGATCGTTCACGGCCAAAGGACCGTCTCGCACGATGGAACGCACCACTTCTTCGCGGCAAAGACCGTCTCCAGCGCGGAGGGTGTCGGAGACATGCAGCTCAAAGTCGTCGCTCTGCGATGTCACACTGGCGATGCCGCCCTGTGCGTGATTGGTGTTGGAGTCCGCCTTGCTTTTCTTGGTAAGGATGGCCACCGAGTAGCCAGCCCTCGCAAGTTCCAAGGCGAATGACAGACCGGCTATACCGCTGCCTATCACTATGACATCGTGCTGCATGTTAAGCACGGGATAGAATCACTGAAGAGCCTTTCATGCAAGCGTACGCGGAGTTTCTTGGAACAAGGCGGATATACGCTATACACTATCTTCACCATGCAAGACCTCACACTTGCCCTAATAATCGTAACACCGCTCATCACTACCCTGACAGGCTGGCTTACAAACCGGGCTGCGATATGGATGCTCTTTCATCCCCGAAGGCCAATGCGGCTCGGGTTTGTCAGGATACAGGGCCTTGTGCCAAGGCGAAGGACGGAGCTTGCCAAGCGGACAGCAGAACTTGTCTCATCTCACCTGCTATCGGCCGATAGCATCGAGAGGGCCTTTGCGGGTATAAACCACGGCCCGGTGTTAGACGATATGGCCCGCCGTCTTGTTTACGAAGGGCTGGAACCGCGGATGGCTGCAATACCGATGATTGGTCCAATGATCGTTCGCTCAAGCATAGCCGGGATACACAAAGCTGTGCTCGAAAGGCTGCATGCAGACGCGCCGGAATTTCAGCGCAGGATGGGCGCGAAGGTGGCCGAACAACTGGATCTACGTTCGATAGTGGAAGAAAAGATTAGCGCCTTCGAGGAGGAGAAGCTTGAGGAACTCGTTCGCTCCGTTGCGGCAAGGGAGCTTCGTGGGATCGAAATTGCGGGTGCCGTGCTTGGGCTGATTCTGGGCCTTGCGCAAGCGGCCGCGTTGCTCCTACTGCACACCGTGCCCAAGGTAGTCGGATAAGGCCGACTACCTTAAACGATATTCGGCTAGGCCGAGATGCGTATTCTACGGCTCGTCGAACTTGCGCTCGAAAAGCTTCTCCATCTCCTTGAGCATTTCCGCTCCGCCTTCGCCGATGCAGGTGAAGCGCAGCTTGGAACCCTGTCCGGCTGCGAGCATCATCAGGCCCATTATGCTCTTTCCATTAACTTGCTCGTCGTCTTTTTCGACGTACAGTTCCGCAGGGAAGCGGTTTGCAATACGCACAACCATCGCTGCCGGGCGCGCATGGATACCCATGCGATTTTTGACGATCAACTCGATTGTCTGCTGGGAGTCTGTTGAACTGCTGTCTGATGTTTGCATGATGCGCGCGGCCTGATGCCTGTCGTGACGCCAATGACGCATTGGTTTTCACCAAAAATGCCAGAAGCTGTCAAGATACTGCGGTCCCTATCGGGCGAAACTCAGTAATGTGCAAGCTTGACTGGCAGACAGACGGAATCCGAGTCGTGTTGCTAATGGAGGGGGTCTTGCCTATTAAGATGTAACGGAAATACTTACGCTAATAGTCGCCCTAGTAGTAGCGAATGAAGGCCTTTTGGCGCAGGCGTTCGATCCATGCCTGCTGTTCGCGGCGTGATAGCTGCCCTGCAAGAATGTCCTCAATCTGCTCGCGCACATCCGCAAGAGGCTGGATGCCCTCCGGGCGCCGCTCCTCGACGTACATGATGTACACCTGACGGCCGACAAAGAGCGGCTCGCTGTATGCACCCTGAGCAAGGGAAAACGCCGCTTCGGCCAGACGCTCGTTCAGGTCTTTGCGTGTCACCCAGCCCCAGTCTCCGCCACGAGAGCGGCGGGTGTCCTGACTGTATGCACGAGCGGCGTCTTCGAAGGACTTGCCTGCGCTTACTTCAGCGAGGATGCGCTCGGCCTGCTGACGCATCAGATCCGGGCTTTCATCACCGATGGGCTTGAGCATTATGAGGCGCAAGTGGAGCGACTCCTCCTGAAAGAACTGAATCTTGTTGTCCTCGTAATACCTGCTGATGCGCTCGGGGCTAATCTCGGAGATACTCTTGCGCATGTTGCCGCGCATGGCCGATACGATTACTCGCTCGCGAAGCTCGGAACGGAACTCGCGCACATTCTTGCCAATGGACTGAAGGTGTAGGTGGAAGGCAGCGCGGTCGTTGTTGAAATCCTCGATGAGGATACGGTCGTACTCATTCTCGATGACCGAAGGAGGAAAGTTGTATTTCTTTTCCCCAAATTCTTTCACGATTAGGTGACGGTCTATGAGCGACTGTATCGTTTCAAGATAGAGGTTGGCCATCTTCTGGTCGAAATCTTCCTGCGTGCGCGACTCCTGCTCGATGCGAGGGACAAGAGAGGACATTTCACGCCTCACCTCCTCGAAGGTGATGATTCGGTTCTCCACCTGTGCGGCAACCCCTTGTATGATGGGGTATTCCCAGACACGATGCACGGTCTGGGCGGAGATGTTGGAAGCGCAGAGCAATAACAGGGTAAACGGAGCGAAGTACTTCATGAAGCCTCTTTGGAGTGCCTTCTCAGGAATGAGCAGATTTCACGCAACCTTAAAGCAGCATTGCGTGCGGTCAAGCGGGGAAAACGATTGCCGGACTTTATGTAATCGTCACGACGCCCACTGGCACGGGTGCAGCGGAGGACGTCACCCTCGGTTTCGACCAGACGCACGCCTGCCTGTTCCGCCAAAGTGCGCACTCTTGTAAGTTCGAGCAAAGTGAGCACCGTCGCAGGTGCTGGGCCAAAGCGGTCGCGCATCGCCTCCGCCGTGGCATCGACATCGGAAGGGCTGGCACACATGGCCAGTTCGCGGTAAAAGCGTATGCGAAGCTCCGCCTCGCCGATGTAGGACGAGGGTATGAAAGCCTGCGCGCGCATTCTGTCGTCTTGCATGAGTTCGGACTTTTCGCCCTCGATGATGAAGTCCAGCCGCAATGTCGCGCGCACTATCTCCGCCCCGCGCTCGCCTTTGAGCCGTGCGATACTCTGGCGTAAAAGCTGACAGTAAAGGTCGAAGCCAACGCCCGCGATGTGTCCGCTTTGCCTCATGCCGATCAGGTTGCCCGCGCCCCGAAGCTCAAGGTCGCGCATGGCGATTTTGTACCCTGCGCCCAGTTGACGATACTGCTTGAGGGCGGCCAGCCTCTTGCGCGCCGGGTCCAACATCTTGGCGTGCTTGTGCAATAGCAGGTAAGCGTATGCCTGCCTCTTGAAGCGCCCCACCCTGCCGCGCAACTGGTAAAGCTGTGCAAGGCCGAAGCGATCCGCGCCTTCGATTATTATCGTGTTACAGTTGGGAATATCCAAGCCGCTCTCGATGATAGTCGTGCAGACGAGCACATCGTATTCGCCAGCGACAAACTTTGTCATAACCCGTTCCAAGGCCAGCTCGTCCATCTGCCCGTGGCCCACTCCAATGCGTAGCTCGGGCATCAGCTCTGCCAGTCTGCCCGCGACCTCGTCGATGGTCTGCACCCTGTTATGCAGGTAAAAGACCTGCCCGCCGCGCTCAACTTCCTGCCGTATTGCGTCGCGTACAAGCTCCAGACTGTAAGGCTTGACGATGGTCTGGATTGGCAGGCGATCGACGGGAGGAGTCTCGATGACCGAGAGTGAACGCGCACCCATGAGGGCAAGATACAGGGTGCGCGGGATGGGCGTGGCGCTCATGGTCAATACGTCGATACTGACGCTCATTTCCTTGATGCGCTCCTTGTGACGCACGCCGAAGCGGTGCTCTTCGTCCACCACCAGCAGGCCCAAGTTCTTGAAATGTACATCCTGTCCAAGTATTCGGTGCGTGCCTACGATTATGTCCAGCTTCCCCTCGGCAAGCTGGCCGACTATCTGGGCCTGCTGTGCAGGGTTGCGGAAGCGGGACAGCATCTCGACGCTGATCGGGAACTCCGCCAGACGTTCGCGAAAGGTGTTGAAATGCTGCTGGGCGAGCACCGTAGTCGGGGCCAGAACGGCCACCTGACGGCCGTTGATCACTGCCTTGAACGCGGCGCGCAAGGCCACCTCGGTCTTGCCAAATCCTACGTCTCCGCAAATTAGCCGGTCCATGACAAAAGGCTTTTCCATATCGGCCTTGGTATCGTCTATGGCCTTTTGCTGATCTGGAGTTTCGGAGTAAGGGAAGGCGCTTTCGAACGCTTCCTGCATCTGATCGTCAGGGGCAAAGGCGAATCCTCCGCCAGTGTCGCGCACAGCTTGCATACGCAGCATCTGCGCGGCAAAGTCCAGCGTGGCTCTTTCGGCGGCCGCCCTTGCCTTTTCCCATCCAGAGCCACCCACCTTGCCAAGCTTTGGCGCACGCTTAACAAGGCCCACATAGCGCGTCAATAGGTGCGCTTCGTGCAGGGGCAAATGCAAGAGCAGACCGTCGGCAAATTCCAAAGTAATGACTTCCTCGACTCCGACCCCGGCCTGCATCTTGGCAAGGCCCCGGTATAGGCAGATGCCATGCGAAAGGTGCACAAGCGGGTCTCCTGGTGCCAGTTCGGCAAAGTCCAAAGCTTGATCGACCTGCGTCTTCCTTGCCAGAAGGCGTTTGCGCGATGCGGCCGGGACAGGCTTGGCCGGACCGAAAAGCTCGCCTGCTGGCAGGAAGGCAATGCCCTTCTGCCCCTCTTCCAGTCCGAAGCCCGCTCCGTCTATGCGAAAGCCTCTGCGCAATGGCCCTATCAGGAATGCAACTGGCAACCCCTTCCAGCACTCTAGGCTTCCCACGTAGTTGCGGATGCGCGTATCCTCGCCCTCGCTGTGGGATACGAACACAAGGTGCCAGCCTTCGCGCACCCAGTTTGCCAAGGTGTTCATGAACGCTGCGCGCGCGCTCTGCTCGGCATTCACGCGGTCCAAGCCTAGAACGCCTTCCGGTGTAGGCGCAACGTGGTCCAGCGTGGCCTCGGCCCTTAGCTCGATACGCTCTGCCGGGCTGCCGAAAAGAGTGGATTCCAAGGCCAATGCAGAAATGCCGATCCATCGGTCCGGTCCATTTTGACGCGCACGAAATATGTCCTGAAAACTTGCCGGTCCCTGCCCGCGCTCGAAGGTGGAAAACTGCTCCCTTGCCCCGGCAGCGAGTGCGTCAGGCTCGTCGAAATACCAATCAACCCGCGTTCCGAGATAGCCCAGAATGTTGAGAGGAACCGCCGTTGCGCTGCCCTCTACCGATACGGAAAGCGGGGCAATCGTCGCGCTGTCCACAGAGTCGATGGTCCTCTGCGTTGCAGGGTCGAAGCGGCGTATGGACTCCACCTCGTCGCCAAAAAAGTCGATGCGCAGCGGTGCGTCGCCGTTGAACGGATACACATCAACCAGTCCTCCGCGCACGGAATACTGCCCCGGAGCCTCGCACACGATCTCGTGGTCGTAGCCCAGCCTATCGCCCAAAGTGGATACCAGTTCTCTAAACACCATACGCACTCCGCGCCGCACAAGCAGTTCGTCGCGGCGCAGGCAGTCCGCAGCTTCGACAGGACTAAGGAGTGCGGCAGGGGTCGTGAACACGACAAGCCTTCCGCCACTCGTCTGTATGGCTGACATTCGCGAAAGAGCGTCCAGTCTGTCGCAGGCACTGTCGAATGCACGTTTTTGGTCCTCGTCGGAGCTTTCAGGTGCAGCAAGCACGACGGAGCTTGACCTGCCAGCGCCGAAGGCGGCATCGAGAAAGCCCGTAAGCTCGGCCCAGTTCCGGGCGTCAACACCGCGGCGGCAGATTACAATCGAAAGCGGCGCGGAATCGCTAAGAGCGAAGCGGTGGATTATTGCAGGTACGGCTGGTCCGGCCACCCCTGAAACAAGGGTGGTCCTGCCGGGCGCGTTCAGGATTACATCGCGCATTTCAATAGTCGCTCAATATGGGCCAACCGACTCCACTCGGTAAGCACGGATGGCAAATTGCAGCTTCTGCACGCGATGTGCTCCAAAGGCAAGCAGACAGTTGACGCATTTGCCACATGGAATGAGAATGCGTATCGGCCCCTCCCATAAACAGCGCATCGGACAGTACAACCTTTACTTCGCCCGTGGCGTTTGCAGAATCGGGGCACAGTATCCGCAGCGTGGCTCCCAGCGCAGCGGCAGCTTGCTTCCCCCGATTCAGGCCAAGCTCCCTTGAAAGAGATGGACATTCTGCACTCATACTGGCGAATGGAATACGTGACCTCTCCTAGCGATGGAGACAAGGGCCACGAAAACCCCTTCGTCAAACTGCCTAGGTCAGGCGATGACAAGGCCAGTTACATCGTGTACCGAGGCGTTCACAGCTATCTTGTGATGAATCGCTTCCCATACAATCCCGGCCACCTTCTGGCAGTGCCCTACAGGCAGCTCGCCGACATATCAGAACTTAACGAGGAAGAGCGCAACGAACTCTTTGCGATTGTCGTCAAGGGGAAGAACGCCATCCAAGCAGTGATGAACCCGGACGGCTTCAACATCGGCTTTAACCTTGGCAAGGCATCAGGTGCTGGCATCCCCACCCACCTGCACATGCACATTGTGCCCCGCTGGAGTGGAGACTGCAATTTTCTCTGCGTCATTGGCAAAACGCGCAGCCTTGTCGAAGCCCTCGACAAGACCTGGGAAAAGCTAAAAGAAGCTCTCGACTGTCCATCCACGTAATCTGCATGGCCGACAAAACCATACATTTCCAGACCCCACGGACACTTTCCCAGATATATTGCGGGAAAGACGACAACTTGGCGCTCGTCGAGCGCACCCTTGGCGTGTCGCTCATAGCCCGTGACGACTGGCTGCAAATAAGCGGCGAGGATGATGCAGTGGCCAGTGCCGATGCGTTTTTCGACGCCTTGCGCGAAGGTCGCCAACAGGGCCTCAACGTGCGCCAGAGCGACTACGAGAACATCCTGCGCAGCGTGGCCGAGGGCAAGCTGGAACAGGTGCGCTCCATGTTCGGCAAGGAGGCGGTCTCCTACCAGTTCAAACGCAAGAGCGTGGTACCAAAGACCTTGGGACAGAAGAGCTTTGCCCATGCCATGCGCGAGACCGACGTTACATTCGGCATAGGCCCGGCGGGAACGGGCAAGACATATTTGGCCGTGGCCGCAGCGCTGGACGCACTGCTGAAGGAACAAGTGGACAAGCTCGTATTGACCCGCCCAGCCGTGGAGGCTGGCGAAGCCCTTGGCTACCTGCCGGGCGACCTTCAGGAAAAAATCCAGCCCTACCTGCGGCCCCTGTACGACGCCATGTTCGACATGCTCGGGCACGACTTTGCCACCCGCCTGCTGGAGCGTGAAGCCATCGAAATCGCCCCCCTGGCCTATATGCGCGGACGCACTCTGGCGCACAGCTTCATCATTCTGGACGAAGCGCAGAACACAACGCCCGAGCAGATGATGATGTTCCTTACCCGCCTTGGCGAAGGCAGCAAGATGGTAATTACGGGCGATATAACTCAAGTTGACCTTCCAAGGCACAAGTATTCTGGCCTTAAGGAAGCTATCGATGTATTGAGCGATGTGCCCGGAGTATCATTCCAATATTTCGACGCTGCCGATGTGGTACGTCACAGCCTCGTTGCTCGGATTATCGAAGCATATCAGCATTACATGGACAGCACCGGCGCGCATCAGCGCCGCGAACCTGCACAAGGCCCCAAGCCCATCAAGTAGCCAGCGCAATATACGATGCCCCAGACCAGCCAGCGTAAAGATGGACCTGCCCAGCAGATCCGCAAGCGACTCTCCGATGAGGGCCGCAAGCGGGACTATTTATCGCGCGGGAGTCTGACCTATGCACTGGTTTTCGCCGTCTTCGCGTTCATACTCATACAGGTGTGTTTCTCGGGCCTATCTCCGGCCGGTCCGCAGGTGGTGCGCAACCAGATAGCACGTTCCCGCATCATAGCCGAACTCCCCTTCACCTACGTGAGCGACATCGAGACAGAACGCGCGCGCTCCGAGATTCGCCGCCGCACGCCGCCCGTCTATACGCTCGAACAACGCCCCGCCCGCCAGTTCAGAGACTGGCTTCTCAAGACCGATGCCCTTCTCGGCGAATATCTTTCCAGCCCCGGCATGGGCCTCAAGGCATCCGACGGACCTCAGAAGGGTGTCCTGAAAGTAGGTGCGGATGAAATGGATAATTTCCTGCGCACCATCCCCGGCGGCAATCGCTACAAATTGAGCGGTGAGGATCTGGCTTCTCTAGCAAACACTCTGGGTAACGATGGGCGCAGACAGGCCATTGACGAGGGCTTGCGCATCCTAGGAGACCTGTACAGGCAGGGCATATACGACGAGTCGAAAAACCCGGTCAAGACGGGCGGCTCCAGCATGAGCTTCATACGCATAGAGAGCGAGGGTAGCGGTCTGGAACAGGCCGAGGTGATGTCCGAGTCTCAGGCCATAAGCGACCTTAAAATCAGCATCAGTTCGATGGACATCCCCCGCGAGGCATTTCTGGCCTTGTTTCGCGTGATGCGGGCCGGACTTCAGCCCAACCTAGTCTTCGATCAGGTGCGCACCAATCAGATTGTCGAGGAGTCGCTGCGAAGCATGGAACCGCGTACAATCAGCGTTCGCATGGGCGAGACCATCATCGAACCCGGTGTTCGCGTAAGCGATCTTCAGTATGAACAGCTTCAGGCTTACAGGCAGGCACTGCGCGACAACGAGGACGGCATCGGCAGCGACAGCCAGTTCTTTGACAGGGCCGTGCTAGCAATGGCCACTGTCTTAGCTCTTGCAATGTTTCTACGCATGTCCCGGCGCCACCGCAAGGACGGCACGCGCGAACTGGTGCTCGCTGGCATAATGGTGATTTTCAATCTGGCTATACTTCGCCTGATGATTTCGCTCGGCGAAGGGAGCATCGGGCAGTCAATGCCGACCCTTGCCCTGCTTCTGCCCTGGCTAGCCCCTCTGGCTCTTGGGCCGATATTGATAGCCATCCTTATGGGCGGAGGGGCCGGTGCCATCTGCGCCGGCATCATTGCGGCGTTCAACGGCCTCATGCAGGGCGGCTCGATGGCTGTCACCCTAGCCACTTTGCTTACGGGGCTGGCGGGCGTGTATGCCTGCCGCAATGTGCAGGTAAGAACGCGCGTTGTAAGGGCGGGCATTATGAGCGGGCTTATGCTCTGCGCATTCGCCACCCTGTACGCCCTTCGCGACGGCACAACAGATAGCTTCGGCCTTCTGTGGCTACTGATATCGACACTCTTCAACGGTTTTATAACCGGCGTCATAGCCGTGGGTCTTCTGCCCATATTCGAGCATCTTTTCCGCCACACAACGGACATCACCCTGCTGGAGCTTACAGACTTCAACCATCCCCTACTGCGTAGAATGCAGGTTAGTGCCCCTGGCAGCTACCACCACAGCCTGATGGTGGCCAACCTTGCCGAGAATGCGGCCCAGCGCATTGGTGCCAATTCCTTGGCCTGCCGAGCCGCCGCCCTCTATCACGATATTGGAAAAATCATCAAGCCCGAATACTTCATAGAGAACCAGCGCGACGGCAACCCGCACATGGAGCGCAACCCTTCCATGAGCGCCCTTATCATCAAAGCGCATGTCAAGGAGGGCGTGATTCTAGCCAAGCAGTTCCGCCTGCCTCGGATGATAATCGACGTCATCCAGCAGCACCACGGCACCTCGCTCATTCAGTATTTTTACTACATGGCCCTCAAGCGGCAGAGCGAGACCAATGCCTCTCTATACGCCCCGCCCGGAGCCTGCAAAGTGGAACTGAACGAGGTGACTCAGAGCACCTACCGCTACGAGGGACCAAAGCCACAGTTTGCTGAGAGCGCCATCGTGATGCTGGCAGACACTATCGAAGCAGCTAGTCGAAGCCTCAAGAAGGCAACTCCCCAGTCCATCGAGGAGTTCGTTGACAGCATGGTGAGCGCGCGCATCGAAGACGGGCAGTTGGACGACGCACCCTTGACCATGCGCCAGATCAGCCAGCTTAAGGACAGCTTCAACTTCACCCTGCTCAATATGCTGCACTCTCGCATCGAGTATCCCAAGGGGGAGCCGACAAGGCGTACGCAAAAGCAGACCGTGGAACTCGATACATCCAACAAGCCGCCCGCCACGAGCGAAGAGCTTGCACGCGGCACTGGACAGGTAAAGAGTGCAGGCGATGCCAGCAGCACGTAAAGTATCCGTCCACAACGCACATCCGGCCCTTCGCTTCAGACAGGCAGACGTTAAGGCCCTGTACCGCCATTTGGACGTCATTGCCCCGGAAGAGCTATCCATCCCCGGGGGCGAACTCTCCATAGCCTTTGTAGATGCAGAAAGCATCTGCCGGATGCACGAAGAGTTCTTGAACGACCCGACGATCACTGACGTAATCACATTCCCCGGCGATCCGGACGAAAAGCTTGCAGGCGAGATCTGCGTCTGCGCCGACTACGCCATGCAACAGGCGCCCAACTATGGGCACAGCCTGAGCGAGGAGCTTACCCTGTATCTGGTCCACGGCTGGCTGCATCTGGCTGGAAGGGACGACCTTACTGACGAGGCCCGCCCGCTGATGCGTCAGAGTGAAGCAGTCGCCATGGCTGCGATCAAGTCCGCCGGGCTGATTCCAGATTTCAAGCTTCGCAAGCGCTAGGGAATCCGCGATACTTTCTTTCCAAGACTACAAACAGCTGCTATGCATACAATCGTGACTTTGAGAAGCATCACAGCCTCTTTCGCCCTACTCTTTCTTGGTATGCCCTGCCTTGTTGCGGAGGAACCGCAGACAAAGGATCTCGTGGCGGAGCTATCCGCGCAAAAGCAGCGCAATGCCGAGGAAGCCGGTGCGCTTCAAGTGAAGCTAGACGCCGTATATGAGGAGCTTCAGCGCAGCCGCGAACAGCGTCAGCAGGCCATGAATGCAGTGTTGGCAACGGCGCTAGTCTCCGGCGGCATAGTGGCCTTGTCACTGTTCCTATTCTACCGCAACAAGCTAAAATCCACTAGCGAGTTGAAGGCCATGAACGAACGCCTGGATCGCCAGTGGAAGGACATATGCAAGGCCAACGAGGAGCTGACCCGCGCGAACAAAGAACTTGCTGAAGCGTTGGCCAAGTTGAGCACGAAGTAGCTGCCTGCGCGCTTGGTCTCTTGGAGCTAATAATGCAGGCCAAGGTGTCCTATGGCTTGTTAAGCAGATCCCTCGCCGCCAGAACAAGGAACACGTAGTCCCCGGTCGGCGTTCCAAGGCAGTATTCCGTCTGCTGCCAGAGATAGGGCCATTCAAGAAGCTCTGGAAAATCCGGCCTGATGAGTGCCGTGCCAGACACCACGCCACCGGGAATGCCTGCAATGTCTGCACGGTTTACCCCGTAGGCCACTTGCACCGACTTTGACCCTACGCCGGTTACTAGCGAGGCATTGTTTGGCCCGGGATGACAACCGAAGAGAAAGACCAGCGAGCGGAGCATGTATGTTGGCGGAAAGATGTCCGGCGCGTGCCTGTGCAAGAAATACTGCTGAACGCCAAAGTGCTGCACTTCCCACGCAGCGCCCCATATCTTTGGCTCATAGGGTATGCCGTACGGTGTCTTGCGCTCCAATTCTTCCACCTCGGCGCGATACGATGAGATAGCAGCCCTGATTCTTGCGCTGGTAAGCTCGTCATCCACAAGGGGCAAGGCCCTCGCCCCAAGCCAGGCGTAACTCTGAGGCTCCTTTTCAATTGCCGGAACAAGTGCACGAATTGTGTCTCTGTAATGCTCCCCGCCGCCACACTCCAGTAGTTCTACGGCGGCGATCAAGCGGTAAGGCTCCGTGATGGAACACTCCGCCCTGCTCCACAGCTCTTCTGCAATTCGCAGGCAATCTGCGGCCAGCTCATCGTTGTATCCCTTTAGCGCCCGTGATGCTGCCGCAAGTCCGGCCGCGGTCCATAATTCACGCCGCGGGTTGTTTTCCGTAAACACCCAACGGTCGTCCGCTGCTCCATCAAAGCCAATCGGCGGCAGTCCTTCGATGCCCGGTTCCTGCTGGGAACCGCGAATGGCGTGGTCCTTCAGCACCTCGAAAGCGGCAGGCATGTTTGCAGCG
This sequence comes from Puniceicoccales bacterium Verruco_02, assembly GCA_001604585.1. Taxonomy (GTDB): domain Bacteria; phylum Verrucomicrobiota; class Verrucomicrobiia; order Opitutales; family Oceanipulchritudinaceae; genus Verruco-01. The sequence continues at coordinate 7,786 of LVBW01000029.1, read as the reverse complement.
TCGGCAAACACGCGGTTGTCCGTCATCGTGGCTGCGTCCCCAAGATGCGTGTACTGCTGAAGTGAAGGCTCGATGATGCCTCTGTACAAACGTCCCAATGCCTTGTAACCAGCAACAATGGACAAGGCTCCGTGCTCAATCTGTTGCAATACGTCGGGCTTGCCATCGGGGCGGTGCAAAATGACCAACCTCTGGTCTTGATCTATAGTCGTATCGTCCATCTGCGGATGGAATAGCTCCCAGGCCCATGACAAGCCAAGAATCGTCCCGGCCTGAGATTCCACGCGCAGATCGTAGTCTCCAGCATCGTGCCAGCCGCCGACGTTTAGACCGGGCACATGTTCACCGGGCTGATACTTGCAGAGAGTGGACGCTCCCTGCGCATAGCCGTCGAAGTGCGTGTGGCCAGTCGGAGCCATCAGGGCGTCGTCCATGTGGCAAAGCCCGTGCCATACCCGGTAGTTCTCCACAACGCGCATATGGCACATCTGCACGGGCAGGAAGCTCCCGACTGTGGGCTGCCATACGCCGCGTTCGTACAAGTCCGGGCCTATCTTGAATGCTTCGGACTGTACATCGCCATAGCGGATGAAATACATACCAGGGGTGCGGACTTCCGAAAAGTCGAACTTAAGATACTTGTAGCGTAGGAAGCGGCCCCACTCGACACCGTTGCCGGATTTTACCACCACAGGCCCGGATTCGCCAACGCGGAACAGCTCTACTCTTGATCTGGATAAGTCGTTGCGATCAAGTTCGATTACTACCTGCTTCTCCTGCTCTGTGTGGTAGCCCAGTTGCGATACCTGTATGACGGGCTTACTTTTCCAGTCCGGGACAGTGCGTGCATTCACTGTCCATACGAGAGCTTCCTTTGCAGCACCGGGCTTGAGCAGGGAGCGGACTACGAACCAGCCATTGTTGTGCTGCGAACGCCCGTCGAGTAGAAGAAGTTCAGCGCCTTCTTCGGCTTGGATATGCATTGCCTGCCCCCGAGTCTCGCCCGCGATTGTGAGTCTTCTGCCTTGCCCAAGCGGAGCAAGCTGCGTTTCTCCCTCAAGCTCCATTGTGGAGCCGATCGGCTGCGCGGGGAATATGCCGCAAAGACCGTCGCCAAAGTCATAGCTCTTGCCAAAGAGGATGCCGGGGAATAGCTCCAGATTGAAGCCCACCTTGCCTTCCCACTCCGGTGGCAGGGCTTTGTCAAGGTCCACTATGATGCGGAAAGAATCCCCGCCAGCAGGCACTACGCGGACGGTGTATGAAAGGTCAATTCCCGGGTAGTCGATTGGGTTGAAGCCGGTCCTGTGCTTGGCGGAGTCGTGAAAGACGCTGTGAACGCTGATTGCACCTGTGTTGCGGTCCACCATGCGCTGGCCTGCAACAGGAGTGGGCTGCCACTGGCCCGGAGTAGGACTCAGGCGCAGGTCTCCGTTTGTAGCCACGCGCAAGCCGTTCTGAATTATCCCCACCCCACCCTGATGCCCCTCTGGGTAATAGTCATGGGCCAACATCACATTCAGCCCCGGCTTCTCAAGATACTCTAGCTCGTTAAGAATAAGCCCGGCTTTTGTCATAAGACTGCCCGTTCGACGGATGATTTCCATTGCAGCTCGGCCATTGTGATAGGGACACTTCCAGAAGCTGATTTTGGGAGACTGGACCACCTTGCCCTTGGCTGACAGTTCCCTATGCCACTCGCCATTCACCTTGTCGGCATAGTTATCAAGGGCAAAGCGCCATACCTTTTCAGCAAGGGAGAGGAAGGTCTCGTCTCCGCTTATCTGATATGCATTCAGAAAGCCTACGACCGCTTCGACCTGCTGCCACCACTCCATGCCATCGTCAACGATTCCCTTGCTGCTCGCGAAATTGTACAGCCCCCCTGTCCGACTCATGCCTTCGGCTGCCGTAACGTGGGCGATACGCACAGCCACCTTCTGGCTGCGGACAAGCAAGGCCTCGTCGCCGAGTATTTCAGCAGCGTCGCACAAGAGCCATGCAAACTCTATGTCGTGCCCGAATGAGATTAGATCGCTTCGCGGCGTCCAATCTTCGTCCATATACAGGCGCAGGTGCATGGAGTCCTCGTCCAGCACCTTGTCCAGCATCAGGACTACAAGTTCATGAAGGCGTTCTTTAAGGACCGGGTCCGGCCATGCCCGGTACAGATTTGCGTATGCCTCCATCAGATGCATGTGAACATTTTGCGACTTTTGGCCGAGAGAACCCATCGGACTACCCTTGCGCCCCTCGCCTCGGACAGTGGATTTTTTCCAATCCGCGCTCATTTCCTCGAAGTATCCACCGTTCAACTCGTCACGGCAGTGTCGCTCTATCAGATCGAACAGGCCCCTTGCCTTGTCCAGCGCGCTCTTTTCGCCTGTTGCCAGGTAATACTCGCTGTACGCGTATATACCGAAGCTCTGCAAATACACCATCTTGCGCGACTCAATTACCTTGCCGCTTTTCGGATCCAGTAACCAGATTAGTCCCCCATGTACATTGTCGGTGTAACGGGTTTCAAGGTCCAGCATCGCCATCTTGGCCAAGTCCAGATGCTCCGCACGTGCCGACATTCGGTAGGCAGCCGAAAATGCCCACATGACACGGGTGGCCAAGAGAGCGCCGCGTGCTGCATCAGGCTGAGACTTCATCTTCTCGTCGAGTAGCCCGAGCACGCCCCCATGTTTATTATCCAGCGCATACTTGTGCCAGAAAGGCAGGATATCGCCCTGAAGCTCGGCCCATGCACTGTCAGATAATGCGGTCATCCGATTTCCATGAATGGAAAGCGGTTTTTCTTCAATAGCGGATGCATCTGATGCCATGCCATCGGGCGCATTGATGCACGCAAACATGGCAAGGCAGACCGTCAGTAAACGGGTATAATGCATTTGAGTGATGTACCTGAAGGGGTTGACTGCTCCGTGGGGCTGGAGAGAGTGTTAGATTAACTCTAACAACATCTTAACAAACATGCCGTGCCTTGCAAGAATACTCATGTGCGAACCTTGGCTTTTCACCGAGCATTTACACAAAGGTGCCTCTATCAAGCGGTTTCGTTGCGGCAACGAGGATATTCGGATGGCTGGCAAGAAACAAATAACACTGGCAGAATCGGGATCTCCGCCTGCGAATTGATAAGCCCATGACGAAATCTGCGCAGTCGGCGTAGAATCCTTCGGTTGAATGTCGCAGCCACACAAGCCTTTGCCATCAACCAGACATAAATATCAGAGCGGTAAAGGTCTCTGATATGGAAAGACACCTAATGCGCAACGCGCTACCTTAGATAAGACAATGGCTGCTCGGGCTGGGATCGAACCAGCGACCAAGTGATTAACAGTCACCTGCTCTGCCACTGAGCTACCGAGCAACTTATTGTTTTCTTCCCTCGGAGTCCCGTGGGAAAGGCTGGGAGTAGATACTGTGACTTACCCACTGTCAAGAGTTCTTGAACGGTTTTCTTTGGACGTGCACGACCCTTTTTGCTTCCGATTTTCCCGCCACACCCTAGGCTGTCTCAACCTCGGAAAGCCTGCCAAACCTCGCAATCAACCCCAAGTGGCAGGCAAGCCCAAGCAACAAACACGACAACCCATGTTCCGCAAAGAAATCAAGGTCCTCGACTGCACAATCCGCGACGGCGGACTAATCAACAACTACCAGTTCTCCGAAAAGTTCGTAAAGGCCGTTTACGCCGCCATCTGCGACTCCGGCGTGGACATCATCGAAATTGGCAAAAAACTCGTTGAAAGCGACGAGTACCCCCGCAGCAAGTATGGAGAGTGGAACTACTGCGAAGACGACCTAATCAAGCGCATAGTAGAAAGCTACCAAGGCAAGTTCCAGCCCAAGATAGCCGTCATGTTCGACATCGGTCGCATCGACATCAACGGCCTCAAGCAGAAAACGGACAGCCCCGTGGACATGATCCGCACGGCCTGCTACGTAAAGCAGATAGACAAGGCCCTCGACGTAGTGAAACGCTGCAAGGACAAGGGCTACGAGACTACCCTGAACATCATGGCCATCTCCGCCGCGATAGAGACGGAAGTAATCGAAGCACTCGAAGGCGTGGCCAAGACCCCGGAAGTGGACTACCTCTACCTTGTGGACAGCTACGGAGCATTCTACTCCGAACAAATCACCCACTACATCAACCTTTACAAAAACTACATGCCCATCGAAAAAATGGGCTTCCACGGGCACAACAATATCCAGCTCGCCTACGCCAACACTCAGCAGTGCATCATCGAAGGCATGAACCTGCTCGACACCACGATCAACGGCATGGGCCGCGGCGCAGGCAACTGCAACACCGAGCTGCTTCTGGGCTTTCTGCGCAACCCCAAGTATGACGTACGCCCCATATACAAGGTAATACAAGACGAGTTCGTCCCCTTGCGCAAGACGATGGAATGGGGCTTCAACGACATCTACGGCATTTCCGGCCTTCTCAACCAACACCCGCGCGACGGCATGAAATGGCGCGCAGACAAGGACAAGGCTGAAAACTGCCACGACTTCTACGACTACTGCACAAAAGCCGTCACCGGGGACTAGGCCTCTCCTTCGCAGAAATTCAGCACATTTCATATAGAGACGCGGCAGGCCCCCAGGGGCCTGCCTGTCATATAGGGCCTTCTGAAATCATCAACTTCAATAGACCAACGCGCTGCCCCACCCTCCGGCAAAGAAGCCCCAATCGAAGCAGCACATGTTCAATCCAGAAGCCCCCTTACAAAACGATTGACCCAAGCCCAGCCCAACAGCATACTCTCTACTTTTTCAATGAACCACACGACCGAGAATCTCAGCGCCACGCGTGCAAAGGTAACAGTAACCATCAGCGGCGACGAAACCGCCGCCCAAGACCGCGCCGCCCTGCGCGATGTCTCCCGTCAGGCCAGAGTGCCCGGCTTCCGCAGCGGAAAGGCCCCGGAAGACATCCTGCGCAAACGCTTCGCCAAGCAGATCGAGGAAGAAACGGTCCGCCGCTGCCACAGCGCAGCCTACGAGTTCGCCCGCGACAAGGCAGGACTGAAGGTTTACAACCTAGTCGAAGTTCAGGACGCCGCCATCAAACCCGGACAGAGCGCCGAACCAGCATTCATTTTCGACCTTCAGCCCGAGTTTGAACTGCCCCAGTACTTGGGCCTCGAAACCAAAGTCGCCCCGATCGTAATCAGTGACGAAGACGTGGCGGTCGAAGTTGAAAACCTCCGCCGCTCCCGCGCCACATACAACACCGTAGAGCGCGAAGTGCGCCTAGGTGACTATGTGAAGGTAAGCTACAAGGGCAGCATCGACGGCGCTGACATCGCCACCCTCACCGACCGCAAGATCTGGGGTACTCAGGAAAACACCTGGGAAGAAGCAGCCGAAGTGGGCGCCAACACCCTCGGCGTCCCCGCTGTAATCAACGCCCTCCTCGGCATGAAGGCTGGCGACGAAAAAGATGTCGAACAGAGCTTTGACGACGCACACGAAGTGGAAGCACTGCGCGGCAAGACTGGCAGCTATCACGTAAGCGTGCACGAAGTGCGCGAGCGCGTCCTGCCCGAGCTTGACGAAGCCTTCCTTGGCGAACTCAAGGTGAAGAGCGCCGAAGAACTCAGCTCCCGCATAAGGGAAGAAATGCTGCGCCGCCGCGAATACGAACGCCGCATGACCCAGCGCGAACAGATCGTACGCCAGCTCATGGACAACTGCCAGTTCGAGATGCCCCTCAGCGCCATTGAGCAGGAAACCTCACTTGTGCTCGACCGCATTGTCCGCGAAAACATGCAGCGCGGCGTCCCGAAGGAAGAATTTGAAAAGAACCGCGAGGCTCTGCACGCAAACGCAACCGAAGTGGCCAGCCTCCAGACAAAGCGCAACTTCATAGTCGGCGCCATCGCACGCAAGGAAAAGGTCGAAGTAAGCAACGAAGACCTCAACCGCTCCATCATCAGCCAAGCCATGCGCATGCGCATCCGCCCCGAGGAACTGGTCCGCGAACTTCAGAAGGATGAAAACTCCATCCGCCTGATACAGCGCGACATACTTCTGGACAAGACGATGGAAATGCTCGCCGACAAGGCCAGCATTGTCGAGATAAGCGAAGAAGCGGCCAAAGCCTAGCCCTACCATCCAGCCATAGCAAGGGAAGCCGCCTACTCCGCAGGGCTCAAGCACTTGCCCGGCCCAGAGACACTCTCCGACAAGGAGAATCATGGGCACGCAAGGACTATAAAAAGCCTCGAATAAAGCATTTCCCTTCATACTCTTCAGTCAGGGGCCGGAAAGCCGACCTGCTACACAGGAGAATTACATCAGCGACAAATGCTGATGCACCAAACCTGTCTGGCAAGGGCGGCTTTTCCGTGCATGACACACAAATAGCACCCTAATTACATTCATAATACCTATGAGCTATTACCTCCCCCTGCCAAGCGTCGTCGAGAACGACGGGCGCACAGAACGCCACTGGGACATTTACAGCCGCCTGCTCAAGGACCGCATCATATTCATCGGCTCGCCGATAGACGACTATGTGGCCAACGCCATCATAGCCCAAATGCTGCTCCTTCAGATGGAAGACCCCAAGAAGGACATCCAGCTGTATATCAACAGCCCCGGCGGCTCCATAACCGACGGCATGGCCATATACGACACGATGCGCTTCCTCTCCTGCGACATCAAGACCTACTGCATGGGGCAGGCCGCCAGCATGGCCACCGTGCTCCTCGCCGCAGGCACCCCCGGCAAACGCTACGCCCTGCCCCACAGCCGCATGATGATACATCAGCCAAAGGGAGGCGTATCCGGCCAGACTACGGACATTTCCATAGCTGCCCGCGAGATACTGCGCTGGCGCAAGGTGATTAACGAAGTGCTCTGCGAACACACGCATCAGGAACTTGCCAAAATCGAAAAAGACTCCGACCGCGACTACTACATGACCGCGGCCGAAGCCAAGGAATACGGCATCATCGACATGGTCCTCAAATTCAAGAAAGACGAGAAGAGCGCCTAGCGCCCCCGCCCAAGCTCCACAGATGGCAAAATCCACAAAGATGACCTTCTGCTCATTCTGCGGCAAGAGCGCCGCCGAAGTGCGCAAGATGATAGCAGGCCCGGCCGGAGTGCATATCTGCGACTCCTGCGTAAACGTCTGCAAGACAATCATCGACCGCGAGCTGCACAGCCCCCAGCAGGAAAGCGCGCAACACTTCAACCTCGCCCGCCCTGCGGAGATCAAGGCCCTGCTGGACCAGCACATAATAGGTCAGGATCACGCCAAGAAGGTGCTCGCAGTGGCTGTTTACAACCACTACAAGCGCCTGAGCGCCCAGTTCGGCGGCTCCGTGCAGGACATGGAAAACCACGAGCTGGCCGACGTGCAGATAGAAAAGAGCAATGTGCTCCTCATCGGCCCCACAGGCAGCGGCAAGACCCTCCTTGCCCGCACTCTGGCCAAGATGCTGGAAGTGCCCTTCGCCATCGCCGACGCCACGACGCTGACCGAAGCCGGTTACGTGGGCGAAGACGTGGAAAACATCGTCCTTCGCCTAGTCCAGTCGGCCAATTACGACATCAAGAAGGCCGAGTGCGGCATCATCTACGTTGACGAAATCGACAAAATCGGACGCAAGACCGAGAACGTCTCAATAACGCGCGACGTATCCGGCGAAGGCGTGCAACAGGCCCTGCTCAAGATACTCGAAGGCACGGTCTGCAACGTCCCCCCGCAAGGCGGACGCAAGCACCCCAACCAGGAATACCTCCAGGTCAACAC
>LVBW01000028.1 GCA_001604585.1 Puniceicoccales bacterium Verruco_02 | reverse complement strand
CGCGTGAAGCAGGCCTTGGGGACTGCCTCGCAGACTGCGGCCTCGCACTCGGAAAAACGCCCGCCGAGGTTGCCCAAAGTGTAAGCCTGCCGGAACTGTTTCTGATCCTGCGGCGTAACGACCGCAAGGAGGCCGACCGGCTCCTCGTTCAGATGGATGTGGCGTTCCTCAGCGCCGCCGCCCCGTGGTCAGCCAAGGCCGGGAGGATGCTGGAGCGGTGGCGGGAGGGGATGATCAGATGAACTATACCGTGATTTTGTTCTGTTCAAAAAAGTCGATAAGTCCGTAGATTCGTTCGGTATATGTTACGAATTGAGCTATGTTTGCCAGCACGACTCCGGGGTCAAGGTCTGGAATGATTTGAGGATGTCCTACGCTATTTCTTGAGTGTCTATAGAAATTAAAAGCCCCATCAAGGAGTTGGTCTAGGTCTTGTGCAAGGATGTCGGTAGGTTTAGGCTTTGCCGATTTATACGACCGCTTAAATTCATTCCACTTTACTGACACAATTTTTGAATTAATCCTTGATGTAAATTTTGTTTTGTTTTCATCGTCAGCTATGCTGTCTGCATATGAATCAATTAACGTGCAGATGGCTTTTTCGCTTGCAGCACCTAGCATGAACGCAGCTCCGGCATAGCTCGCGGCTTTGTAGCATCGAAGTGATTCTTCAAGATACCAAGTTATTACTGGGTCGCATTTGGGGACGCGCGATTTCAGTGTCTCGGGTAAAGCCTCTATCTGCGACGGAAGAAGGATACAAGGACCTCCGGTTCCATTCTCTATGCTTTTCTTGAGTTCTGTAAGCCAAGTTTTTAGTTCAGAATTAGCTCCGTCTACATGTATGCTTTTTGTCTTATAAACAAGAATCCCAGCCTTGTGGACTCCTTGTTCACATGAAAATTTAGTGGCGTGTTGAATGTCAGACTCTGTGAATGAAATGCGCGAAGCATTTAACCGAGTCCTGACACTTTCGCAAATTGAGAGATCCCCGTTGCTCATGTATGTTTGATTTTGAGATTTGCGATGCTGTTCTCCGGATGGTAAGGAAATTGGGACAATCTGCAAGTCGGTTGACACTCCCCGCCCACGATGGCGGATGCCCGTGTCAGTGTTCTGATTGATCTACGCTCGAAGCTCGCGGGCTTGGAGGCTGCGGCGCAGGGATTTGCGGGGCTCATCAAGCTGGCCGCCGGGTTTGCCACGGCTTACCTCAGCGTGCGTTCGGTCGTCGCCGGGGCGCGGGACATCATCGAGCTTGGAGCGGAGCTGGAGCACCTGAAGGCCCGCACGGGCGAGTCCGCGTCGCAGATGCTCGTCTTCCGGCAGGCGCTGGCCGACATCGGCGTGGACGCAAAGAAGGGCGAGCAGGCGCTCGATGCCCTCACGCAGAAGGTGCGCAACGCCATCGGCAAGACGAGCAATCAGGCGAACCTCCTTTCGCAGCTCGGCCTCGACCCAGAGAAGCTGAACGCGATGGGCAAGCTCGACCGCTTCGAGGCCGTGGCCGAGGCTCTGCGCAACACGAGCGACGAGAGCCTCCGTACGCAGGCGGCGATGGAGCTGCTCGACGGCTCGGCGGGCGAGCTATTGGCCCTCATCGACAACCCTGCCGCGCTGACCGACGCCGCGCGATCCATCGGCCACATGGGCGAAGTCATGGACCGCAACAGCGCGTCCTTCGAACGCGCCGGAACGCTCCTCGACCGGCTGAAAAACAAGGGCCGCCAGCTCTTCGCAGGCGTTGGCGACATCCTGATCGACGACCTTCTCGGGCCGCTCGAAGAAGCGAACGCCTTCGATTTTACCTCGCTCGGCCAGCACATCGGCGCATTCGTGCAGGTGGGCATCAACGCGTTCAAGGACGGCCATTTTGCCGAGTTTATCGGCCTCGTCATCGAGGCGGGTTTCGAGCAGGGAATCGCGGCGGCGCGGAAGCTCTGGGATGCGGCGTTCGGCAGCGGTTCAGGCGGATTTTGGACGAGCATTTTGAACGGCGTCATGACCTTCAGCGTGAAGGTCGTGGGCGGCCTGATCGACGCGTTCGAGACGCCGATCGCCTATCTCTCGGCGGGCTTTCGCTGGGTGGCTTCGCTGCTGCGTTACGGCCTCGAAAGCGCGGCGACGGCGGTCAGTGCGGCCTTCGGAACGGTCATCAACTTCATCGCGTCGGGCTTCGAGCGCGTGCTGAACTACGTGATTGGCCGAGTGAACGCGATCACCGCCGCGCTGCCCTTTACGGACGGCACGCAGATCGGCGCGGTCGAGGTCGGGCGCGTCGAGTGGGGGCAGGGTGATGTGGACGGCCCGGCGGCGTACGGCGATTTGCTCGCCGAGCAAAAGGAGGGGCTCTCCGCGATCGGCGATGGCGTGAAGGGCTATCTCAATACGAACCTCAACGAGTCTCGCAAAATCCTCGGCCTTGAAACGGACGAAATTGGGAGCCAGCTCACCGCGACCGAGCGCCTGAACGCGCTCATCGAGGAGCAGATTGCCCTGCGCGAACAGGCGGGCGTGGGCGACGCCGCAACGCCCCGCAAGCACGAGGTGGCGAACGCTGAACCGGTTTACCCGGCGGAGAAAACCTTCGTGCAGACGAGCGACGAACGTTTCGGCCAGTTTCAGCGCGGGATCGGCGACTTTGGCGTCGGCGAGATCGACGCGGCGCGGGCGGCTTTGCAGGACCTCGTCGTCGAGATGGGCACCGTGGCGCAGCAGGTTTACGGCGTTATCGGCAGCGTCGCGGGCAGCTTTCGATCGTCGCTCGGCGAGAGCATTACGGGCCTCATCAATCGCACGATGGACTGGTCCGACGCGCTGCGCAACATCGGCTCCAGCGTCGTGCAGTCGATCATCCAGAGCTTCGCCGACATGGCCGCCGCGTGGATCACGAGGCAGCTCGTCATGTTTGCGCTCGGCCAGAAGCTGAAGGCGGCGGACAGCGCGACAACCGCCGCCAAGGGCGCTGCCGACGCGGCTGCGATGGCCCCGGCTGCGGCCACGGCGTCCATCGCGTCCTTCGGCGCGGCGGCGGCGATCGGCCTGGCGCTTGTTCTCGGCGCGATGGCGATCTTCGGCGGTTTCGCGGAGGGCGGATGGACGGGCGCGGGCGGCAAGTATGACCCTGCGGGCATCGTCCACGCGGGCGAGGACGTGTTCAGCCAGTCGAACATCGCGCTCTGGGGCCGTGGCAGCGAGGGTCTGAAGAACGTGGAGCTTCTGCGCCGTGTCGGTCCGGCGGCGTTGCCCACGGTGGCCAACCGCACGGGCACCTCGCACGCGATGATGGGCCAGTTGCGCCTGAACCGTCCCGGCTACGCTCTCGGCGGGATTGTCGGCGGCAGTGTGGCGATGGCGGACATTCAGAAGGAGGTCGCGGCAGGCAAGGTTGACGCGGGCGGCACGGAAAAGCGCCGCGTCGAGGCGTTCCTCTTCCACGACAAGCGCACGAAGGACGAAATCCTAGCCAGTCCCGAACTGGAGGACGCGGTCCTGCGCATCATCGAACTCAACTCATGAGCCTGTGGAAGTGAGACAATGGTATTGATGATAAGAGTATGTTGGGCTATAATAACGGAAACGACTAGTATCTATGTTGATGACGAAAACTGATCAATATTGTGCAACTATTCTTCAAGATTGGGGAATTCTTCACAGCCAGAAATCATAACGTAACCGACGTGATCAACGCACTTTACGAAGCCAATGCGTTGTGCGTATGGCGAAAAAGAAGGTCCCCGTTTTGATTTCTTTGAGGAATACGTAATTAGATTAGCATTGTTGATAATTTCACCAAGATATTGTCCGCTAGGGCCGTATACTTCTTTATCAACAAACACTCCGACGTGTTTGCCGTTGTGTGTCCAGAGATTGTTTCCTTCTCGATATCCAAAGCAACGACCACCCCAAGTGAATAGCCAATTCATATGTTTTTCTAATCCATGTTTTGTTGGTTCGAGTGCATGATGTAATAATGCAACTGCCCGATTATCGTGCAAGAACTATCAGGTCTATCCCGATTGAGTCGTGAGTAGATGGTATAATACCCCGATTAACAAGAAGTTGACACTGTCGAAGTGTCTATGGGGTTGTGTGAAATCACTTTGAACGGCGAAAGCCTGCTCCTTTTCCTTGCGCCTGTTGACTGGGCAGAGGGCGTTGCGATCACGCATCGGCTGGATGCCGAGGTGGAGGAGGGCTTGACGGGCCTTGAATCGCGGAGGCCCCGCTACGGCGCGTTGCGGCTGGAGATGACCTTCACGGCATTGGTTACGGGTGCCGACGTGGGGACGCTCCGCGAGGGGTTGCGCTCCGCCGCGAGGTTGCGCATGGCGGTGCCGCTCTGGCCGGACTTGCTGGAGGCGGGCGCGGCTGCGGCTGGCATCTACACCGCGCCGAACACCCTTCAGTGGAACATGGACACGGGTGCCTATGCCGTGAACAAGGTGGCGGCGCTCCATCCGCTGCGGGCCCCGCTTCTTGTCGGTCGCCTCTCGGACGAGCCGGAGATGGAGGTGCTGGGCGGCGGGCTCATCGCGGTGACGATGAAAGTCGTCGAGGATAGCCCGTATGCCGAGCGTATCGGCCTCATCGCCGTGGACGTGGGCGACGACTGGCCCACGGACTTGATGCCGGACTGGAAGAAGAACGCGGCAGGCATTCAGCATCGCGCCGAGGCGCAGCAGGTGGGCGAGGGGCGCGAGCGGCACGTGGAGGGCGTTGAAAGCCTCGTCCGCATGACCCAGCAGGCGAACTTCATCCTCCCCGACGCGGCGCGCATCCGGCGGCTACTCTCTTTCTACCGCGCGCGGCGGGGCCGTGCGGAGAGCTTCGTCATGCCGTTCATGTTGCAGAACGGGACGACCGCGATTCACCACGGGCGTTTTCGATTCGCCAAGGACGGGCTGAAGCTGACCTATTACTCGCCGGGCGTGGCCGAGGCTGCGGTATCGTTCATCGAGGCCCCGGACTTCGTCGGCGAGACGCAGACGCGGGCAGCGACCGCCTATCTCTTCGAGTTCGTCTACGAGGTGCCAAGCCCCGTCATCTACCGCTACACGAATTACGAAAAACCGCTCGTCTACGCGGGCCACACCTACGAGCCGCAGAAGATTGAGCATGGCAACCGCAAGCAGAGCACCAATCCCGCAAAGGACGAACTGACCGTGACTTGCGGCGAGTTTGCGGACAGCCTCGGGCGGCGCAATCCGCTCTGGCAGCGCGTCGGGCATGGGCTGGAGCGTCGGCTGCTACTCACCGTTTACGCCTGCAATCCGGCGGCGCCGAACGACTCGGCAAGCGTCTACTGGCGCGGCAGTTGCGGCGAGGTGACGCCGACGGGGCGGCTTTGGAAAGCCAAGTGCGTGCCCTATGCCGGGCGGTTGGATTCGATGGCTCCGGCTACGATCCTTAAATCCGGCTGCAACAACTTCTTCTGCGATCGTGTGTGCGACCCTACGGGCACGATTCGCGCCGCGCTGACAACGACCGGGACGGTGTCCGGCGCGTCGGGCACGGTGCTGAAGATCGCGAGCCACAACCACCCGGACGGCTACTTTGCAGGTGGCTGGGTGGAGGTGGGCGAGGGCGATGCGCACGAGTTCCGGGCGATCCAGACGAGCCGCAAGACCACGACCGGCATCGAGCTCATCCTTCAACGCCCGCTCCTGCGCTCTCATACGGGAGAAACGGCAACATTCCTGCCCGACTGCGACGGCCAGCCCTCGCGCTGCAAAGCCTACGGCAACTACGCAAGGTTCCGGGGCTTCCCGTTCATCCCTGCCGACAATCCCACGCTACCCGATTCCAGCGTGGACATGGATTATTCGAAGAAGTGATTACGGCAACTTGCGGCCTTCGCGCAGCTTGCGAACGACCTCGTCCACGGGTGCCTTCTCGCCATTCTGCATTCCGAAAGCAGGGTGGCTGGTCACGTTCTGCGCTTGCGTCTTCAGCCCAAGCTTTGCCGCCGCTTTTTCATCCTCGGCAATCCATTTTTCGATGCGTTCCATGGGAATGTCTCTAGGCTGGGGGTTGTCGTTCACGGCTAGGCCACGGTTGCGAGGTGGAACCTTTTGAGCGCGGCCACGATCCTTGCGGTTTCGTCGCCGCTAAGGGGAGTCCCGCGCCGAATCTTCGCCTGCAAGGTCTGCACGTTGAGCCCCGCCTCGCGGGCCAGCGCCGAGAGGTTCAGAATCTTCGAGAGCTCTGCGAGCCGATGCGTCGTGATGACCACGTCGGTGACGAAGTAGTCCAGCACATCCTCGCCTGCGTCGAAACGTTCCTCAAGGTTGTCACTGTTTGTTGCGCTCATAGAAGCTCCTTTCGTTGTCGCGTGCCCTGCGGACACTGATGATTCTCGTGTGCTCGCCTCGTTCCGTGAAGACAGCCGTCCAATGCTTGCCCCCGATGCTCCCGATTGCCAGATACCTGGGCTCCATCGGGAATTGCGCCGGGAGAATCAAAAGATGACGGTCATTCCAGAGTTCTTGCGCGGAGTCGAAGTCGATGCCGTGCTTGGCAAGGTTTGCCTCTGACTTGTTTGGATCGAACTCGAACTCCACATGGGATAATGTGCAAAAGATTTTATGCAGAGTCAAGCGGACTGGGTTGACATTGCCCGCAGGCCATGAGCCAGCCTTTCTTTTCTTCCCCTGAACGCATCGCCTCTCTCGACAAGGCCGCCGTCGGGTGGCTTGGGACTCCCTTTCGCGCACACAACCGGGCACGCGGGCCGCGAGGCGGCGTCGATTGCGGGAACCTCATTCAGGAACTCATGTTGGAGGCGGGATTCCTGACAGCTCGCCTCGACCTGCCGCGCCCTCCGACGGACTACGGCCAGCACAATGCGGCGAGCCTCGTTTGCGAGTTCCTCGAAACCCATGCCGCACTCGCCGGGCGCATCGCGAAGCTGACCGATCCCGCCGCGCTCGCGAATCCGCAGCCTGGCGACATTCTCGGCATCCGTGTGGGCCGCTGCGTGCATCACCTCTGCGTCGCGTTGGGCGGCGGACGCTTCGTGCAGGCGCTCCAGCCCCACGGCGTCACGATCCAGCCGATCGCGGAAATCCGTTCCCGCATCGAGGTAATCTACCGGCCCATCGCGTAAATGCCGACCGACCTGCCAGTCGCCACGGAGACGCCCGTTGCCGCGCCGCTGCCTTTTGGCATCGACGGCAGTCGCACCTCGACGAACGAAAAGGGCATCGTCCTGCCGCACCTTTGCGGGACGCGCAAGGTCGCGCTCAAATGGATCGCGCCGACGTGTAACTACTGGACCAAGAACATCAAGCAGAAGGTCGGCAAGGAGAAGAAGACGGTCGCGAAGGACGTGTTTTGCTCGATCGCAGGCGCGGTGTGCCTCGGGCCGATCGAGCGCGTCGAGGCAATCTATTACGGCGGCGACGCGATCTGGACGACGGGCTGCACGTTCGGCGGGGACGAGCATTCGCGGACGATCACGACCGAAAATGGCACCTTCATCGTCTATCGCGGGACGGAATCGCAGCCTGTGGATTCGGTCCTCGCCGGGCAGGCTGCGGCGTGGCCTAGCTACGAGAAAACGACCTTCAGCGGATGGTTCTCGGCGCTGCTCGCGAAGATCCGCGAGAAGCTGACGAGTGTGGGCACGGTGGACGCGATTTGCCGCGACGAGCACCCGCGCTATGCGGGCGTGTGTTACGTCGTCTGCAAGGACCTGTATTGCGGGCGCAATTCGCAGGCCGTCCCGAACATCGAGATCGCCGTCAGCCGTGCGCCCGTCGTGCCCTCTTGGCTTACCGTCGATGCCAGCCGCGCCGCGAACGGCTGCAATCCGGTGGCGATCATCGCGGAGATCCTGACGCGCCCGGAACTCGGCGTCGCGTTGACGCAGGACGAGATCGACGCGGATGGTCTCGAATCCCTCGCCGTCAGCCTCTCGAAGGACAAGGCGCGCTACTACCTCTCGCCGCTTTTCGATGCGCAGGAGTCCGCGAGCAAGCTCATCGAGGGCATTCTTGCGCATTTCGACGGCTTTCAGGCGAGCCGCGAGGGCCGCTTCTCCCTCGGCTATTTCCCGAAGGACGGCGTCGAGCCGCAGGTTCGCACGCTTTCGATCCACGAGATGACCGAGCAGCCGACGATGACGCTTCCCGACTGGTCGAAGACCGCGAACCGCGTCGTCGTCAAGTTTCCGAGCCGCGCGAACGACTTCGAGGAGGACTCCGTTGACCGCAAGAGCAGCTACAACCTGCGTGTGCAGAGCCGGATCGTGACGAAGTCGCTGGAGGCGGACGCGATCATCGACGCGGATCAGGCGCTGCGTTACGCGGGCGAGCAGGTCGAGCTGGCCGCCGCGCCGGAGGACGGCGGTCGCATCACGGTGCTGGCCCATAAGGCGCTGAACCTAAACGGCACGCCGATGCAGCCTGGCGAGCGATTCCGGCTCAATTACGCGCCCTGGGAGCTCGACATGATCTGCCGGATCACCGGTGTGAGCCAGAAGAGTCTCGGCGCGCTGGAGATCAACTTTGTGCGCGAACGCGGCCTCTACGCCGTGCCGTATTCGACACCGACAGACCCCGTGACGACTGCGGAACCGGCGGCTGCGGTGGGAATCGTGGACGCCCGCGTGTTTGAGCTGACGGATGCGCTTTCCGGCGGTACCGGCGTGTGGGTGGGATTCCTCGCCGCGCAGCCCGCGCCGAATGTCGGCGGCTTCGTCGCCTGGTATTCGGCAAGCCCCGCGAGCGGAGCGTCTCGAACCTTCGATCAGATCGGCTCGTCCGAGTTCTGGGCCGCGAACGGCAGCGTGGCCACGGCGGTGGGAGCGGATGCGGGCGAGGTGCGGATTGCCTTTCCCGGCGACATGGGCGACTTCGACGTGGAGAGTGCGCAGGGGCAGGCGAACGACGCGCTGCTGCTCCTCATCGGCGACGAGCTGTTGAGCGTCGGACAGTGGGAGGCTGTGCCGGACGAGCCGGGCGTCTACCGGCTGGAAGTCTTGCGCGGACGACGCGGCACGGCGAAGGCGGCGCACGCGATGGGCGAATCCGCATGGCTCTTCTACCGAGAACAACTCCTGAAGGTGACGCACTGCAGTTTTGCGAGTGATGTCGCGCCGCAGTGGAAGTTGCAGAGTGTCAGCGTCGGGCATGTGCAGCCCTTGGCGGACGCGCTTCTCATCGACGGTTTCCGCTTCCGAGACCGGACGAGCGACGCGGCCACGGCGTGGATTACGGCAAGCGATTTCAGCTTCCTCACGACCTACGACGAAAACGGGGCGGCGACAACCTCGCCGGAGTCGGTCGAGATGCTTTGCCACGTCGAGGCGATGCCGGGCGCCGCCTACCAGTGGCAGCGATACGTGTCGGGTGTCTGGGTGAATATCGCGGGCGCAACGGCATCAACGCTCACGGTCTATCCCGGTGGCGAAGGCCGATACTGCTGCGTCGTGACGGCGGGAACGCTCCGAGTCGAGACCGACCCTGCCGACATCACGCGAACGACGGAAGCTCCCGGTGGCGAGACGCCATTCGCTTGCGGCGGCATTGTGATCAACGGCAAACAGGTAGTCGGGCCGCGCCAGCCAGCGATTGCTTTGAACGTCGAAGTGGCAGTTCTTGGTGTCGATGGCTCGAACAACACCGCCGCATCAAGAGACGCCACCGAGGCCGCGCTGACGGGTCTACGCGACGCAATTCAGTCAATCCTAGACCGTCTCGGCCCGGATGGCCACGGGCTGATTGAGTAGTGCTTTCGCATAGAACAGATCGGGCGAAAGGTAGGTCTATTGCGCGTTGACAGACTGGCGTCTGCATGAAGCTCCACTTCCTGCCAATCCTTGCCGTCGTCCTTGCTCTCACCGGTTGCAACATCATCCCGAAGAAGGTCGAATACTTCCAAGACCGCGTCCAGTCCATGCCCGAGCGCACGGCGCAGGCCGACGAATCTTTGCGTCAGGCGGCAAGGCTCGCTGCCGATCGCGCAGCCGCCACGGAACGTGCCGCGCTCTCGACCGATGCTGCTCCAGAAGTGCTCCAGCACGCGAGAGACACCGCCATCCTGACGGGCGCCGTCTCCGCCCAAGTCGGCCCGCCTGCGAAGGCATGGCAGGGCGACGCGCCCGCGCTCATCGCCCGCATGGATGCGCAGGAAGCAAGCTACCGCCGTGAACTGGAAACCTACCGTGCGGAGGTCCGCGAACTCGCGGGCAAGAAGATCGAGGGCACCGGTGTGATTCAGGTCGGCTACTTCACGCACCTTTTGATCCTCGCCGCCATCATGGCCGTCGTGTGGCTCATCCTGCGCATCGTAGCCATCACGAACGCCCCCGTCTCCGTCGGCCTCAAAACGATCGAAGGCGGCAGCAAGTTCCTTGGCCGTGCCTTCTCCGAACTCGTAGAAGCCGGTCAGGACTTCAAGTCCCGTATCAAACATCGCCTGGCCGACAACCCGGAACTACTGGAATCCATACTGACCGACTTCAAGACCGCCCACCAGTCCAGCCAAAGCAGGGACACTAAGAAGGCCGTGGGGGAGGTGAAGGGATGAAGTCATGCTTTCCTACGGCGATTGTCGAGTGACTTGAGCCGCTTCTCGACTTCGTCCCTGTCTGGACCATACTTTTGGATGCGCTCAACCACCTCTTCTTTGGTGACATACGGATGCTTACGCTTGAGATAGTCTATTTCGTGATCCTGTTGGCTCACTAGTTTGCTGTCTTGCTTTTTCTTGTTTGGATCGTCTGTCATGTTTCTTCCTTGCTGAGTTCAAAGGTCAACTCCGAGAAAACGCGTTTTTGCTTCTGTTGCGTTCAATACCGGATTGATCAACCAAGGGGTCGTTCTGAGTGATGCCGGAGGAGGCTCAGTTGTCGTGATGATGTATTGGAACGGCAAATCTGTTTCTCCTGCTTCCATTTCCAAACGAAGCATAAACTCGAAGATCTGGTGGTAAATATCAACCGAGAGATCTGCTTCTCGGGGACTATCGTGAATAAGCAGACGCGGAAGAAGTGATGACTCGTGAATGTAGCCATCAGCCAAGGCAGCTAAATCGAAAGAAAGGAGTCTGACTGTCTCTAGTGCGGCACTGTCGAGTTTTCCGTGAAAGTCGACATTTGGACGTATGCTTTTCCCGGAGAAATCGACACTCGCATCTACGCCAGGGCCAAGTAACTGATGGACAACAAATCGAAATAAATCAGATAATGATCCCATGCGTGCACCATGTTGAGCCTTTGATTTATCTAGAGCGAGAGTCAGATCATCTTTCGTTTTTGAGAGATTATTGATAGTGGACTCATTTTCCCTTCGGCCTTCCAATGATTCTGCAAGATTGCGAGCTGCAGTCTCAGTGAGCGTTGCCTGAATCTCTTGTTCTGTAGCTTGCTTTATTGCAGGAATGAAACGTTCCTGGGCTTTCTCCAACCGAGTTCTAATTTCTTTGAGCAATAAACGTTTTTTGTCTAGTTGCTCAAATCGTTCCATGACTTCCGCATCGGCCCGTTGTTTGTCATATTTAAGAAGGTCGGCAGCTGAACGGATAGCATGGACTTCTTTGTCCAATTGTTCGTCAGATGCTCTCGCTCTGGCAAATCGGCACTCGTGGAGAACTTCATCAGTTAGATGTGCTGAACACCGGCCTCTGAATGGAGGAAGGTCTCTAAATTTATGCTTTCTATCGGCCTCAGTCTTCTTCCCAGAGACAATGTCCATTTGCTCTTGATAGCCCTCTGCGACTTCTTTCGCGTCTTCCCATTGGGATTCCGCCAAGAGCGCGTCTTTCGTGGCGGCTTCTAGCGACTTTTGTAATGTCTGAATCTCTGGATCCTCGTCTACAAGAGCCTTCAGTGCGGCGGCTTTTTGACGCATCTCCTTGACTGCTTGCTGAAGTTCAGCTTCAGGTAGCGGGGCGTTCGTGGAAAGCTCTCGTCCAAGAGCTTGGCTTACCCGACGAAACTCGGTTTCGATCTGATAATCGATGAGTTTCCTTTTTTCGACTGCACCCTTGTGATCCTTGGATACAGATGCAAGGCGCCGCATCAACTCCTGTTCATCGCCTGTTGAAAGTCCGAGAACAATACGAAGAATGTTCTCTTTTTCGGATTCCTGTAGTTCTACGGAGCTCGAATTGCTGGCTGAATTACGCCAATTCAAGAGGCTTGCAAAGCGACTTTCCTGATCCCGAGCGATCCACTGGAGAAGCATGTCCCAGCCCAGCGGCAGCCCGGATGAAGGTAGTCGACGATCCTTCAGCGTTCCAAACACCTCGGAATCCACTGCCTCAAGATAGTCCTGAAACCCTCCCTGCGGCAGGCTGGCTACGTTTTCAAGTGAGGTGATGCTTGAGCCTTGCACGGCGAAATTGTGCGCGCCGGATCCTAGTGGCCGGCCCACAAGCCAACGCCGTCCTCCAACCCAAACCTCGCCCAGTGCCCATCCTTGGTTTTCGAATTTGGTGCGAAAGGCTTGTCTGAATTCATCGTTTCCGTATCGCTCTTCACCCAGAATATAGCGAAGGAAACGGCAAAAGGTTGTTTTCCCGGTGGCATGTCCGGAAATTCTTACTCGGGGTTGATCGGTTCCCGTTGAGCGATTTGGCTCGGCCCAAAGGATGTTCATTCCCCTACGCAGTTTCACTCTGCGAAGGAGTGTTTTTTCGCAGATGGGTAGCGCCCGGTAGATCGCAAGTGTTTCTATCCAAATGGAAGGAACTCGCCGTTCCTTCGTCGGCTTCAAGGGGACAGGCGGGTGAAGGTAAGGGAATTCCATCTGATCGCTCATGGTGTTATGCAAGTAATGCTTCGATCTGGTCGAAGCTGTTCAGGAGTTGTGTTTCATCGGTCTCAAATGGAACCATCACCATTGAGGCGTTCACGACGCGTAGAGCGAGCCACGCATCATAGGCGGGCCAATCCTCTGTTTGTGGCCAATTGACCTTGAGCCTCAAGAACCGCTCGGAACCATGTCGTTCGATGGCAATAGTTTCCCCTCCAATCACTTGGATGACGTCCATCACTTCTTCGAGTGCGAAATCTTGCTTGCCGGTCTTTTCCCATTTTTCGACCAGATTAACATCCTCGCCCACGGCGGCCTTCTTCAGCTTGTGCGGCCTTGCGAGGAGCCTAATGGCGTCGGTAAACGTATCCCATCGTATCCGAGAGTTTTCGCACCGACCGATGATCGCTGGAATTACTTCAAGCAAGTAGTCGTCGCTTGACATGACAACTCTACGTCCGGACGGAATTTGCATCAATGCTTCAGCACTTCGCTGGACTCGTTTGAAGAGGTCATCCTCTTCAATGTCGATGATTGGCTTGGTGCGCTTGCGGGTGATTTTCTTAGTCGCCTTGCTTGCCTCGGTGGCTGCTAGTTCTTCGGCGTGGTGCTCGTGGTTTAGTTTGAGGAGGCGTTGGAGAACTTCGTAGCGGGCAGTGGGGCTTATGGTGTAGCGCGTGCGGTCGTTCTCGGGGAGGTAGTCTTGATCGTAGAAGTCGTGGCCGAGGTCGAGGTCCGTCCAGCCGTAGGCGGCTAGGACTGCTTGGTCGAGTTCACGGTGCAGTTCGCGCAGCTTAAGTATCGCATGGTAACCTGCTTCGGCTTCAGCGGCGGTTTTCTTGGAGACCTCGGTGACGAGTTTTGGCGACAGGTCGGGCGCGTGGAAGAGGTTATAGATTTTCGTCAGGCCGAGCCCCAGCAGCTCCATAGAATACTTACGTTGCTGATGATAACATCTTCCGGCATGCTCACAGTTTCCATCAAAGCCAACTCGCGGAAATGTCTCAAAGACCACCGAAGGCATGTAGCGAAGCCCCGCGGCTCCTAGGGTTGAAGAATATCTCCAAGCCCAAGCTTCGTGCAGGTTTGATGACAGGCACGAAAACGAGGAAAAATCCTCTAAAACAATCACCTTTAGCATGTGAGAAAACACGCCCGAGACTGGGATTAAGCTAAAGCTGAAATATTTGCTTGTTTCGGGGATGACCAACGCGGCAGACATCTCATTGAGCTTTCGATAGAGCTTTGGTCGCTTGTCCGCATACTGCCACCATCGCTGCGGAAGTGGTTTCCTCAATTTAAAGGCTCCGTCCTCTTTCTTCTCTGTCCTTTGAGGCTTAACCCGATCTAATGCGATCTTATATGCGTGTGGATAATTCTTAGCTACTTCCTCTGTATAATCATGGAAGTTGATAGCATATCGATCCGTTTCTTGTTGAGGATGTCCGGTGATGTCATTTCCATTGAAATAGGGCACGATTACTTGAGATTCGCCTGGATGTCTTTGCAGAATTTCTTCGGCCTCTGCTTTAGGCAGGATGAAACCTGCACCGCATACAAATGATCCAACAAAGCTTAAATCTTGGTTTGCTTCTAGCGAGAAAGGCTCTGCAAATTTACCGCTATCCAAGAAGGATGAAATCGATGAAACTTCGTCCTTTCCAAGCCATGCCTTTGCCTTCCAACTCCCTTTCTTGATGGAAACAAGAGATACGAATACTGAAGCTTTTCCTGGCCATTTGACCACAGGCGCAGCAAATGGAATTGAGCCGCCTTTCTTGAGTATCTGTTCGATAGAATACTCACGGGTGTCTCCCTGAGAAATAGTCTTGGTAGCCAATAACGCCTGGAAACCGTCACTTCGCAGTAATTCAAATGCCCTTCGAAAAAAGAACCCAACAAGGTCCATTGAGCCTGATGGCTCAAAGGCCTTTAATATGTACTCGTGAAAGCGCTTACCGTAGGCTGTGCTGACCTTCTTCCCACCAAGATACGGCGGATTTCCAAGAATACAGTCGAAGCCGCCGCGCTGGATGATCTCGGGAAACTGGAGGAACCAGTGGAAGAACTTCTTTCGATCGGCCAGGGCCCAAGCGTGCGCGGTGGCCTGTCCTTGTGGCGTGCGGCGACCGGAAAGGAACTCGCGGTAGTCCTCGTCGGTGATGAGGTGGGCTTTGTGCTCAGGCGTCTTGGGTGTGTAGAATTGGGCAATCGGTATACACGCGATTTGCTCAAGTAGCCATTCGTCCTTGCTGTTCGTGAACGCTTGGAAGCTGGATTTTTTCTGTTCGATTTCCTGCGGTGTGCATTCGGGCAGTCTTGAAAGAGTGTCCCATCGCCTGCGTATCGCATCGATTTGCTGTTGAAGCTCAGGAGAGAGGCCCAGTTGGGTCTGTCTCTTGTCGGATTTCCGTTCAGATTTATTCTTTTGGCGGAAATAGGCCGCAGTGTCCTTGTCATCGTCCGGCAGGGTTTTGAAGGCTTCGTCTGGAACGCCTTGTTCCAGTTCCTCCTGCCGAACAAAGCCAACGATGGAGTTCCCGCATTTGATGTGGTGATCGAGAAAATTAAGCGGTTTTCCCGGAACGTGGGCTTCCAGCCACAGGGCGACTTTGCACAACTCGACCGCAAGCGGGTTCAAGTCCACCCCGTAGATACAATTCTGGATCACATCGCGTATGGCTAGACGCATTGCAAGCGGCGATGGCTGCTCTTCGCCTGTGCGAATGATTGCCAACTCCGTTCCGATACGCCGTGCTGCGGCGAGCAGTATGTGCCCTGACCCACAGGCAATGTCTGCAACGCGGAGCGAGAGCAGGGCGGCTTCCTTGTCTGCTTCTTTGAGCTTATCCGCGATGAGATAGTCGAGCGAGTGCTTGATGAGGGGTTGTACGAGGTCGTCCGGGGTATAGTGAGATCCAGTGTTGGCGCGGTCGTCGCCATACTCGAATGCGAACTCCCACCGAGAGCCCTGCTGGAAGAAGACGGGGCGGTATTCGAGCAGCCCCTCGTAAACCGAACCGAACTCCTCGACGTTGAGCGCCGCGTAGTTCACGCGGATTGTCTGCTGTGTATCCTTGTTGTGATACACATTGAGCGAGCGTAGGCAGCCGAGGACGGTTTCGTTGTCGAGCAGGCAACTGTTGATAGGGCCAATGGCCTCGGCATTAAACAGATCGCCCGCCAGTGGAGCGATGCCGAGCATGTGGCCGGGCCCGCGCGCTTCGAAAAGCCTGAAACAGTTCAGAAGGGCATGCCAGAGATCGACCTGACGTGGATCGGCCAAGTAGCGTTTTTCCGAGAGCCTCCGCAGGCGTTGGAGGCTGTAGTAGCTGTAGTAGATTTGCTGCTTGGCCTTATCAGGCGAGAGCGGGTAAACAAGGTTGCGCTCCTCAATGACCAGAAGAAATAAGATGCGGTAGATGAGCCTGAGGAGGTTCTGGTAGAAATCCTCGGCCTTCAGGTTACCACTTTCGACCTGTGCTTTGAGGTTGGCATTTGCGGGATGCGACAGAAGACCGTTGGCAAATGACTGGATGGCTTCCTCAACTGCCTTGCTAAGGCCATCGCGGATTCGAGCTCCGGAATCAAGAGAATCCTGATGGTAGTGCTCAATTAGACTCTCGCTTGCTGCTTCGACCGAGGCGGGCATGCGCGAGGCGTGAAGTAGTCGGTAAAGGATGGCGAAGTCTGCGAAGAGGCCGTCCGTGAAGATACGGTCAAGGTCGAACTCAAGGTAGGATAATTTGATGAGGCGTGAACTGTCGCGCAGGAGCCGCAGTATTCGGCCATTGGTGACGAGGGCATACAGTTCGTCGGCCAGATTGAGGTATTCCTGCACGAGAGCATGCGCTGACATGCGCGGTCCCGTGGTGCGGTCGGGCTTACGATCCAACCCAGCCGGATCGTTATATCCAACAATATGAACGGGGGTCTGTCCACGATTGGCGGCTCTGTGGGAGATGGCATATGTCTTATCTTGGATGATCGCGGCTTTGGTCTGATAATCCAGTTGGTAACCAAGCAGTCCGAGGAGCGGCACCATCCACTGTTGGCGAGTCTCCGTAGTCGCGAGAGATTCGTTACGAATGGACTCTAGCTTGCGCTGGAAGATGCGCCAGTAATCCTGTGCATCGGCCCACGCCCGTGCGATCTCGTCTTTGACCTTCGATGCGGTGTGCAGGTTGAAGTCCGATGGACGCTGCCCCGTATGTTCCTCAATGCGGTCAAGAAGATCTGGCGAAAGGATGGCGCCCTCGATGCGGATGGATGGATAGTTCATCGGGCACCTCCTTGGGCGTTTTCAGGTAACAGAATATACACGCCGAGGAGATCCATGGGTAGCACCGGGTAAACGACTTGAAAGCGTTTGGCGTCCATCAAAGCACTGAAGCGTTCGTGGGCCTCGACAAGGCGCTGGGACTGGCGCTCGGCTACCTCATCAAACTCGGACTTCAACGCATCGAGGGTCTGTAGTTCGCTTTCGACGAAAGAGGCACGAGCCTGCTGGCTCATATCAGAGGACGCCTTGGCACTTAACAGGATATTCTTGGCTGCGGTGTGGCCGATATACTCGCGCTCTTTAGGCGTGCCACGCCAGCCCCACAGAACCATTTCCTCGGCGACTACCTGCGCACCGCCTTTATTCGACTCGATGACATTTCGGCAGCGGAAGAGTAGGATCGTCGTTTTGATCGCCACCTGTGTTGTGCGGATCACTGCTGTCCGGGCCGCTCGTTTCCCTTGCCTAGCAAGGGTATTGGCCATGACCATCTGACAGAGCTGTTCAACGAAACGATTGTTGCGCCCGATGTAGTAGTAGTCCTCAGGCGTAGGAGACTTGAAGCTGACCTGGATCGTTTCCCCGATTGGCAGAAACTCGCGCAACTGGCCGGGAAGGTTTCCTGTTACAATGCGCCAGCCCTCCCTGTCCTGATAGGTTTGGACGCCGAACAGGTTATTGAGGCTACGCGTGACGAATGACTCGACGTCGCTAGGGTCCCCGATGGCCTCATCCACCTCGCGCAGGTCCTGTTCAATCTCTTGGGCTTTGATGGCGTTCTGCGCAAAGATGCTGCGCGATACCTTTTCGCGTTCGGCGGCTTCGTCGATCTTGCGCGAAACGGAAGCTTTGGACTTTGCGGCTTCAGGAAGATCGCCGAAGTTGAACTCGACTTGGTGTCGGTTCCTTCGCGTGTGGACTTTCCGCTCCGGGTTCAGCAGGAGCGCCTGAGTGATCGTGTCAATAATACTCTGGGAGTCCTCTGGGAACGGGACGTTGATGCCAGTGGCCCTCTTGATTTCTCGCACCTTGCGCAAAAGGACATCCAAGACAATCCCGTCAATAGGGTTGTCCGATCCGTAAAGTAGGCAGGCTTTCACGACCTTCGCTGTCTGGCCGAAGCGGTCAACACGGCCCTCGCGCTGCTCGATACGGTTGGGGTTCCACGGCAAGTCGTAGTGGATGACTCCCGTGAATTGCTGCTGGAGGTTGATGCCCTCGCTTAGGCAGTCGGTAGCAATGAGGAGGCGCTGAGCCGACTTGCCCATCTGCTCCACGCGTTGCTTTCGCAGGTCATCGGGTATCTCGGACGTGATGATCTGGACATCGAGCTTGGGGAACCTTTTCTGCAGAGCAGGAGCGAGCAATTCTCCGACGTAATTCGCCGTAGCAATGTATCGGCAGAAGACGACCGGGTTGAACCCCTCCTTGAGCCAGTCCTCGATGATCATTTTCGCGGAATCGAGCTTCAGGTCGTGCTCGAAGGTGCCCAAGGCGCTCAGCGCCTCTGAGAATCCCCGTAGTTGGCGCTTCTGGTATTCGGTCCAGTTCTCGCGCTCGAATACCTGCATCGGGGTATTGTCGATATCGAACCCGAGTTCAAGGTCGTGGACGGGATTGGGTTCGTCGGCGTCGGGCTCAGCTGCATCGGCGTCCAGACGGTCCTTCAAACCGTCCATTCGGGCATTGAGCATCTCCACCCCGGCCGCAGGGCTCGACATGGCTCCGCGCAAGAGAGCCAACGCCGTCCAATAGTGGACCCGTTTGACCGTTCCACCTTTGACCTCGGGAGCGACCAACTTCTGTGCAAAATCGAGGAGAGATTCGAAAAACTGACCGTACCGTGGTGAAAGGTCGTAGGCCCACTCGAACGGATCGCGCTGCGGGAAAGGAGTATCCTCGTTCATCCACTTTTCTACATCACTGCGCTTCCGCTGGATGAAATGCTTGGCCAAGTCCCGCCGTTGTTGCGGTCCCGATGTCGGCAGGTCAATGGCTTCGAAGTCGCGCTTGATAAGGCCAAGGAGGGACTGAAACTCCTCTGGCTTGCCGGAGTGTGGTGTAGCGGTAAGGAGGATCAGATTCTGGTCCGGCTTCTCGGCGATTCTCGATACAAGGTGATACCGTTGCTGCTGGGTGAGAGAAGCACCAGTAGGCCGGGCACAGGTGTGGGCTTCATCAACGATTACCAACTCAGGGCATTGCTCAATAAAGACATTTCGCCGGGCGTCCGACTTGATGAAGTCTATGCTGATGACCTGATAGGGATAATACTCGTAAACGCTTGTATCGCCGTGAATCTGGCGGTCGAGGCGCGCCTGGGTGTTGGATCGAATCACGACCGCATCAATGTCGAGCTTCTCCCTGATCTCCGTCTGCCATTGATCACAGAGGTGAGGGAGGCAGACGACAGCAAAGCGCTTGATCCTCCCCCGTTCGAGCAGTTCGCGGACGATCAGGAGGCTCTCAACTGTTTTACCCACACCGACGTCATCCGCAATGAGCATTCGAATCTCCCCGAGTCGAAGCGCCATGATGAGCGGAACCATCTGGTAAGCACGTGGTCGGAAGGACAGTTTGGCTAGACAACGGAATGGTCCTGCGCCATTTCTGAAGGCGAGTCGCGAGGAATCGTATAGGAGACGCGCGGTAGAAATGTCGCCAAGATCATCAGGAGATGGAGGAAGAAACCGTGCATCCTTTGGGGCATCTGCTTCGAAAGCTAGAGGCAGGTAAACGCCCGTGACCTCATCCTCGCCTCCGCCAAGGGGCTTAACAACTAAAAGATCGGGATCGTCAGAAGGCAGGACAATCCAATCGCGCCCACGAAGGCTCACCAGTTTTCCGGGTTGCAGGATGTTCATCGTATCCTCCTGAAAATGTCTGGGCGGAGTGCTATCCTATCTGCAAGGTTTTCCCTGTAATGCCATGACCAGACCTCATCGCCAAGTGCCATGATCGCATCGCGCTTCTCCCTATCGTCCTGAGCAACGGAGGGATTGTCATGGGGCGAGCCGTCGCAGAAAACCCAGAACCGTGGTTCGTAGTAGAAATCCGGTTGAACGTAGATGCCGTCGACTCGCTTTTGCGCGGCGTCGGGAAGACGCAGGTTATTGCGGTAGAGATACTCGATGAACTCGCGCTCGGTGGAGGAATTCGGGTCGAGGTGACGCAGGAGGAACTGGTATTGTTCCTCGTAGTTGGCAAAGCTGCGGGACGCTTGAACCTCCAAGTAGGACTCGGCAAGTTTCTTAAGGGCATCCTGAATCAGGAATCGATCAATGATCTTGTGGTCTCGTTGGTTGTAGTAACTCAACAGATCGTCATAGGAAGCTGGGCCACGATATTCCGCGTCATCGAATCGACAGATCTTGGTGGCGCAGGCGATGACCTCCCGGAACACGTTCACGTCCTTAACAAAGCGCGAAAGCACGCCCAAGCTCCCTTCGGATGCCTCGTAGATCAGGATGTTGGGAGAATCGCTTGCACCCACGGTGACAACGCCCACTTCGTTCGATTCCACGTCGAAGCAAAGCTCGATGCCTCGCTTTAGTGCGTGCTGCAAGGTAATGACTCCGTCTGGGGCTAGACCGAGAGGTTGAATGGGCTCCAGATACAAGGCATCGGCCAAATTTGAGGTCCAGAGCTTAACCAACCGGTAGTTTTCGGCATGCTCTTCCGACGGGTCTGGCATCGAGGCTTTCCAATCACCGGTGACCAACCCAAGCGGGAAACCCTGAGATTGATTTGAACGCCACTTACGATTCACGTGAATTAGTCGGGCTGCCGGTATGTAGCGGATATTGAGGAGCTGATTCTCATCCGTTCGAAGGACGGCCTTTTGGATTCGAGCAGTGTCACCGCCATCGATGGTGAAGTAGGTCTGGACATCGAATCCACGCGATACCCGTTCCTCTTCCTGGCAGGAAATCCGGTCTGTTTCCACAGCGCGAGACTCTGCCATTTCCATGAGGTCATGCAGGTGCTCACAATTTGCGGTGTCGCTCAGATCGAGGCCGCTGATTGGGCACCGCTCGGAGTCTCGCTGGGTGGAATCAAGGAAGTAGCCCACCTTTTTGCTGACCTTTGCCTCGGTGAGGGCACTTTCGGCATCCTGAACAACAAGCTGGGCGACCTGATATTTCCTACCGCTGTGGTAGATGACGTTGCGAGGACCAAATTCACGCATCGCGATGGAACGGGGACGGGAGATGAACTCACCCGTCGAATCACTTGTCGGGATAAAGATTCTGACAGGGAGCCGCGTGAAGTTGTATCCGGGCAAGAAACCTTCTGCCGCTAGGTAGCGATATGGGTAGAATTCTGAAAGCTCGGTTTGGCCGAGGTGTGTATCGTTGCGAAGTAAATCGAGTTGGCGGGTTGCCTGATCCTGATTTCTCTTTTGCTTACGATATTCATCGCTACCGGCATTGAGCGTCCCACTTTCAATGCGCTGGGTAGCGCGTGTCAGAATTTCGCGGGCCGACCGATAAAGGACTCTCCACCGATCAAGAGCAGAGTCGAGGTGATCTGCGATTCGGGATATTCGCTCTTCGATCCAATTGTCTGTGAACCAAGCATGATCAAGTTCACGAAGCTCCGCCTCGAAGTCGGAGATCGCCCGTTTAAAGGAATCCCTGATCTTCGTGCGCATCGCGTCGCTTACATGCAATCCAGCGCGAGTCGCAGAGGTCAAATGGTATTGTCGCCCATCATCTTCAACGAGGTTGAGGATGGAAGGTCGCATCCCGCCAGCGTCTTCAATTCCCGGAATTCCCACCTCGGACGCAACCACGGCATTTAGATGAGTCGCCACCAATTCCTCGTTCAGCAGGTCGAGCTTAGGTGCCCGAACTGCACCTGCTACAAGATCCTGTTGGTTTGCAAAGAAGTGGCGATCATGGGGCGAATAGGAGGAACAGTAGGTAAAGACCAATGCTCCCTGACCACTACGTCCAGAGCGTCCGGCCCGCTGGGCATAGTTGGCTGGATTTGGAGGAGCATTACGCATGTGGACAACCGACAATCCACCGATATCGATACCAAGTTCCATTGTCGGGGAACAAAACAGTGCACTCAGCATTTCCCGCTGCGTGCGAACCACGTCTCTGTTTTGCTTGGCTTCATCGAGGAACCAGTCGGCCCGAAACCGCTCTTCACGTAAAATGCGAGTATCGGTGTTGAGCTGGCCGGTGTGGTCTTCGCCACGGATAGACTTCGTAGCCACAAAATTCCGGCTATAGAGACCTTGGAAGAAAATGTTCGGCTTCACCGACCTTCCCTTATAGGAACGCTGCTTGATCAGATCTGGACGGACGGATTCCCGATCTCCGATTCGCCAGATGATCCGATCCAAGCGCAACTGATATACCGGCACCTCTTTGTTTTCCTCATTTCTCGCCGTCTGAGACTTGAGGAAATCTGCTTCCTCAAGCTTTGCCACAAGCTGGAGGATAAAGTTTCGATAGCCGTCTCCCCGCCAGTTATAGTTAATCTCCCTCAGCTTCGCAAAGAGCTTCACGAACCGACCGAGGCCGCTCGCCGGGCCCATGCTTTTCGTGTGGAGGCGAGCCCGTTTGTTCAACGGGTCGAGCCGTATGAAAAATGGTTCCTCAAGCCTCTCGTTGCGGTCCAATGTCCAAGGTGCACGCAATGTCTCCCGAAAGAGCTTATCGAATGACTGAATCTTTGAGGAAGTAAGGTAATTTTCGCTGTAGATCGCGTATTCCAGACGAAAGAAATCCAAGATAGCCAAGAGGAAATCCTTCCGATCCGATAGTTCGAGGGCTCCAACAATCGGAACATCTGACCAGAATGCGCTGTCCTCACAGAGGATGTTGAAGTCTACATACTCAATTCGGAGAAGAGCGCATTGCTCAAGGTTTGGTAGAATAACACGCCAACTTCTTCGAAGGTCGTGAATTGCGCGATATACAAGAAAGTCGCGTAGCGCAGAAGTGAACTTGCGGCGGACGGTCTCGATAGTAGGGTCCTCGTTACGATTAGCATATTCAAGGAACGGAAGATCGAGCGCTGATGCGATGGCTTCTCCAAGGTCTCGGTAATCCAGTTGACCATCAGTCGCGTTCTCAAGAGCTTTTCTGATACCAGAACGAAGCCGGACTACTTGGACAAAATCATTGAAGTGCCCAGCTTGGAGCGCGGCATCCTGACGGTTGTCAGTGAAACTAAGTAGTTTCTGATCATGCAGTGGCATTCCTGCATCGGCGAGTTGATTGATGATGGAGAAGCTGAGAATCGTAGTGGAAGTGCTTCGGCCTTCGCTGCCGAGTTTTGTAAGCTTGGTTCCTTCGTTGGTCTTGGTATCGTAGAAAGTCCCGGAGGTAGGGTCGAAGAGAAGTGGCACCGACATGAACCAACCCCACCACTTTTTCTCGTCGGTTTCCGAGCAGTTCCCAAACTCATCGAAATAGAGCTTACGAGGCATCAAATGCTTTTTTTCAGAACGAGGGACAAGGCCGGTCTTGGTGCCTCTAACCCATGCCTCAGGCAGTAACTCTAGATCATCCTCATCATTCCAAATGTCCTCGCCGACGATCAAGTAACCGTCTTCGGTTTCGTCATTGGCTTCAGCTTCCTCAGTAAGCTCACGAAACTCCCGAGGGATCAACCGATCTCCGGCCTTCGAAACGCAAATAAATGCGTGCCCGCTTGTCCGACTGAAGACGTTTGGAAAAATCGGCTTCTTCTCTTCCTCATCTGTCTTGAATACACCGGGCTCAAGCGTGATGAAACGATTCTCGTCTTGATCCAGTGTGGTGTAGACAGAGCCGGTTTGGGATATGAATTGATGAAGTTTGAAGGGCAGATAGGTGTAACGCTTGCCTGCTTGCTGCAGTCGCTGATTCGCTGCGCTGATCCATTGAAGCATTTCGTTTAGTCGCGACAAGCAAAGCGACTCGTCAAGGCTCGTAAACTTGCTCAATTGCTCAACGATATCTGAGATCCTTCCAGGGCGAGCCCGGAAGAGTCGCCCCTCGATTTCCACAAGGGCGATCTTATCCTCCAGCCAGTGGGCCAGAGGATGACGGACTAGTTCTTCGACTGCTCCCTGAGGGTCAATGGCTTCGCGAATCGATGATCCTAGCAGATGCGGGGTAATCGCCTCGGGCTCTCCGCTAATTGATCGCACCAGTGTTTCTGAAATGATCTGCCCGCGATCAAATCGTGTTCCGAAAATCTTCGAAGCAAGGTAGGCAACGGCATCTAGTCTTTGAGCGAACGATCCCTCACTTGTGAGTGTTGCAGACGTTCCAATACAGACCGGCGAATGGTTGCACCGTGATCGGATTCGCCGAATGAGCAACGCAACATCTGCTCCCTGACGTCCACGATAAGTGTGAAGCTCATCAAAAACCAGAAAACGCAGGTTTGCAAATATGGCGTCCCTTATGGAACGTTCCCGGAAGCGAGTTAGGAGCAACTCCAACATCATATAGTTGGTGAGGAGTATCTGCGGAGGATTCTCCCGCATTTTGTCGCGCTGATCCTCCTTTTCCTGTCCCGTATATTGTCCAAAGGTTATTGGGAAGGAGCATCCGGTTACACGTTCGTAGTTTAGCTTATACCGACTGAACTCCTCGAACTGCGAATTGATCAAAGCGTTCATCGGATAAACGACGACGGCGACAACTCCCTTGGCATTTGGATTGGAAAGGAGGTAATGAAAGATGGTCCCGATGTAAGTGATGGATTTCCCTGATCCAGTTCCGGAGGTGACCACGAATCCTTTTCCTGAAGTTCCTACTTGGATGGCTTCTACCTGATGCTTGAACAGGCGCATTCCTCTGGGGAAGAAGTCTTTGAGGCTCGAGTGCAGAAAGCCCTGTGATGTCAGGGTTTCAAGTTTATCAGCCAGTTCAAATGACGGGTTGAACTGAAGAAGGGGATCGGGCCAGAGTTTACCTTCCGAAAGCTCGCTTTCTACTTTTGCGCGAATCTTCTCATCAGAGATGTTTAGAAAGCTTTTGATGAAAGACTCATAGTCCGAAACAATCTTGGAGTGGCAGGAAAGGATGTTCATGAGCGACTGGAGGTTGCACTATTCATTAGATGCCTGACTTGCAAGGTAGGCATCAACTGCATCACGAATAACCCAAGCAAGAGAGACTTTCTTTTCAGCCGCTATTCTCTGCAGATCAGATTTCTGTCCGGGCGAGAGCGAAACCGAGATTCGTTCTTTGCTTGCAGATTCCGGGAGGGGGCTAGGGGAGTCGTCGAGCGGCATTGCACCACCTTGCATCAGGATGGTGCACAGAGGCAAAGTTTTTCCCAACTAAATGGCGTTTTTCTTTTGAGCGGATTTGGATTTCCCACGTTGCAGGGTTTTCGCGATGTGGTCACAATTCCCTTCCGACTGATGGCTGCATGTTAGGTGTGGGACACCGATGGAGATGTCGACCCGGAGCGGCAACGGGTGGCTGGAAATCCAGTAGGAGCGGCATTTTCTGAGATCGGTTCGAACGAAAGGCAAAAAGGGGATCAGTTCGAGTGTGGACGAGTGTCCGATGAATCTTCCATGTCGCGTAAGCCGATCCCTACCTCCTCTGAAACCTTTCTATGACGGTGAGGCCTGGGCATCCGCTCTCGCTACCTCCAACCTCATCGCAGTCCGCCCGGTCATTGGTTGGTGGCGAGAGCGTCACCATCTGGGAAAAGTAAATAGGAGGACCCGATATGCTTTGATCGTCTCCATTGAGACGCCGGGTATCGCGTCGAACATTTATGCTGCTGTCGCTGCTAAGAGGCTGTACCAAAAGTCAAAAAACGCGCGAAAAGGGCTGTACACGCGAATGAATAACTGAAATAAGATAGCTACGGTATTGGATTCAAGGCAAAATTCGGGTTTTTTAGCATGTGATTTAGGAGGATGAGCAGGTGGCGCATGAGGGCGGTTATGACCACTTTCCAGGGCTTTCCTCGGTCTCGCAGGGCCTTGCAGCGGGCTTTGGCAACAGGGTCGAAGCGGCTGTGGACCATGGCGGCCATATAAAGGAGCTTGCGCACCTTGTGGCGTCCGCCCCGGATGAAGCGTTTGCCCTTCATCTTCCCGCTGTCGTTGTTGAGCGGGGCAAGCCCGGCAAGTGCGGCGGCCTCGCGCCGGTTGAGCGCTCCCAGTTCCGGCAGGTGCGCGAGCAGGCCCGCCGCCGTCAGCTCGCTCACGCCAGGCACCTGCTTCATGCGCTCGGCCTTCGCTTTCATCGCCTCATCCGCCCCGACCTTCGCACTGATCTGTTTTCCCAGTTCCTCGATCTGCGCGCCCAGCCAGTTCAGCAATGCCTCCGCCTGCCCTCGCAGCTGCGGATTTTCGAGGTGTTCGAGTCGGTTGCGCAGGCGACTTTTTGTATCGAGCAGGTGGGTTCGCCAATCGAGTAGTTCTGCCAGATCGCGCTCTGCCGCAGAGGGTTGCGCAGTTGGCGACGGCTCGTTGGCGTGCCCGTATCGAGACAGGCACTGCGCGTCGATCCGGTCGGTCTTGGCGAGGATGCCGAGGCTGCGGGCGTAGTCGTGGGTCTGGCGCGGGTTGACGATGCTGACGGGGATTGCCGCCTGCCAGAGGGCGCGGGCGAGCGGACGTTCGTAACCGCCTGTGGCCTCGCAGACGACGTGTGCGTTGCCAAGGTCGTGCAACGTTTTGAGGAGCCGTGCGATGTCGGTTTCCGTGTTGAAAAACGGGGCTGTTTTGCGGCCCGGAATGAAGACTTCCAGAGATTCTTTACTTACGTCGATGCCGATGTAAACTTTGTCCATACTAGAGACTCTTCCTTGTGATGCGAGCCCTCGCCAGTGGCTACCGGCGAGGCTCAGGCTACGGTTCGAGTGCAAAGCAAGGAGCCGGTCCGGGCGGATCCAGCTACCATTACGAGCCCAAGGCTCAAGGGACGACGATCCCGCCCGGACCGGTATGGCTCTTTGCTCCGACGAGTTTGAAACCCATTCTCGCAAAGAGCCATACCAGACAATATACAAGGGATGGCCAAGAACGAAGACTATCCCAGCACGCTCAATGACAAAGAGTGGGCACTGCTAGAACCGCTCTTCCCCGGACAACCGCTATTGGGACGACCTCCAAAGTATTCCAAGCGCATGGTGGTCAACGCGATATTCTACATGGTACGCAGCGGCTGCGCTTGGCGGATGATGCCCAAAGACCTGCCGCCATGGCGGGTTTGTTATTACTATTTTCAGTCGTGGACACGCAGACATACGTGGGAGAAAATCCACGACCATCTGCGGGACATGGTCCGCGCCGCCAACGGTAAAAAAAACTCCCTACCGCTGCGGTTATCGACTCGCAGAGCGTTAAAAGTGCTAATCACCGAGGAGTGCGTGGCTATGATGCTGGCAAACGCATCAAAGGCCGCAAGCGGCACATACTCGTGGATACCCTCGGAATGGTGCTGAAGGTGGTGGTGCATCCGGCCGATGTGCAGGACCGGGACGGCGCAAAACTGGTTTTGCAGAAGCTTCCGCAAGTGGCCGACAATCTGGAGGTTATCTGGGCGGACGGAGGTTACGCGGGTAAGTTGGTCAACTGGGTTGGCGACTTGCGCGAGGACAAAAAGTTGCGCCTTGATATCGTGAAACGCAGCGACGATTTGCACTCTTTCAAGGTGCTTCCATGGCGCTGGGTTGTGGAGCGCACTTTCGGGTGGCTCTCCACAAACCGCAGGCTCGTGCGTGACTACGAGACCCTCGTAAGTTCCTCAGAGGCCTTCGTCTACGTGGCCATGATTCGGCTTATTTCCGCCAGATTCGCCGCTTGAGCGACTTTTGGTACAGCCTCTAAGATCGGAATCCCGACGCCAGTTACAATAGAAATCCCCGTCTGACCATGCCCTTCACTGGCATCAACACTGAGGACTAGAGGGTGCGGAAACGGGAATCGTGATTGCTTGCCAATGAGTTATGCGCGCCTTGCGTATCCGGCTTGAAATCAAAGGTTATACTCTTTCTAGGAATGCTGGGAGGCTGGATGAATCGGAGTTAGTCCCTCTGAGTGGGATCAGCGAATATCTCCGATAGGGAAACGATTCTTTGCGCTATCTTGCTGTGCGCCTTTTTTGCACGAGGGTGCATGAAGGGGCGCACCCTCACATTTGTGCACTGGCGCGGTTGCCACACGGGTGGCACTATACCCCGGAATTTGCTTTTCTTCCGCCGCTCATGGTGGCACTTTCTTGCTTGTCCTAAGAACCTAACAATCAAGAAAAAGCGCATTCTGTCTGGCAATCCGGCTTGGCTTACCTTCCGGTTCAACTCCCGCCACCTCCAAGAATTTTCTGTTTTGAGCCGTTTTGTAAGCGGCTAATATTACGTATCTTACGAATCTTGAACGCATTGCGTTCAATTGCGCTCAGGACAGTTTTTGCGCTCTCAGGACAACTTGACGCTACTGGGCGTGTAAAACCTGCCTTAACTATGCCTTAACTCTGGTGTGTGCGTTGAGGGGCGTATTTACTGACGCCATTACAAAACCAATGAGAATGAGCGAAATCTCATGTGTTTCGTAAAGATAACCCCCACTTCACCCTATGATTGCCCGCTCACTCTGGTAGAGTGGGCTTGATGGGACCTCGCAATCACTGTTTGGGGCCGGGGCAGATCGCACGATTTGAACAGGCGGCTTCGCTTTTGCCGGGCTTGGATCCGGTGGAAATCTACCGTTTCTACATTCGCCATACGCAGACGGGGCGGAAGACGGTCCCGCTTGCTGACGCCTCTCGAAGTTACCTCCAGATGCTCGTTGAAACGGGCCGCGCCGTTGCCTACGTTAGCCATGCCCGCAAGGCGCTGGAGGACTTTGCGGAGGAACTCGGTAGTCGCCACGTTGCGGACTACGACGCCGAGGCGATCCGAGGCCACCTCTATGGCCTCAACTACTCGCCGGTCACGATCCGCCACCGGCGCGGGCACCTGCTCTGTGCCTTCGCCTGGTGGGCCGAGCAGGGCTGGATCGACGCGAATCCCGTAGAGAAGGTGAAGCGTCCGAACGTCGTGAGCGGCGAGCCGGGAATCCTGCCCGTCGCCGACATGGAGCGCCTCTTCCGCGCCAACGAAAAGGTGGACCCCGGCATCTGCGGAATCCTCGCCCTCGGTGCCTTTGCCGGGATGCGCACCTCCGCCGTTGCACGGCTCGACTTCGAGGAACTGGACTTCGGCCAGCGCGGCATCCTGACGCCCGCCTGCAAGACAAAGAAGCGGCGCCGCCAGTGGATCGAGGGCCTGCCGGAAAACCTCTGGACGTGGCTGGAGCGCACGCCGCCGGAGATCTTCGCCCTCGATGGCCGCCAGCTATTACACCGCCGCGCCGAGGCATTCAAGCGGGCGGGGCTGCTGATCGAGGCGGACGACATCGCCTACGAGAACCGCAAGCGCGAGGCGAGGGGAGAGCCGC
>LVBW01000027.1 GCA_001604585.1 Puniceicoccales bacterium Verruco_02 | reverse complement strand
CCGTCTTCTTCTCCTTGCCGACCTTCTGCCGAGTGATTTTGCGACTTGCGGACCGAGGAGCCGGAGCGGGTTTCCGAGTGAAAAAGCCGAACGCGAGTCGAGTCGAATCGAGATTCGGCGAGATGAGCGGGCGGCTTTTGCGCCGGAATAGACGCCCGGCTTCCGACGGGA
This sequence comes from Puniceicoccales bacterium Verruco_02, assembly GCA_001604585.1. GTDB lineage: Bacteria > Verrucomicrobiota > Verrucomicrobiia > Opitutales > Oceanipulchritudinaceae > Verruco-01. The sequence goes on along the minus strand of LVBW01000027.1, from coordinate 23,450 downwards.
GCGAGTCGCCAAATCACTCGAATGTTCTTGGTCCAGTAGTTACACGTCGGCGAGACCCATTTGAGCGCGACCTTGCGCGTCCCGCAAAGGTGCGGCAGGACGATGCTTTGGATTGCGGATTGACGATTTCGGATTGCGGATTGGAAGAGAAGCACGGCGTTCATTCGTGCACATCTTCATTCTTCGTTCCATCTTCACCATTCCGCATTCCGCAATCCGCATTCCGAAATCGGTAAAGTGCCTCGATGCGGCTGCGGATTTCGGCGATCGGCTGGATCGTGACGCCGTGGGGCTTCAGGGCCTGCACGAAGCGTCCGCCGTCAAGCGTAATGCAGAGGTGATGCACGCAGCGGCCCACGCGAATGCCGAGGATGTCGCCGGGCTGCGGACTCGCCAACGCGGCGGGATCGGTCAGCTTCGCAATGCGTCCGGTGAGCGCGGGATGGGTTTCGAGGAACTCGCAAACGAGGCTCGCTGCATTGTGCTGGCCGTAGTCCGTCGGCGGGCGCGGCAGGTCGAGGCGAGCTGTCAGGTATCCCGCCTCCAACATGAGTTCCTGAATGAGGTTCCCGCAATCGACGCCGCCACGCGGTCCGCGTGCCCGGTTGTGCGCGCGAAATGGCGTTCCAAGCCAGCCAACGGCGGCTTTGTCGAGGGAGGCGATACGTTCAGAAGAAGAAAAGAAATGCAGGCTCATGGCCTGCAGAGGGTGTCAACCGTATGATTTGACAAAAGCACACTACGAGTGCACATTACAAAGCATGGAAGCAAACGTAGTCGACCTCCGGCGCAACACTGGAAAGATACTGAAAGCACTCAAACAGAGGGAACGCATCACGCTATCTCGTCGCGGCAAACCCGTAGGCAGGATTGTTCCCATTGAGGAAGATACTCATGCAGTGGATATCCTCGCGCATCCCGCATTCGGAATGTGGAAGGATGCCGCAGAAAAGTCCGTGCCTGAAACTGTTCGCGACATGCGCAAGGGACGTTTCCATGATCTTTGATACCGACGTTATCATCTGGTGCTTCCGTGGCAACGAACGGGCAGCCGCTGCCATCAAGGAAGAAAACGCACGCGAGATTTCAACAGTCTCGCTGATGGAGCTTCTCCAAGGAGCACGAAGCAAGCAGGAGCAGAAGGTGATCGGCAAATTCCTCCGTGACCTGTCGTTTTCTGTAATTCCTCTTTCGGAAAACATCGGGCACCGTGCCTGCATCTACGTTGAAGAATATTGCCTCAAGGGCGGGCTTCAAATGGCTGACGCATTGATTGCGGCAACTGCTGTAGAACACCGGAAAACCCTATGCAGCGGTAACGCAAAACACTACCGCGTCGTGTCTGAAATTGAGCTGAAGGTGTTCAAGCCTGAATAGCATCACGATCATGAACAACAAGCCCAAGCCAAGAGATATCCCCAAGGGACGCATCGAGGAATGGATTGCCGAGGATGAAGAGGCGGCGACAACGCTTGGGCTGAAGCTTCAAAACCAGCCTGATCAAGACCGCAAATTGCCGTAATCACTTCTTCGAATAATCCATGTCCACGCTGGAATCTGGCAATGTCGGATTGTCAGCGGTGATGAACGGGAAGCCCCGGAACCTTGCGTAGTTGCCGTAGGCTTTGCAGCGCGAGGGCTGGCCGTCGCAGTCGGGCAGGAATGTTGCCGTTTCTCCCGTGTGGGAACGTAAGAGCGGGCGTTGCAGGATGAGCTCGATTCCGGTCGTCGTCCTGCGGCTCGTCTGAATCGCCCTGAACTCGTGCGCGGCGGCGGGTCGCCGCTGACATTGATGGGCTTTCGCCCCTACGGCTGGCTTCGCGCAGCCTACCCGAGCCGCCCGGCGTAAGGCACGCACTTGGCCTTCCACAGCCGCCCAATCGGCGTAACCTCGCCGCAACTACCGCGCCAGTAAACACTTGCCGTGTCGTCCGGTGCCGCCGGATTACAGGCGTAAACGGTCAATAGCAGCCGCCGCTGACGTTGAGGGGCTTTCGCCCCTACGGCTGGCTTCGCGCAGCCTACCCACCATACCCTGACATGAAACCGTTAAAGAATCCGCTTGCATATCCGGCAACAAACGAGAGCGCGAGCGACGCCGGATAGCTCAATATACCAATAAAAGCCCCCCAACCCGAGAACTCGCATAAGACGCGAGCCAAAGGATAGGTTCTGCCGTTGTAAATGCATGTAAGCGACAAGCACGCATGCAGAAAGTCCGATGAACGGACCTTCATGAAAGAAGGCCGGACCACTTGCTGCAACAATAACAGCAAAGGTGATAACAACCCATACGGGAACCTGTTGACGAGAAGGTGTTTCGGCGCTATCCATAGGAATAGTTATTACTAACGATAGAAGCGGAGCAACCGCCGTGAGTCAAGGACGCATCATCACTTGGTAAAGGAGCCAGTCTTGTTATTTAGTAGCGGTAGATTTGGGATAGCCGCACGAAGTCGGCGTAAGGGCGACAGCCCTTCAAATAAGGAGGGTTACTCCCTCCCCGCTCGCGGCCCTCGCCCACCTGCTGCGCTTCGGCACGGTGCTGGATGCCCGCCGCGTTCTTCTTCCAGTCCGGCATGAGGTCCGTTGGCCAGTCGTCGCCCACGTCCAGCGCGTTCAGGCCGATGCGCTCGGCATACGGACTGTCCTCGACGACTTTCATCGTCACCGCGATGAGCCCGCCGCCCAGCACCTCCATCTCCGGCTCGTCCGACAAGCGACCGATGAGAAGCGGTGCCCGCAGCGGATGGAGCGCCGCCGCCTTGTTCACGGCGAATACCCCGGTGTCCATGTTCCACTGAACGACGTTCGGCGCGGTAAAGACACCCGCAGCCGACGTGCCCGCCTCCAGCAAGTCCGGCCAGAGCGGAACCGCCACACGCAGCATTGCAGCGGAGCGCAACCCTTCGCGGATCGCCCCCACGTCGGCACCGGTCACAAGCGCCGTGAAGGTCATTTCCAGCCGCAACGCACCGTAGCGGGGCCGCCTCGACTCAAGACCCGTCAGGCCCTCCTCCACCTCGGAATCCAGCCGGTGCGTAATCGCAACGCCCTCCGCCCAGTCCACGGGCGCGAGGAAAAGGAGCAGGCTTTCGCCGTTGAAGGTGATCGTGTGCAGGCTCATTTGATTGCGGATTTCGGATTGCGGAATGCGGATTTGGAAAGTGATGAAGGATGAGATTGGACGACGTTGCGGTTCCGGATTCCGGCGCTGGACAATCCGAAATCCGCAATCCCCAATCCGCATTATGCTCCGTTGAGTTCGATGATGCGCAGGACCGCGTCCTCCAGTTCGGGGCTGGCTAGGATGTCGTTCTTCGTCCGCTTGTCGTGGAATAGGAACGCCTCGACGCGGCGCTTCTCGGTGCCGCCCGCGTCAACCTTGCCCGCCGCGACCTCCTTCTGAATGTCCGCCATCGCCACGCTGCCGCCGACGATCCCGCCGAGCGCATAGCCGGGGCGATTCAGGCGCAGCTGGCCCATCATCGCGTGCGAGGTTCCCGTGCGATTGGCCACCGTCGGGAGCGCCGCCGGACCGACGCGGCGCAGAAGCTCGACGTTCTTCAGGCCCTCACGCCCACGGCCCCAGAGCGCGATGTTCGACTGGCTGAACACGTCCTCGCCCGCGTGGACGATGCCCGCCGGGGCATACTTGCCGCCCGCGCCCGTCCAGCCGCCCTCTGCAAATCCGCCGAAGATCGCCATCGCGCCGAGAACGAGCGCCAGGCCGATCGCCGCCGCCGCGCCGAAGGACGCGATGGACGCCGTGGCCGCAGCCGGAGCCATCGAGGCCGCGTCGGCAGCACCTTTGGCGGCGGTCGTCGCGCTGTCCGCCGTCTTCAGCTTCTGGCCGAGCGCGAACATGACGAGCTGCCTCGTGATCCACGCGGCGGCCATGTCGGCGAAGCTCTGGATGATCGACTGCACGACGCTGGAGCCGATGTTCCGCAGCGCGTCGGACCAGTCCATCGTGCGATTGATGAGGCCCGTGATGCTCTCGCCGAGCGAGCTGCGGAAGCTGCCCGCGACGCTCCCGATGACGCCATAAACCTGCTGCGCAACCGTGCCCATCTCGACGACGAGGTCCTGCAAGGCCGCACGCGCCGCGTCGAAGTAGCCGTGCCACCACCTGCCAGATTGTCGTAACGGCACACCATGTTCCAGCCTTCGTATAGATACTTTTCGTCGTTAATTCCAGTCCAAACGCCGCTCGAATAACGATCCAGCATCTTGCGAACGCGGCGGCTCATGTAGTCATAGACAAAGGTCAGCCGACGCGAGCCTTCGACCGGTGCCGTTGCGTAGTCACAGGCCGTCACCAAGCGATTTTCCGCGTCCCATGTGTAATGCCAGTATCCGTCGTAGAGTTGATTTCCGTCCGTATCGCAGGTCGGTTCAATGGGTTGCGCAGGTGCTGCTACGAGAAGCGAATACTGGTTGAGCGAATTGGCATAGTAAGTGGTCTCGCCTTGCGCGTTGCTGCTCGCGGTTCGGTTGCCGATGTTGTCGAAGGCGTAGCTGTAACCGTCGCTCGCGATTCCGTCGCCGAGGAGCGACGTATCTATCCCAATTCGGCGCTCCTGCCCTATCACTTCGCTGCGGTCATTGTAGCTCCAGAGGCTCGTCGCCGCATTGGTAAAGGCGGTTCCTGTGTTGCTCACGCTCGTGCGGCGGCCGAGGGCGTCGTTCGCATAAGCGTAGCGGGATATGGTCTCGCCGTCCGCATCGTTGGTAACGGAATCGAGCTGGCCGCGCACTGGGTCGTAGTCGAAGGTCGTCTGCATGGCAAAGGCCGCGCTGCTCCGGGTCGTCACGCGGTCCGCATTGGCGTCGTAGGTGTAGGCATGCGTTCCGTTGGCGTCGCTCACACTGGCGATGCGCCCGACAGAGTCGTATGCGTAGGCAACGGAATATTCTGCGTCGGGATCGCTCGAAGCGCCCACCTGATAGCCGATGGAACGGCCAAATACCGCATCGCTCGCGCCGGAATAGAGGCGGGTAAGTCGCTTGTCAGTACCGTAGAGCGCACCTAGCGATTCGTAATCCAGTGCGAGCGCGGCGTTGTAGGCATAGCTGCGCGTCCCGGTAGCATCGGTAATCGTCGCCACGCGACCAAGACGGTCATACGAGTAGGCAACCGATGGGGTGCCGTCGCTATAGGAAAGCCCCGTCAGCTCACCGGTTAGCGGATCGTACGCGTAGGTGGTCTCCACTCCGCGCGCCCAAGTGCGCTTGATAAGTCGGTTGTTTGCGTCGTAGGCATACGTTGTGGCCTGCCCGGCGGCATCAGTCTTGGCAAGGAGCAGGCCCGTGGATGCCTGATAGGTCCACACCGTGCTGTCGCCATCGCCCGTCGTGACCACCGGCCAGACAGAGCCTTCCCAGCCCGTTCCGTTCCGATAGGTGTTCAGTTCGACCAGTTCACCCAGCGCATTGTAATCGTAGGACTGTGGATAGCTGGCGCTGCCCCAGACGTGGGTCTTTTGACCGCGTTCGTTGTAGTCAAAGAAAACCGTTTTCCCCAATGCGTCTGTAATCGTCTTCGGCTGTCCTGCACCGTTTTCGCCTTGTGTGCAGTACGAGTATGTGACGGCATATCCAGCCGGATCGCTACGGCTGACGATCAGGCCTGTAGCAAGATCGTAGCTTGTCGTTGAAGAGGCGGATGACGAAGGCAGCTTCGCTCCCGTCATGCGTCCGAGTGCATCATATGAGTAGAGAGTTGGCGCAGACACGGTCAGAGAGCTGCTGCTGACGAGCAGACCGTTGCGGGTAATCTGGACCGCCTCAGTGTCGGAAACGGAAGACGACGTCGTCACCGTGGTCAATTTTGCCTCCCGATCGACGGTCACGGTTTGCGTTGTCGTGTTACCGTAAAGATCAGTTTGCACTTGCTCGGAAACCAAATTCCCGCTGAATCCGCTCACACGTCGTCGTGTTTCGCCAACCTTGGTTTTCGTCGCACTGCCGTCCGCAGCATAGACATAGTTCGCCTCGACGTACCAGTAATCTGTACCGTCTTTAACGTATAGCGATTCGACCTCGCTGATGCGGTCGCTGGAAGCGAGATCCAGACTTCCGTTGCCGTCAATATCCAAACCGCTCCGAGTTGGATTGCCCAAAGAATCGTATTGGAGGTGGCGGGAGTTGAACCGGAAGTTAAGCCAAAGCCGGATTGCCAGACAGAATGCGCTTTTCTTTGATTGTTAGTCTCTTAGGACAAGCAAGAAAGTGCCACCATGGGCGGCGGAAGAAAAGCAAATTCCGGGGTATGGTGCCACCCTTTTGGCAACCGCGCCAGTGCACAAATGCGAGGGTGCAAACCCTCCTACACCTTCGTTTCGATGCACATCCATAAGATACTCAATTTTCATGCTCTGGTGGATTCATCACGTGTATCAGTGTTGGCAGTTATTGACGATCCACTTGGAATACATTTTCACGGTGCCATACCAATTGCTTACGATGTCGTAGGGTCAGACACAGCGGAGATTTCCACCTGAGCTCTGCTCGGGCGACATCACTGAGCTTGGTGGAGAACAACGGAACACCATCGTCTGTAAACGAGACAAGTCCCTTATCGAACGCGGCATCCCAGAGGGCTGAAAGAAGAATACCGTTGTGAACGTCCAACCGCTCAGCGTCGCTCTCGCACGCTGACCAAGGAACAATGTGCGAGGCGCGAAGCAGTGCCGTGTCGGCGATACCGGTCAAAGGACAACGGCCCTGCCAATATTCCATGAGGCTGGCCCGAAAGATATCCTGCCCCACTCTCTGCACGACAAGGCGCTCGGCGACTGTAGACTGCGGCAGATTGCGAACTTTTGCGGTAAACTCTCGTAGAGGAGCATCAGGCAGGCTGGCTGCGAGCTGATAAACACGCGAAAGAACAGGATACAACTCCGCCATTACGTCGAAGCGGAAACGCACCAAGCCCGGCCCGACCTGATCACATGCTGGCATATCCAAAGCCTCGATCACACCGGGGTGATCCAGCGCAAGGAACCACGGGCCCTGCGCACCTTCCGCCGCCAAAAAAACCCTCCCTGGCACCGTCGTCGAACTAAAGGCAGCCCAGCCATCCGTCACACCAAGTGCACGTCGAAAGCCATTCTGGTAAGTAGCCTTCTCGCACTCGCTATGGACGATGAACGACTGGGGCGCCTCGATCTTCACGTAATTGCGTTATAGATGCCCTCAAAGATTATCACGCCGCCTGCGAGACGGCAGGAGGTAGATTCAAATCTTTCAAAAGTTCCAAAGCCTTCTCAAGGCGGCCTTCTTCAGTTTTAGACCCCTTGCGGCGTTGTATCTCGGTTTTCCAATCTTCAATCTGTTCATACTTGAACAACCAATGGGCCGTGGCCGCCAGCTCAAGAATCACAATTTGCTCATCGTTAAACCGCTTGACGAGTGCCTGTCTAACAGGAGACGAAAGATATGCAGTCGCATCCTCATCTTTATTTGAAGAAGCTTCCTGCTTATTCTTAAACACACTATACGAAGCGCCATCCGACCGACGATGCTGAATTACCTCATCGATCATATTTAAGACTTTTGCATCCTCAATAGCACTGTCGAGTTCACGCGAGTATGGTCCGTAATGATGATATGTATAGCTAAAGCCGCTGTGCTCACCAAGCTGATCCAGCAGATAGGCGACTTTTTGCATGCGAATGCGACTGACGAGGTGACCGCCAGCTGCATGGACAATCCTAGCAACGATTTGTTCACGTTCAGCGTTCATGGCTTTGTGTTCCGTTTCTTGCTTCATCTCGTTGAGCTTCATCAGCGAAATAGACTCGAGTAAATTGTTTGGGATCTTTCAGTGAGTAAATAACAGGAGAAACCTTAATATCGATTATCTCTTTTGGACTGCCACCATCGAGTATATGGATCTTCTTATGTCTTTTTTCATCATCTCCGCCCACCTCGGAATAAATTCTCAGCTTGGCTTCTTCATCAATCATGATGCGTTCCGCTTCGATGTCAGCAGCATATTTCTTCTTTATCCCGCGGAGCTTCATCTGTTGCCGGCCAGCGTCGGAACCAAACTCTGCGATGTCGAGCGTCTTGTAGAGCCTGCGATCGAGAAGTCGCCCCGCAAGGTCGGCGATTTCGACATCTTGCGCTGCCCTCAGTTCATGCAGGATGCCCCAAATGCACTGGTCATCCAGCGCGAGGTAATTGTCAACCGACTCACATTCTGTGGCAAGGAAACGGATAAGCGGGTGACTCGGGAGAAGGCCCAATTCACTAACCTGCCCCTCATCTCCGGCACGCCGCGCAACGAGCCGCAGCAACTTCCCGATCATGTGCTCTACGCAACGCGTTGTCTTGTGAAAATACACCTGCTGGTGGAGCGTATAGCGCGCGAGCAAGAACTGCTCGGCAGCGGGGAGAGCCTTGGCTGTAAAACAGAAAGTCGGGACGCGCCGGGAGTCGTCATCCTCACCCTCAGGCGGATCAATGGCAATCTCTGCTATCCGCAAATTGTCAACCAACCAGTCGAAATCAATCGCTCCGGCCCCGGTACCCGTCATCAGCTTATCCCGACGCAAGTAGTCGAGCCGGTCAGCATCGAAGGAGCTGGAGACCACAGCGTGATAGATGTGCTCGGGATCCTCACGTTCCAAAAGCGACGCAACAGCATCTCCAAAACCTGTCCGATGCCCCTCCAAAAGGGGAAAGATACGACCATTTGGGTTACGGATGATGTCTGCCGTCCATTGCTCGTGGCGTTTCCGAATACCTCGGGACTTCTGCACCCCCTCGAAGGTGTGGCTGAAGGGGCCGTGGCCCACATCGTGCAGCAAGGCTGCAATCTGTGCCACCTGCGCCTGCGAGTCATCGAAGTCGGCCCCGATCTCACGTTTTATGATGTCAATGAGCTGTCGTGCATTGTGGTACACGCCAATGGAATGGGCGAACCGGGTGTGAATGGCGCCGGGGAAGGTGAACTCAGAGACACCGAGCTGGCGAATGCGGCGCATGCGCTGGAACTCCGGCGTTTCGATCAGCTTCCAAGCGAGCGCATCAAGCTCGGATTCGAACACGATGAGGCCGTGGACTGGGTCTCGGACTCTTTTTGACCAGCGCATGGGGATTATGAACTAATGAATACCTTCTTCTCTGGAATTACAAGTTGATTCTCCGGAAAGTTCCGTCGGCCTCCAATGCGTCCCAGGCGTTTAGGACTAGGCGGCGGGTGCGGTATTCGCCGTATTGGCGCTGTTCCTTGTCTTTTAGGACGCGGAAGGTTTCCGAGGGGTAGTCGGGGCCTTTTACGTCGGCGGGGTCCAGAATGTAGAGCAGCTCGTCGCGGCTGAGGCCGTAGGCGCGGGCGTAGAAGGCGTCCAGCTCGGCACGGAGCTGTGCGCGGCGATTCTCGTCCCATTTGTAGGGCTGTGGTTCGATTTCCACACCACGATCCAGATCATAAGATGGGATGTGGCCTGCAAAACCCAGATCGCGGGCAAAGGGCGCCATACTGTGCGAGGTGTAGGTCAGCTCCAGCACGCGAGGAACGACAAAGTCCAATCGTGGCTTGCTGTAGAAGGCAGGCGGGAGTATGGGGAGCTGCTTAAGGTAAAAGAATGCCAAGTTGGTGCCTCCTACCTTTTGCCGAGCTACAAAATCGAAAACCAATGAGTTTAGATTTGTAAACAGAGCCACTTGTGCATCAACGGTAGTTCCAGTGAAGAATATGGGCATCTTGTGATTAACGCCCGCCTTCGGAAACACCGTCGCAATCACGGTCCTCTCGTTCGTCGCATTTGTGATATCGCGCCAGCCCATGAGCCAGCCTCGTTCCCAGCCCTTGGCGGTCAGGCGCTCGTCAACTTCCTCTTCGGGCACCCAGTAGCGCGGGGCAGGCTCGTAGGCGGGGTCCTGCTTTTGCGCAAGGTCCACATCCGCCACATCGCTGCCGTTGCCGGCATAGCCCGCCCAGCGGTGGTCAAACTGGTGGATCATCTTCGCCTCGTACAGCGGCACGCAGCGTTGCGCCCCCTTCACCCAGTCCACCCCATCGCGCACATACCCTTCCGCCGCCAACTGCGCCGCCGTGCGGAAAAGGTCGCTGTCTGAAGTCATGTTAAACAATCCCTGGCGGAACTCCACGCCCCACGGGTTGCCACTCTTGCCCTTGGTTTCGTCGATCAGGACGGGGGCGCGGCTGTAGATTTTCGCCGTCAGTTCCGCATCGGCACGCGAACGGAAGACAGGCGCTGTGTTCGTATTGGGGTTAATGGCCGCAATCTCTTCCGGCGAGAGGGTGAAGTTGCGCTCCGGTTCAGCCAACTGCGCCGGGTCCGTCAAAAAGAAGGCAAAGCGCGCCACAGCCTCGTTGCGCCCCAACGTCAGCAGGGAGAACTTCATGCGACTATCCACGGCAGGGAACAGCCCTGCACGGTTCTCAAAATCCACAAGCCTAGCAAGGCGACGTTTCTCGACCAAATAACTAAAGAAAGGTGCGGTTGATGCGTCTGTTGCTATACCAGTCGGCACGATGACTCCGGCACGATCACGGGCAAGACTGGCAAAAAGTTCAGCAAACAGTGAGTATGTATTGACCTTGCCGCGTGCAGTGAGATCGAAGCGACCAGAGGCGCGCGCAAATTCATTTCCCGCTTCAGACAGATGGAGCGTTTCGATAAAGGCACCGAAAGCAGCCGGATTTTCACTCTGGAGCGATTCGATTGCCCGCTTTCGCGCAGCTCCAGCCAAGGAAGCAATATCGGGGAACGTTGCTGCAAAATACTCCTTTTCCGAAAGCTGCAACACTTCCCACGGCGGATTGCCAAGGACGACATCGAAGCCGCCATTCGCCATCACGTCCGGAAACTCCAACGGCCAGTGGAAGGCCAGAGCTTTTCGCGCCACCGCTGCGGCTGCGTCCATCAGCAAGGGCAAGCCGTCCTGACTGAGTGCGCGCCAAAGCTCATACGTAGTCGGCACGCTGCGTCCCTCTGCATACAGCGGGGCCGCGCCCGCCTTGGGCATGAGGAAGGCGGCCACATACAGGTCCGCCGCCGCACGGGCACGGGCAAAGGCGGGACTCGCGGCCAGTTCGCGGAAGCGCCGCTCCTTGGCCCGGATTTGCGCCACGGTGTCTTCCCGCATGTCGCGCAGGTTGGCAAAGCTCTCCGCTAGGGGCTTGACGGCGGGCATTGTGCCACCGCCGCTTTCAAAGTCTATCTCCACCTGCCCGTTCAGCGCTTCCTTGTTGGCTTTCAGGTAATACTTGGCCGTTTCCTTGTCATCTCCGGCAAGGGGTTTGTACGCAGCGGCTGGAATACCATCGGCAAAAACGTCGAGGTCAAAGAGGCCGAGGAGGGAGTCTCCACAGCGTATCTGGGCGTCAAAGAAGCCCAGCGGCAGCCCCGGGTCCACGGTCTCGATCCAGAGGGCCACCTTGGTCAGCTCGACGGCCATGGGGTTGCGGTCCACACCATGCAGGCAGGTGCGGGCGACGTCGCGCAGGGCGTGACGATAGTCGGAGAGCGCAGGGGTGCCTTCGTCCCGGATACGGGCAAGGCGAGTTGCCATGCGCCGCGCCGCCGCAAGCAGGAAGTGCCCGGAGCCGCAGGCTGGGTCAATGACCGTCAGCCTGAGTATCGCCGCAGCGGGGTCATTGGCTTCGGTGACGGTCTTGTTCAGCACGGGATCAAGCGCCGTATCCAAAAGGGCCTGCACGAGGCTGTCCGGCGTATAGTAGGAGCCGGTCGTCTTGCGTTGGTTGCCGCGCTGCTCGGCCACATGCTGGGCAAAGTTGAGGCTCTTGCCGTCATCCCCCAGCTGTGGCTGAAGCTCCAGCAGGGATTCGTAAACCGAGCCGAGTTCCTCCGTCTCCATCGCCCGCCAGTTGACGGGGACCATGCCCGCGCTGTCCTTAAGCCACGAGAGCCGGTAGAGGGCTTCCATCAGCGCACGATTCCGCAGGCTGGCTTTCTCCAGATGCGGGAGCTGATCGTCGGCAAAGAGGCCGCCCAATGCAGGCAGCGCAAGGGCGTCCTGCCCTTGTGTCAGCGCACGAAAGACAATCTTGATGCCTTCATAGCGGTCAGAGAAACGGTCCCACGCGGCGCGACGGACACTCTGCGTGCGCAGCATGGCGAGGCTGTAGCCTTCGGCGTAGAGCTTGCGCGCATCGCTCCGGGCCTTCTCCGAGTGGAGCAGGTTGCGATCCTCGGCCACCATGAGGAAGATCAGGCGGTAAATCAGGCGCAGAAGTTCGTTGAACCAGTCCGTGAGCCTGAGTTCGCCGGACTGTATCTGCCGGGCCAGTTCGGGGTTGGCTTCAAGGAAGCCGGAGCCGAGAGTCTGCAAAGCCTCCTGCACCTGCCCCGCCAGACGATCGCGAGCAACGGTGCCTTCGCGTGTGCCGGCATCTCGCCAGCGTTCAAGTTCACAATCCGTCGGCGGCGCCCCTGCCCTGCCAAAGCGGCTGCGATGTATGAGAAGCCAGAGAACGGCAAAGGATGCAGCGTCCTCGTTTGTGAAGATTTGCGACAGGTCCGCCTCGATGTAGGCGGGGCGTGTCAGCGAGGCGTTGTCACGCATCAGGCGCAGGAGCGTGCCGTTGCAGGCCATTCCCCAGAGGGCCGAATCGTGGTCGTTCAGGTAGTCCTGAAGCGCGTAGGCTGGCGAGCGGGAGCGATCGATGGAGAGCGTCGGGCTACGCCGGTCGAGCCTTTCCTCGTCGGGCGGCACAACGACGATTGGCACGCGTTCCCCTGCAAGGAAAGACACCGTGCCTTCGAGCGGCACAAGGTCATCAAACCCGAAGGTCTCCTTGAGGAAATCCCGCACAAAGCGTCGTGTGGTGTCTGCCGAGGGGTGGGGCTGGCGGACAAAGGCATCGTAATGAGACTGCCCCACGCGGAAGGCGGTGGAAATTTCTTCACGAATGGTCAGGCCCTTGCGGATGCAGTAGCTATCGCGTGTCTCGATCTTGTCGTCAGGATCGGCGATCTTCGCCACCATCGCCGGAGCGATCAGGTTGCCTTCGAGGGTGAGTGCGGGCCATGCGGCCAAGTCGTTAATCGTGGTGCGGGGCATGGCGGTTATTCCTGACTGGGGACAAGGACGAATAGGCCGATGACGTCTGGCGGAAGAATGGCCTCAACGCTAACGCGTGAAGCCGATCCTGCGGCCAGCCGAAGCCGTCCATGATCTTCGCTGAGTTCTTCTGCACGGGATTTCACGTATGTCGTGATCGGGCCATCGATGAGGAGTTCCAGATCACTCCGGGCACCATTGATGAAGCGGTCGCGGGCGACGGTTGCCAAGTCTGACGAAGCAGGAACTTGCAAGAGCTTGCGCGCGGCATCCCCACTGGCAACCAAAGCCTGCCCCTCAAACGCGACCAATGCGGCTTCCTCGGCCAAGAGCATACGCTCCTTGCGGGCGTGCAAAGTCAGCTTGAAACGCAAACGTAGAAGCACAAGCCGCGTAAGGCGTCCCACAGAGGGAGTTGGCCATGCACCCACGCGTCCGATGCTAAGGTCTTTTAGTGATTCCGGTTCAAGCGATGCTTCAACAAGGGCTTCGGCGAGGGTTGAAGGGAGCGGATGGGCACGAGTGAGCAAAGTTGTGCCAGCGGGTGCAGGTTCCGATTGAGCAAAGCGCACAGAACCCTCCATATTGTGCTCTGACATACGCTCTTTCAAACTCGACGGAAGGGCATCGACATGGGCCAACAAAGTGGAATTTCGTTTTTCCACCGGTACCCCCAGGCGCGCCATAGCCCGTTCGACAAAGCGCTGCACTTCAGCGGGGGCCCCGAGAAGGACCTGGGCTTTTTCCCACTCGGGGGCCACCTCCTGTGGTTTCATGGCATTCTGCGCGAAGCGCGTGCGGGATTTCTTCTCGTTTTCGGAAGTATCCCGCCACTCTGCTTCCATGGCTCTCGTGCCATCGTCTAGATGAAGATCGAGCAATAGCTGATCCACCTCTGGCTTTCCACGTCTCAGCATTACAGCGGCCATCAGAGCATCGGTCACCGGCCCCCTATCCTCAGGCAACGGAACTGTAACACCCGTTGCTTCTCGGATTTCTTCTGCTTTGCGCAGTATGACCTCCAGCACCGCTCCATCGATGGCACTATCCGGCGAATACATCATGATGGAACGAACAAGGCTCGCAGGTTGACCAAAGCGATCAACGCGACCTTCGCGCTGCTGGTGTCGCGTAGGATTCCAAGAGAGATCGTAGTGCACCACGGTATCGAAAAGCTGCTGAAGATTGATACCCTCGGAAAGACAGTCGGTCGCCACCAATATTCGCTGCGGAGCTTTGTCGTCATCTTTCGCAGGAGCCATGTCGGACACACGGGCGCGACGCCCATCGGGAGTCAAAACACCGGTAACCGCCTCGATCGTGAGTTTCGGGAAAGCATTGCGAAGGCCATCACGAACGTGATCTGCGGTCGCAAGGTAGCGGCAGAACACAACAGGATTTGACCCCTGTTTGATCAACGGTCTTAGCTTCTCGATGAGAGCATCGAGCTTGGGATCAGACTCCTTCACGAGACCCTCGGCACGCCTAATCAAGGACTGCAGACGTGGATCCACGATAAAGTGCGAACTGGGTTCGAGATCCACGGCATCTTCGTCATCGCCGTCTTCGTCATATATCTGGGGCTCAAGTCGTTCACTCTCGGAAGCTGCTTTATTCCTCAAGGCACTGAGCGCCGCAGCCGGAGAGGACCCCACGCAACGCATGAGCGCCAGTGTACCCCAGAACGCCATACGGCGTTCTCTCTGCCCGTCACCTGCGCTCGAAATGACACTCAGGCAGTAATCGAGCACTGCCTCATGAAACTCAAGGTGCGCTTTGCCAAGCCGGTATGTGTGCTCTGTTGTTTCATGCTTGGGGAATGCACGATTTTCACCCCAATCACCAGAAGTTAAGTCGATACGGCGACGCTGCACAAAATGGCGCGCAAGACGTTCGCGGTAATTTTTCTCGTCAAAGTTCATCGACCCGAAAAATGGATCAATTAGAGAAAGTAAGCGCGCGAATGCCGATTCATCACCCGAATGTGGAGTGGCCGTTAGCATTATGATCCGACGGTCTGGAGAACGAGCTAGACCAGAGAGAAGTTCAAAACGCTGCTGCTTCCCCTTTTGCGTACCCACACAAGCATGTGCCTCGTCCACAATTACGAAATCCGGACAAGCTTGCGCATAACCATCACGGCGTCGTTCAGCCTTGATGTAGTCGAGACTGACAACGGTATATGGATACGCATGGAACAGCGTCTGTTCTATCGGTAACCCACGTTCCAGCTTTGCTGCTGTCCCGGCAGTCACAGCCACTGCATCGATACCAAAACGACTCTTGAGCTCAACAACCCATTGCTCCACGAGATGTGGCGGGCAGAGAACTGAAAAGGCATCGACTTCACCTCGATCCATCAGCTCGCGCAAGATGAGACCGGCTTCGATCGTCTTGCCAATACCAACATCGTCAGCAATCAGCAAACGTGGAACTGGCAACTTCAGCGCCATGAGCAAGGGCACAAGCTGATAAATTCTAGGCTCAAACGAGAGCTGGGCTGCAGAACGAAATGGGCCCGCTCCTCGCCGCAGAGTCAGGCGTAATGCATCTGCCAATAGCTCTGCCTTGAACTGCACAGTCGGCGCGACATTCAGCGGAAGCTCAAAACGTGCTGGCTCAACCGAAATCAGTTCCAACGCGGGGTCGAGCAACACAGTGTCGTTCTCGCTTCCGGAAAGAGGCCGTAACGCAAGCAAGCCATCGCGAGGAGCAGGCAACGCCACCCATTCGCGGCCACGAGCCATCACCAAATCGCCGGGGACAAAGGTTGATGCAAACGAATCAGTCATGGAAGAGGGAAATCAAGGTTTGAGGCAGGCTTGCGCCAACAACACTCGACAGATCAATCAAAGTCCAGCCCTTGGCTTCCGCCTGAACTCGACTCTCGTCAGTAAGCATGCTCATCGAAGCCGCCACGTAGTGGCTTCGCCAAACAAAGTCTAGTTCTCGGCCTCCAAAGCTAATCGAAGTCAGATCGGGATCAGGAATCTTGTGCAGGTGAAAGGCTTCGCGCCAGGCATCTGTCTCGCCAGAACTAACATTATGCTTAACAACGACTTCTCCACGAGCAAGGTCGATCAGGAACTGTTTTACATCTTGGCGTCCCCTATCAATCAACTCGTGATCAGGCTGGTTGAAATAGGATAGCAGGCACCGATAGCACCCACGTACGCATGTTTCGCCTTCGCGAGTCACCAAAATATCAGCATCACCACGTGAGATGGCTTCTTCGACATTCTGGAAATGCATGAGTTCTAAGGCAGCCTTGGCTACCTGCCGAATAGATTGGGAATCATCGACAAGACGACTTAGCACTCCGGCACCTCCTTCGGTCGCTTCATACGCAAGAATAGATCGGCGATTATCACGAGAAGGCAGGGGCTCCCCAAGAACTTCACCCTCTTCGAGCTGAAACACTACCTCAATGCCCCGCATCAGCGCATGGTGCACCGTAGCGATCGTTTCGAGCGCATAGGCATCTGGCTCACAGAATCTAAACAACAGAGCATTCTTGCGATCACGCACGATCGGAACAATGCGGACTGGTCGCGCGTCATCCGGCTGAATATCATCCTCCGGTTCTTCATCTTCACCTTTGGTCCATCGTCCTGAACGTGGATCGATATAGAATCCGAAAACTGTCTGGTTTTTCCGACGCTTCAAGCCTTTGTTGATGCGACTAATCTCTGCGCTGTTTGCATATTGGAGGGAAAAGATTGACCGACCGTCACAACGAATCTCGGCTTCAGTAACCTGATACCGTCCGTCACGCGACGGCCATGAAAAAACCGTCTGAACATCAAAACCCTGGCGAACACGTTCTTCATCATTGGCTGTAATCCGCTCAACGGGTTGTGCTTCAACATTGTCGATGCGAAGTGTGCGACTTACAGGAACTTCACCTGCCATCGACGTACCACAAGCATGGCAACGTTCCACTTCGCCATCGTGAAATGCACCACAATTGGGACAAATAAAGATATCACGCGTAGCTAATTCAGAATCGTCCGTTGTCGAGTGAGCTTGGGGAGGCAGCTTCGCCTTAATGACGCGGTAAGCACGTCCCTCGTGATAGATAAGACTACGAGGCCCAAACTCTGAAATCGCCAGAAAGCGAGCCCGCTGCAAAAAGGAGCCAGATTTCTTGTCTCCTGTCTTTCCATCGCCGGGAATAAATGCATAGAGCGGCAAACGTGGGAAGTTATATCCCGGCAAGAATCCCTCTGTCGCAAGATAGCGATAGGAGTAGAAATCGGAACCGTTTGTTGCCTTTCCTTGCTCCAGAAGGGCAATCTGTTCGGTAGCCTGAGACTGAGCCGCTCTGATCTTCGCCCGATCTGAACCAGATAGACCGATGATCTCAGAACGTGCATTGGCATCCATCAACTGTTTTCGGGCCGATATATATAACTCACGCCACCGACCGAATGCCCTATCAAACTCCTTAGGTGCATTACTGGCCGTCTCATCGACAAATGCCTCAGGATCAGCCATCCAGAAAGGCTTCCCAGCACCAACTGACGCAAGGATTTTCCCGATCACTCGCCGCATTGGAATCCGGGCTTTGGCAACCAGATCAGGGCTTTGGATTGTCTCACGAATAAAGGGCGCGAGTGGAAATCCCTCTGCCTTTAGATCGAGGATTTCCGGAATATCCGGCGACAGTGCAAGCTTTGCTTCGGCCAACCATACTGCATGCAAGTGGGACCGAATCAGTTCCTCATTTGTAATGTCAAGCGCTGGAGGGCGAACGACACCAGCAACCATCTCATTACGGCGCTCAAAGAAATACTGATCATGAGGGGATTGAGCTGCGCAGTAAGTGACTATCACAGCAGCCTGACCAGAACGCCCTGCACGCCCAGCGCGCTGGGCATAATTGGCGGGGGTAGGCGGAACGTTCCGAAGATATACGGCATTGAGCGCTGATATATCCACCCCCAGTTCCATTGTTGGAGAGCAAAAGAGAGCTGGAAGAAACTGACCTGACTCACCTGCCTGCTTGAGTTCAATCTCGTGTTCCTTCAGATTCTGGAGGTCGTCTGTTTCGTATCGGAAGCGCCATTCACGCCATTCGCGCTGTTTTTGTGAAACTTGCGCGGTATGCTCCCGCCCCTCCAGTCCCCAAAAAGAACTGTGGCCACGTTTTAGGTCATCAGCAATCGAATGGTATAGATGGTGAAAATAGAGATTTCCTTGTGCTTTCCCTAAACGAATAGCTTCTCCGGGAACCAGACGGACGGCTGATGGATTGAGTCTCCAACCTTGGATATCATCATAAACTTCAGCCAGAGAAACGACCCCCTCTCGGGATAGCAATTTCATAATACCTGTCATGAATTGGAGATACTCGGCGCCATTGAGCTTTCTCCCGATCAGTTCTGGTCTATTGATGCGACGCCCTATACGTGAGCTATTACCAGCACGAATAATTGTCTGTTCTTCCTGAAGTCCAATTTCCCGCTTGCCAGGCGCTTGCATAAAAAGACTTGTCCGGCTGCGCAGTCTTTCTCGGACATCTATGGACCAAGGAG
Organism: Puniceicoccales bacterium Verruco_02; assembly: GCA_001604585.1. Lineage (GTDB taxonomy): Bacteria > Verrucomicrobiota > Verrucomicrobiia > Opitutales > Oceanipulchritudinaceae > Verruco-01. The sequence goes on along the minus strand of LVBW01000027.1, from coordinate 4,848 downwards.
AGCGAAGAAGCCCACGAGACGTCTGAGCGACGCTATCGAGGACAGTCAGTTCAAGAGATTCTGTCTGCACAGCAAGGCCCTCCAACATTGCACCCAAGAGTTCGACTAGAATCGCTTTTCGATCGGAGGGTGCTCGTCTCCCAAGCTCTGGTAGTATAGTCGTCCAGCCGTCGTCATCTTCCGCTATCGCTTCAATTCCAACGAAACGAACCTCGATCAGTTTCAGAGATGCAAGATTGGGGTTTGTATAGCGCCAACCGCGCCGCAAATCTGTCCATACTCGATGTGCTAGTACTTTTGCCAATACGCGCTGCGCATTTTCCCGACCAACAGCGCCGGTTTCGGGATCAAGCATCCAGTGGATACGTGCTTCCTTGTTAGCGTCGACGAACTTGAGAGCTCTTTGTACACGCAGTCCAAACTCATCCTCGCTCAAACCATTCTCGCCAGCGTCAAGCACTGCGCGAAGGATTGCGCCACGGAGAAGGCTAACGAACAGGTAATCATTGAAGTGCCCAGCCTGCAGGGCTGCATCTTGCCGGTTGTCGGTAAAACAAAGGAGCTTACGCTTGAGCGGAGGAATGCTACAAGCCGAAGTGTTCATCCACTCCAACGAAGTCGAAACCAAGAGAGTAGTCGCTGAGCTTCTTCCTTCGCCAGAAAGTCCGGCCAACTTGCTTCGTTCTCGAGCATTTGGGGAAGGCTGATGAAGGCAGCACGGACAGAACCCAAACTTTCCAGGAAAGAACCAGTGGCATTTTCCAGTTGGGGACTCTCTTCCGCTCGGGTCTAAACGAACCAATCTCGGAACGCGACTTCTCCGATTTGCACGCAGTCTGACAATACCTTTATATTCCTCTTTCCAATCTTCTGGATATGTATCGATATCTCCTGAAAAAGCATAGTCCTGTTCACCATCCCCAGTGGGCGAAAGATAACCAGCTATAGCACCATCTTCGTCATCAAGTGGGGTATCATCAATGCTTCGAGGAAGGTATTGCACTCCATTTCCACCCTCAATCCGCGTTACAACGAATATCTCATGCCCACATTCCCTACAAAAACGCGTAGGATAGAGTCGATGACCTGGAAATTGTGGATCCTCAAGTTGCCCCTCAAAGAGGACACTTCGAGGTCGACTTGTCAGCGATGTATATACTTCCCCCGCGCCCGAAATAAACTCATGGAGCTTGAATGCTAAAAAAGAAGAGGACCCATTTCCACCTCGATCGGAATTCGGGAGACTGATTATTGTCAAGAACTCCTCTAGGCGACTACTGCATGTGTCTGTATGAACCCCACTGTCCTTTGCCAACAACTGAACAGCCTCGTTGAGTGGAATTGGCTTTTTTCTTTTAAGTTGCTGCCCATCCTGCAGACCAATAGCAAGTTCTACCCAAACGGCGAGTGGGTGCGTGCGGAGCACTTCATCTGACAAATCACTTGGGAAATCTGTCTGGAGAACCTTCGCTAGCAGCGGGCGCACATCTTCCAATTTTAATGTATCACTAGTAGCACGCTGTAATGATTCATCGATGATGGCATCTGCGCCGATGGTCGTCCCAAATAGACGTGAGGCAACTTCAGACACAGCTTCAGCTCGAACACAGTCCGTTCCTTCACTCGCCATGGTTGCCGACGTACCGATACAAACTGGGGTTGTGTGGTGATTACATCTATCCCGTAATCTGCGAACCAGAATTGCTACATCAGCGCCCTGACGCCCACGGTAAGTGTGTAGTTCGTCTAAGACAATATATTCCAACCCTTGCGCATTCTCAATGACCCGAGTGTCTGTCTCGTCCTGACGAGTCAATAGCAACTCAGCCATCATGAAGTTTGTCAATAGGATGTCAGGAGGATTCTTGGCAATGTCTTCACGCTCCTCGCCGTCCTCCTGGCCTGTATACCTCTTGACGATCGGTTTGAGCTCTGTTGGCAAACCAGCCTGAGCGATAAACTTCTCGATCTCTTTAATCTGGCTGTTAGCAAGGGCATTCATCGGATAGATAATGATTGCCCTTGTTTTCCTTGGTTCACCTTTCTTTTTGGCCCTAATGATGGCGTCTACGACCGGCACAAAAAAACAGAGCGATTTCCCAGATCCAGTTCCTGTTGTTACTACAAAACTTTGCCGAGCTCTCGCTTTTGCGATCGCCTGCGCTTGATGACGATACAAACGGAGCGTCTTTCCATTAAACCGAAATACCCTTCCAGTTGTCTCATCAAGGTCACCAGAAGCAACCAACTCATCAACAGTCTGCCCAACTAGGAATCGTGGGTTAAGAGACAACATAGGCTCTGGCCAAAAGCGCCCAGCTTCATATTGGCGCGTCACCTCCATCCGAAGATCGTCTGCTCGAATGACGGTAAATGACCGTGAAAAACCCGAATAGGAATCAATTAGATAGCGTTGAAAATCAAAGGCTTTCATGAGAGCAGGTTAACCCATTTTAATTGAGAATCCAGGCAGCACTCTTGGATAGGTTATGTCTCTGGGCACTATCATTGAGTGCAATCACATGCAGCGAAGCGGCATCTACCAGCAGCTTCACATACAAGGGAGCAGCGATTTCCATAAAATAAGTTTTCGCTTGTGTTGTCAAAATATGAAGGCTTTGACTAACGCTTTACCTCCCCAACCGCCTTCCGCGTGTCGCGGCTTTGGCTGGACTGATGGGCGGTCTTGAAGTCAGTCAGAATGGATTCGAGCAGCTCTGGGTTGTCGGCTAGGCGCTGCTTGAGGCGGGCCTTGAAGTCCTGACCGGCCTCCACGAGTTCGGAGAAGGCACGGCTAAGGAACTTGCTGCCGCCTTCGATCGTCTTGAGGCCGACTGAGACGGGCGCGTTTGTAATGGCGACGATGCGCAGGATTAGCCACGCAACGGCCATGATGGCGGCGAGGATCAAAAGGTGCGTGAAGTAGCCTACCTGGATCGCTCCGGTGCCTTCGATCTTCTTGCCCGCGAGTTCGCGGACCTCCGCACGATAGGATTCTAGTTCGCGGCGGTAGCTGGCTTCCTGCGCGTCCATGCGGGCGATGAGCGCGGGCACGTCGCCCTGCCACGAATTCGCAGGCGGGCCGACTTGGGCGGAGACGGCGCCCGTCAGGATGGCGGTGTCTCTCGCAGGCTGGATGACTTCAGGTGCCGCATCGGTCGAGAGCGCGGCGCGTTCCGTGGCGGCAGCGCGATCGGCGGCGAGCCTTGCGGCCTGACGCAGGGATTCGTCGGCCAGCGGCGTGCGCTCGGGGACCGGCTGGACGCGGTCTTGGAAGTATTCGACCGGCTTCGGGATGATATTGCATCCGGTGAGGCAGAGGACAGCGGCGAGCATGGGCAGGATATGGAGGCACTTCATGCAGGCATCGAGCTGTCAACGCGACCTCCCTACCCTTCGCCCGACCTGACCTGCTCGGCCCAACTATTCTATCAGTCCGTGCCCATCCGGGCCGAGTCGGTCTAGGATCGACTGGATTGCATCGCGAAGGCCCGTCAGCGCGGCCTCGGTAGCGTCTCTTGAGGCGGCGGTCTTGTTCGAGCCATCGACACCCGGAACTGCCACTTCGACGTTCAAAGCAATCGCTGGCTGGCGCGGCCCGACTACCTGCTGGTCGTTGATTATGATGCTGCCGCAGGCGAAGGGGGTCTCGCCGCCGGGAGCTTCGGTCGTTCGGGAGATGTCGGCTGGATCGGTTTCAATACGCAACGTCCCCGCCGTCACGACGCAGCGGTATCGCCCCTCACCGCCGGGATAGACCGTGAGCGTCGCAGCTGTGGCGCCCGCGACGTTCACCCAGGCACCGGAGACATACCGCTGCCACTGGTAGACCGTGTTCGGCATCGCCTCGACGTGGCAGAGCATCTCGACCGATTCCGGCGAGGTCGTCGCCGCGCCGCTTTCGTCGTAGGTCGTAAGGAAGCTGAAGTCGCTCGCCGTGATCCACGCCGTGGCCGCGTCGCCACTCCGGTCGCGGAATCGAAAGCCCTCGACAAGCAACGCGTCCGCCAAGGGCTGCACCTTCCCGACGCTGACACTCTGCAACTTCCACTGCGGCGCGGCGTCAGTTGTAAAACTGCCGTGCGTCACCTTCAGGAGTTGCTCGCGGTAGAAGAGCCACGCGCCCTCGCCCACTGTGTGCGTCGCCTTCGTCGTGCCACGCCGCCCGCGCTGAACCTCCAGCCGGTAAACGCCAGGCTCGTCCGGCACGGCCTCCCACTGGCCGACGCTCATCAGTTCGTCACCGACAAGGAGGAGCAGCGCGTCGTTCTCCTGCCCCTGCGCGCTCTCCACGTCGAAGTCGCCCATGTCGCCGGGGAATGCGATCCGCACTTCGCCCGCGTACGCGCTTGCCACCGTTGCCACGCTGCCGCTCGCGGCCCAGAACTCGGACGAGCCGATCTGGTCGAAAGTGCAGGACTCTCCGCTCGCCGGGCTCGCCGAATACTAGGCGACGAAGCCGCCGACGTTCGGCGCAGGCTGCGCGGCGAGGAAGCCCACCCACACGCCGGTGCCGCCCGAAAGCGCGTCCGTTAGCTCGAACACACGGGCGTCCACGATCCCCGCCGCAGCCGCCGGTTCCGCCGCCGTCACGGGGTCCGTCGGCGTCGAATACGGCACCGCGTAGAGACCGCGTTCGCGCACGAAGCTGATTTCGACCGCGCCGAGATTCTTCTGACTGACGCCGGTGATCCGGCAGATCATGTCGAGTTCCCACGGCGCGTAGTTGAGCCGGAACCGCTCGCCGGGCTGCATCGGCAAGCCGTTGAGATTGAGCGCCTTGTGCGCCAGCACCGTGATGCGTCCGCTATCCTCCGGCGCGGCGGCCAGCTCGACCTGTTCGCCCGC
>LVBW01000026.1 GCA_001604585.1 Puniceicoccales bacterium Verruco_02 | reverse complement strand
GGGTAACTGGCCGCGACTCCGCAGAAGCTGGCAGGCGGAGGGAGTGTCGGCTGGGGTTCAACTATTACTCAGAAACTCTAACAAATCACGCACGAATGCGAGACGCCCGTCTGACGCAAGCAATCATGCGGTTTCCCGAATCGCTGCGATTGGTTGTGTGATCTGTTTGAATTTCTGAGTAATAATGAACAAAAGGCAATCGCATCGGAGCAAATGTATTCTTTGTATTTGCCCTCTCAAGGACTGCTTCGTTTAACGCGACGGATTATGTCTCACTATTAACTCTCTTTATGCTGCGATATTCTAAAGACCTTGTCATCAATGCCATCTATCCAAAAGATCTTAGCTATTTTAATTACTCTTGAGCATAAAGGATCCCATACTGCTACATAAGCACTACCCTCTACCATTCCGAGGGATGTGAAATTGTAGAATATATAATATCGAAGCTTGGTGTTGGGATTTGTCAATATCCATAATGGAACATATGAGCCATAAGGATTTTGGGCTGCCTCAAGTATCGATATCATTTGATTAATTTCCGGTTTCTCGTCATTGCAGATTGAACCAATATAGATGGCATTCAGATTCTCTTTCAAAATATATTCACGTAACTTGACATTTTGCGCTGAGTCTTGGTTCATGTCAATTGTAACAGGCGTAAATATCGCACAAGACGATAAAAGTATAAGTATGCATATTTCGGGGATAATAATTCTCATGTATAGTTTATTACTGGTAGTTAATGTTCTTAACCGCGTTGCGTAGGGTCTCAGCAGTTGAGGTTTTTATCAAATCATCAATCGGGGTCTGCACCGTATCCATTACCTCATCTACTACGGATTGCGTATAATCTTGATACACCATTGAATTGCTCCCGTCGCTGTCTGGTACAGGAATGCCAGAATAATCTGTCCTCTTAGTGTTTTGAGTGCGTGCAAGATTTTCAGTCCGAACAGCATTATATTCATCTTGGCGTACCTGCTGTCCGGGTATAGTCCTGTGATCAGCTTGCCCTTTCATTGCAGCATAGGCGTGACCATCTCCCTCATGGGAAAAAACAACCTCGGGTCCGTTCTTGCTGTTTGTATTAATATAGATCACCCCTCCGGTTCCGCGACCATTTGCGGCATCTGAATTATTGTTGGCGACATAAACTCCGTTTTCCTTATGTTGTTGAATCTGACTGGCCACTCCCTGATGCTGGGGTTGAATGTTGCTAAAACTGGTTACAACAATGTCGTTTCGATCCAGTCTCATCTGGTTGATTCCGTAAGCCAACGCTGGATGAAGATTTGCTGTATTGTTAATTACAGTATTGATTGCTTGAACTTCGGATTTGCTCCCAACAACTGAAAGCGTATATCCACTCGGATCGATATAAATCAACGGGTCGTTCAGGCAGTAGCTGTAACGGTTGTAGTTCTGCATGTTCTCTGGGTCCTGCACAACCGGATCAGTGCTCAAAAACCTCCCCGTCTGCGGGTCGTAAACTCTACCGTTTAGCAGGGTTTGTTCGCTTGTTGACACCTCTGGTTTGGTATCGAGCAGCAATGCTTCGGTTTGCACTCCATCGAATGCCGCACGCATCTGTGCGACACTTGCTAACAGTATAAACAACAAGACAATCAGCCGTTTCATTTGTCACCTTTCATGAAGTCACGGTTCAAATACAAATAACCCTCTGCGAAGTTGTTCGGATAGCACTGGAAGGCCAGACGGTATGCCCGTCTCGCTTCCTCGTTCCTTCCATGCGCTCTCAGGCAGGTTCCGCGCGTTATGAGAAAGTGCATCAGCTCTTCCTTCCTCGTGAAGGATTCAAGCAACCCGAGATATTTTATCTTCGCGTCGTCGAGCGGAATGGGAAACTCGTGATAATAGGCATCGTCATGAATTCCGCAACCCGCCTGACTGCCCTCAAAGTTAAAATGATCCCCATTGCCATCCCAACGGACGAAAAAATGCAGCAGCGTGTTGCTCATATATAGCGGATAGCCCAGCCGCCTCCCTAGCGCTATCCAGTAAACCGGTAGCGACGAACACGTGCCCATTGGGGGATCCCTTTGCAGAAGTCCGTTTATGAATACTTCCTTCGAGTCGGAGAAGAATACATCGTCGGGAGACAGACTGTTGGGCGTTTCGATTCTGGCTGGGTTATATATAACGCCATAATCCTTGACCGCATAGGTCACCATGCTGATTGCATTGAAGTGCCCTAGGCTGTTATCGAATGAAGCGGGATTGCGCTCATATAGATATCGCCCGACCTCAATCTTGCCCCAGATGTTCGCCGCCATTTCGTCAAGACGTGCAATACACGCAGGAATATCCAGATCCTCAGAGCCGTTCAGACCCTGAGCGCAAACCAGATTCAAATAGGCTATGTCGTAAGCGGCCAGTTGCTCTTCAGGAAGATTGGCAAGATACGAGAGCTGGTCATCGACAGAGGTGAAGGTCTGCTCTGCGCGAACAACGGAAATCCAAATAAAGAGCAGGAGAATGCACAGGGTAGCGCGGCGCATGTCTGAATGCATACATAACGGTAATTTCTGATTCAACGAAAAAGCATGAAAATGGCGTTGTTGAGGTCGGTGAAATGCATCCAGCCGGAGTAGGTCGACAAGCGTCGACAAATCGACAAAAGCCCCGAAAACGGCTCCAAGCCATCCAAAAGGCCCAAACCTTAGCAATCATGCGGGTTTGGGCATTTTTTGTGCCCGGAATCCGCCGTCGACAGATCGACAAATCAAATGTCCCAACGAAGAAAAGTGAAAAATCTGTTCGGCTCCGAATCCCTGTAAATATGCGGGTTCCGAGGCTTTTGATGATCGGGCGTTCCGTCGACAAATCGACAAGTCGCCAAAGGGGGCGTGAACACGAACACGCAACCCACACTGGACGAGAAGTTGGACGCCCTGACGCGGCGGATCGACGAACTCGGCCAGATCATTTCCTCGCGGCAGACGCCTGAACTGAAGTTCTGCCTGACCGTCGAGGAACTCGCCAGCCGCTGGGCACTTGGCCCTGAGGCTGTCCGCCGCCTTGTGCGCAGTAAAGAGCTGCGTCCTCTGCGCGGCTTCCGCCCCTTCCGCTTCACGATGGAGGAAGTCCGTCGCTACGAGGCGCAGACGACCAACTCCGCACGGAAAGGAGGCCGCTAATGCCCCGCAACGAGCAGCGTGCCGCTGCACCCATTGAGGGGCTGGCCGCCCCTACGCCGACTTCGTGCGGCTACCCCGCACATCGGGCGAGGCGTAACGAGGAACACCGCATCCAGGCGGCCCTGTTCAAGTGGGCCCGCTACAGCGCGGCGGAGACGCCCGTTTTGCGGCTTATGTTCGCGATCCCGAACGGCGGCGCACGCGACGCCATCACGGGCGCGATCCTGAAGGCCGAGGGCGTGAAACCCGGCGTGCCGGACGTCTTTCTGCCGGTCGCCTCGGGGCCATTCCACGGCCTCTTCATCGAGCTCAAGAGCGCGAAAGGCCGGGCCTCGCCCGAGCAGCGCGAATGGCTGACTGCGCTCCGTGAGCGCGGCTACGCGACCGCCCTCTGCCACGACCTCGGCGAGGCCATTGACACCGTCTCCCGGTACCTCGCCGGAGAGGCCATCCCCTCCATCAGAACTTTCACGAACAACTGCAAATAGCCATGACCGAACAGAATACAAACACCCTTGCCCTTGTGAGCGGCAAAATCGCGCTGCCCCAGCGGGCAGTCATTTATGGACCCGAAGGCATTGGCAAGTCGACCCTCGCCGCCGCTTTCCCGAATCCCGTCTTCCTCGACACCGAAGGCGGCACGGCGCAGCTGGACGTTGTCCGTTTCCCGCGCCCCGAATACTGGGAGCACGTCGCGGACACGATCACGCAACTTGCCACCCGCGATCACGACCGCCGCACGCTCGTTATCGACACGGTGGACTGGCTGGAGCGCCTCCTCGCCGAATTCATCTGCCGCCGCGCGAACAAGGACAGCATCGAGGACTTTTCCTACGGCAAGGGTTACACGATCCTCGCCGAAGAGTTCTCGCGCTTCCTCGGTTCGCTTGAAGCCCTGCGCAAGCGCGGCATGCACGTCGTGATGGTCGCGCATTCGGCGGCGGGTCGCCGCTGACATTGAGG
>LVBW01000025.1 GCA_001604585.1 Puniceicoccales bacterium Verruco_02 | reverse complement strand
TTCCGGGCCTCAACTGGGTGAAGCTCACGCGGCTGACCTACGAACTCAAGGGCGAGAAGCGGATCAAACGAACGGACGCGGCGGTGGACCTTTTCGAGTCCTTCGACTTCCAGAAAACCGGCATTCCGCCGGGAGCCCGCCTCATGTCGGCGAGCTTCTCCGTGCGCTTCAAGGACAATCCCCGCCCGCGCACGGTCACGATCAAGCCGACGAACGTCGCCCTCTACACGCGNNCATTCAGCAAAGAAAGGTGGCCGGTTATGCCCAAATCGAATGCGTTATGGCAATTGCTTGAGTCGCCCGCCCGCACTGGCCGCCCGCTCTCCACTTGGAAGCTGGCCCTGCGCGAGGAGTTCGAGCTCGTCGCCAACTACGTCGTGCCGACCGGAGCGCTCGCGACGACAATGCCCTGCGCACGCACCTTTGCCGGGCACTTTTGCAGCTACCGAATCGTCGAGCTCGAAAACGGGACTTTTGCGGGCGTTTGCGATGAAGGCCGCTGCCCGCGCCGCGTCTTCCAACGCGAGGAACTGGCCCAGCACGCGATCGACGAGGACCGGCTGGCGAAGGAACTGACGGAGCTTCTCTCTATCACGCCCTCGCCGCAGGAAGTGGACGGGCCGGGGCGGAGTCGCCGCCTTGGGTTCCTGAAGGGCGAGGAACGCATTCCCGTCATATTGACGACGCAGTGGACGGTGCCGGATTGCAATCGCTTCCTTGCCGACTTCTACGCGGATCGGTCGGGTCGCATCCTATGGATCTTTCCGACGGCCCGCCGTTTGGACGACAAGAGCCTGCGCATCCTCCAGAAACAGGAGGCGGCCCTCTTCACGATCGACGGGCACTTCGAGATCGACGGCGGCGCGATTAAGCTGTTGCCGGAGGGCACGAAGGACTGGGACGACACGCTTTTCCGGCTGACCGGCGTCGGCGTCCACGAGCACGGCTTCCACGTGCCTGCCGGGGCGAAGTGGAGCGACTTGACGCTGCGTTTCCGCGATGGGCATACGCTCGTTGCCCGCATGGGCAAGACCGCGAATGGCTGCTTCAGCTTCCGCGACCTCCAGATGGAGGACAAGCGAACCAAAGGCCCGGATGTCCAATGGGAACTCTTGCGCCAGTTTGCGGAGAGTTACGGCACGATCAATTGGCAGAGCAAGGCCGCGTCGCTGCGCAACAAGAAGAAAAAGGACCGACTCTCGGAATCCTTGAAGACCTTCTTCGGCATCCCCGGCGAGCCATTCAACTACCTGAAAGATGAAGGCGGGTGGGAGAGCGTCTTCAACATCCAACCTGAGTAAAATGCACCGAGACAAGTCGCGACAAATCGCCTGACGTTGAGGCAATCGTCGTCCGACTCATTCAAAGGCCCAGACCCTAGCAAACATGCGGGTTTGGACCTTTTTGCGTACTCATTTTCGCGCTTTTGTGATTGAAGGCTCTCAAAAACCCTAACGGTAGAGGCGAAAAATCTGAAGATTTTTCGGGAGCATCTGAGGCCAGTATTCATGCGGGATGCGCTCGGAATATGTCGCGAATGCTCCGGGGACAAAAGGACAAGTCGCCAAAGGGGGCGTGAACACGAACACGCAACCCACACTGGACGAGAAGTTGGACGCCCTGACGCGGCGGATCGACGAACTCGGCCAGCTCATCACCTCGCGGCAGACACCGGAACTGAAGTTCTGCCTGACCGTCGAGGAACTCGCCAGCCGCTGGGCACTCGGCCCGGAGGCTGTTCGCCGCCTCGTGCGCAGTAAGGAACTGCGCCCCTTGCGCGGTTTCCGCCCCTTCCGCTTCACGATGGAGGAAGTCCGTCGCTACGAGGCGGCTGCGGGTCGCCGCTGACATTGAGGGGCTGGCCGCCCCTACGCCGACTTCGTCAGCTACCCCGGTCTGCGGGATAGGCGCAGCGCAGCTCGCCGTAAGGGCTGCAAGCCCTTTAAAGCCTCCGGCAGGAGGCGCGGGGCAGGGCCTTCCGGCCCTGTGCGCCTTATGTTCGCCATCCCGAACGGCGGCGCACGCGACGCCATCACGGGCGCGATCCTGAAGGCCGAGGGCGTGAAGCCCGGCGTTCCGGACGTCTTTCTGCCGGTCGCATCGGGGCCCTTCCACGGGCTCTTCATCGAGCTAAAGAGCGCGAAAGGCCGGGCCTCACCCCAGCAGCGCGAATGGCTGACTGCGCTCCGTGAGCGCGGTTACGCGACCGCCCTCTGCCACGACCTCGGCGAGGCCATTGACACCGTCTCCCGCTATCTGGCGGGCGAGGTAATCCCCTCCATCAGAACCTTCACCAAGAATTGCAAATAGCCATGACCGAACAGAATACAAACACCCTTGCCCTTGTGAGCGGCAAGATCGCGCTGCCCCAGCGGGCAGTCATTTATGGACCCGAAGGCATCGGCAAATCGACCCTCGCCGCCGCTTTCCCCGCACCCGTCTTCCTCGACACCGAGGGCGGAACGGCGCAGCTCGACGTCGTCCGCTTTCCGCGCCCCGAATACTGGGAGCACGTTGCGGACACGATCACGCAACTTGCCACCTGCGACCACGACCGCCGCACGCTCGTCATCGACACCGTGGACTGGCTGGAGCGGCTCCTTGCCGAATACCTCTGCCGCCGCGCCAACAAGGACAGCATCGAGGACTTTAGCTACGGCAAGGGCTACACGATTCTCGCCGAAGAGTTTTCGCGCTTCCTCGGCTCGCTCGAAGTTCTGCGCAAACGCGGCATGCACGTCGTGATGGTCGCGCATTCGGCGGCGGGTCGCCGCTGACATTGAGGGGCTTTTCGCCCCTTCGCCGACTTTGAGCGGTACCCCGAGTCGCTGCGGAGCTAGTGCATCCCGAAACGTCCGTGCGATACGAGGAATTTCAAGTCGCCGCGGTCTGCGGGATAGACGTAGCGTAGCTCGTCGTAAGGGCTGCAAGCCCTTCGAGGCCTCCGCGAGGAGGCGCGGGTCAGGGCCTTCTGGCCCTGCACGACCCACTGCGCCGCCTACGACGCCAAGAACCGTCACGGCCTCGCGGACGTGCTCCCGATGGACTTCGAGAGCATCGCGGCGGTCTTCCCCGCAACCGTCAAGCAATCCTTGACAGTTGCCTCGGTGGCTGCGGCACCCGCGCCAAAGCCCGCTACGCCCGCAGTTCCCGCCGAGCCACCACGGCCCTGCACGCCGCAGCAGGTGGAGAACATCCAGACCCTCTGGGCGAAGCTCAACTACGGGCCTGCCGAGCTGACGAAGCTCTTCCGCTGGCTCGAAGCCGACGACCTCGAAGGCGACGAAAACTGGCAGACCCTCACGATGGATCAGGCCGCGCGGACCATCGGCTTCCTCGCCAAGAAACTCACCGAAAAGGAGGAGGATTTTATATCATGAGTGTATGCTTATCGCAATGGGAGCGTTATAGCTTTGTAATTAAAGCATTTAATGAATCTTTGCTATTAGTTAGGTATTCTTGTTTAACTTGTACCCTGTGTCCATTAATTGACTGTTTGCCGGGTTTGAGCTTTGAAAACGGTAGTCCTTTCGCGAATGCCACAACTCCTGTAGTCTGAAAGTCTCGAACTTCAATGAATGCCTCTTGTTCCGAAGCGAATGTGAATAAAGTCGGATTTGTTTTAAGAAGGTCCTTGATGTCGGAGTCAATTGCAGCAAGAACGGCGGCATATGCTGATGCTGAACCCATGTATTGGGTGATGCGATTTTTAACAATGAGATGAATTTGGGGTAGTTGCCTTTCTCCGCTTTTCAGTTTTGTTGCGAATGCATACGCAGAATAAATGTCAGAAGGTAGTTTGAGGCCGTATATGAGCGAGAATGCATTACGAATGGCGCGTCTGGAAGAGTCATCCGCCATAACGGGTAGGATAATTCTGTCGGATGTAGCTAAGGCAATTTGTGTATACATCGAAAAACTCGGATTGCAATCGATAAAGATCGTGTCATACGAGTCTTGGATTTGGGATAACAGATCTTTAAGCCAGTCTATTACGGCTATCCAAGTATTTGTGCCTGGTATTGATTGGTTAGCGAGAGTGTTAACAGCATTCGCTTGGAGTTCGAGGAGAGGATCGCCACAAATGAGGTCAATATTACTGGGGATCTCCGAGTTGTCGTCATGTGGTGTTGTAATGTAGTCTTGTGCGCGAAATACCGGGGGTAGGTAAGGCGCGGGAAGTCTTTGCTGGAAGTAGCCGCCGATACTGCATCTTGGAACTAATCCGTGTCGTTTAAGTAGTTTTTCGCTTCCCCCGTTGTTCAAGCCTCCAAGCATCAACTCGGATAAGTTGGCTTGAGGGCACATGTCTATGGCCAGAATTTTCTTGTCCGGGAATTTTTCCGCGTATCCGTTGATGCTCTGAAAGATAAGACTGGTTTTTCCTGTGCCGCCCTTGTTGTTCCAAAACGCATATTTCATATTATGATCCTCCTGTTTCGAGGAGTATCGTGGCCGATCTGGACAATGTCAAGTCGAATTGTGACGTAGAGATGTCCGTATTGGACATTGTTGTGCCCGTCTGGGTCTCGAACGCCTCGCTCCTGACGACCGGATGGGATCACCCGGCAACGGACTGCGTCTTCATCCTGCGCCCCACAAAGAGCCTCTCGCTCTTCCAGCAGATGGTGGGACGCGGCACGCGCACGGCGAAGGGCAAGGAGAATCTACTCCTGCTCGATCCGCTGTTCTTGACCGACGACCATTCGCTCATCAAGCCCGCCCGGCTCATCGCCCGCAGCGACGAGGATGCGGCGGCGTTGACGGACAAGCTCGCGGCGGGCGGCGGTGAGGAGGTGGACTTGCTCGACGTCGAGGAAGATGTCGTAGAGGAGCGCGAATCGCGCCTTGCCGAGGTGCTGAAGCAGCGTGCCCGGCGCAAGGCGCGGACGATCGACGCGGTGGAGTTCTGCCTCAGCCTGCACGCCGTGGAGGTGGCCTACTACGTGCCCGAACTCTCGTGGGAGGGCAAGGCGCCGAGCGACCGCCAGTTGCAGGCATTGGAGAAGGCGGGTTTTGACACTGACTGCATCACCTGCCGGGGTCACGCCTCGCGCGTCCTTGACCTGCTCTTCACGCGCCGCGAACACGGCCTTGCGACGCCGCGCCAGCTGAACTTCCTGCGCTCGCACGGGCACCCGAAGCCTGACCTCGCCACCTTCGAGGAAGCACAGGCATGGATCGGCGAACTGCTGCGGAGGGCGGAATGATACGCTATCGTTCCAAGGGCATTCCCGACGCGCCGGACTTCCGCAAGATCGCGGAGTCCGTGCTGGGGCCTATCGAGTGGCAGAATGCAGAGACGGGCTTTTGCACCTGCCCCGGTGCCGAGCTGCACACCTCACCGACGAAGGACCGTGACTGCCGTGTAACCCTCGACGCGGAGGACGGTTACGCGCCGACCCTCTACTGCTTCCACGACAGTTGCAGAGAGGTCGTCGCGGATGCGAACCGCCGCCTGCGTTCCGAGCTTGGCAAGGCCGAATGGCGTGCCAATCCGGGTGCGGCGGCGTTCGTCCCACGCCCCAAAGTCGAGGACTACGGCGACCCGTTCGAGGCGCTCCTCAAGACCTGCTTCGAGCCGACGGACATTGTCTCGATCGCGCCCGGCATGACGCCGGACGGTGAGACGCGTGCGGTGCCGGAACACGGCGGCGTCAACGTCTATACCCGTGACGAATGGATCGAGCGGGCGAAGGCCAAGGGCGGCGTCGCGCGGCTCTTTTCGGGCAAGAGCGGCCTCTACATCCGCATCAATCCTCTGACGCCCAAGGCCCACGGCGGCGACAAGGACGTGACGCGCTTCCGCCATATGCTGATCGAGAGCGACAAGCTCCCGAAGGCCGAGCAGGAGAAGATCCTGCGCGCTTCGGGTCTGCCCATCGCGGCGCTCATCGACTCCGGCGGCTCGTCGATCCATGCCTGGGTGCGGGTCGATGCCGCGAACAAGGAGGAGTTCCATGCCCGGCGCGAACGCGTCTGGAAGTCGCTCCCCGAGGCCTTCCCGATCGACGGCCAGAACAAGAACCCGTCCCGCTTCTCTCGCTGCCCCGGTGGCCTGCGCGGCGAGGCGGTGCAGAAGCTCCTTGCCCTCAACCTCGGCCCGGCTTCGTTCGAGGAATGGGAGCGCGAGGGCGACGGCCTCGGCCTAGCCGCGCCGCTTCGGGTCTCGGAACTTGGCCGCTTCGACACGGCGAACGACCCTAACACCGTCCTTGGCAACCGCTGGCTTTGTCGCGGCGGCAGCCTTGTCGTCGTCGGCCAGTCGGGCGTCGGCAAATCATCGTTCTCGATGCAGCTCGCGGTCATGTGGGCGCTGGGGTTGCCGGTCTTCAATATTCGGCCCGTGCGTCCGCTGCGCAGCCTCTTCATTCAGGCCGAGAACGACATTGGCGACCTTGCGGAGATGTTTCAGGGCGTGCGTGAGGGCATGGGCCTGACCGCCGAGCAAACCGCCGCGCTGGAGGAGAACCTCATCTTCTACCGCGACACGATTCACTGCGGCGCGGACTTTGCGAAGACGGCGGAAGTCCTCATCAAGCGCCACAAGCCGGACCTCGTCTGGGGCGACCCGCTCCTCAACTACATCGGCGATGACGCGAGTCAGCAGAAGGTTGTGAGCGAGTTCTGCGGGCGGCTCTTGAACCCCATATCGGAGCGCACGGGCATCATCTGGTGCTGGATGCACCACACCGGCAAGCCGACCGCCGACCCTCGTGCGAAGAGCCACTGGACGGGCTCCGACATGGCCTACAGCGGCCTTGGCTCCTCCGCGCTCACGAACTGGGCGCGCGAGGTGGCCGTCCTCACCCGCGTCAAGACGCCGGACGGGATGCCGCTCACGTTCCGCTTCGAACTCTGCAAGCGTCGGCGGCGAGCGGGCATGACGGACGTGGTCGGCAACCCCACCGAGGGCATCTACGTGCGCCACGGCGACACGGGCATCTGCTGGCAGCAATGCGCCGACCCGACGCCGCCGGAGAAGGAGAAGCCAAGCGGCGCGACCTACACCATCGGGAAGAAGAACAGGGCACCGAAAGGGCGTCCGAAGGCCGTGGAGGAGGAGATCGAGGAGTTCAAGACAATGCAGCAACTCTCCAAGGAGACGCTTGCTGAACTCTCGGCAAAATACGGGGCATCACACGCCACGATCAAGAGGCGATGGAAAGCATACAGGGAAAATCTCATTCAGAAGGACACTAATGAAGCATAGCAAAGATACGTTAGAAGTCGTCGCGCCGACATGTGTCGGTTGCGACATAATATGTGCAGGCTCAAAAGCTCAAAACTACGCAGGCTCAAAACTCTTTT
>LVBW01000024.1 GCA_001604585.1 Puniceicoccales bacterium Verruco_02 | reverse complement strand
TTTCCTCCTATTTTATTGGCTATATATGTAATAATTAGCTTTCGAGATATTAGGGTGCCATTTATTTGTATGGCAGGTGTCATCAGAAAGCGTTCTAAGTTCACATCTATAAAAGGGTCATTGCCTTCATCGCTTGGAATAGTTACAGGATGGTTTTGCGGCAATGCCATTATCAAAGAAGAATACTCTCTACTCCCATTGGGATGTATACGAAATTCTGATTCAGATGTAAGAATTGATCCATTACGGGATACGTCTATGACAGGATACGAACCAAAATTGTGCGCGATCCCCTTAAAGTGACCATCTCTTTTATTGTGAAATTGTAACGACCTCTGAGTTTCTCTTAGCCTAATTTTTTTTTTCCAAACGAACCGGCAACCTTTTGAAGATCTGCTTGAATTAATAGTCTTCTCAACACGCTACTGTTGCGGCGAAGTTCTGCATCCGTTGTGATGTACGTCCATTGACTGAATAGGTATTCAAGGTCTTCTTCAACCACTTTAGCAAGTCGTCGATCAAGATATCTTGGGGACGGAGCATTCATATGCGATGTTGGCAAGATGAGCATGCCGTAGAATACTATGAGTAATCAGTGTTATGGTCTTTTGCGACGGCTCTCACATAGCATACTCCCCGAGCGCCTCGTTTGCCAGCGCATCCAGTTTGCCCGCTCCTGCGTCGTCGACAATCTTGCGGTCTCAGTCGCGCCCGTCCTTGGCAAGAAACCACGTGCGCAACCTGCCACGCTCGCGCGGAGGCAGCTTCTCGATTGCCGAACGGATCTTCCTCGACAGTGCTCATAAGACAAATCTACTAGTTCCCCGCCGAAGCGCAAGCCACCTGCAAGCCCCTACTCGCTGCCCTCGGCAGGCGGGCCGAAACTCACCGGGGCGCTGCGCCCCGCCGCACGCAGACTGTGCATCGCTATACCAGCCGCCACGGAAGCGTTCAGCGAGTTCACCTTGCCGCACTGCTCGATGCTCACGATATGGTCTGACATGTTCAAGATGAACTGGCCGACGCCCTTGTCCTCGCCACCAACTACGAGCAGCACCTTGTCCGCTGGCATACCCCCAAGCGAATCGAGCAAGGTATTGCCGTGCGCATCCAGCGACAAAATCTTGTAACCGCGATCCTTGGCCTCCCGCGCATAGCGGTTGGAATCGCGCTCGCGGGCGATCTTCATGAACTCCGCCGCGCCCGCAGACACCTTTACGACACTCGGATACACCTCCGGCACACCCTTCAAAGGCAGGAACACCCCGCCAAAGCCGAAAATCTCCGCACTGCGCAAAATCGCGCCCACGTTGTGCGGGTCTTCCACGTTGTCGAGCAGGAGAAGGCGCGGCTCCTCGAACAGGCTCTCCCAGGGCGTGTAAGGGTACCGCTCGCTGCGTATCACCGCTCCCTGATGCTCGTGACTGCCGCAAAGCTGCGCCAAGCGCCCCTTGTCGGTGTAGCTTATCGGAATGCGGTTCTTCTCCAGCAAGGCAACGAGCTTCTTCAAGCGCCCGCCATCCTTGGTGGACTCGCTGATGAAGGCGTCGTAAAAGCGGCGGCGACCGGCGCGCAGCGCCTCGAAGCAGGGATTGAGGCCGTAGAGGAATTCTATTGAAGAAGGTGCCATGTGGGTGGTGTTCCATCGCAATGGCAGAGCGGCCCGCTGGCAAGTACCGATGATTCAAAAAACTGTTGCACGTGAGCAGAATCGGGACTACGTGCTCACTCGGCCGAATCGGAGCCAGCGCCTGACTCCGAACGGGGGAACCAAATCGGCCCGCGTAACAGTGGGCCTCGGGGCTAATCCGTCCGCGCAAGCGGCACGGGGGACGACTCTTCCTGTCCAGCCCGACAGCTAACCTCGCAGGCTTGGAAGGGGGTATCGGTCAGGAATGTGACCGGCGCTCTCGCCATTCACATACATACCCGCCGTATGCGACGGGGACCAGAGGACCGATAAATGCACGTTGCAAACACGTTGCGGCAGCTAATCCACGCCATCAAGGTGCGGATGCGCGACGCCGAACCCAGCCGACTTCTCGTATTCGGCTATTTCTATTATGTTCTCTTCGGGACGGCGCTTCTCGCGCTGCCCTTCTGCCGTGTCAACAGTGCGGGCAGCCCGCTCGACTGGCTTTTCACTGCCACCTCCGCTGTGTCCACAACCGGCCTTGCCACCATGAGCACCGGGCAGGACTACACGCTTGCAGGGCAGATTGTGATACTGCTACTCATCCAACTGGGCGGCCTTGGCTACATGACGATGGGCAGCTTTGTACTGCTCTCGGTATCGGGCCGCATGGCCCCGTGGCGCGAGACTGCACAGCGCATGGTCCTGAACCTGCCGGAGAACGTGGACATGCGCCAGACCGTCCGCCTTATCATCACCTACACCCTGACGGTGGAGGCCGCCGGGGCGCTTGCCCTATACTTTCTTTTCTGCGGGGCTGGCGTGCAGGACGCCGGCTGGAGCGCGCTATTCCACAGCGTGTCGGCATTTTGCACGGCTGGCTTCGGCCTGTATGACGACAGCATGAGTGCGTTCCGCGACAATGTGCCGGTCAACGCCGTCATCTGTGCCCTGAGCATACTCGGCGCGATGGGTTTCCTCATCGTCAGCGATCTATGGAAATCCATTGTTGGCCGCACCCTGAAGATCACCCTCACTACGCGTATCATCGTCGTAAGCACCTTGGCGATACTGGTGGCAAGCTGCCTGCTGCTGCGCGTGGAGGAGCCTCTGCTAAAGAGCGGCGGCGTAGGCGAGGGCTGGCTGGCGGCCTTCTTTCAGGTAATGACAGCCAGCACCACGGTTGGCTTCAACACCCTGCCAATCGATCAGCTCTCCAACGCATCCACACTTCTGCTCATGGTGCTGATGCTAGTTGGCGGCTCCCCAGCGGGCACGGGCGGGGGCATTAAAACAACCACCGTCACGGCCCTCTGGGCGATGATGGTCAGCGTCATAAGGCACAGCCCGGAACCTTGCTTTGCGGGCAGGGCCATACCGGAGGCAAGGCGGCGCATCGCAGTGGCCACGACGCTGTTCTACATCCTCATGCTCTGCGGCGGGGTGTACCTTATGTGCATATTTCAGAAAGCGACGCTTCTAGACATATCCTTCGAGTGCGCGTCGGCGCTTGGCACCGTGGGCCTTAGCCGCGGGCTGACAGGCAGCCTCAACGAGGCGGGCAAGATCATAATCATCGCCCTGATGTTCGCGGGGCGCATCGGCCCGCTGGCGCTGGCGGGCACCCTGTTCGTACGCAAGATGCCGCACCCGGAGGCCCCGAAGGCCGAGGATGTGGTGATATAGAGCCACCGTCACAACAAGGCCCGGACGGGTGTGTCGTCCGGGCCTGTGGCGGTGGGAAAGCCCTGTCAGTGTGTGTGCCTAGGGGGGCAGGGCTATTCTCCTGCATGGGGGGGTAACAGTGAGACAAAGAATCTCTGAAAATCCGAGCTAGCTTTCCAGATACGCCTTGTTTCTGCGGATAAGCTCCACGCGCTGCTTAACGCAGAGGTGACTCTTGAGCGCGTCGCTTGGCGTGTTCTTGCAGTAATCGACTAGCTTCTCGATGGTGCTCGTGGCAACGTGCATCCGCGTGTCGCTCGAGGCGTAGTAAATGTAAACCGTGCCGTCCTCCTTAGCCACCCAGCCGTTGGCGAACACGACGTTGGACACATCGCCGATGCGCTCCTCGCCCTCGGGAGCAATGAAGTAGCCGCCGGGCGTGTAAGTCACCTTTGACGGGTCTTCGAGGCTCGTCATGAACATGTAGAGCACGTAGCGCAGACCCGATGCGCAGCCGCGCACCCCGTGCGCAAGGTGCAGCCAGCCGTCCTTGGTCTTGATGGGGGCTGGTCCCTGCCCGTTTTTCATCTCCTTTATGGTGTGGTACTGGCGCGGCTCGAAGGCGGATTCGCCAGCTACAACGGCGGGGTTCATGCTGTCCGAGAAGGCCCAGCCTATGCCGCCGCCCTTGCCAGCCTCGATGAAGCTGTCCTGCGGGCGGGTGTAGAAGGCGTACTTGCCGTTGACAAATTCCGGGTGCAGCACGACGTTGCGCTGCTGGGCGGAGGGGCTTTTGAAGTCCGGCAGGCGTTCCCACTTCTTCAAATCCTTGGTGCGCACTATGCCGCACTGGGCCACGGCGCTGGACATGTCCCCGTCCTTTGCCTTGGGGTCTTTGCGCTCCACGCAGAAAATGCCGTATATCCAGCCGTCTTCGTGCTTTGTAAGGCGCATGTCATAGACGTTCGTCGGCGCGTCGGCTTCATCGACTTCGGGTATGTCGCAGGGTTCGTCCCAGAAGCGGAACTGGTCGATGCCCGTGGGGCTTTCGGCCACGGCGAAGAAGCTCTTGCGGTCGTTGCCCTCGGTGCGGACGACTAGGTAGAACTTGCCCTCCAGGTAGATTGCGCCCGCGTTGAAGGCCACGTTTATGCCCAGGCGCTCAAGGCCGAGCGGGTTAGTGGCGGGGTTCATGTCGAAGCGCCAGCTTATGGGAACGTGGCGCGCCGTCACGATGCAGTCCTCGTAACGCTGGTATATGCCGTTGTCCCATGCGGAAAAGTCGGGACGGTTGCGCTTGGCGATGAGGGCTTCCTGTTCGACGAGGAGCCGTTGAATGCGTGGGTGGAGTTCCTTGCTCATTGTGTGGGGGAAAAGGGGAATGATGACCGTCTCGGGAAGGCGTCTTTGGGCTGTGAAATCACTGGTTCGATAAGCTATGCAGGCCGCGTATTTAAGATTCTTTGTCAGCCTTTCAGCCTGAATAGACGCGCAAACAAAGGAAAACATGTACAAGTGCACCTGTCCGCGTCAAAGAGAACCTTTGGGAAAAGGTCAATCAGCCCACAATTTACCGATAAATCCCTTCCTTGCCCACACAAAGCGAAGCAGGCGTTTGCAGCAGGGGCGAAGTTCCGCTTTAATATTTACAAGCATTCTTCCGATGCTAACTGGTCCATGCGGAGATTTTGCCCTTTACTGGCTCAGTCCCTGCCCCGGCAAGCGCCCAAACACATACTCCTCCCGTCCATCCAAGGAACGCCCATATGCTCAGCTACAATGAAATCATCGGCCTGTTTCAACAGGGTCGCATGCGCGAAGCCTCCGACGCCATTGTTCAGGCGCTCAACGAAGGTGCGGACTTTTCCAAACAAGCGGTGGCGCTCGGGCACCTGATGACCCTGTCCGCCCCTTGGGTGGACAGCGCACGGCTCATCCCGGCCGCGCGCAACCATCTCTTCTCCTCGGGCTGGCTCAACTCCCTAGCCAAGGGAAGGCCGATCAATGCTTCCGACCAGCCAGTGCCGTGGATAACGTATGCGGCGATCGACTTTTTGGACGGCATCGTCAAGCCCGAATGGAACGTATTTGAATGGGGATCGGGCAATTCGACTCTCTGGTGGTCTTCGCGCGTGAAAAGCGTCAAGGCCGCTGAATCCTGCGAGGGCTGGTACAATGAGATTTCCCACAAGATGCCAGCCAACGTCAACCTCGTGTCGGCTCCGGAAAAGCAGGCCTACTTGGACGCATACATGGCCAACGAGGGCAAATTGTACGACGTGGTCGTTATCGACGGCGACCACCGTAACGACTGCGCCCGCATAGCGATGGAAAAACTGGCTCCGGGGGGCATCATCATTTTCGACAACACAGACGGCGAAGCGATGGACGAGGGAGTGGCTTTTCTTGGCGGTAAGGACTTGTACAGGCTGGACTTCTGGGGCCTCATCCCGTCCTACCTCTACAAGAACTGCACCAGCATCTACCTTTCCGACGCATCCATACTGCGCAAGGTCTGCCTGCCAAGTCAGCATGTGTCCAGCATCGGTCTGTCCTGCCAGCAGCACGTGGACATGGGTAGGAAAAAGGCCAAGGCCTGACAGTCGGGGTGATTTTCCAGCGACTGTCCTTACACCCCTGCCTGCCTTGCGCAGAACTCCGCGTATAGCGGGCAGTTTATCCGCAGCTCTGCGTGGCGCCCTTCGGCGATTATCGCCCCCTTGTCCATTACTATGATGCGGTCGGCGTCCTTCACCGTGGACAGGCGGTGAGCCACGGTGATGCTGGTCCTGTCCTTGAAGAGCCGCTTCATGGCCTCCTTCACATGGGCCTCGCTGTCGGCGTCCAGGGCGCTTGTCGGCTCGTCGAACATCACAATCTTTGGGTCTTTCAGGAAGAGCCGCGCTATGGCGAGGCGCTGCTTCTGCCCGCCGGAGAGTTTTGCTCCGCGTTCGCCAAGCACGCTGTCGAGGCCCCTTGGCAGTTCGCGGACAAATTCCGCCGCGTTCGCCGCCTCCAGCGCCGCCCATATTGCGGCATCGTCCGCGTCGGGCCGGGCCAGGCGCATGTTGTCCCCAATCGTGCCGGAGAAAAACAGGCTCTCCTGAAGCACGATGCCCATTTCGGCGTGCAGCTCTTTCTGGGAGAATGCGCGCAGATCCTGCCCGTCGAGCAGCACAGCGCCGCTGTCGGGGTCGTGAAAGCGCAGGATGAGCGTCAGGAGCGTGCTCTTGCCCGCGCCGCTCGGACCCACGAGGGCGAGGTTCTCGCCCGGCTGTATCTTTAGGTTCAGACCGCGCAGCACGGGGCCTTCCTCGCTCTCTGCCAGAGGGTAGCGGAAGTGTACATCGCGCAGCTCTATGCCGCCACGGCATCCATCGAGGGGCAGGGGAATTTCCGGGTCTTTAACAAGCGGCTGCTCCGCAAAGAAGGCGCAGAGGCGGTCCATCGCGGCGACAGAACTCATCATGCCGGAGAAGGTGAACACAAGGCCCTGCACAACGGCGGATAGCTGGAGCCAGTAGCCCCAGAACGCGGCAAGGTCGCCCGCGAGCAGCCTTCCCTTCGTAATCCAGTAAGCACCAATGAAAAGGATTATGAGCGGTGCCACAAAGCGCGTCAGGGTCTGCATGGAGTCCGTGAATGCGTGCTGCCAGCGGGCCACTTTCTCTCGCTGGAGCAGCAGGGCGTCGCTCTTGGTCTCAACGCGCATCGCGGCAAAGTCCTCGCGCGAATAGGCTTTGAGAAGGCCGAATATGCCCACGTATTCCGTCACAACGGCGGAGACCTCGCCCGAGGCGTCGCGCACATCGCGGTTCCATTCCTTGAGCTTGGGCATGGCCAGCACCGTCAGCAGGGCTATGCCGACGAGCATGGCCGTGCATATGAGCGTCAGCGGGATGTCTATCCAGAGCATCATGACGAGGCTGTAAACAAGTAGCGCCGGTGCCCATACAAGGCTCATTACAAAGCCCGCGCCGTTGGCCACCGCTTCCACGTCGTTGTTGAGCCGGGCGTTGATCTCGCCCACCTGATAGCGTTGGAAAAAGTCCACGGACATGCGCAGCACGTGCCTGTATAGCTGCACCTGAAGGTTGCGGCAAAAGCGCATGAACCCGATCATCGTCAGGACGTGGAAGTAGTACGCCGCGGGTAGAAAGACCACCAGTATGGCCGTGCCCACGAGCAGCATGTTTACCATGCCGCGCTCCACGAATGCGCCGGGGTTCACCTGCACAAGGTTCAGCGCATAGCGGAAGAACAGCGGCACGCAGGCCTGAGCCGCAGCGTCCACAAGGCCCAAGACAAGGCCGATGGCCAGTATTAGCCTGCTGCCCTTGAGAAAGGGAGACATGTCCTTCCACCCGAACCTGCGCTGATGTGTTTCGCCCATGAGGCTACTGGTACAGCAGGCCGCACGCCGCGCAAGTACGAGCGCGAATTAAAGCATTAAGCAGGCTTCGAGCGCCGGGAGGGGGGGCTATGCTGGGCGCTTCAGCACCGCGGCCAGACTGCTTTTTATCCATGCCTGCCGCGACACGCCGATGCGGCGCGCCTCCCTGTCGATTTCATCGAGAAATTCTTTTGGGAAGTCCACATTCACGCGCTGCATTTGACGCCCGGGTCTGCGAACGGTACTCATGTCCATGAACATGCTGATGTCCTCGCCAGCCTCAAAGCGGCGGTCGAATTCTTCGGCGCTGATGGTGATTTTGCCGTCCGCGCTGCTGATGGTGTTAGTCTTGCTCATAGATGCGTTCCTCCTTCGGGTGCGCCCTTCGCACGCTGATTATTCTGATATTGTCTCCGCGCTCCGTAACGATTGCCATCCATAGTCTTGTGCCGATTTTCCCGCAGACGGCCATGCGTGGCTCTTCCGAAAAGGGCAGGTCGATGGTTACCCTGTCAGGGTCGTCCCATATCTGCCGGGCTTCTTCAAAATCAATCAAGCGATTTGGATCAGCCTTGGTCCGGGCCGATTTGTCGGGATCGTATTCAAAACGCACTGATTAAGTATCGTCCTGATATCCTAGAATGTAAAGGCTTATGGTATAAAAAATATACCACTATGAGGTGGGGTTCATATTTTCGCGCTCAAATCAGGCTCGCTGAGGCCCCTTACTTTGGCCCAGCAGAGTGCCCATCTTGGCGTATGTTTCCATGCCCTTTGCCGTGGCCGCTGTCAGGTCTTCGGCCAGAGTCACGCGGCCCGGCTCGAAGAGCGTGATGACTGTCGAGCCGCCAAAGAGGAACCTGCCTTTTTCGTCTCCCATGTGCACAGCCTTGCCCGGCTTGTAACTTTGCTCTATGCGTCCCACGCAGGCCGCGCCCACTTCCACCAGTGCCACGCAGCCGCAGTGTGGCGTTTCCAGCAGGGTCAGCTCCCTTTTGTTGGCGCAGAGGCTGCGCACCCCGGCCGCAAGGGCGATGGGGCTTACCGAGTCCAGATGGCCACGAATGCGCCACGCGGCGCCGGGGACTCCGTCGGCGGGAAAGTGGAAGCGGTGGTAATCCGTCGGGCAGAGGCGGGACACAACTAGCGCCCCACCTGCAAAGCGTTGCGCAAGCTCTGCATCGGCCAGCAGCTCCGCCACGGTGAAGGGCCTGCCCTTTACGCACAGGCAGGATAGGTCCGTGCCGCCTGCCCAGGCACTGTGCCGCCCGTCGGCAGGCAGGGCTATCGCATCCGCTCCTTCGCACACGGGCCTTGCGCCGGGTCTAAGGGCGCGGGCGAAGAACTCGTTGAAACTGCGCCATTTGCCAGAGGCCGGGGCCTCGAACTGCCTCATGTCTATGCCGAAGCTCTCGATGAAGGCGGGTATGCGCCCTGCGCTGGCCCGGCTGTTCATCCATGCGCCGAAGAGGACTGAAAAGAAGGCGCGGCGAAGAAGCAGGGCATTTGTCAGGCGGCCCAGCGGGCTGCCGTAGGTCCAGCGCAGCCAGCGTTCGCCATATATGGCCTCTTCGATTACTTGGCCGCTTTCGCGGTCGAGGTAGCGGACGGGATCTGACTCTTTGTTGCTGGCCATTGGAATGTATAGGCAGACTGCTCCTGCCGCCGCTCACTGGCAATTCAGTAAGCAAGTGCGGTGCCCTCTTTCCCGCCGCGCTGTGCCCCAAGGATATGCATGTACCCATTTGACTTGCCTGAACTTGAGCCTGGGCTTGGAATCCTTACTGTCATGAAAATGCCGGGGATTAGCGTGCTAGTGGACAACAGCGTGTGCATGGACAGCGGACGCGGCATCTGGGCAGAGCACGGCCTTTCCTACTGGGTGGACAATGGCCGTGCGCGAGTCCTTTTCGACACCGGGGCGAGCGGAGATGTGCTCATGAACAACGTGCGCCGCATGGGGCTGGAACTCTCCAGCGCGGACGCCATCGTGCTAAGTCACGGGCACCATGACCACGTAGGCGGGCTGGAAGCCGCTCTCAAGGCTCTGCCGCCCGAGGCCCCCATATACATGCACCCCGATGCGCAGCGCCCTAAGCACAGCGGCAGGCCGGGGCAGGCGAGGCGCTCCGACAGCCCCTTCTTCATGGCGGACCGCTTTGGCGAGGGGCGGAAAGTGGTACGCAGTCGCCAGCCTCTGGAACTTGCTCCCGGCATCTGGATGACGGGCCAGGTGCCTCGCAGATACGACATCGAGGACACGGGCGGGCGCTTCTTCATAGATTCCGAACTAAGCCAGCCAGATCCAATTCCAGATGATCAGGCCCTGTTTTTACCCGGCGCGGCAGGGACGACAGTCATACTGGGCTGCGCCCACGCGGGCATCATAAACACGCTGGAATACGTGCAGGAGCTGAGCGGTGGGGCGCCCATTGCCTGTGTAATCGGGGGGACTCACTTGGAGAAGGCCTCTGAAGAGCGCATCGAGTGGACCATTGAAAAACTGCGCTGCCTGAAAGTTCGCGAGATTCACCCCTGCCACTGCACGGGCATGGAGGCGTCGCTCCGCCTGAGCAAGGCCATTGGCGGGGCAAGCTGCCCGGCATGGACTGGCTGGAGCATGGTCCTGTGACGGGAATTGCCTGATGACTGCCGCTTTGCAGCAATGTAACCGTTTTGCTTCGCAGATGTCACCCCGGCGGCTTGCGTGATGGAAGGGGAGTGTTTGAGGCTTTTACCGAACACAAACACTCATCCCATATCATGAATATTCGCAGCACATTTCTCGCGGCTCTGGCCGCTGTTGGTCTGGTCGGAAGCCTCGGCGCCCAGATACGCATTACCGAATGGATGTACAACGGCAGTGAATTCGTTGAATTCACAAACGTCGGCACCACCGATATTGACATGACCGGCTGGTCGTTCTCCGACAGCGGCACGGGCGCGGGCACTGTGGACCTGTCCGCCTTCGGCGTGGTGGTCTCCGGCCAGTCCGTCATCCTTAGCGAAGCCTCTGCCGCAGGCTTCAAGACCCTGTGGGGGCTGGGGGCGAGCGTTGTAGTCATTGGCGGCAACGTTACAAACCTTAGCCGCGGCGACACGATCAACCTCTGGAACGCCAGCAATACACTGGTGGACACGCTCGATTATGCCGATAATGGCGATGCCGGCGGGCCGCGCACAAACGGCACCTCCGCTTGGACCGAGCTGGCAAACCTCGGCAAGAACGATGCCACGCTCTGGACTCTGTCTTCCGTGGGCGATGCCCTTGGCAGCTGGACAAGCCTGACCGGTGGCTTCATAGCCAACCCCGGCTCGTATTTCGCCGCCGTACCGGAGCCGTCCACATACGCCTCAATCGCGGCCTTGCTCGCGCTCGGATTTGCCATTCGCCGCCGCCGCGCCAGCAAGGCGTAGATCTTGCCGACGGACTGCATTTTTCACAAAGGCCCCGGTCTGCGCCATCTGGCGAGTCCGGGGTCTTTCGTGCCCGCTTGCTTCATCGCCCACTAGATGAAGTACATCGAGCTTGAATCTGCCCCAATGATGTCGCGGACAGTCTTGCGGGCGGCACTTTGTTCAAATTCCGCCGATAGTGCGCTCAGGACGAGAAACACGCCCTTGCCGGACTGGCCGGACACGTCTTTCTGACATTCGAGCAGCTCTCCGTCTATGGCGCGGATAATGTCTGCAATGCTCAGTTCGGAAGGCGGGCGGGCCAGTATGTAGCCCCCCTGTTTTCCGCGGCGCGACTCGATAAGCCCGGCTCCGCGCAGATCGTTCAGTATCTGCACAAGGTAGTTTGCGGGCACGTTCTCCTGTTGGGCGAGTTCCTCTATGTGAGGCATTCGCCCGGAGCCGTGCTCTCTGGCCAGTTGCGCAAGTACGCGGCAGGCGTACTCCACCTTGCGGGATATTTTCATAAGCGAAGGCTATGAATGGTAAATTAGGTTTCAAACCTAATTTACATCAATGAGCCACATTTCGCAAGCAAGGCGGCGTGGGCCTAGCCCTTGCGCCGTAGCTGGGCACGGCAGTCGCCAAGTACCCGAAGACACACGTCCCGCAGGTCGAACAGGCGCTGGCGGAAGTCCTGATCCAGCAGCTCTTCCACGGGGCCTTGTTGGCCAATCACGGCTGGCAGTACGGCAAAGGTCTTGTTCAGCGCGTCTAGGGCGAGCTTCATCTGGCAGCAGGCGAGGCCAAAGTCGCCCATGTCCAAGGACTGGAGCGCGAGGGTGGCTTGTGCCTCAGCCTCGGCAAATGCCAGTGCCAGTGCCCAAGAGCTTGTAGCCCCGGCGGGGGAGTCTCCCGTCACGATGTAAGCGGCCCAGCGGCGGCGCATGTCGCGAAACAGCCCGCGCACAACCACGTACACGGGGTGACGCAGTATGGTGTAGGGGTCGAAATCGTCCTGAGTGTCCTCTTCCTCACTCTCATCGACAGGCTCGCCGGAGTCCTCCATGAGGTCTCCGCTCTCGGAAAGCGACCAGTCCTGATCGTCCCATTCCATCTGAATTGCCACCTCGTCGAGGCGGTCCGGGCGGGTGGGAAGTCTGTTGTACAGCGAGATGAATTTCTCCACCTCTTGCTCGTGACGGACAAGGTACTGCTGCCAGTCATACTCCTGCCAGGACAGTTCCCCGCGATCGTCCCAGTCGCCGTCAGGCTGCCCGTCGAAGTTGTAATTGTTCATCTTGTGCAATGCCGTCCCCCAATACGGCAGGGCGATAATCCGCCCAAGCGGGGAAAAACGCAACAGAGAAAAGTTGTCCTGCGGCGCCCAAAACGCTCTGGCGCTGGAATTTTCCACCCATGTGCAATATCTTTCGATTATCCACCCTGTGACGATATTCCTTCAGAGGGCATCATATTATTGGCCTTATGACTGTTACTTACATACGTGCATTGTATTCCGGCCGCGTGCAAGGGGTGGGCTTCCGCTACCAGACGCGGGAGCTGGCGCAGGGTTACGAGGTTGCGGGCTATGTGCGCAATTTGAGCGACGGGCGCGTGGAGCTGGAGATTGAGGGCGAAAAGCAGGAGCTTGAGGCCTTTCTCGAAGAACTGGCCCAGGCAATGTCCGGTTACATCAAGGGGGTCGAGCGCAGCGAGGGCAAGAGGGAGGCCATTCACAAGGGTTTCAGCATCGTGCGCTGATTTTGGCCATCAACTGCCATGACTCCTCATGGTGAACCTTATCAATTGTTTATGAATTATTCGTGTCCGCGTTGAACGATTGCGAATCGTGTTTGCAAATACCCGGCATCAGGCTTAGCCATTTCTAACATGGACATCAAAGAATGGGACCGTCTCAGCCGCCCGGAAAAGGAGCGCATGTGGGACAAGCTCAGCGAAGCGGAGAAGACGGCCATAAAAAAGCGACGCAAGTCCCGCAGCAGTAGGAGCAGCTCATCCCGCCACAGGTATGGCGAGAGCGGGGGCGCGTCGCTGGCATTTTACGGAGCTTCCTATTCGGGCAGTGTGTTGACTCAGTTGCTGCGTCTTGCCGGGGCGCTCGGCGTACTGTCCGCACCTCTCATCTATGCGATTTTGCCGGATGCATTCGGCGCTGGCGGAGTGTTCGCCCCGGAGTTTCTCATCCTGATACTACTTGGTGTATGTGCAATGGCCCTTGCCCGCCTGCTCGAAAGACAGAGGGCGGCAGCGGATATGCTGCGAAGTATGGAAGCGAAGCTGGACCGTATCGACAGGACTAGGGCACAGGAAGAGACAAGAGCCAGCAAAGAGCAGAGCGAGCCGTAGGGGATGGACGGCTTGCGGGGGGGGCAAGCCAGTGCTTGCGCAGCGGGTCCCTATCTGCATATCCTGACAACCAGCCGTGCCACCGGTCGAAAGCACCCAACAGACTCTGCCAAGAGTCCTGATGATCGACGATGACAATCCCGCCGCGCTTCCGCTGGCGGAGGCTTTGCGTAATGCGGCCTGCCAGGTGCAGCGTGTGAGCGGGGTGCGGCAGGCCCTCGAATGCCTGCGTGGCGAATCGGGCGAATCCATCGGCTGCATTCTTATTCTATCTTGTGCCGGGCAGAGGATATGGCTCGAAGAACTCGCCAGCCTTGGCCGGGAGCTGCCCTGGATGTCGAAGGTTCTGCTCTGCGACGAGTGCGACAAGGAAATGCTGCTCAAAGCCATACGCAGCGACTATTGCGACGTTCTCGAATTGCCAGCCGACGCTGCGGCACTTCAGCGATGCGTGGAGAACGCATCGGCCCGCACGGCACAGCGCCGCAGTCAGCACCGGGTGAGCATGGAGGCTCGCGTTGCCACCAAGATACACAGGCGCATGGCCCCGGGCGGGGTGCCGAAGCTGCCCGATGATTTTGCGCCGGGCTTTGTCCTCAAGGCGGACGCGGTCTTTGTGCCCGCGCTGGAAGCTGGGGGGGACATCTTCGCCCTCTTTGCGCTGGATTCGCACAGGTTGCTAATCCTCGGTTCGGACGTTTCCGGGCACGACATCAGCGCAGGCTACGTATCCACGCTATTTCTTGGCATGTGCCGGGGTATGCTGGCCTTGAACGCAGGCCCGGAGGAAATATGCGCACAGTTTGGCCGTTTCCTTATGAGGGAATGGAACGCCAACAAGGAGCCTGAGCAGCTCATCACCTCGATAGCGACCTGCTTTGTGGTGCTGGACTTCGAGAAGATGCTTGTCCACAGCGCCACCAACGGGTTCCCCTCGCCCTGCCTATTCAATGCGCAGCTTGGCGAATACAGGCCCGGCGGCAAAGAGCCTCCCCTTGGCTGGTTCGACACTCCTCCAGCCCGGATGCGCCAGAGTAATCTCCCCGAACGAGGCAGCCTGCTCATATACAGCGATGGGCTGGACGAGATGCGGCATCGCAGAAAACAGTGCGAGTTTTACAGCGCCGACACCCTTATCGAGCAGAACAGAGGCCGTAGCGAACCCATGCACATCCCCGGTCAGAGGGACGATGCAATGGTCGTCCGCCTTTCTTGGCACAAAAGGGGAGCGCAGGCGGCTGGAGCCATGCGCGTTCTTGGCTGCGCCCAGTACAATGGGAACGATGGCGGGCGCATCGACCAGATACAGATGATCTTCGACAGGGTGCTGCGCAACAAAATGCCCCAGATGCTGCCGCAGAAAAGGCAGGATGTGATGCTCTGCCTTCGCGAGGCCATGCTCAACGCATTCAATCACGGCTGCGGTGGTGATTCATCGCGGAAGTGCCGCATACGCATGGCCACCTTTGGCGACAGGTTACTGCGCGTGCGCGTGTGCTATGACGGAGAACCTTTCCCCGGCATTCTTCCAGCCCCCAGTCCGGGACATATACCATTTGGCTTGAAAATAATCTCCGCAATGTGCAGCTCCTACGAACGCATAGCTGCGGAAAATGCACTCGTGATGGACTTTCTTCTGCACTGAGGGCGTACATGCGTATTGCGTTATGCCGTTATATACCTATTGCAGGCCACTTTCTCTCCCCATGAAGACATATAGACAAGACCTGACCCTCCACCTGCAAATGGAGGAAGATCTGACATCCACCACCGTTCCTTCTCTACTCGCGCAGGCGCTCGTCACAATGGACGAGCAAAAGGATGCCACCTGCATCGTGGCGGAGCTTGCCAAGGTGGATATGATAGATTCGCAGGGGTTGAATTTTCTGATAGGTCTGCACCGTGAATGCGGTCAGCGGGGCATGTTGTTTCGCATAAGTGGCGCTTCGGAGATGAACATGCGTTTGTTCGACATGGTGAGCCTGGGCGAACACCTGCGTATCGCCTGATAGAGGTTGCATTTTCAGGGAACCGACGAGGCCGCCGCATCGCCTGTGACGCACAAGCGCCCTGGATACAAATACACCCGCAGCCTCGTGCCCAAGGGGCATATTGCTGCGGGTGTAATGTGAAGATGGGCTTTGTGCCGACTGGCTATATCTTTGTGCCGCTGGGCACCACGCCGTCCTTCAGGACGATGAGCACGCCGTCGCGCACATATATGTCGCCATTCTGGTAGAGGTCGGGCTTGCCCTCGGGGGATAGCTCCACGTCGTCGCCAATGCGTGCGTTCTTGTCGATGATGGCATTGCGAATCTTGCAGTTTTTGCCGATGCCTATGTCGGGCCGCTTGCGGTTACGGTTCTCGCGTCGGTTGTCTTCGCTCTCGAAGTAGTCGGCACCCATCATCACGACGTTGTCCAGAGTCGTCCCTGCGTCCACTCGCGAGCGAACACCCACGATACTGCGCACGACCTTGCAGCCGTTTACAGTGGCTCCGTCGGCAATTATTGCGCTGCCCACCTCGCTGTCGCGCACTCTTGCCGCGGGCAGGTAGCGGGCATGGGTGTATATGGGCCTGCGGGCGTCGTAAAAGTCGAAGGGCGGGTTTGTGTCCGCAAGGGCGAGGTTGGCGTCGAAGAAGGAGCGCACCGTGCCGATGTCCTCCCAGTAGCCGTCATAGATGTAGGCAGACATCTTCACCCTGCCCAGCATACCCGGTATCACTTCCTTGCCAAAGTCGGCATGGTCGCTGTCGAGCGCCTTGAAGAGGGTGCTGCGGTTGAAGACGTAAATGCCCATGTTGGCCAGCGCATACTGGCTGCCAGCGTCGAGCTTGGGCATGGTGCCCTTGAGAGCGTCGCTTATGGCGAGGCTTTGGATAACCTTGGGGTCTTTGGGCTTTTCGGCGAATTCCTTGATCGAATAGTCGTCATCCACGCGCATCAGGCCCAGCCCCTCCAGCGCGTTTAGCGGCAGTGCCTTGGCTGCGATTGTAACCTGAGCGCCTGTGCGGATGTGCTGCTGGATGACCTCGTTGAGGTCCATGCGGTAGAGCTGGTCGCCAGACACGATTAGGAACAGGTCGTTGTCGCGTGCGCCAAAGTGGTGCAGGTTCTGACGCACAGCATCGGCTGTGCCCTGGTACCAGGCGTCGCCCTTTTCGGTCTGTTCGGCGGAGAGAATGTCCACAAAGCCGCCGCCAAAGGGGTCGAACTTGTAGGACTCCTGAATGTGGCGGTGCAGCGAGGCTGTGTTGAACTGCGTGAGGACGAAGATCTTGTTGATGCCCGAGTTCAGGCAGTTGCTTATCGGAATATCGACAAGGCGGAACTTGCCCGCGAGTGGCACGGCAGGCTTGCAGCGGAGCTTCGTCAAGGGGCTGAGGCGGGTGCCGCGGCCACCGCCCATAATTACGCAAAGTACGTTCGGGTTCATCGGAATACGGATGGGATGCTGGGTTTATTCCTCAGGTTAGTGCTGGACCGTGGCAATACAAGCCACAATGAAGACTGTTGCACTTATGTATCGTCGTTTTCAACTGAAGGCCACCTATAACAACTTTGATTTCTGCTACGAACGGTCTTTGCGGCGGCTGGCTTCGTTTTGGAAGTTCGCCGGATTTCATTCCATACTACTCACTTCCAAAGCCTTGCCATCCATCCGCAAATCCTCGTTCTCGCGACGAAACCAGTTGTTAGAGCTGGCCTGAAGCGCATGAGTCACATTGTGTCTCTTAGAACTTCCACACCAGCGGGATGACCACAAGGCAGGTGATGAAATACAGGATGTTCAGGGGCAGGCCAACGCGTAGAAAGTCGCCAAAACGGTAGTTGCCCACGCCGTACACGTAGGTGTTTGTCTGGTAGCCAATCGGGGTGGCAAAGCTGGCGCTGGCGGCAAGAGTGGTGGCGATGAGGAAGGGCCGTGGGTCCGCGCCTATCGTTACGGCCAAGTCCATCACTATTGGGGCCATCAGCACCACAGAGGCGTTGTTGGACATCACCTCTGTAAGGACCGAAGTAAGGACAAAGACCCCAGCAAGCACCAGCATCATGCGTAGCTGGGGAGAGTCTATGCCAGAACTTAGCTCCATCACCCTTTCTGCAAGCATTCGGGCCGCGCCGCTATCCTCCATTGCCATGCCAAGGGCCAGCATCCCGTAGATTAGTATGAGTATGCCCCAGTCTATGCTTGCGTAGGCTTGTTTGGGCTTGATGCAGCCGGTGGCCAGTATGATGCCGCAGCCAAGAATTGCCGCCACGACCACTGGCAGCACGTTTAGCGATGCGCTGAAGACTACCCCCACCAGAGTTGCCAGCACTATGGTGACGGTGCGCGCTCTTGGGCGGATGGGGGTGCCGGGCCTGTCAAGGAGCAGTATGTCGTCGCTGCGGCGCAGGGCCTCCCGTGCCTCGTCGGTACCCATCATCAGCAGGGCGTCGCCGAAGGCAAGTGGCACGTTTTCAAAGCCCTGCCTCAGGTTTATGCCCCGCCTGTGTATGGCCATCACGATCATGCGATAGCGTTGGCGGAAATTTATCTGACCTATGGTCTGCCCGATTAGCGATGAGCGCGGGGCCACCACGCCCTCGACAATGGCGCCCTCGTGCGCGGCAATGGTCTCGATGCCAAGCCCTTCTTCCAGCCCCACGTCCACGCCGCCAATGCCGCGGGTGTGCGAGAGCGCGCTCGGGCGGACGGCGATTACTAGGCGGTCGCCTTCCTCAAGGCTGATGTCGCGTGCCTCGCCGGGCAGGGCCACTTCGTTGCGGATAATTTCCAGAACGCGCGCACCTCTTTTTAGCAAGGGCTGGCCAGCCTCGCGCAGGGTCTTGCCCGCAAGCTGCGAGCCTCTGTTTACGAAGGCGGTGGTGATGAATTCCTTGCGCTCCTCGTCGGAGAGCATCGAGGTCAGCGTGTCGCGGCGGGGCAGGAGGCGCTGCCCTATGGTGGACATGAATAGCGCGCCGATAAAGAGCAGGGGCAGCCCCACCCATGCCAGCTCGAACATGCCTAGCGGGGCCATGCCCGCCCGTTTCATTATCTCGCTTGAGAGGATGTTGGTGCTGGTCCCCATCAGAGTGCAGGTGCCGCCGAATATCGAGGCGTAGGACAGGGGGATGAGAAGCTTCGAGGCCGGGACATCCATCTGCCGCGCAAGGGCCAGCATCACGGGGACAAAGATGACAACTACGGGTGTGTTGTTCATGAAGGCCGATATGCCCGCCACACTCAGGGTCATCAGGAATATCACAGGGCCTATGCCAAGGCGCGACACCCGCCTGAGAATCGCCGCCAGTCCTTCCAGAGCGCCAGAAGCTTCCAGCGCGGCACTGATTACGAACATTGCCCCGATGGTGATGGGTGCGGGGTTGCCAAAAACCTCCAGCAGCTTGTCCGGGCCGGGCAGAGACCCTCTGAAGGGCAGTGCCCCGGCCAGTAGCAGGACACTAAGCACGATGAAGGAGGTGTGGTCCGGCGGGACGCGCTCCATTATGAAGAGCGTCACGGCCACAAGCAGCAGCCCAAGGACAAATACAATTTCGGCAGTCATGTGGGACTAAGTGAGAAATGGCGGCTTCCCGCCTGGGAGATAGTCGAATGGATTCGGCGGGCAAGCACTAACAACTTTGACTTCTCGCAGCGAAACCAGTTATCGGAGCTGACCTACATTGTTATGGATGCCCATTGGCGTGGCACTTTTCAAACCATTGAAGAGAGTTGGCAGCTCTTTTTCGCTGCGGGGGAACAATTGTGCCTTTCGAGCTTTCCAAGATAACTTTCCCAAGCTTTCCATCTTGACTGCACCCAGCCGGAAGGAGTGCTATTCCCCACTCATTACGCCCCAATGCATGAACAGGTTTGACATATCCCAGCCCTTGGGCTTTCGCTTGAAAGCGATGCATCGTTTTTCCGTCGCGGGACTCTGCTCCCTTTTCCTTTTTGCCTCCGAGGCAAGTGCGCAACGCTATACCCTTCGCAAGCCCCCGGAACTCAAGAACGAGTTTTCCGTGGGCATGAGTATGCTGGGCGCCGCCGATGTTTCCATTTCCAACCTTGGCAATGTGAACGGGTCGTTTTTCAGCGACGGCACCTTCGACGATGCCTTTGTTGGCGAGGACAGCACTGCTGGCACCGACGTGGCCGATGGCAAGAGCTACTACTTTGCCTTTGAAGGCTTGGAGCAGATTACCGATGCCGATGGCAACATGGCCTACGACGGGGACTATATCCGCGCCAATTCCACTAGGGGCATAGTTGCGGACGGAGGCTTCAGCATTGGGGACGAGACGGGGAACTGTCTGGGTCTTGAGGTCAGTTACGTTCGTTATTTAACAAGCGAGCGCAAGCTGGGTTTCTTTTTCGGCATGGGCAATACGGGTTTCGACATGGCCCAATCGTCCACTTGGGACGTGGAGCTTATCACCCGCTCTGTCCTGTACAAGGGCGAGAATCTGACCGGACTTGACGGTTATTCCGGCAGGTATGTGCGTCCGCGTATCTGGGGTGTCGGGGCAACGCCCGTGTTCGTCTTCCCCGATGAGTACATAGACCTTGGCGAATCGAACGTATATGGTAGCACAGAGGCCACGGGCTCTTGGAAACTGAAGGCATCCTACACCAATTTCCGCGTCGGCGCCGTTTACAACATGGGTCTGACGCGACGTTTCAACGTCCGCGCAAGTGGCGGTTTTGTCGCCACGGTGGCCTCCAGCTCTTTTCGCTGGACGCAGTCGATGACAGTTCCCTACGAGACGGGCGACATCGACATTTCCGACTCCGGCACCAGCCTGAAAAAGAAGATGCTCTTCGGCGGCTGGGCCGACCTTGGCGCACATTACAGGATCAACCGCAACGTGACCGCCTTCAGCAGCGTGCAGTTCCAGTCCACGACATCCTTCGAGCACGAGGGCGAGTCGGGCTACAAGATCGAGTTCGACTCCAGCTCCCAGATTTACGCCAAGACAGGCTTCACTTGGGCGTTCTAGCACAAGGTGTAGCACGAACATCGCGGAAAAGGCCTCCGGAGTGTATCCTCCGGGGGCCTTTTCGCATCCATGACACGCCGTTAACTTTCGCTTACGAATGCGATGTGCGCTATGCCTGCTCGCGGGCCATGATCAGCGGCAGGGCCGACTCCGTCGCGCGGTAGCTGGAGCGCACCAGTGGGCCGGACTCCACAGCGGCGAAGCCAAGGCGCAGGGCCACGTCCTTCCAGTATTCAAACTCCTCCGGACTCACCCAGCGGTCCACCTTCTCATGCTTTGCCGTTGGCTGCATGTACTGGCCTATTGTCAATATGTCCACCCCTGCGCCGCGCAGATCGTGCAGGATGGCCTCCACTTCGTCCCTTTGTTCGCCAATGCCCAGCATCAGGCCGCTCTTTGTGATGAAGCCGCGGCTCTTGGCATGGGCGAGCACCTTCAGCGTCACCTCGCGGGAGGCTGTCTTGCGGATTGGCTTCTGGAGCCGTGCCACGGTCTCTATGTTGTGGTTTAGCACATCCGGGCCTGCGTTCAGCACTAGGTCGAGCAGTTCCGTGTTGCCGCGAAAGTCGGGCACGAGCACCTCCACGCGGGCCTCGGGGCTTTTGTTGTGTATGGCCCTTATACAGGCTGCCCAGATACCCGCGCCGCCGTCTGGCAGGTCGTCGCGCGCCACAGAGGTCAGGACGACGAAACTCAGCCCCATGCTAGCCACAGCCTGAGCCACTCGCGCCGGTTCGCCAATGTCCACAGCTCCGGGCCTGCCGCTTGCTATGTTGCAGAACGTGCAGCGCCGCGTGCATACGTTGCCCAGAATCATGAGCGTGGCCGTGCCCGAGGACCAGCATTCGCCCCTGTTGGGGCAGCGGGCGCTCTCGCATACGCTGTGAAGCATTCCGCCTTCGACGATGCTTCGCGTCTTTTGGTATTCTTCGCTGGAGGCCAGTTTCTGACGCAGCCAGTCGGGTTTTCTCTGTATCTGCATGGGCTGGAATATGTGGGCTTGGCCCTGACAATGTGTCTGTGGCGGCAAAGCTGGGCAAGTTTTCTGATGCTCCGGCGCGGGCCGCAATTCCTGCAATTAGAAAAAGCTCCTCGCTTCGAGCGTCCCGGCTAGTTCCGGCAGCCCTTCCAGCGCGCTGCGGACGCTTTCCACATCATGCCAGCAGCCTTCGAGGGCTGTGAGGGGGCGGCCAGCCAAAGACACGTTCTTCAGCCTCCCTTCGCGCACCTCTAGTTGCAGGCTTCCAAGCCCGGCTAGCTCCCTTTGGAGCGTGTAGGTAGGGGCCTCGCCAAGGTTCCACTCCCTTGTCGCGTAGCGGCAGGCGGCAATCTCTCCAATGCGCTGGCGCTCCGCCGGGCTGAAGGAGCGGCCTTGCTCGCCCTTGCACAGTTCGGCGGCAAGGGCCTTGGTGAAGGCGTCAATGTTCGCAAATAGGCCCCGTGCCTCGCTTGCTATGTGTGTCACGGGGCTGCGCACGCTGCGCACGCTGCGCGCTGTCCAGTCCCCGACGCCGGGCGAGTCAAGCAGTTCGTGCAGCCTGCCAAGGTCGGCGTCAAAGAGCAGGGTGCCGTGGTGCAGGCAGCGCCCCTGCCAGAGGTAGGCCGCGTTGCCGGAGATCTTTCGTCCGCCCATGCGCACCTCGCCCCTGCCGACATGCTCGACGCCGAGGCCGAGCCGCGTCAGAGCGGCCAGAATGGGGCCTAGCTGGCGCTCGAAGTCCATGCCAAGCCCCTTTTCGAGCGGGGCTATGAGGCTGAAGTTCAGGTTGCCAAGGTCGTGGTACACCGTGCCCCCGCCCGATATGCGGCGCAGGAAGGGCACGCCAAGCTCGTCGGCGAGGGGCAGGTTCAGCTCCATGCAGGGAATCTGGTGCCGCCCCATTACGATGCAGGGCCTGTTGCGCCAGAGTCGGATTACCGGCCCGTCCAGCTCGCGTAGGATGTATTCCTCCGCCGCGAGGTTGAAAACGGGGTCCGTCTCGGGGTCGAGTATCAGCATCAGGCGCTATGTGGCTCCGAGGCTATGCTCCGCTCTTGCGGGCTATGGCGGCCTTCACGAAGTCGCGGAAGAGCGGGTGCGCCTTGCGCGGCTTGCTCTGGAACTCCGGGTGGAACTGCACGCCCACATACCAAGGGTGGGAGGGCACTTCGACTATTTCCACAAGGTTGCGTTGAAGGTTGCGTCCACCGATGCGCAGGCCCGCTTCCTTGAGCTTGTCCATGAAGGCGTTGTTGAACTCGTAGCGGTGGCGGTGGCGCTCGCGTATGGTCTGCACACCGTAGGCTGTCGCGCTGAAGGAGCCTTCTTCAAGGGCGCACTCGTAGGAGCCAAGGCGCATCGTCGCGCCCTTGTTCTCCACGTCCTTCTGGTCGGCCATAATGTCGATGACCGGGTGGGGCGTCTTTGCGTCAAATTCGGTGGAGTTGGCCCCATCGAGGCCCGCCACATTGCGGGCAAACTCTATGGTGGCAATTTGCATCCCAAGGCAGAGGCCGAAGTAGGGGATGCCGTTCTCGCGGGCCAGCTTTGCGGCGCGGATTTTGCCCTCTATGCCGCGGCTGCCGAAGCCGCCGGGCACTAGGATGCCGTCGAGGGAGAGAAGCTTTTTCAGGCTCTCGTCGTCTTCGAGGCTCTCGGAGTCTATGCGGCGGATGCGCACTTCGCAGTCATTGGCTATGCCCCCGTGGGTAAGGCTCTCGTAAACGCTCTTGTAGGCGTCCTGAAGCTCTATGTACTTGCCGACCACGCCTATGTCCACGGTGTGGGCCGGATACTTCAGTATGCGCACGACCTTTTCCCAGCCGTTCTCTATCTGGGGCAGGTGGGATAGGCCGAAATGCGCCAGAACCAGTTCGTCCACATGCTCGCGCTCCAGCATCAGGGGCACCTCGTAGATGGACAGTTCCACGTCCTTTTCCTCGATGACGGCCTTGACGGGCACGTTGCAGAAAAGGCTCAGCTTTTGGCGGATTTCCTTGGAAATGGACTTTTCCGTGCGGCACACGAGTATGTCCGGCTGTATACCTATTTCGCGCAGCTTGGCCACGCTCTGCTGGCTGGGCTTGGTCTTCAGCTCTCCGGCGGCGGCGAGGTAAGGGACGAGCGTTACGTGTATGAACATCACGTTGTTGGCTCCGTTCTCGAGGCGGAACTGGCGCATGGCCTCAAGGAAGGGCAGCCCCTCGATGTCGCCAACGGTGCCGCCGATCTCTGTAATCACAAAGTCGCAGCCTTCGCCCACGCTGTTGAGGCGCTCCTTTATCTCGTTGGTTACGTGCGGGATGACTTGTATGGTCTGGCCTAGGAAGTCGCCGTGGCGTTCCTTGCGCAGGATGGAGTCATATACCTGCCCGCTTGTGAGGTTGTTGCGGCGCGACAGAGGGCCGCTTGTGAAGCGTTCGTAGTGGCCAAGGTCGAGATCGGTCTCCGCCCCGTCGTCGAGCACATACACCTCTCCGTGCTGGAAGGGGTTCATAGTGCCTGGGTCCACATTCAGGTAGGGGTCGAACTTCTGAAGCATCACCTTCAGGCCCCTTTGCTCCAGCAGTGCGCCGAGCGCCGCTGCGGTGAGGCCCTTGCCGAGGGAGGAAACAACGCCTCCGGTGATAAAGATGTGCTTCATGTGTAAATATGCTCCGGGAAACAGGTTCTGGAAGTGAGGGGGATTTCTGGACGGGAAATGAAGATGCGTGGGTCGCTTCTCGCGCCTTCGGGGCCTTGATTAAATCGCCGTCACATATGGCAGGCAAGCCGTAAGAAACGGAAAAACAAGATGTGTGCAATGCGTTGGTAGTCAATGCATTGCCGATGCATTACGGGCGGTGTGCCCTATTGTCACAGGGAAAGGCGCGCCTGTATGGCGGCTTTCAGTTCCTCGTGCGTTGTGGCTACGGGCAGGTCGGCATTGGCAGCGGCAAAGGCGGGCGTGGGGCGGAAGAGTACGGCGCTGTCCGCCGCGCGCAGCATGGATAGGTCGTTGTAGGAGTCGCCAGCCGCTATCACCTTGTAGTTCAGGCCTTTGAATGCCTCCACGGCCTTGCGCTTCTGGTCCTGCTGGCGGAGGCGGTAGTTAAGTATGCGGCCATTGTCGGAGACTTCCAGATCGTGGCAGAACAGGGTGGGGTTTCCCAGCTTGGCCATCATAGGCTCGGCAAACTGCGTGAAGGTGTCCGAGAGGATGATGAGGGGGGCTGCGCCCATGAGCCATTGCGTGAACTCCACTGCGCCGGGCAGCGGCTCAAGGTCGTGGATGGCCTGATGTATCGCGGGCAAGGTCAGCCCGTGCCGGTCCAGTATCTCCAGACGGCCACGCATCAGCACGTCGTAGTCAGGCTCGTCGCGGGTGGTGCGGCGCAGCTCCGGTATCCCCGTGCGCTCGGCAACGGCAATCCAGAACTCCGGCAATAGGACGCCCTCAAGGTCTAGGCAGACAATGTGCATACGGGGGACCAATGTCCACGGGGCTGCAAGTGGAAGTCAAGGCCGTACGGCGGAAGGCGCTAATCAAATGTGCAAATTGCAGTGCCCGCAGCACCTGTTAGGCGCTTGCTCTATTCACCCCGGCAGGATGACGCCGAATTCGTCCGTTTCGTTCTCTGTGCGCATCTGGCGCAGGGTTTCAACCACGGCATCCGTCAGTGCAAGCCATTCGTCTTCGCCCGTCCGTGCGCAGGAGCTGACCCGTATCACGCGCTTTGCCGCGCTCTTGCCTATGCCGAGGGCAGTGAGCATTCGCGATGGTTCGGCGGCGTTGCTCGCGCAGGCAGAGCCAACGCCAATCTCAAAGCCAAGACTGGCAAGGCGTAGCACCCAGCGATGAGATTCCGCAAGGGGCATGAGCATCATGCTGGTGTTGGGAAGGCGAGGGGCGGCGCAGCCGAGCACTTTGGCTCCCAGCGCAAGCATCCGGGCCTCGAAAGCGTCTCGATACCCTGCCTGTCTTGCCGCAAGACCGCTGGAAAGCTCTTTGACCGCTTCACCCATTGCGGCCACAGCCCCCACTATACAGGCGAGATTCTCGGTCCCTGCGCGGCGCTTGCCTTCCTGGGCGCCACCGTACTGGATGTGCAGCCCGGAGCCTTCCGCCGGGGCCAGCAGTATGCCCACTCCGCCCGGTCCGCCCAGTTTGTGCGCCCCAAGGCTTAGGAAGTCGCAACGGGCGGGCATATCCCCGAGAGGCACGCGCCCGAAGCTCTGCACCGCGTCGCAGTGGAAGGCACAGCCATATTCGCGGCATATGTCTGCAATCTGGGCAACTGGTTGCAGAATGCCAGTTTCGCTGTTTGCAGATAGAACGCTGACAATTGCGGGACGCCTATCGGCTATTACCCGGTGCGCCCTTGGAAGGTCCACCCTGCCCGAGGCCTCGAGCGGCAAGACCAGCATGTTCGCCCCGAAGAATGCCTTCGCGGCCTCAAATACCGCAGGATGTTCTGCCGCGCTGACGGCGCAGATGGCGTCCTTCCTTGCGAAGTGGCGCAGCACGGCGTTGTCGGCCTCTGTTGCGCCGGATGTGAAAATCACCCTTTCCGGCTCCACTCCAAGGAGGGCTGCCGCCCGGCTACGGGCACGGGTCAGTTCCAGCGCAGCCCGGCGGGCCGATGGGTATAGGGCGGAGGCATTGGCCCGCAAGCCGCCTTCCACCCGCAACCATTCATCGCGGGCACAGTCGCGCAGGGGAGAAGTGGCGTTGTGGTCAAAGTATGGCATGGTTTACAAAATATGCATTGCGCCGGAGTCTGCCGCCTTGCCGGTCAAGGCAGAGCATCCGACGCCACACAGTTAGCACACACATGCGGTGGACCGCAAACGCGCTGTCGCCTTTACAAGGGCCGGATAGGCGAGCAGATGTCCACTACAGGCTCTGTATCGTATTCTCGACGAAGCTAGCGCGCTGACTTCCGAGGGCGCTAGCACAGAGGCGGCCAAAGTCTTTCGCCTGCCACTTCCTTGAACTTGTGGAGGAAGCCGATGGCGGGAGGAAGGGCGACTTGTGGCGGGGAGTATTTGGTCCGCCCGCGGCCTTCTCAGGACTGGTGTTGCAAGCCTTCGCCCTCGTTGCAAACAATGTGTACAGCGTCGCAGTCGGAGCATCTTTCGATGTGGTGATGTCTCATGAATTCCTCCCAGTGCTGCTTCTGCTGGGGGCTGATCAGGCCGCTGCCCTGACAGAGAGGGCAGGTGTTTTCCATGGCGTTGAGTATGGCCCCGCGGATGAATTCCGACTTGTTGGGCATGACCGAGAGCAGGCGCGCCAGTTCAGAGTCGGCCTTGAAGGTAATCGTTTCCTGCTTTGATGGCATTCCGCCTACAATCTGCACCCTATTGGGCACTCTTGCAAGGGCATGTGCTTGGCTGGAGCGGCTTTGTCGATACCGATGGCCTTGCCATGCTTTCGCGCAGGCGGTCCTGCCTGTGGACGGCCGCCCTCCAGTGCCGGATGAAGGCCATCTTGCCCATCGGCTGCATCCCGAGGGCGGCGTTTGCAGCGCCGATTTCAAAGGCAATGCGCCA
Source organism: Puniceicoccales bacterium Verruco_02 (assembly GCA_001604585.1). Taxonomy (GTDB): domain Bacteria; phylum Verrucomicrobiota; class Verrucomicrobiia; order Opitutales; family Oceanipulchritudinaceae; genus Verruco-01. The sequence goes on along the minus strand of LVBW01000024.1, from coordinate 90,594 downwards.
CTGGCCCATGATGGTGCGCCACATGTAGAATACGTCGTAACCGGGGTTGTTGACGTGCGAGCATTGCCCTGTGACGCCGTTAAGCTCTATGACGCGGAAGTTGCGGCCCGCCTTCAGGTCCTCCTCCGAGGGGCAGCGCAGGTCGTAGCGGCCAAAGTGGAAGCCCTCGAAGCATTTGCTGATGCGGGCGATCTCGGCGAGCATCTCTGGCGTTTGCAAGCGTGCCCCGTCGGTAAACAGCGCGCCCTGTGCGTGCGTACCTATATCGACCAGCTCCACACGCTCGCCGTCGGCTGGCACCTCGCTGAGGCGCTCCTCGAAGCGTTTGAGGAAGGCGCGCGCCATGCATACGGCGCGCGCGTCGGCCAGAATCAGCGTTTCGAGCGTGTCCAGCCCGTTGCCCGTTACGTATGTTATGTGCTTTTCGGTAAGCGAAATGATGCGCCCAAGTTCCTCGCCGGGCATACGGACGTGGAAAATGCCGTATTCCCTGCCCGGGCAGTAGGCCTGCGCAATCGTGTCTCCGGGCATGGCGCTTAGATACTGCCATGCTGAGCGTTCGTCGCGAATGATTTTGACGCCAAGGGAGCGTTGCCCTTCGTCGCTCTTGAGCACGATGGGGTAGGCGAGGCCCTTTTCGCGCATGAATGCTTCCACTTGCTCCATGCGCTCCTTGGTGCCCAGCTTGGCCGGTACCAAGGTCCAAGGCAGTATCGCCTCTCCGGCCCCGGCCAGAGCGCGGTATATCGCGGCCTTGCTCTCGCCTATGGTGCCCCCGTCCGGTGCAATGCCGGGGTTGGCAAGGGTGAACAGGGTTGGGCGGCGGAATTTTATGAAGCCTAGGTAGAGTATGTAAAAGAATATGGGCCAGATGGTGACGCACAGGGGCCAGAATTCCCAGTGCGTCAGCCGCATCCAGCGCGAATGGAGCAGCCTGCGCCCCCGCCATGTGAAAAGGGGCAGTACGAGCCGCGTTGCGAGCAGTAGCATAATTGCCAGTGCGGCAAGGGCGGGCAAGGCCCACTTGGCATAGGCTCCGTATAGGTCGATGGCCCCGCGTCCGATTTCCATCGTCCCTAGGACTAGCAAGGGCGTCCATGCAAGGGCTGCGATAGCGAACAGCAGCATGAAGCGTGGCGCGCTCTGGCTGAGGGCCCCGGCGGCAAAGCATGTGGCAGAGCGGCTGCCGGGCAGAAAGCGGGATAGAAAGATGATTATGGCGCCGCGCCTTGCGAAATGCTTTTCCGCGCTTTGGACGGCCCTTTCGCGGAGCAGCCACTTGAAGGGCGCTCGGCGCAGAAGGGGCACCCCGAACATCCGGCCCAGCCAGTAGATCAGCGTGTCACCGGAAAATATTCCTATGTAGCTGGCCAGCACTGCGTCGGCGGGGTCCATCCGGCCCTTGGCGGCGAGCAGCCCGGCCGCGATGCAGCTAAGGTCTTCGCTCGCAAGGGTGCCGATGGCCACTAGCGCCATCAACCCGACGCGTCCCTGCCCCCCATTGCCCAGTTCGCTGACGATTTCCTCAACGACCTGTCCTTCCCCGTATGCGCAGAGGCAGAGCAGCACGGTGGCAATGGCTATCAATGGCGCACGAAGGCGGCTGTACATGAGAATCCTTCATGCACACATGGCTGCAAAAGGTCGATTCCCTTTTTTGCGCGTATGGGGGGACGATGCCGCCGCGTGAATTGGGGGCTGATTCCCACCCTGCCAGTTCTTGCGCGGAGGGCTTCTTTGTGCTCGAATCTTGTCTCGTGATTTCCGTACTTCAGGGCGAGGTGCTGGAGGCTACGCCTCTATCGCTTGTAATTGATGTCGGCGGCGTGGGCTACGAGGTCCATGTCCCCGTGACCACTGCCGAAAAGGTGCCGCCCACTGGTGGCAGGGTGCGCCTGTTCATCCACGATGTTTACCGCGAGGACGGGCAGGATCTGTACGGCTTTGCCCGGCGCGAGGAGAGGGACTTTTTCCGCATGATCGTGGAAAAGGTCAGTGGCATCGGGCCGCGCACGGCCATTGCCCTGCTAAGCAAGATGTCCCTGCCCCTGCTTTGTTCCGCGCTGGCTGCCGGGGATGTCAACGCCCTCTCGCGCACTCCCGGCATTGGCAAGAAGACTGCCGAGCGCCTCGTTGTGGAGCTACGGGACAAGGTGCAGGCATTTGCAGCGCCTCTTGCCACCATGCCCGCGTCCGCTGGCGGAGCAGGAGCAATGTTGCCCGTTGCGAGCGAGGAGCCGCTTCGCGTGGGCGGGGCTGTGCTGGATGCAGTGAGCGCGCTAGTTACGCTGGGCTACAAGCAGGATGCCGCTGACAAGGCCGTGCAGAAGGCCGTCCAGAAACTTGGGCCGGATGCGGGCACAGAGGCCATTCTGAGGGCAGCTCTGTCGTCTGTGTAGGCACTGGAAGAGGGCGAATATCCGATTGGGCAGGTTCTTTGGGTACGCAAAAAACGGGCACCCGTTTTGGCGGGTACCCGTAGATGTGTTGCGGAAATTCTCCAGCGCGCGAACGCCGCAGGCAGCAGGTCGTGGCGATCGCCCTCCCGTGTCGGAAGGGTGGACGCGACGGACACAGCCTAGCCCCAGAGGCGCTTCTTGTGGCGGTTCGCGCGGGAGCGTTTACGGCGCTTGTGCTGTGCTATCTTGCGACGGCGTTTCTTTCTTAGATTACCCATGGTTCGCGCTATATCCTGATTGTGGAAAAACCGTGACTCTCGCCCAATGATCGAGCCTTGTAAAGAAAAAAGCTGCTGGATAGCCGCATGGCGTGCAGCTTGAGATATTTGGAGTGCCTGCGCCTTTAGTCAACGTAGGGAGTGTATTCGGGCACGTACTGCTTGATCAGGGCGCGTACTGCGTTGGCGTCCTTAAGCTCTGGCAGCTTTGCCCTCATGCGGGCATAGATGTTGCGCACGCTTTCGTAACTGCTTGTCTGGCTTGTGAAACGGAAGATTCGCTCGTGCCTTGTGGGGGCGTGTTGCTCCTTGTTGTGGCGCAGTTCCTCGTAGAGCTTTTCGCCGGGGCGCAGGCCCACGAACTTGATCTCTATGTCTATATCCGGGCGCAGTCCGGACATGCGGATCATCTGACGGGCCATGTCCACAATTTTCACCGGGGTGCCCATGTTGAGAACGAATATCTCGCCTCCTTCGCCAAGCACGCCGCACTGTAGGACTAGGCCCACCGCTTCGGGTATGGTCATGAAGTAGCGCGTCACCTCCGGGTGGGTGACGGTGATTGGGCCGCCTTGTTCGATTTGCCTGCGGAAGGTGGGGATGACGCTGCCGGAGCTGTTGAGTACGTTGCCGAAGCGCACGGCCATGAAGCGGGTGCTGTTGCCGGGCTTGGAGTTGAGCGCCTGAATGTAGATTTCCGCCATGCGCTTGCTGGCGCCCATGGCGTTTGTCGGGTTGATGGCCTTGTCCGTGGATATGAGAACAAAGCGTTTCACCGCGAACTCGCTGGCCATCTCGGCGAGGTCCGCCGTGCCGAAGCTGTTGTTTGTAAGGGCCGTGGCGGGCTGGCGCTCCATTATGGGCACGTGCTTGTACGCAGCGGCGTGGAATATCAGCTCCGGGCGCTGTTCCTCGAATATGCGGCGCAGTTGGTCAAGGTCGCAGATGTCGGCCACAACGGGCAGCACTTTGTCGTTCAGCTTCAGTTCCTTCAGCCGTTCCTCAAGGGTGAACATGCCTATTTCCGACTGTTCAACCATAACGATGCGTCTTGGGGCGTAAGAGGCTATTTGGGCGACCAGTTCGCTACCTATGCTGCCGCCAGCTCCTGTCACCATGACGACATGCCCGGCTATCATCGAGCGGATGCTCTCTGTCTCAAGCTCGACCTCCTTGCGCCCCAGAAGGTCTTCTATCTGCACCTGTCGTATCTTGCTTGTTATGACGCTGCCGCTGGCCAGCTCCGCCATCGAGGGCACCGTCTGTGCCTGCACGCCCAGCTCGTTGGCCATGTCCACTATGTCGCGCACCCTCTTGGTGGATGCGCTGGGCATGGCGATGATTATGGTCTCAATGCCGTAGTGGTCTTTGATTCTTGGCAGCTCGTCGGGGGAACCCACGACGGGTATTGCGTGGACGCAGCGGCGCCACTTTTTCTTGTCGTCGTCGAGGAAGATTACCGGGCGCATCTTCATGTAGCTGCGGGCTAGCATCTCCGCCGCAAGCTGGGTGCCAACGTCGCCAGCGCCGATTATCGCCACGCGCTTCAGTTCGCCAGGTAGGCTGGGGATGGAGCTGCCGCGCTCGCGCAGGACGCGCAGGAACATTCTAAAGGAGCATAGGAAGGCCATGCTCAATACAAAGTTGGTCAATATGATGCCTCTAGGCACCACGGGCAGGCCTAGCTTAATTCTGTCGTTGGCATACCATACGATCATTTCCAGCGATGTATTGAGCGTCATCGCCATTGCCAGCCTGTACAGGTCAGGCGTGCGGAAGTAGCTGAGCAGTATGGAGAACTGGCCGAAAAGGTAGAGGAAGAGCAGCTCCGCCGCAACGATTGGCAGGAGCGTGGAGATGAAAATATTCCGGTAACTTTCTGCGGGGTTGAAATCGAAACGGAACTGATATGAGAGGTAGTAGGCGCAGGTCAGCAACAAGCCGTAGCAGGCTACAAGAGCCAGGCCTCTGCCTGTGGGAATCCGTCCATATGCCAATGTTATGGATTTGATCAGTCTGTTCATGATGCCTCGCCCGTGCCCCGGAGGCGCTGCTGGAAGCGGCAAAGCCGTTTCGGGCAGCGGAATGTTATACTATATCAGAATGCCAGCTTTAGCAGTTGGCGGGGGGAGAGTTTTACTCGGTGGCACAGGATGAGCCGCTCAGTATGCAGTGTTTGCCTAAGATGTAAATTCTTTTACATCTAGGGTGGGAGATGCAAGATATGTCACGCGGGCATGGGTCATAATATGGCAATTATGGCTAATCCTGCGTGCAGGATTATGCAGCTTGCAAGGGCGGCTGCGAGGTCGTCGGCCATTACTCCGAGTCCGCCTGGAAGGTCCTGGATGCGTGCTATGCCAAGGGGCTTGAGTATGTCGAACACGCGAAAGAGGAACAGTCCCGCGACTAGTACGGCGATGGTTCCAACTAGGCCGTTTGGCCAGACTATGCCTGCATAGACGATGGGCATGGCCGCGAATTCGTCCAAAACCACGCAGCCAGGGTCGGTCCGTTTGAGGCGGATCTCGGCCTCGTCGCAGATGAATACTCCCACCACTAACATGAACAGCGTCGTGGCAAAGGCAAAGCCGGGCGAAGTATTCATCAGCGCCACGGCGTAGAATATCGTCCCTGCTATCGAGCCGAGGGTTCCCGGTGCTGGGCCTATGTTGCCAAGGCCGCCCACGCTGGCCGCTCCTTTCACGAGCCAGTCGGGCATGTGGGACATGAATGGGAGCGAGGCGCGCATACTTTGGGTTCCGCAAGTGTGTAGCGTAGCGGGCTAAGAGGCCTTCCGCCCGAGGTGTGGCAGGTAGCGGTACACGTAGATTATGCCCGATGATATGGTGAGTATGCCTCCAAGAAGGAAATACAGGATGCCGTTAATCCAGACAAAGTCGCGGAATAGTTCGGGCAGTTGGAGTGGGGCGAGGTCTTGCTCGATGACGGGCACAAAGAAGAGCACGCATATGGCCGTGCTCTGCCATATGGTCTTGCGCTTGCCCATTTTGTCCGCTGCGAGGACCACGCCTTTGCGTGCGGCCAGCATACGGATGCCGGTAATGACCAGATCTCTCAGTATGGTGGCCCAGAATATGGTCCATGCAACAATTCGCAGTATTGGGAAGCCATCGTGGAGCAGACCATTGAGAATCAGCACAAGGAACAGGCCTATCACCATCACCTTGTCCGCAATGGCATCCATCAGCTTGCCAAAGTTGGTTACATAGCCGCAGCGGCGGGCTATGTAACCGTCGAGCCAGTCGGATATGCTGGCCGCAAGGCAGAGCAGGAATACCAGTGTGGCGCAGCCGGGCCAGCTCTCAAAGGAGAGTAGCGCGATAACGGCCAGAAATACCAGCCGGGACATGGTGATGATGTTGGGAAGCTGCTTCATCGTCGGGGATGGCTGCACCAATGGCAAATGGTGCATATGGCTTATACTTGGGGCATGGAATGATACAGGTAAGCGCATCAAAACGCCGCAGGGCGTCCCGTGCAATTACGAAAACCCCATTCAGTCATGTTCAGTGGCAGTAACCAAGTTCTTCCAGTATCTGCCTGCTGAATGCGGGAAGGTGTGTTCCCAATGCAGTTTGTCCTCATGAGTTCTCCTTGTTTCCGCAAGAATGGTCTCGCTCCAGCGGGGCTGGTACAGGGTCGGTCTTTCAGCGAGGCGCAGCAGCAAGTCGCAAACCGCAAAATTTGCAAGTACACATGCGTCAATAACCACGCTGAAGTTTGCCTTGATCATGATTTCGTTCCCGAAGTGCCTTTCTGGAAGTACATTCCAGCCTCATCGACCTCTCTGGCGAGTTCGTCAAGTATGTCGGAACGTTCCTGATCTCTCTTCTCCTTGTATGTCATCAGATCCTTGAAGTATATCCGTCTGTGTGCCCCGACCCTGTGGTAAGGGATTTCTCTCTTGTCCAAGAGAGTGACGAGGAATTGACGCGACATACCGAGAAAGTCTGCAGCCGCCTGTGAGGTGAAGGTTTCATCCTCCGGCAGCATGGCAACAGCACATCCGCGTCGCAGTGCGTCCACCATCCTAATCAGTTGGCGGTAAATGGGCAGAGGTAATAAAGTTCGTCTCCCATCTGGGCCGATGAGCGACACCGTTTCTGGTACGCTGTCGATATACACGCCCAAGCGTTCCAGTTCCCCGCGGTCCAGATTTGATGGATCTATGCGGTTGTTCTTCGTGGACAGCATGCCATTAAGTATCGGCATGAATGGCAAATAATCAAGCCGTAACCGCTATATTGGCAATAGTCGCTATATTCGCAAGTGGTGATGGACTCAATTCCCGCAGGGGAATTACTAACATCTTGCGTCGTGCAAAATTGTAGCCGTGCTTGCCGCCTGTTCCTGCTTTTCCGCCTTTGGCTGGCCGCAGACCTTGGCGCGGATGTGGTTGATCACGTCCGCCGCGCTGTAGCTGCTGCGCTCTCCGGCTATGGCCTGAATGGTTTCGGCAACCCTGTCGCCAACTGTCACGATGGGCTTCTCGTCCCCGCTCTTGCGCTTTTGGCCTAGGCCGATTGTTGCCAGAAGGCCGTTGCACAGGCACTTGCGCCCCTCGGTGTCGGCGATGTCGCCGCCCTTGCGCACGTAGGCGTCCACAGGCTCTGCCGGGCAGCGATAACCAAGGCTGCCGTCCTCTTTCTTGAAAACGTGGCGCAGGTAGCCAAGGTCGCACACGCGGCGGCGCTCCTTGTACTCGCTCTCTTCGCTCATGGTGCCCTCAAGGTCGAACACCTTGAAGGGGAAGCCCGTGGGGGAGGCACGAACGTCCGTGAAAACGCGCGATATACCTTTGCGGCAGCTTTCGATGATACTGCTCTTGGCATCGGGGCGCATACCGCTCTCGTTGCAGAAGGCGAAGGCTGTGCCGACCTGCACGCCTGCGGCCCCCATGTCCTTGGCAAGGGCAAGACCCTCGGGAGTGCCATAGGATCCAGCCATCCAGAAGGGGCGGCCAAGATCCCGTATCTTTGCAATGTCCGGCTCGTCGCGCGGGCCGTAGATAGGCTCGCCCTTATCGTCGAGAAGCAGCGCGCCGCGAGGCGGAGCGTTGTGCCCGCCTGCCGTAGGCCCTTCGACAACAAAGCCGTCAACGTAGCCGTCGGCCTTGGTGGCGAGGGTCTGCGCGAGGACGTGCGAGGTGATTATGCCAAGGAAGCGCGGGCGCTTAAGCTCCGGCAGATGATCCGGGAAATAGCGCGATGGGTTGAAGCGGCTTAGGATGTTCTCGCTCGCCCCCTTCACGTCCAGCTTCAGCAGGGCCTCGGCACCGCTGGAGAGCCGGTCGAGCACGCCCGGAATGGCGCGGGGGATGCCAGCGCCCATCAGCACGTAGTCCACCCCGGCAAGCACCGCTCCGTAGAGCGAGGGCAGGGTGGGAATCTGGATTTTCTCCAACAAGTTGATGCCCACCGAGCGGGCGTGCCCCAGCTTTGCCAGGAAGACCTCGGCAAAGTTGGCCGCCATCAGCAGTTCCTCCCACTCGCGCGAGCCTTCAACGCTGCCCATTGGCGCGCACTTGTAAGGCTCGCCCTCGGCACGTCCCTCCTCGCGGAAGTACTTCTTTAAAATGCGTTCCGAAATTTCCGGCAGGGGGAAGTGGTCCAGCGCAAGGCGCATGTGTCTGCCGGGGTCGCCATCCTGAAGGCGGCGGATGAACACGGTGTCGATGCCCGTCGAGGACACGACGCCAAGCTGTCCGGCCGATGCCACGGCACGGGCCAGAGTCCAGTTGGACACTGCCACTCCCATGCCTCCTTGAATGATTTCGGGTAGTTTCACGCTGTCCATTATACGCATATGGAGCAAAAAAGCCACATGAAAGGTGGGGGCAGACTGGGGCGAGTTTATTCGGCCCCATCTTGGGTGAATGCCGCTCCTCTCTGGCCTCAATTATTTGGCGAAGCCGTTGGGGTGGCTCTTGTGCCATTGCCACGCTGTTTCTATCACTCCGCGCACTTCCGGGAACTTTATCTGCCAGCCTAGCTCTGCCAGAGCCTTGCGCGAGTCCGCGTACAGGGCCGGCGGGTCGCCAGCGCGGCGCTTGCCCATAGTGTAGGGGACTTTGAGGCCCGTCACTTCCTCGACCGCGTGGATTATTTCCAGAACGCTGGCCGGGGTGCCCGTGCCCAGGTTGTAGAAAAGGGCCGTGCCGGGAGTGGAGAGCTTGTCAAATGCTGCGATGTGGGCGCGGGAAAGGTCGTCAACGTGGACGTAGTCGCGCAGGCAGGTGCCGTCCGGGGTGGGGTAGTCGTCGCCAAAGACGGACAGGGGCTTGCCCTGCCCGGTGGCTGCGGCTATGGCCAGGGGGATAAGGTGGGTCTCCGGGCGGTGGTCTTCGCCAATGCTGCCGTCTTCGGCGGCGCCTGCTGCGTTGAAGTAACGAAACGCGGCAAAGGACAGTCCGTAGGCCCTTGCGCAGGACTTGAGCATGTTTTCCATGTCGAGTTTCGTCTGCCCGTAGGGGTTAATCGGGGCCTGCGGGAGTGCTTCGTGGATGGGCATTTCCTGCGGTATGCCGAAGGTTGCGCAGGTGCTGGAGAATACGAACTTGTTCACCCCGCAGTCCTTCATCGCCTGTAGTAGCCGCACGGGCTTTGCGCTGTTGTTTTCGTAATACTTGAGCGGTTCCTGCACGCTTTCGCCAACGAAGGCGAAGGCTGCGAAGTGCATGACAAGCTCTATTTGCTCCTTGCGGAGAATGGCGGCCACAAACTCGCGCTCGCCTAGATCGCCTTCGTAAAAGCGCACGTCTGCGGCCACGGCGTCGCGGTGCCCGTAGCTCATGTTGTCCAGTACCACGGGTCTGTGCCCTGCCTCTTGGAGCTGACGCACACAGTGACTGCCGATGTAACCCGCTCCGCCTACGACAAGTACGTTCATGAGCCATAGTATCAAACCCGGAGCCTGCCCAAGTCAACGCCGTAGCGCCCAGCGTGCCGCACTAGCTCAACTGTTCACCTATTTATCCAGCATGGTTCCAGTTTCCATCTTCTTGACCGTGCGCCTCTTTGCCTGCACATATTTTGCTTCAACAGCGAGGGGCTTTGCGGCCAATTTCACTCCCAGAGGACATACCGATGAGCGACACTCTTTCAGATCAGGAACTGGTAGCGGCGTTTGAAAATGCCGGTCAGGGGCACGTTTTCCGCTTTTTAGAGCGCCTTTTGCCCGCCGAGCGCGAGGTGCTCTTTTCCGCGGCGCGGGAGATAGACCTTGGCGAGCTGTCCGGGCTTTGCCAGAGTCTGTTGCCTAAGGAGGGCGCTGCACACAGCGGCCCCGCCCTTGACATTTCCGGGCTGGAACCGGCGCCTTTCATCCCCCTGCCGGAGAATGGCGGGGATGCCGCCCTTTGGGACAAGGCCCGCCGCGTTGGCGAGGAGGCCCTCCGCGCGGGCCGCGTGGCGGCGTTCGTCGTCGCTGGCGGGCAGGGCACGCGCCTTGGCTACGAGGGGCCGAAGGGCTGCTACCCGGCCACGCCTGTGCGCGGTGCCTCGCTTTTTCAGGTCTTTGCCGAGAAGCTGCGTGCCGCTTCGGCAAGGTACGGCAGGTCGATCCCCTGGCTCATAATGACGAGCAGCCTCAACGACGCCGCGACGCGGAAGTTCTTTGAGGACAATGCCTTCTTCGGCCTGCCTCGCGAGGATGTCATCTTCTTTCAGCAGGGGCGGATGCCAGCCGTGGATTCGCAGGGCAGGATTCTGCTCGATGCACCCGGCTCCATCGCCATGAGTCCCAACGGGCACGGCGGCTCGCTGAGGGCCGTCGTTACAAGCGGCGCGGCAAGGCAGCTTCGCGGGCGGGGCGTGGACATGATCAGCTACTGGCAGGTGGATAACCCTCTTGTGCAGATTATTGACCCGGCCTTCGTCGGCTTCCACGCCATGAACGCCTCGGAGATGTCCAGCAAGATGATTCCCAAGGCCTATGCGTTGGAGAAGGTTGGGCATTTCTGTGTGCTCAACGGGCGGCAGACCGTGATCGAATACTCCGACCTGCCGGCGAGCTTGCAGGAGGAGCGCAACGAGGCCGGGGAGCTGCGCTTTTGCGCGGGTTCGGTGGCCATTCACATTTTCGACCTCGCCTTTGTCGAGCGTCTTGGCGGCACGGGTGCGGGGCGCCTGCCCTTCCACCTTGCGCACAAGAAGATTGCCTATGTGGATGAGGGCGGCGCTCATGTGAAGCCCGAGCGGCCCAACGGCTTCAAGTTCGAGATGTTCGTGTTCGACGCCCTTCCTTTTGCAGAGCGCCCTGTGATTATCGAAGGCAGGCGCGGGGATGAGTTTTCGCCCATAAAGAATGCCGAGGGAGTCGATAGCCCGGCCTCCTGTCGCAGGGATCAGCTTCGGCAATGGGTGCGCTGGGCAAGGGCCGCATGTGTGGCTCTGCCTGTCGGCGAGGACGGGGCGACGCCGTTCAACTGGGAAGTCAGCCCGCTCTTTGCGGACAGTGCGCAGGCTTTCGTCCATAAATGGAACTCATTGGCGGAAAGGCCGCAAATCTCCGAAGGTAGAGTGCTTGTGTAGCAGGGGGTGCGGCATGATTCGGTGCCGAGTTTGAAATATCGGAGCTATGCTGTCAAATTGGCTTGCAAAGGGTGATGCTTTGCGTAGATATACAAAGGTTCACCAACAAACCTATTACTGATATGCAAATCAACGGAACCGATTTTGTCTGTTACGAGGTGTCGGACCTGGACAAGGCAGTGGACTTTTACCAGAACGTGCTAGGTCTGGAGCTGACATGGCGCATGGACGAGTTTCAGTTTGCCGAGTTTGACCTCAGGCAGACTACGCTCTCCATTTACAACCCTCTGAAGGTCGAGGGGAGGGAGCCTTCTCCCGGTGGCATGGTGTTTATAGCCGTGCCCAATGTTCACGATGCGCTTCTGGAACTGAAGGAAAAGGGCGTGACGGTGCTGTTTGGCCCGGTGGATTCGCCAGTCTGTGAGATGGGTGGCGTTCTGGACCCCTTCGGTAACCGCATCGGCCTGCATCACCGCAAAGACGGCAGCGTGGGCTAGAGCATTTTCCAGTTATCTTGCGCAGTCACGCAAGGTCCGCGGCGCGAACCTTGTTTCTGGAACGACTTGCTGGAAAAGTTTCGGCTGCGTTTCGCAGACGGGCAGGGCCTTGGCCCAGCCCTGTCTGCAAAGCCTTGCCGTCTTCTTTCCCAGCAGCTCGCCTGACCGCGCCATTTAACTGGAAAATGCTCTAGGTAGCGTTCCAACGACAAAGCGCGCCACCTTTTGCCGGGGGCGCGCTTTTCGTTGGCTGCCTGTCTGTGGAGGGCAGCTTGTTCAATGGGGGACTATCCCTTGTATTTGCGGAATACAACGGCCGCGTTGTGTCCGCCAAAGCCCAGGTTCGTGCTCATCACTACGTCCAGCTCCGCCAGCTGTTTCACGTTGGGCACGTAGTCTAGGTCGCAGTCCGGGTCGGGCGTTTCGTAGTTGATCGTGGGCGGTATCCAGCCCGTGATCATAGCCTTGATGGCCGCTATGGCCTCGATGGCGCCTGCGGCACCCAGAAGGTGCCCTGTCATGCTCTTTGTGGAGCTTATCTTGAGCTTGTAGGCGTGTTCGCCGAAGGCTTTCTTGATGGAGCGTGTCTCGCCGCTGTCGTTGTAGGGTGTGGAGGTGCCGTGGGCATTGATATAGTCCACGTCCTCGGGGCTTATCCCGGCGTCCTTGAGGGCGTTCTTGAGGCATAGCACAAGGCCGTGGCCCTCGGGGTCTGGGGCTGTGATGTGGTAGGCGTCGCAGGTGGCGGCGTGGCCGATCACCTCGGCGTATATCTTTGCTCCCCGTGCCAGTGCGTGGTCGAGGGTTTCCATGACGAGCATTCCCGCGCCTTCGCCCATGACGAAGCCGTCGCGGTTCTTGTCGAACGGGCGGCTGGCCTTCGTCGGGGTGTCGTTGTACTCGGTGGACATGGCCTTCATGTTGCAGAAGCCCGCAAAGCCGAGCTGCGTGAGTGCGGCCTCGCTGCCACCTGCTATGACTACGTCTGCCTCGCCAAGGCGGAGCATTCGCATGGCGTCGCCCATGGCATGGCTGGCCGTGGCGCAGGCGCTTACGATGCCGTAGTTTGGCCCGCGCACTTGTAGCTCTATGGCGACCGAACCCGATGCCATGTTGGAGATGAGCATCGGGATCATCAGGGGGGAGACGCGGCGAGGCCCGCTCGAAAAGAGCTTCATGGCCTGCTGCTCGATTGTCTCCATGCCGCCAATGCCGCTGCCCACTATAACGCCGACGCGGTCGCGGTCGGCCTTGTCAAGATCGAGCGCGGCATCCTTCACAGCCAGCTTGGAGGCTGCGACGGCGAACTGCGTGTAGCGGTCGCTGCGCTTGGCCTCCTTCGGGTCCATGTACTGGGCCGGGTCGAAGTCGTTGATCTCGCCCGCGACCTTGCAGGGCAAGGCGCTGACGTCGAAACGGGTTAGGGCGCTTATGCCGCTCTTTCCTTCGAGAAGATTCCCGAAGAAAGTGTCGGCATCCTGCCCGAGGGCAGTGATGAGTCCCATTCCTGTGATGACTATTCTGGGATACTGGCTTTTTTGCATCGACAAAACAAAACCGCCTGCGGAGGCGGTTGTTGTAAGGGGTTAATACAGATGGTCAAACGCCTTGGAGGCGATTAACCAACCTTGGCCTTGATGTAATCAACAACAGAGCCGAAAGTCTGGAGCTTTTCCGCATCGGCTTCGGGGATGTCCTCGCCTGCAAGCTCGGGCTTGAACTCTTCTTCGAGGGCCATGATGAGTTCCACCTGGTCCAAAGAGTCAGCACCCAGATCGTCCACAAAGCGGACCGTGGGAGTGAGTTTGTCTGCGGTGACGTTGAGCTGGTCGACAACGACCTTCTTTACGCGATCTTCAATACTATTGTCCGACATGTTATTTTGACCGATTGTTCGTCGATATTCAGGGGGTAGATGCATCACATGACCATGCCGCCGTCAACCGTAAAAACCTGCCCGGTGATATAGCCGGCTTCTTCGCTGCACAGGTAGGTCGTTATGTTGGCGATCTCTTCGGGACGGCCCAGCCTTTTGAGGGGCACATTGGCGAGGGCTGCCTTCTTTTGCTCCTCGGTGAGGGCGCCTGTCATGTCTGTTTCGATAAAGCCGGGAGCCACTGCGTTGCAGGTGATGTTGCGCGAGGCAAATTCCCGCGCCACGCTCTTTGTAAGGCCGAGAATGCCCGCCTTGGACGCTGCGTAGTTGGCCTGCCCGGCGTTGCCGGCAAGGCCCGAGACGCTTGTCATGTTGACGATGCGCCCCCAGCGCTTGCGCGCCATGCCGTAGGCAAGGGCCTTGGTCCAGTAAAAGCAGCTCGATAGGTTCGTGCGCAGAACGTCCTCCCAGGAGGCGTCTTCCATGCGCAGGAGCAGGCCGTCCTTGGTTATGCCCGCGTTGTTGACAAGTATGTCCACATGGCCAAGGCGCTCCAACAGCTCCTTGCCCGCAGCGGCCACGGCGGTGGCGTCGCCAACGTCGAGAGCCAGCGCCTCTGCCTTGCCCCCGGATGCGTTAATCTCCGCAGCCACGGCAGCGCAGGTGGACTCGCTGCGCGATACGCAGACTACATGCACGCCCTCGGCAGCGAGGGAGAGGGCGATTGCCCTGCCGATACCGCGTCCGGCACCGGTAACAAGTGCCACTCTGTTTTCAAATGTCAGGCGCATGAGAGAGTCATATGCTCCACTTTGCGGGCCGTCTTGCAAGCCTTCTTCGTGAATGATGTGTAAATGAAGAGAGTCCCGCGAGCCAGCTCGCGGGACCCCCGGAAATGTAGCATATCACAGGCGGATTGCGGTCCGCGCGCTGCGCTGTGTCGACTAGATGGTGTTCCTCACCCAGCTGCGGAGCGAGTCGCGCAGATAGGGGGCGATCTCGTTGCGGTCGGGCATGGACGGAGCAATCATCAGGTTGTTCACGAGCTTTTCGGAACCGCTCTTAAGTATCTTGCCGCTCTCATCGCTAAGTTCGTAGTCGAAGCTGATGCGTGCAAAGTAACTGCCGCGTACAACGCGAACGTCCCTTTGCTCGGTCCAGGGTTCGTATTCACCGGCCAAGTCCACATCTGTAACGACAATTTTAAGCGTCTGCCCTTCCTTGAGGCGGGCCGATGCCTGTTGGACGATGAACTTTTGCAGCTCGTCAAGGACGAGCTGACGGCTCTTTTCGGACTTTATGGAGCTGGAATAGGCGTCCCTGTAGCCTTCGGGGTTTTTCCACTCGATGTTCACAGCGGCTGAGGCCGCGAGGGGGGTAATCAGCGCAATCAGAGCTAGTAGTGAGCTTTTCATGTTAAGTCCTCCGATAGGAAAAATTAACGACCTCTCGCGCGGACGCAAGTTCCATAATAACGTAAACACCGAATTAACTCACTTTGCGGAACGGAAAAACTGTGCGCCAGACTTGCCAAGTCCCCTCCACTAAGGCTTCACTGAACATAGTCCGCGCGGGCCTGTCCGATAGGGGTCGCCCGGGGCGCGCCAACAGGTGGGCCAACTTGTAGGCGCGAACTATGCAAATAATTGACCATGAATAAATTATATATCCCCTGCCTGTTTGCTTCCTTTCTCGTGCTAACCCCCTTGCACGGCGCCGTGGTGGAGCTGCTCAACGGGGACCGCATAAGCGGTGAGATAATCTCCCGCGATGCCGAGTTTCTGCACATCAAAAGCCCCATTGTCGGGACTCTGGCCCTGCCAGTTTCTTCGCTCAAGTCGATCGACAAGCAGGAAGTCGCGGCGACGCCACCACCCCCGCCGCCTCCGCCTCCAGCGCCCGCACCGGCACCGGTGCCGTTCGACAGCAGGCTCTTGCCCGATATGAACGGCTTGCGCTCGGCCACGGCCGCATTTCTCAACTACATGAACGTGTGGGACGAGTGGAAGAGTAACCTGTCTCTTTCGCTGAGCCTTCTCACCGGCCAGACCAACTCGCGCAATACCAACGTGGCCTTCAACAGCGAGCGCAAGTGGACAAAGAGCAGCCTGCGCTTTGAAGTGACGCAGGAATACGAAGTTACCGAGACCAACGGCGTGGACAATGTGACGCGCAACCGCTTCAAGGCTCTGGCCCGCTACCGCCACGACATATCCAAGCTGATGTTCTTCCAGAGCGACAGCCAGTACATGTTCGCAAGGGTCAAGGGCATAGACCACGACATCCGCCAGTCCGCCGGTATCGGTTGGCGCCTATACCAGAGCGACAGGCTCAGCATCAACACGACCTCCTCCATCACAGCCCAGTACACCGTGCTCGACGGCGATGCTCAGGATGTGTCCTGTGCGCCCACGCTGTTCGAGGAAATCGTGTACAAGTGGACCGACACCGTGAACGTGCGTCAGGAGGCCTCGGCCATGTTTCCGGTAACGGGCGATGCCGACCCCAGCTACCACTTCGCAGCCGTATTCCAGAACAAGTTCATGGAGAACCTCTCGATGAACCTCGAATACGTGTATGACTACGACGGTGCCGTCGGCGTTGGTGCCAAGGCCAGTCAGCACAGCTTCCGCATCGGTCTGGGCATGAGCTTCTAATGGCCCTCTGAAGCGGACCGGCTCCGAAAGTCCACCTACTCTCCCTCTGCCGCATATGGAACTCCTATTTGACGAGGCCCCATCCTTTGTAAGGCTCCAGTTCTGCACAGTGTCGCAGGCAGGGGAAAAAAGCGGGCTGCCGCAGCGCGAATTCTCGGGGCAGGAGGGCAGCCTTGCCCTATTGAGGGAGTCCGGACGCGTCCTTGCATGGGCGGGTCTTGGCTCTGATACGGGACTGGGTGAGGACGAGCTGCGCCGGGCTGCCGGGACAGCGGCGCGCGGCCTCGTGGCGGCAGGGTTTGAGTGCATCTGTATCATAGCCGGGCCTTACAGCGGCTTTGCCAAGGCCATTGTCGAAGGGGCGATAATCGGCGCGTACAGCTTTGCCGGATACAAGAGCGGAGCCGGGAGCGCGCCGCGCGGGCTTGGGCAGCTTTCCCTGCCCGGTCTCGACGCGCAGGAGCGGCTCTGGGCCTCTGAAGGCGCGGCCTTGGCAGAGGCGGTCAACAGGGTGCGCGACCTTGGCAACATGCCGCCCAACATGCTTACGCCAGCAGTTCTTGCGAGCAAGGCCGAGGACTATGTGCGCCGCACGGGTGCCTGCCTTCGCATCTGGGATGAGTACGACCTTGCTGGCGAAGGCTTTGCCGGACATCTGGCCGTGGGCGGAGGATCTGCCAATCCCCCTCGCTTCATACTGCTTGAGCGGGAGCTGGACCCTGCCTTCCCCACCGTGGCCGTGGTGGGCAAGGCCGTGACTTTCGACAGCGGAGGCATCTGCATTAAGCCCGGCAAAGATCTTGAGGAGATGAAGTTCGACAAGATGGGCGGGCTGGCCGCGCTGGGCCTGTTGGAGGCTGTCACCCTGCTCAAGGTGCCCGTCAACATGATAGTGGCTGTCTGTGCCGCAGAGAACATGCCCGGCAACAACGCCTGCCGCCCCTCGGATGTCATAACCCTGTACGGGGGCAAGACTGTGGAGATAGGCGATACCGATGCCGAGGGCCGCCTCTTGCTGGCGGAGGGGTTGGCCTACGTTACGCGGCGCTTCCAACCGGACCTTACCCTAGACATCGGCACGCTTACGGGCGCTGTCTGTGTGGCGCTCGGAATGCACAGGGCGGGCCTTTTCTCCGATGACGACGAGCTTGCCGAGACCATTTTCCGTGCCGGAGAGCGCAGTGGAGACCTCTGCTGGCGTCTGCCCCTTGGGCGGGAGTTTTCAAAGGAGATGGAGGGGAGGATTGCCGACCTTCGCAACATTGGTTCCAGTCGCTGGGGTGGAGCGAGCAAGGGAGCGGCCTTTTTGGAGCACTTCAAGGGCGAGGGCCGCTGGGCGCATATCGACATAGGCGGCAGCGGAATGCCTGACACGGCCCTGCCGCATATAGACGCCGGAGCTACGGGGGCCGGGGTGCGGATGCTCGCAGAGGCGCTCAGGGCAATGTATCCGCAGGGCTAGAACCTTGCCAGTTTCCGGCGTATAGCTTCGAAAAGCGCCTCTTCGCCCAGGCCGAAACGCTCGCGCAGCTCCTCTACGCTGCTTGCGTGCGGGATGAAACAGTCCGGCCAGCCAATGTTCAACGCAGCCGTGTGCAGGTCTGCGTTCGCCAGCTCCTCAAGCAGCGCCGCGCCAAAGCCGCCCATCTTCTGATGGTCCTCCATCGTCACAAAGAGCCTCGCGCCCGCCTCTGCCTGTGTGCGTAGCAGTGCCCCGTCTATGGGCTTGATGAAGCGCGGATTGACCACTCCTGCCGATAGACCCAGCTCCTTCTCCACCCGCTCGGCCAGCTTCAGGGCGCTTTCCAGCCAAGGCCCCAGCGCCCAGAACTGCACATCGCGGCCCTCGCGCAGAATCTCAGCCCGGCCAACACCCAACAGCTCCGCCTTCTCCTTTATGCCGCGCCCCGTGCCGCTGCCCTTGGGGTAACGAATGAAGGAAGGCTGCTCAAGGTGCAGGCCTGTCCAGAGCATGTCGGTAAGCTCGTCCTCGTCGCGCGGCTGCATTATGACAGCGTTTGGCAGACTGCGAAGGAAGGAAATGTCGAATAGGCCATGATGCGTCGGTCCGTCGTTGGGCGAAAGGCCCGCCCTGTCCATGCAGAACACTACGGGCAGCTTCTGAAGGCAGACATCGTGCATCACGCAGTCGAAAGCCCTTTGCAGGAAGGTCGAGTATATGGCCACGACCGGCCTCATGCCCCGCGTTGCCATGCCGGCGGCGAAAATCACGGCGTGTTCCTCGGCAATGCCGACGTCGAAGTACTGGCCGGGGCGCTTCTCTCGCAGGTGTACCAGGCCCGTGCCCGGAGGCATGGCCGCTGTGATGCCCACGATGTTCTCGTCGTCCTCGGCAAAGCGCAACAGGGCACGGCCAAATGCGTCCTGATAGCTCGGCGGGCCACCGGCCTTGCTCTCGCCCCGCCCGGTGAACTTGTCAAAAGGCGGCATCCCGTGGAACTGCTCGGGCGAGGCGAGCGCCGGTTCGTAGCCCTTGCCCTTCTTGGTTATTACGTGCAGGAGCACTGGCTGGTCACAGCCCTTGGCATAGGCTAGGTACCGTTCCAGTCTTGCGATGTCGTGCCCGTCTATCGGGCCAAGGTAGCGCACCCCGTAGGTCTCGAAGAGGCTGGAAGAGACGAGAAAATCCTTGGTCCCCTTCTTCCACTTGCTCGCCACGCGCAACACGCCCCTGCCAAGAGCACTGCGCGAGAGCCAGCGCCCGAGCTGCCTGTCCAGACGCGTGTACATCGGCGTAGTTATTAGCTCGTTGAAATACGAGGCCATCGCCCCCACGTTGCGGTCTATCGACCACTTGTTGTCGTTGAGGATGATGATGAGGCGGCGCGTTTTTTCCGCGACGTTGTTCAGGGCCTCCATCGTGATGCCGCAGGTGAAGGCCGCGTCGCCGACAACGGCCACGACGTGGCTGTCCTCGTCCTTCATGTCCCTGGCCACTGCCATGCCAAGAGCCGCGGAAAGGGCGGTGCCGGCGTGCCCGGCGCCAAAGGCGTCGTGCTCGCTCTCGGCACGGCTCATGAAGCCGCAGAGGCCCTCGCTAAGGCGGATTTTGTCAAATTCGGGTCCGTTGCGCCCCGTGAGCAATTTGTGGACGTAGGCCTGATGGGACACGTCGAACACGAACTGGTCCTTGGGGCTGTCGAAGAGCCGGTGCAGGGCCAGCGTCAGCTCGACTACCCCCAGATTCGGGCCTATGTGACCACCGTTTACGCTCGTCACCTCTATAATGCGCGCGCGGATTTCGGCAGCCAGAGCCTTTAGCTGTTCTTCGCCCAGAGCCTTGATGTCGGCCGGGCCATGTATGGAGTCGAGAAATTGCATCGTGCGAAGATACCCGTTCGGGTGGAAGCGCCCATTCATGCACAGAGCCGGGCCTTCAGTCCAGAGCTTCCGTGGATGAAGTCCCTTCCATAGGCACGCAGGAGAGCTTTCCGCCATCGCTGCGCAGCCTTTCGACAGTCAGGGCCGCATCGTCTAGACAGGCGCGGCAACGGGCGAGCAGGGCACTTGCCTCCGCATACTTGGCCACCAGTTCGGCCAGCGGCACATCGCCCCGCTCCATTGCGGCCACGATGTCCTCCAGTCCCTTCAGGGCCTGTTCAAAACTGGGTTCTTCGGCCTTGTGTGTCTTCTTTGCCACGGCAGTGCAGACTGCCCGCAGGCAGCCCCTGTGTCCACATTTTTGAAGGGCGGGCGGTGGGGCTACCAGTTGCCTATGTCGTCGTCGCTCGGGATGCCGTCCGGCCCTAGGCTCCAGAGGTCGTAGCCGGTCTTGTTGCGCGTGCCCGGATAGGCGTACTGGTAGGGGTTGCCCCAGGGGTCGTCGGGAAGCTCGTCGGCATAGGGGCCTTTCCAGCGCCGGGCCTTTTCGCCAGCCGGGGCCTCCAGCAGCACGGCCAGTCCGTCGGCGGTGCTTGGGTAGCTGCCCATGTCCATGCGGTACTGGGTCAGGTTGGCCTTCACGCCGTGGCGCACGAACATGTCGGCTGCGTTGGCCTGATTCTTTTCAAAAAGGTTGCCAAAGCCGACGCCCATGACGCCCGCGATGACGATCATGAGCGCGATGGCGAGCAGGATTTCCAGCAGCGTGAAGCCGGAGCGGCTGCGCCTGCGGCGGCGCTGGGCGGAGGATTGTGAAGCTTTCATGTCAAAGGGTTATAACAGGCGGGCGGGGGCGATTGTTGCAAGGGCCGGTGGACGCGTGGCGTATTCTTAGAACGCGCCCTTTCCCCGGATAGCCTGCAAGAAGGTGGTGAAGAGAATGCGTACGTCCAGCCATATGGACCAGTGTTCCACATACCAGGCGTCCAGCTCCATCTTGCGCCCGTTGTTCATGTCGCTGCGCCCGTTGACCTGTGCCCAGCCTGTTATGCCCGGTTTCACTTTCAGGCGGCGGCGCTGGCTTTGGTTGTAATAGTCGGCAATGGCGGGGATTTCGGGCCTTGGGCCGACAAGGCTCATCGAGCCGCCTAGGACGTTGAAAAACTGCGGCAGCTCGTCGAGGCTGTACTTGCGCAGGAAGGCGCCGTTGCGGGTTACGTTCGGGTTTGTTCCGCTGCTTTTGAACACGAAGTGGTCCGGCACCCCGTCTTTCCAGCTTTCGTTGGCGTACACGCTCGGCTTCTGCTTCTCTTGGGGTATCATCGTGCGGAATTTCAGTATCTGGAACGGCTCGCCGTTGAGGCCCACGCGGCGCTGGCGGAAGAGCACGGGGCGTCCGTCGCGCAGGAGCACCATCAGCGTCAGGGCGAGTAGTAGGGGCGATATGCAAAGCAGTATGCCGAGGCTGCCCGCTATATCCAGAAGGCGCTTAAGAAGTTTGTCCAACATGTGTTCTTGCGTATGAAAGTATTGCTAGTTCGGCCTCGCTGGCCTCGCCCTCGCGAAGGATGCCTCCGGTGCCGTTGGCAAGGCCGATGATTTGGGTGGGGGCAGAGCAGTTGTCCACGATTACCGATCCGCGTGGCCCTAGGCAGCCGCCAGAGACGATGTGTATGTTATCCCAAGTCGTGCTGGCACAGACTTTGCCGAAAAAGTGGTCGAAATAGTCCAGCAGTTGCATCAGCAGGTATGGGAAGCCTATGCGGGTGTCCAGCCGGTAGCATTCGAGCCTGCGCCGGGCGGCTTCTTCAAAGAAGTCGGGGCGGAAATTGTCTATGCCCGCATCGATTACAAGGGCATTGTCGCGCAGGAATGCAAGTTGGTCCGAGCCGATCACCCCTCTTGCCGAAGCGCAGCTTATCAATGCATCGCTCTGTCCGGCTGGCAGTTCGTGCGCACTGCCAACAGCGTTCAGACTTCCCGTGCAGTATGTTGGCAGGATGAGCGACAGGGCGCTGGCCAGTTCGCGGCACTTTTCCACATTGCGCGAGAACATGCTAACACTCGCTCCGCGCTCGGCCAGGCGAAGCGCCAGCTTGGAGCCGAGGTTGCCCGTGCCTGCAATCGCTATGGATTTGCCCGAGAGGTTCCTGCCCAGCTTGCGAAGCAGGAGCTGGTCGGCTCCTTCCACTGTGGCATCGTTGGGTTTGCAGGGGACTATTCGGCTGTGCGGGGCCAGTTCCGTGACAGCTTTCAGCAGGTTGAGCGGCTTTTTTTCCTCCACATCGACTAACAGGGCCTCAAGTTTGCCGTCAAGTAGCGGCAGTACTTCGCCAAGGGCTGAGGCATCGGAAAACATGAACCCTATACAGTCGAAGCCTAGTGCCTTGCGCCTTGGGGTGACGCTGAATGGCGCACCTTCGCGGGCGGAACAACTTAGGATTGCGATGGGCCGGGGGTGACCAAGCGCCCAAGCCAGTTCCTGCTCCACTTTCTCGCGGATTGCGGACCTTTCCGCAGGGTGCTCTGCCTTGTTGACGCTTATTGCCGCATGAGCGCGTTTGGATGCCGAAGATGGTGCGGGAGGAACAGCGGATATATGCAGGAGTTTTGGGGCGGAACTCATCCCTTCGATCGCCCTTTCCAGCGCGTCACAGACCCGGTCCAAATCTTCCACGCTCATGGCCGAGCCGGAAGGCAGGCAAAGGCCGTAGTCGAAGAGTTCCACGTCGAAGCTGCCGCCGAAAACCGGGCAGTCCTTGAAGAGGGGCTGGGTGTGCATGGGCTTGCAGGTTCGGCGCGTCTCAATGTTTTCCCGCTCCAGCGCCTGACGTATTATCTCCGGCCTGCCAAGGCCGAAGGACCTGTCCAGTCTGATGCAGCTTAGCCAGTAAGAGGGGCGGGCAAAGCCCTCGCAGTCGGGCATCATCGAAACGCCTTCCAGCCTGCCGATGCGTTCGCGGTAGTGGGAGAATATGGTCCTTCGCGCCAGCACCCTTTCCTCCAGAGCCCGCATCTGGCTTACGCCGACTCCGGCAAGGATGTTGCTCATTCGGTAGTTGTAGCCGCGCTTTGTATGCAGGTAATAGGGGGCTGGGTCTCTGGCCTGAGTGGCAAGATGCACCATCGCGTCTATCCTCGCCTTGTCAGCCGAGACCACCATGCCGCCGCCCCCGGTTGTGATCATCTTGTTCCCGTTGAAGGAATATGCGCCAATGATGCCGTCGTTGCCCACGTGACGGCCTTTGTAGAAGGTGCCGAGCGCTTCGCTGGCGTCTTCGATGAGGGGGATGTCGTATTCTCGGCAGATTTCAACGATTGGGTCCAAGTCTGCGGGTAGCCCATAGATGTGGACAAGCAGCACGGCCTTGGGTCTTTTCCCGAGCTTTATGTATTTATCCACCGCCTCGCGCAGCAGGGCTGGGTCCATGTTCCAGGTGCGCGGCTCGCTGTCGATAAACACGGGCTGGGCGCCGCAATATGCAATGGGGTTTGCAGAGCCTACGAAGGTGAAGTCAGAGGTAAGGACGATGTCGCCGGGGCCGATTCCAAGAGACAGCAGCGACAGGTGCAATGCCGCCGTGCCACAGGCCGTTGCCGCCGCGTGACCGGCCCCCGTATAGTCCCTCATCATCTGTTCAAACTGCGTGATGTACTGTCCGGGATATGCCACGTAGTTGCTCGCGAGAACGTCGCAGACAGTCTGGGCTGTGCCGGCAGACAGATGCGGGGGGGAGAGGAAAATGCGTTTTTCGTTCACAGTGGGAATGCTATGGGAGTGGCTTGGGCGGAAGGGCGTCTTTGCGAGTGCCAGTGAAATGGGGCATCGTCACGCTGCCTTCCCCGCTGATACCATTTCGTGAAAAGACGGTATGAATGGTCAGCAGGATGATCTTCAGGTCCAGCAGCAAAGACTGATGTTCGACATAGTAAACATCCAGTTCAAAACGCTCCTCCCACGACAGGGCATTGCGCCCCTTCACCTGTGCAAGCCCCGTGAGGCCCGGCCTTACCTCGTGCCTTCGCGCCTGCCTTTCGTTGTAAAGGGGCAGATACTGCACAAGCAGGGGCCGGGGACCCACGATGCTCATGTCCCCCCGCAGCACGTTCCAAAGCTCCGGCAGCTCGTCGAGGCTAGTCGAGCGCAGGAAGTTGCCCAATGGGTGTATACGCTCTTTGTCTGGCAGGAGATTGCCCGAGGCGTCGCGCGCATCCGTCATCGTGCGGAACTTTACTAGCCTGAATACCCTGCCCTTCATGCCGGGCCTTTCCTGCACAAATAGTGCCGGAGCGCCGAGCCATATGCGAACGATTAGGTATATGGTGAGCAGGGGCAGGGCCAACACCGCGAGTGCGGATGCGGACAGCGCAATGTCGAACAGCCTTTTAACTGTATGCCTCATGTGGGGCAGTGTGGGAGTGTGAGAGTCTCAGTCCGCCGCCTTGCTTATGCCTGTCTTTTCCAGTCCTTTCATAGTTTCTATGAACAGGGGCAGCCTGCGCAGGCGCTCAGCGTCCATGTTGCTGCTTATGCGCACAAAGTAGTGCTCGGGCCTGCCGCGCGCCATCTCGCGGATAAAGTCCCTGATGAACATGAGGGGATTGGGGTAGCGGTTCATGCGGTCGCCGAACTCGTAGCGTTCTCCGTTGACCATCAGCCAGTAATACACCGTGACATCGCGTCCGTTCATTCGGAACACCCGGTACTGCGCTGGCTGCACCTCCATCTCCGGCATCTCCAGGGTCTGGGCGTTGCGCAATAGAGGGCAGCTCCAGCCGTTCTCCACCCAGCAGCGGTCCGGCGTGTGCGAGGCCACAAGGCGGGTGTCCATAGTGCCCGGCTTCCAGTAGGCAACATACAGGGTCAGTTCGTCTGCTCCCCTTGTGTAGCGGCGCTGTATGAAGCCGTCCATGCGCAGCATCTTGAGCGCGGTGGTGTTGAGCGACTCGGTGTCGCCAAGGGGCAGATCTTCCACTTTCCAGCCCTCTTCGGATGGGGAAAGCGCCATGAGGTCGGGCATCGGGATGTCCTCCGCCGCGGCTGCATCTGGTCGGACAAGCTGCACCAGAGGAATGGCGGCCAGAGCGGCGAAGAGGATTATTAGGGAAATGAGCTTCATGAGCTTGGCAAAGCTACATGATACTGCTGGCTTTGCGCCCGGCGGCAACGATTATCAGGGCGCGAAATGATGGACTGATGCGGTGGAGCTGATATAGCGTGACGAGACAAGGTTCCGTCGTTGTCCTTGATGTATGTTAGAAGGAGAGAAAGTCAGGATGCGCATGTTGTTAAGCTCCGCCGGGCGCAGGGTGGAGCTGTTGAACTGCTTTCGCCAGTCGGCGGCGGAGCTTGACGTTGAGCTTACAATTCTGGCCTCGGACATGCAGCCTGCAATGAGCGCTGCCTGCCACGAGGCTGACGGTGCCTTTGTCCTTCCGCCCTGCCTTGCGCCGGACTATGCGGAGCGGCTTTTGGAAATATGCCTGCGCGAGGGAGTGAGCCTTGTTGTTCCCACGATCGACACCGAACTGGTCGCGCTGGCCCAGGCCGCGCCGTGCTTTGCCGCGCAAGGGGTGCGCATATGCATAAGTGCTCCCGAAGCGGTTGGCGTTTGCCGCGACAAGCTGCGCACGGCCGGTCTGCTTCGCGCGCATGGCTTCGATGTCCCCCGCAGCGCTCCATGTATGCCGGTATCTGGTTGGGGCGCATGGGAGGGGCCGGTCATTGTAAAGCCCATCGACGGCAGCTCCTCGATGGGTATTGGCATATTCCCGGATGCCATTTCTGCGGAACCCTTTGCGCTAAGGCACCAATCCGGGCACTTGGTGCAGGAGTTTATAAAGGGGGAGGAATACACCGTCAATTGCCACTTCGACCCCGGCGGACGCCTGCGCTCTGCCGTGCCTCACCTGCGCATCGCCGTGCGTCAGGGCGAGGTCAGCAAGGGCCGCACGGCCCGCATAGGCGTTCTACTCGAAGCGGCCAGAAGGCTTGAGTGCCTGCCCATACGCTTTGCCGGACCTGTCTGTTTTCAGGTCATCGTGCGAGAGGGCAGGGCATACCTCTTTGAAATCAACGCCCGCTTTGGCGGCGGCTATCCGCTTTCCCACAGGGCCGGGGCGCCGTTTACGCGCTGGCTATTGGAGGAGAGCCTCGGGCGGGAACCTGACTATCGCGAGGACTGGAAGGAAGGCCTTCTCATGCTGCGCCACGACAGCTCCGTATTCATCGGCCCCGAGGGGGAGAGGCTGGCATGAAGGGCCGCCTGCCCCTGCCCTCCGTGCTGGTGTTCGACCTCGACGACACTCTCTATGCCGAGGCCGACTATGTGCGCAGTGGCTTTGCCGCCGTGGGAAGCTGGCTGACAGTGGAGCGGGGCATACCCGGACTGGCCGAGGCCGCATGGGAGCTGCACCTTGCGGGAGTGCGCGGGAATGTGTTCGATCTAGCCTTGCAAGGACTTGGCCACACTGCGGAGTCGGGCCTTATTGCCGCGATGGTAGAGGTGTATAGAAGCCACGAGCCGCAGATAGAGCCGGACCCGGCTCTGCCGCGTATATTCGCCCTATGCAAGGCCCGCGAAATCCCCCTCTGTATGATTACCGACGGCCCGCCCCTCTCTCAGAGGGCCAAGATACGGGCGCTGGGGATTGAAGGGTGGTTCCGGCACATCCGCTGCACGGGAGACTGGGGCCGCGATTACTGGAAACCGCACCCAAGGGCCTTTGCGGAAGTCGAGGCCCTGCTGCCACAGCTGGAGGCGGCACAGTTCATGTACGTAGGGGACAATCCAGCCAAGGACTTTGCCGCTCCAAGGGCCAGAGGCTGGCGCACTCTGCGCCTGCGCCGGGCGGGCGGCCTGCACGAAAACGTG
Source organism: Puniceicoccales bacterium Verruco_02 (assembly GCA_001604585.1). Classification (GTDB taxonomy): domain Bacteria; phylum Verrucomicrobiota; class Verrucomicrobiia; order Opitutales; family Oceanipulchritudinaceae; genus Verruco-01. The sequence goes on along the minus strand of LVBW01000024.1, from coordinate 64,115 downwards.
GAACCAAAGGATGAAGCAAGTGCGCCTGATGGGGAAATTGGGGGCCTAGCCGAACTGGCTGATAGCCAGAGCTAAGGGGTAATTCCCTATATCGCCAGTCCGCTTTCTGGGTCGAAAAAGTGCGCCTTGGCCAGGTCCATTCGCAGATGCACCTGCTCGTTTGTCTGGTAGCGGTCGTTGCTGGCCATGCGGGCCACTAGCGGATGCGCGCCCGTGTTGAGATACAGGTAAGTCTCCGAACCCATCGGCTCGGAAATTTCCACCCTCGCGTATTGACCGCTCGAAGGTTGGCTGGCCGTGCAGCGGCGGTGGTCGTAAATGTCCTCCGGGCGGATGCCCAGCACCACGGGGCGGTCCCGCCATGCCTCCGTACGCAGCGAAAGGCGCTCGCCTATGTCGAAGCGCAGCGCGTCCATATCCTCGTTGTCCTCCACAAAGCGCGCCCTGCCTTCGACAGTCGCTATGTGTCCGTGGATGAAGTTCATGGGCGGACTGCCTATGAAGCCCGCCACGAACATGTTGACCGGGTGGTTGTATATGGCCATCGGTTCGTCCACCTGCACGATCTCGCCCTCGTTCATCACGCAGATTCGCTCTCCCATCGTCATCGCCTCGACCTGATCGTGGGTGACGTAGATCATGGTTGCCTGTAGTCGATCGTGCAGCTTGGCGATCTCGGCACGCATCGAGACGCGGGCCTTGGCGTCGAGGTTGGACAAAGGCTCATCAAAGAGGAAGACCTTGGGGCTGCGCACTATGGCTCTTCCAAGGGCCACGCGTTGGCGTTGCCCGCCCGAAAGAGTCCGCGGCAGGCGCTTAAGTTGTTCCTCTTCGATGCCCAGAGTGGCCGCCGTTGAGAGTACCCGCTGGCGAATGTCCGCCGCCGGGAAGTGCCGCAGCTTCAGCGCAAAGGCCATGTTGTCGTACACGCTCATGTGCGGATACAGGGCGTAGTTCTGGAACACCATCGCTATGTCGCGATCCTTGGGCAGCACGTCGTTCATTTTCCGCCCCTCGATGAGGACATGGCCGGAGCTAATGTCCTCAAGGCCCGCTATCATGCGCAGAGTCGTGCTCTTGCCGCAGCCCGAAGGGCCGACGAACACCATGAACTCGCGGTCGCGTATTTCCAGATTTATGCCCTTAACGGCCAGAAGAGGCCGCTTCGCATCGCCGTAGTTCTTCACAAGGTTCTGGAGCGTGACGCTTGCCATTGGTCAATTGTTTGGAATGGGGTGTGAATAGGGTGTCATGTCAGCCCTTGACTGCGCCGGAGGTAAGACCGCTAATAAATTCCTTTTGCAGGAGCAGGAACAGCGCGGCAAGGGGTGCTATCGAAACAAGAGTGCCCGCCGTAATCATGCCGTACTCGGCACGGTAGGCAGTCTGAAGACTGGCTAGGGCCACCGAGAGGGGGAACTTGTCCGCGTCCTGAAGGATTATCTGCGGCTGGATGAAGTTGTTCCAACTGCCAAGGAAGGTGATTAAGAGATACGCGCCCACCATTGGCCGCACAAGGGGCAGCACTATGACCCAGAAGCAGTGAAGCTCTCCGCAGCCGTCTATCCGGGCGCTGTCGAGCAGGCTCTGGGGCACGCTGTTGAGCATGGCCTGCCGGAATAGGAACACGCCGAAGGCCGGGGCCACAGCCGGGAGCAGCAGGCCCCCGTAGCTATCCAGTAAGTGCAGGTGGTAAAGGAGCTGATAGCCGGGGGCGAGCAAGAGGGGAGCGGGAATGATGAGCGCGGCGAGGACTATGCCCATGATAAAGTCCCGCCCACGGAACTCGTACTTGGCCAGCGCGTAGCCGCCCATTGCCGCCGTGATGGTGGATATGACGGCCGTGCTGCTGGCAAGGAACACGGAGTTAAGGATGTTGTTGGCAAAGTCCAGCTCTGTGAAAATTCGCGAGAAATTATCCAGTGTGAGCTTGTACCAAGCCACCCCGAGGAAGCCATCGCCCTTGGGCAGGAAGGTGTGCGCGAAGAAGTCCTCGCTCTTCTTAAATGCCGCAACAAGAAGCCAGTAAAAGGGCGTAAGGGTGACAAGGCAGGCGAGGAGCAGGAGCGCATAATTGAGCGCCTTGGCCAAGTTTAACGTAAGGGATTTGCTGCGCGGCTTCATACGGCTTCCCCCCTGCTGAGGCGACGGTACAGGATGGAGAGCGAAATGAGCAATATGGCCAGTATCCAGCCAATGGCGCTTGCATAGCCAAGGTCGCCGATGTTGAAGCCAGTCTGGTACAGGTACATGACAACGGTCAGGCCCCTGTCTTCCGGCCCGGAGTTGAGCCTTGCCAGCATCAGATAGGGAAGTTCGAAAATCTGAAGGCTCGCGATCATGCAAATAAGCGTCACAAAGCCCGCCACGGGCCTTATCGTCGGCAGGGTGATGTGCAGGAATCTCTGCACCGGCCCGGCCCCGTCGATCGACGCGGCCTCGACAAGCTCTCGGTCCACGTTCTGGAGGGCGGCAAGAAAGTAGATCATGTTGAAGCCCGTCCACATCCAGAGCGAGGCTATGATCATGGCAGGCATAAGGTGCGTTGAAAGCCAAGGGAAGTCCGGGTCAAAGTTGAACAGGCTGTGCAGCACCTGATTGAGCATCCCCGTGCGTTTCTGGAACACTATGGCCGACATTATGCCAACGAAGACCGAGCCGACGAGTGCGGGTGAGAATATGGCAAGGCGGAACAGGGACCGTCCCCTAAGCCAAGGCTGGTTCATCAGCAGGGCTAGCCCCAGCGAAAGGGGCATCTGGATCCCTACCGAGATTATGGCGAAAGTGAGGGTGTTCTTGAGCGCGACCCAGAACTTGGCATCAGAGAGTATGTTGCTGAAGTTGGCCAGTCCCACGTAATGGTCGTAGCCGGGGCCGAAGCTCTGCCTCGTAGTCAGGATTACCGACTGGATTAGCGGGTAGAGCGTGAACAGGGCAAAGCTCAAGAGGAAGGGCGCTATGAAAAAGTATGGCACCCAGGGGGCAACGGCTCTGCGGCGGCGGCTCATCGGAGGCTCCCTTCCCGGAATGCGCTCCGATCGACCATCAGACGCACTTTCTTTGCTGCCAATGCCAGCAGGCGCTGGGCCTCCATGCGCAGGGCGGGCAGCTCGTCGGGGTCGTTCGCGTTTGCGTAGCTGACAAGGCGGGTGAAGCTGGAGAGCAGCTCTTCGCTTGCCTGTTGCAGGTAGGGCGAGCTGCTTCGCATGGGCACATCAGGGGCCTGCTCGATGAACATGCGCCCGAAGGGCTGCCCGCAGAAGTAGTCGCTTGGTTCGTCGAACACGGGCAGCTTCCAGTAGTCGCGTATGGGGGTGACTATTCCCGACTCTCGAAAGAGAAGCTCCGCCGTTTCCTTGGAAAAGTACAGATCTTTGGCGAACTGCCACGATGCTTCGGCCGTTTCATTGCCCCCGCGCGTCACCTTGGGCAGGCCCAGCATTGTGCCTCCTAGAACGCTTGTGCGCCTGCCGCCCTCTTCCCATGCGGGCAGGGGCATCAGCTTCACCTTGCCAGCGAGACCGGGGGCTGTGTCGTACATGTTGGCCACGCGCCAGTCCGGGCAGAGCCACGCCAGCACCTGCCCTTTGAGCAGAGGCTGCGCCGCGGCGGCTGTAAAAACAGGGATGTCTGCCGTCAGCTTGTCGCGCGCCGCCGCCCGGCGGGCCAGCCGGGCCAGCACATCGGCCACGACGGGGCTGTCCATGAGCACGTTGTCCTCGTCGTCCACGAGCACGCCGCCAGCCTGATCCACCAGCATTACGACCATGTAGTGCATCGTTTCGGACAGCTCCAGCGCGTAGCGGTCGCGGTAGCCGTCCCCGTCCAGATCCACGCAGAGCGGGGCCAGAGCGTCGAAAAACTCGTCCCATGTGTCCAAGCTTTCCATGTCGATGCCCGCCGCTTCCAGAATGTCCGCCCGGTAGCAGAGCAGCACGGGGTGAACATCGTGCGGTAGGCCGTAGATGCGGCCTTGCCTGGTCCACGGTGAGATTGAGGGCGGGTTAATCTTGTCGAGCAGTCCGTCGCGGCGCAGCAGGGGGGCGAGGTCGCGGTAGCCAGTGGCCTCGTCCGGCCCTCGCCATGCGTTGACGTTCGGCCCCTGGTTCATCTCGATCATGTCTGCGCTGGGCGTCCCGGCAAAGAAGCTGCCCATCATGCGGTCGGTCAGAGCCTGTTCGGATATGTAGGCCAGAGTCACCTGATAGTCGGGATGGGCGCGGTTCCACTTCTCTGTCTGCGACACGTAGGCGCGCAGGTGCTCTCTGGCAAAGCTCCAGAAAAGCAGACCCTCCTGCTTCTTTCCCCCGCGCATCAACACGAGCACGGAGGAAAGAAGCGCAAGCGCAAGCAGGGCCAGTAGGCTGACCGGCAGGGACAGCAGGCTGCTGATGGCGTTGAGTAAGGAGCGTCTCACTTAAGGTCCGGGCGGGGTTGGACAGGCCACGGACAGAGTATGCACAGGCTAGGGGCGTACGTAAAGCGTAACACAGGAATCTTCAAGTCCTTCGGCGCTGGCTTTGACCTTGATTTCCCCCGCCTTGGTGGCGCGGATAACAAGCACTGCCTTGCCATAGGACAGGCTCTGGCGGCTGTCGGCAAAGGACTCGAAGCACATCGGGTTGCCGTTGTCGGCTCCGGCCAACTCTCCGGCTCCTTCGATGGAGAATTCCACCATGTGGTCGGCAAGGGGGCAAAGGTTGCCGTCCTTGTCCAGAGCCTCCACGACTATGAAGGACATGTCATCGCCGCTGTCGTCGAGAGTGCTCTTGTCCGGGGAAAGGCGCAGCTTTGCGGGCTTACCCGCCGTGCGCACGACTGCCTCGCCAATTTTGGCCCCGCTCTTGTCGTAGGCAACGGCTTTGAGTTCTCCCGCTTCGTAGGCTACTTGGTTCCAGCGCAGGCGGTACTGGTAGCTGACATCGTAGTATTCCGGCTCCACCACCTCGGGGTAGAGCTTCACGCTGCGGACCGCGGGCAGGTTGCCATCGCGGCATTCGCCAAAGCGCAGGCGCAGGTAGCGGGCTGTGGTGTCCACGGTGTGGTACTTCTCGCGCGGGCCGCTGTAGAGGGGGAATTCGCTGCTCTGCTTGTCGGTCAGCTTTTTCCATGCACGGCCATCGCTGGAAGCTTCCAGCGTGTATGCGTAGAGGTTCTCCTTGTTCTCGAAGGAAAAGGCGATGTAGCCTAGCTTGGCCGCCTTGCCAAGGTCGAGCGTGAGGCTGGCCCCGGCCTCTGCTGCCCGCCAGAGGCTGTCCTCGTCGCCATCGGCGGCCAGAGCGGGGGCGTGGCCCTTTGCGCTGCTTGTGGCAGTGGCGGAGGCGATGGGGATTGTTGCGGCGCGGGGGGGCACCTCGCCCTTCACGCGCTTGCCAAGGCTTTTGCCGTTAAGGAACAGCTCCGCGCTGTGTCCGTTTGTGTAAACGAAGACGGGCACGTTCTTTCCTTCGCGGCCCTGCCAGTTCCAGTGCGGCAGGATGTGGACGGTGGGCACTTCGGGCCTCCAGTGGCTGCGGTAAAGGTAGAAGCGGTCCTTGGGCAGGCCGCAAAGGTCAACAAAGCCGAAGTAGGAGCTGCGCGCCTCGGCGTCGAAGGGCGTTGGTTCGCCAAGGTAGTCGATGCCTGTCCACACGAATTCGCCCGATACGAAGCGGTCCTTTTCCATGAGGGCGAATTCCACGTCAACTATGTCGGACCAGTCGGCGCTGTTCAGGTCGTAGGAGCACACCTGAAGGGTCTTCAGGTTGCGGTCCGTGCGCCGCTCTGGCAGTTCAGGCTCGTAGTAGCCGCGGGTGGACACTGCGGACGCGCTCTCGGAGTAAATGATGGGCTTTTCCGGGTACAGCTCGTGCATCCGCCAGTAGCGGCGCGCGTAGTTCCAGCCTGTGAGGTCGAGCGCCTCGAAGTTGGGCTTCTCGCTCATGCCGGGGATGTGGTTGGCCATGCCCACGGGGCGGCTCTGGTCGAACTCCTTGACGAAAGATACCATGTAGGCGGTGCGCTCGGGCGTGATGTCCTCGCTGCCCCCTTCTAGGATTTCGTTGCCCACGCTCCAGACAACGATGCTTGGGTGGTTGCGGTCGCGCAGGACCATGTTGCGCACCTGCCTGCGGCCAAATTCGTACAAGTCCGGCTCGCCCTCGAAGCGGCCCGCCGTGTTGTTCCACTTGTCGAACACCTCGTCCCAGACGAGGATGCCCATCTCGTCGCAAAGGTCGAGCACCTCGGGTGCTGGCGGGTTGTGGCTTGTGCGCAGGGCGTTGACGCCTGCTTCCTGCATGATTTGAAGCTGTCTTTGTGCGGCGCGGCGGTTGAAGGCGGCGCCGATGGGGCCAAGGTCGTGGTGCAGGTTCACGCCGTAGAGCTGCACGCGGCGGCCGTTGAGGTGGAAGCCGTCGTCGGCTGTGAAGGCAAAGGTGCGTATGCCGTAGCGGATGCTCGTCGTGTCGAGCACCTCGCTGCCGCTGCGCACGATGGTCTGGACCGTGTAAAGGGCGGGGTTGTCTATGTCCCAGAGGACGGGCTGGGAAAGAGGCAGGGCGTTGGCGGCGCTCACATCGCCTTTGGCTGGCGCTTTGACGCGGCTTGTGCTGCGGCCTGCTTCCTTGCCGCAGGGGCTTATGAGGACGGTCTCCACCTCCACTTCGCGATCGGCGCTATCGTGGTTTTCGAGCCTTGTACCGATGCGAAGGACCGATGGCTTGCGCCCGGAGAGTTCGTCGCCGTTGTGCGTAATCTTCTGGCCCCAGTGCGCGATGTGCAGGGGGGAGTCGATTTGCAGGACCACTTTGCGGTATATGCCCGCGCCGGGGTACCAGCGCGTGTCCCAGACTCCTTCGCGCGTGTCGGCCACGACGGTCAGCGAGTTGGCCTCGCCGGGGATTATGTAGGGTGTGGCATCGACGCGGAAGCTGTTGTAGCCGTAGTCCCAGCCGCCCGCGAGCTGGCCATTTACGTACACCTTGCTCTTGGCCATCACCCCGTCGAAGTCGAGATACACCCGTTGCCCGCTTTCGAGCGCGGAGAGGTCGAGCGTCGTTCTGTAATAGCCAACGCCGCGCCAGGGCAGCTTGCCGGAGTATCCGTGTGTATCGGGGTCGAAGGGGCCGGATATGGCCCAGTCGTGCGGTACGCGCACGCTCTGCCATGTGCTGTCGTCGTAGCCGGGGGTGGTGACCAAGGCTGGCTGTTCGCCGAGGCTGAAGCGCCAGCCTTCGTTGAGGGTTTGTGTGGATAGTGCGGCGCTGGCGGCGCTGGCCGCAAGCATAAGGGGTATCGTAAGTAGGCTTGCTTTCATAAAGTCACGTTGTGCAGGTTGTTGTCTGTGCAGGGGTAGGGACGCCTCTGCGGGGCGTCGTTTTATGCTTACTATTTGCAGCCTTGCAGGGGGCTGAAGGCTGCGTCGAGCTTCTGCGGCTGGCCCGCTCTTAGGCTGACTTTGCCGCGCAGGTGGCCAAGGTTCAGTTCGGCTTCGATGTCCTTGTCCGCACAAAGGATTACGTATTTAAGCGCCCCTTCCCGCCATTCGATGTCCACAGTGACCGCGCCCTGTGCGCGGATGCCCTCGATTTTCCCCGTGGGCCACTGGCCGGGCAGGGCGGGGAGCAGCTTGATGCGCACTGTCCCATCGGGCAATAGCTGGCTCTGCATGAGCATCTCGATAATGGCCGCCGTTGCGCCAAAGTTGCCGTCGATCTGGAAGGGCGGGTGGGTGTCGAAGAGGTTCGGCAGGGTGGACTCTGCCAGCAGGGCCTGAAGGTTCTCGTAGGCCTTCACTCCGTCGTTCAGACGTGCCCACTGGCCTATCATCATGGCGCGGCTCCAGCCGGTGTAGCCGCCGCCGTGGAATATGCGGTATTCCAGACTCTTGCGGGCGGCGGCGGCCAGCTCTGGCGTCGTTTCGGGTGTGATGTCGTAGCCGGGATATACGGCGAAAAGGTGGGAGGTGTGGCGGTGTCCCGGCTCGACTTCTTCGAAGGGTTCTGACCATTCCATTATGCGCCCGTCGGGGCCGATCTGCGTTGGCCGGATGAGGGCGAGCGCCTCGGCGCAGCGGGCTGTGAAGGCGTCCTCTATGCCCAGCACCTTTGCGCTGCGCAGCGTTTCGCTTAGTAGCTGCGAGGCGAGCTGCTGGTCCATCGTCGGCCCCATGCAGAAGTAGCCTATCTTGCCATCGGGCAGGCGGAAGCGGTTTTCGGGGGACTCCGACGGGCCGGAGACTAGCTGGCCGTTCTCGTCGGGGATCATCCAGCTTAGGATGAACTCGGCGGAGCCTTTGAGCGTAGGCCACATGCGGGAGAGAAAGTCCTTGTCGAGCGTGTAGGCGTAGGCTTCCCAGATATGTGTGGCCATCCAGGGGCCTGCCATTGGGAAGTGGCCCCAGCTCGCCTCCCAGCCCGGCGAGGTGTAGCCCCAGACGTTGTTCATAGTGTGCGTGGTCCAGCCTTCGCAGCCGTGCTGGACTTTGGCCGTGACAGCGCCCGGTCCGGGCAAGGCTTCGATAAAGTCGTAAACGGGGCCTGCGCAGTCGGCGAGGTTTGCCTTGAACGCGGGCCAGTAGTTCATCTGGATGTTGACGTTGGCGTGATAGTCGCCGTTCCAGGGCGTGTAGTAGTTCCAGCGGCCCTTGTCCTTTTCATAGAAGTTGACCGTCCAGATGCCTTGCAGGTTCGCGGGCAGGTCGCCCTCGCGGGAGCTGGAAATAAGCAGGTAGCGGCCAAAGTTGAAGTAGGTGCAGATGAGGCTGTTGTCCGCGAGGGTCTTTTTGAAGGCGTCGAGGCGGGCGGGGGTATCGTTCGCATCCTTGGCATATGAGGAGTATTCTTCTTTCGCCAGATCCAGATACATGCCGCATCTATTGTAGAGGCTTTCAAAATCCTTCACATGTGCCTTACCTAGTATGGCCAAATCCTTGGCGCGAGCCGCTTCCAACTGCTCCTTTGTGCGGGACAGGTGGGCGCCGCTCTTGTCTAGGTAGTCGGGCCAGCTTTTCATGCCCTTGTAATTGGTGCCCGCCGTGATGTAGAGCGTCACCTTGTCGCAGCCGGTAAAGACGAGTTTGCCGTCCTTCACTTCCACGCTTCCGCCCTTGGCCGTGGCACCGAGGCGGCAGGCGTATTCGAGTGCGGGCCTGCCGTCCTTGTCGAGGTTCCAGCCAGAGAGAAGCAGCGCGTCCTTCCCGTCCGCCGTGACTGTGGCGTTTGTGTCCGGGCGGGATAGGGTGGCGGAGAACGTGATATGGCCGGTTTTGCTGGCCTCGAAGTGCATGACCTGAACTTCGTCCGGTCGGCTGGCGAAGGCATCGCGCCAGTAAGCCACTCCGTCGATGGAAAAACGTGTTCGTACAAGCCCCACATTCATTGCCAGAGAGCGTCGGTAATCTGTGGCTTTGGACGCATCGAGGTTTGTCTCGATTTCCAGCCGCGCGAGCATTTCGTAAGTGCCGTAGGCCTCGTAGGTGCCGTGGCCCTGCCCGTCGTCCATGCGGCTGATCTGGGTCTTGTTGATCAGATCCTGCGCCTCGCTGATTTTGCCCTGCCTGAACAGTTCGCGAATTGGCTCTACATATTCCGCCGCCTCGGCCTTGTCGGCAAAGTCGTTTTGCCAGCCCGACCATACGCTGTCCTCGCAAATGGCGTTACTTTGCCTGTCGATGCCGCCCGAGAGCAGCATTCCCATGCGCCCGTTGCCTATCGGCAGCCCTTCGGAAATGAGGTCCGCTGCCGGGGCGGGCATTTCGATCATGCCGTTTATTTCGCTCAAGGGAGAATCAGGCAGCTGGGAACGGGGCGCATTATCAGCTTTCTTTTCGCAGGCAGTCAGAATGCCGACAAAGGCCAGTGAAAGGAGCAGGGCGGGGCGGAGTAAGTGCTTCATCGTCTGGAGAGCTGGAGCGTACAAACACAAGCAGTCAGCCGCAACAGGGTATGTTGCAGACAGGTAGTGCGGACAGGCCGTTAACATGTCCGGCTCACGGCATCCGGGGCCGCGCCAGAAGGCGACCCCGGATGCGTGAAAGTAATCGACTAAAGCTTAACAGTGACAGCTTCGCCCGAGTAGGTCAGGGACTGATCCACCGTGGTGGACAGTTCCTTGCCAGCGGCCTTGCCCTCTGCGGCAAGGACCACGGACACCTGCCTCTTGGGGTTCATGCCGGGGAAGGAGCCGATGCGAGCGCCGATTGTCAGCGTCGAGGCGGCGTCGTTCCACTGTAGCAGGCTGCGTGAATAGTCGCCCTTTTCGTAGCCGTAGCCGTCGCCCTCGTCCTGATAGATGCCGAACTGGCCATCTGCACCGGGATAGACGCGAAGCTGCACCGGGCCGTCCGGGTTCTCGTTGGCGTACTGCACCTCGGGGCCGAAGGGGATGATGCTTCCGGCGCGCACAAAGAGCGGCACCTCTTCGAGCGGGGCCTCGACCGTGATGGTCTGACCGCCCAGGTACTGCTTGTTCGTGTGGAAGTCATACCATGTGGCACCTGCGGGCAGGTAAACCTTGCGGCTGCGGGCCTTGTAGTCCGTAACCGGGGCGACGAGGAAGGCGGGGCCGAACATGAACTCGTCCTCGATGTCGCGCACATTGGCGTCGCCGGGGAAGTCCATGAACAGGGCGCGCAGCATCGTGTAGTCGTCCAAGGTGACAGCACCCACCATCGAGTAGAGGTAGGGCAGCAGGCGGTAGCGCAGCTTGTTGTAGGCGACCATCGCCTTGTAAACGGGGTGCTCCTCGGGCACGAGGCGGAACACCTCGCGGAAGGGGAACTGGCCGTGAACGCGGAAGAAGGGGTTGAAGACACCGAACTGGTACCAGCGCATCTGAAGCTCGCGGAACTCCTCCACGTCCTCGCCGATGGGCTTTTCGTAGCGGGCCTCGACAGCGAAGCCGCCGATGTCCGTCGTCCAGTAGGGAATGCCCGATGCGCAGAAGTTAAGCCCGCAGGGGATCTGCTTTTTGAGGTCTTCCCAACGGCTGGCCACGTCGCCGCTCCAAGTGGCCGCGCCGTAGCGCTGGTGGCCTGCGTAGGAAGAGCGGGTGAGGATCGTCACGCGCTTTGTCGGGTCGGCCTTGCGCTGGCCTTCATACACCCAGCGGCACTGGTTGATGGAGAAGGCGTTGTAAACGCGTGCTCCGCTGCCCTTGGCCGTGGGGTTCATGTCCTCCTTGCGGAGCTTTACCGCCACGTTCGAGACGATGTCCGGCTCTGTCGCGTCAAGCCACCATGCGTCGGCGCCGTTGCTGGCACCGTTCTTGAAGAGTTTTTCGTTGGCAAGATCCCAGAAGTAGCGGCCCGCGTCCTCGTTGAAGGCGTCGTAGAAGCCGTAGGGGTAGCCCAGCCAGTCGGGGATGTCCGTGTCGGGCTGTTTTTTGTATATCCAGCCCTTTTCATACATGTGCTTGAACTGCTCGGTGTGCTTGTTGAACTTGGCCCACACCGTGATGAGCAGCTTGGCGTTGTACTTCTCGTGGATGTCCCGTATCATGCCGTCGGGATCGGGGAAGCGCTTGGGGTCGAAATCCTGCGTGCCCCAGCCGTCCGGCCCCCAGAACTGCCAGTCCTGCACTATGCAGTCCAGCGGTATCTCGCGCTTGCGGAACTCTGCGCAGACATCCAGCAGGTCTTTTTGCGTTTCGTAACGCTCGCGGCTCTGCCAGAGGCCCATCGTCCAGCGCGGCAGCATCGTGGCCTTGCCCGTCAGCTTGCGGTAACCGGCGATCTGCTCGTCCACGCTTTCGCCGTAAATAAAGTAGTAGCGGATCTGTTCGCCCACTTCGCTTTCAAGGGCGATCTCTTCCTTGTAGCAGGGGCAGGAGGGGGACAGGGCCTGAAGAGCGCAAAAGCCGCCGTTCGAGTTCCACTCGACAGTGACAGGAAGCTTCTGGCCCGCCTTCATGGGGATCTCGAAGAGGTTCTGCCAAGGCATCCAGTTCTGGCGCCACTTGTTGACGTATTCCACCCCGTCGATTGTCACCTTGATGTAGTGCGAGCCGTAGCTGCGCAGCTTGTAAACGCCGTCCTCGGGTGCTTCGATGAAGCCGGTCCACTTGATGGAGCCTTTGTCGAAGTTGAACTCCTTGGGCGCGTAGGGGCGTTCCTCGAAGAAGGAGTATTCGATCTGGTCCTCGTCGCGCTTCACCTGTGTGTAGGCAAAGGCGCTGTCGCCGTAGTAGCGGGCCGTCAGGCCGCCTTCGACGCCGTCTTCGTTGTAGAGCTTGAAGACGCTGCCGAGTTTGCCGTGCTCGCGCGGATCGCCGAACTTGGTGATAGAGTCGTTGTCCCAGAGAAGGCCGTAGTTGGCGTCGGTCGAGAAGTAGGTGACAATGTCGATGCAGTTGTACTGGGTAAGGTTGCAGTCGTGGCCCTTGTAGTTGGCTATGCCGTCCTGATGGCCGCCAAGCCCCATGAGCACGTTCACGTTGTCGTAGTGGAACTTCTGCTCCACGCGGAAGGTGTCTTCGCCCATTTCGTTGACAGGCGTCATCTTGCGCCCGCCCTCAACTTCGCGCAGGATGGCCTTGCCGTCCTTGTCGAAGAAGCTGACCTGGCCGCAGTCGGCGCAGACGCTTGCCTTCACCTTGGCTGTCGAGAGCCAGAAGGAGCCGTTTTCCTCGCCGCACTCGAAGGCGCAGGCTTCGCGGTTTTCTTCCACGACCATGAAGCTGTCGTTACTTGGCAGCTCCGGGAGGCTCGTTGCGCGGACGCCGATTATGCTGTCTGAAAAGATGTCCAGACTGATGAGTTCACCGGAGCCGGTGCGGACGAGGATGCCGCAGTCGTGCTTCTTAAGGGATGGAATGCTGGAGGATTGCACGTAGTGTGATGTTGATTGTGTAAGGTATTGTGACGCTGGCCGATTTTTACGTGTCGGGCCAGAAAAAGCGAAAACACTGATGCTTGTTCGTTACAAGTGGGTGTTGCAGGCGTACCGAGGGGTAGAGTAGTTACATTTACTGATTTAACGTTAAATCGCTCTAGTCAAGCAGATTTGTCTATCATATTTTCCTTTTCAGGAATCGCCTGAAATTCTTTGCGCGTATTCCTGCGGATGTGAGTTTCGTGTTCGCTCCTGCATTCTTGTTCCGCTGTTCTTTGCGTTGATTGGACTGATGAAGGCTTGATATGGTGTGATTATCGGTGTCATTCTTGTTGAGGTATATGTCTTTCTTGTTCCTGAGCTTGCTTGCAAGTGGCTGAAAAGCGTTTTCAAATGCGCTCTTGGAACCTGCCTGTCCTTGGGCCTGTCCCCACCCTTGTGTATGTCCCTATGAACGTGAGGAAGAAGAAGAACGTCCGTGCGGCCACTTTGGCCGATGTCGGGCGTGCTGCCGGTGTCTCGGCGATGGCGGTGTCGGCCGCGCTCAACGAGACGCGCACTTCTGCGCGCATATCGGAGCAGACCCGTGCCAAGATAATCGAGGCGGCCGAGGCTTTGGGTTATCGGCCAAATGTTGCGGCCCGCGCCCTGGTCAAGCGGCGCATGAACACTATCGGCGTGTCCGTTGTGTGGGCCGACGAGGAGTTGAACAACTACTTTGTGGAGATATTCAACGGCATAATCGAGGCCACGAGCCGCCACGCCCAGAACGCCACCGTGTTCACCTTCCGCAGTTGGAGCGAGGACATGGCCAAGGTCTGCGGCATGTGCGACGGGCGCATCGACGGGATGATACTCGTTGCGCCGCTTTTCAATCAGGAGCTGGCCGCCATGCTTCCGCATCACACTCCCTTCGTGGCCCTGCACGCCAACACCGAGTCCGAGGCATTCGTCAACATCGAAAGCAACGAGGAGCGGGGGGCAAAGGAGATGGTCAAGGCCATGATTGCGATGGGGCACAGGCGCATCATGCATGTGTCCGGCCCTCGCGGCCTTGTCGGCCCGGAGCGCCGCATAAGCGGCTACCTCTCCGCCCTGCGCGAGGCTGGCATCGTGCCCGACCCCGATTTGCTTGTTGTTACAAACTTTGCCGCTGCCGAGGGTTGCCGCGCGATGAATGCGTGGCTGTCCGCCAACAAGGGGAAGCCCCTGCCGGATGCCATTTTCTGCGCAAACGATGCCATTGCCATAGGTTGCATGGAGGCCCTCGCGTCAGCGGGTATCCGCATCCCCGACGATGTGTCCATAGCCGGGTTTGACGACACTATTGCCGCCCGCACCACGGTGCCCCAGCTATGCACTGTGCGTCAGCCTCTGCGGGCTATGGGGGCGAGGGCCGTGGAGGTCATGATGAGGCGTATCGACGCAATGCGTGGCAAGGGCGGCGATGAGCTGGTGAACTCCGTAGTGTTCGACACCACAGTTGTTTTGCGAGGCTCGCTATCCAAGCCTCCGGCAGAGCCGCGCCTCGTCCCCTGAGCGTGGCTAGTATATGCAAGGTTGCATATTGGGGCCAGGTCCCTGTTTGTGCGGATATTTTCGCTCGACGGCTAGGGGGTAATGTTTAGCAGCCGCGCGGCGTTTGCTTTACATTTGCGGGATGTGTCAAGGAAAAAGACGACAAAAATGTCTCAGCAAATCAAATAATCTTGACCGGCCTGATTTAGCGTTAAATGTTGCGAACGTCGCCGGGATTTATCGTTAAATCTGTTTTTAGCGATTGTCCGGCTTCAACTACTCACTCTGCCCCAATCTCCCAAGTAAGGATGCAAGGCGTCCACGTTCTCTGTATTGCTTCTGCGACAATTGTTCCATGTCGCAGTGTCGTTGTGTCCGAATTTTCGGGAGGTTGGGGTTGCTAACCAAATATCCCAACTATGAATAACTGGATACCCGGCAAACGCGGGCTGGTGCTCATCTCTGCACTCGCCCTCGGAGCCAGCCCGGCGTTCGCTCAAACAAGAGAGGCAAGCCTCAGCGACGACAACGTCGTCGAGCTGTCTCCCTTCGTCGTAGAAACCTCCAGGGACGTCGGCTATATGGCCGCGAACTCCATTTCGGGCACGCGCCTGAACATGGCAATCAAGGATGTCCCGCTGAACCTTGACGTAATAACCGGCAAGCTCATTCAGGACACCGGCTCTGTCAGCCTTCGCGAATCGCTCCGCTACTCTGCGGGCATCGTGCTTCAGTCCCAGTCCGACGCTTTTGCGGATCTGGACACAGACCCATCGAGCGCTGGCGCCAACGACCCCCGCGGCGTCACCCGCAGGGCTGGTGAGTCCACCTCCAAGATGCGCGGCTTTACAAGCGACAGCAACTTGCAGGACGGCTTCCGCCGCAACTACACGGCGGACTCTGTCAATATCGAGCGTGTCGAAATTCTGCGTGGCCCTTCGGCCCTTCTCTACGGCATTGGCAACTTCGGCGGTGTGGTCAACTACATCACCAAGAAGCCCGTGTTCGAGAGGGAGATGTACCACTTCGGCACGATGGTGGGCAGCCACAACATGATGCGCGGCGACATGGACATAAACATGCCCTTGGCCGCTGAAGGCTCCTGGCTTGCCAAGTTCAAGCCAGCCATCCGCGTAACGGCCGCTTGGCAGCACAACGAGGACTACACAGACTTCTATAAGAACGACTACTGGGTGGTCAACACGGCCCTCAAGTTCAAGCCCTTCGAGACCAGCACGGTCAACCTGAGCTTTGAATACGGAGATAAGAAGGAAGTCGGTGTGGGCTTCCAGAACCTGCGTGCAAACGCCAACGACGGCACCCCCGCCGCCGGTCGCGACGCTCTCTGGCAGACGGACATCTACGATCCCGAAACAAGCACGGTCATTGGCCACAACGTGGACAACCGCACCTTCCGCTGGTCGGGCAAGGACACCTACCAAAAGGGTCCGTACATGAACTTCTCTGCCGACCTTGAGCAGAAGATCATCGAAAACATGATCTTCAAGGTTGGCTACTCGCACTCGGACGCTACCTTCGACACTCGTCAGGTGCAGGCAGGTCTGCTGCGCGACGGTGTGTTGCCCGACAGCTATACCGATGCCTACGGCAACGTTCTGACCAACCGCAAAGCGGTCCTTTTCGCCGAAGTTTTCGACTTCAAGCAGCAGGAGTCCTCCGTCGGTTCTCCTCCGCCCGCCTCCTATCCCAATGGCGTCATTGGCTACGAGTGGGTTGATGTGGACAAGAACGAGAAGAACGATCAGATCCGCGCCGAACTGATGTATCGTCTGGACCTCGGCACTTGGGGTAACCATACCTTCGTGGCAGGCACCCAGTACTCTCAGAAGAGGACCGAGTCCGACCAGTACGGCCCCGGTTATTCCTACGGCGGAAACCCCGTCAACGCCTATCAGCGTTACAGCTACAAGAACCCCTACGACTTTACGCCCATCGTTTACGGCGTGCAGGGCGACGGGGCCTTGGACAACCCGCGCGAGCATCTCTACAACACCGTGGACAAGCAGTGGAACCTTGGCTACTACGGCGTGTATCAGGGCCAGTTCTTCAAGGACAAGCTGACCATTATCGGCGGCGTTCGTTGGGACCGTTCGGACGCGAGCAACGTTCGCAAATACATATACGAGACCACACACGATACCGAGTATCAGGGCCGCATCTCTGAAACTGCGCCCAGTGCATACAGCCCGCAGGTGGGCATTAGCTATGCGCTTACAGACCAGCTCTCGGTGTTTGGCGTGTATTCGACCGGTGTTGTGCCTTACTACAACGACCGCGACGGCAACGGCAACCTGCTCGCTCCCTCCAAGGCCAAGAACTACGAGGTGGGCATCAAGTTCGACCTGGCCGATGGCAAGTTCTCCGGCACGATAAGCGCCTTCAAGATCGAGCGCAAGGGCGTGCCGCGTTACCTCTGGTGGGCACCGTCCAACTACCAGAACAGCGTGAAGGGCTACGACGACTCTCTGCCGAGCACAACGGTGCTCTACTACGCCACGCCGGACGCGATGTACTACGGTCTGAATACCGACTATGGCAAGGGTTCCAAGGCTGCCAATGCCGCCTACGCCCTGTCCGTTGCCAAGAACATCTGGGGTCCTGTCTGGTGGCCGCTCATAAACGACGTGTACAACTACGTTGCCACGGGGTCGAACATCGCCCCGTCCAGCAGCTCGTTCACCGGTTACAACAGCACGCTTGCCAACAACTTCTGGAACTGGGGCAACAACCCGGAGGCAGGCGCGGACCCGACTGTTTATCCGCCGGACCTTGGCGTGGCCCAGGCCAATACGGACGTGTACAACTCCGCCTACACGGGCAGCACCTACTTCCCGCTCGTCAACTACAGCGTGCCGGACGTGGCGGCCTTCATGGCCAGTGTTCATGCCGCCCCGGGTTGGAAGGGTAACTACTACTACACATCGGGCGCAACCTACCGCTATGGTGACGGTTCCACCGGCACCGGCAATGCCCCCGACGGCAACGGCGCATCGGTGGCCATGGACGACGAGGCAAAGGGTTGGGACTGCCAGTTTGTCTGGACCCCCATCCCCGAGTTCCAGCTCCGCTTCAACTTCTCGCACCTCACGCGCAAGATTACGTCCCGCACCTACAACTTCGTGAAGACGCCCTACTGGCCCGCAGGCTGGTGGTATGCTTCGGACCCGAACTTTGGCACCTACAATGCCCAGCTTCTGGCCAAGGATGTGTACACGGACGTGACCGACTCCTCCACCTACAACGCCACGATCCCCGACTACGGCAAGAGCGCGGACGACAGCCCGGAGAACTCGCTCTCCATCTGGGCCAACTACCAGCTCAAGCACCTTAGCAGCAGCCTTGAAGGCTGGAGCGTGGGTCTGGGCGGTCAGTGGGAGGACAACCGTTGCTGGTACACCGGCTTTGCTGGCGGTAATATCGCCCTCAAGGCAGACGGCTCCGGCGAGCTGGTCGAATACTGGACCAACGAGCGCATTACCCTCAACGGCATGGTCTCCTACGAGACGAGGATTCAGGACAAGTATTCCCTGCGCGTTGCCCTCAACGTGGACAACATGACCGATGACACCAAGGCCTACGGCTACGTCTATGCCCCCGGCATAAGCTACCGCTTCAGCGCCAGCATCGACTTCTAGTCTGGACTCATAAGTCAGGATTAGCTTCAAGGGGCATGTCGGCCAAGTTCGACATGCCCCTTTTATTATCCCATTGGGTGAAGGCCCTCTGGGTCACCTTAGTTGTTCGACACGGCCATTTGTTAATTGCGCATCCCGCTATTACGTTACAATGTGTTGGTCTTCAAACCCCCGACGCTTCACGATAACCCCTCCATTGGAAAGCGATGAATTTGACGAACTTTTCCCGTTCGCTGGCTCTGGCTGGCGCTGTACTAATGCCAATTTGCGCCCTCGGGGCAGAGCCGAGCAGCCCGGCCGTTCCCTACACTTGGAAGAACGTCCGCATGGGCGGGGCCGGTTTCATCTGTGGCTTCATCTTTCACCCCGGCCAGCCCGGCCTTGCCTATGCCCGCACGGACATGGGCGGCGCTTACCGCCGCGACAGTGCCGATGGCGAATGGCAGCCTCTGACTGACTGGCTCTCTTATGCAGACCTGAACCTGATGGGGGTGGAGAGCATAGCCCTTGACCCATCCGATCCGGACCGCCTCTACATGGCCTGCGGCACTTACACACTGCCAGTTGTGCCCGACGGGGCCATACTGCGCTCGGCGGACCGTGGCAAAACATTTGACGTGGTGCGCATCCCCGTGAAGTTCGGCGGCAACGAGTCGGGCAGGGGCAATGGCGAGCGCATGGCCGTGGACCCGCTAAATGGCGCTACGATCCTCTTGGGCACCCGTTACGACGGCCTTCTGCGCAGTGACGATTACGGTGCGACATGGAAGCGCGTGACCACATTCCCCGACCTTATGGAGCGCAGTCCCGAGGGCCTCGCGCCCAAGGACAGGGAAGGGTGGCTGCGCTGGCAGGCCGGTTCGGGCATCATTCGCGTTATCTACGCTCCCAATGAGGACGAATCGGGGCGCTCTTCCACGGTGTATGCCCTTGTGTCGCTCATGGGACAGGAGAACCTCTTTGTATCCCATGACGGGGGCGGGAGCTGGGCCGCTGTGCCCGGTCAGCCCACGCGCCTTCGCCCGACCGATGCAGATCTTGGTGCCGACGGGGTGCTCTACCTAAGCTACGGCACAAGCCCCGGCCCCCACCATTCCACCGACGGCGAGGTGTGGCGCTACGACACAGCCAGCGGCCATTGGGAGGACATTACCCCCGTTCGCAGCGGCAGCATCCCCGACCCCGAGCATACCTACTTCGGCTACATATCCGTTGCAGTGGACCCTCAGCGCCCCGGCACAGTGATGGCAACGCCCTTCTGGTTCCCCGGCGGGGAAGAGATCTTCCGCTCCAAGGACGGGGGCAAACGCTGGGAGTCTCTCATACACC
Organism: Puniceicoccales bacterium Verruco_02; assembly: GCA_001604585.1. Classification (GTDB taxonomy): domain Bacteria; phylum Verrucomicrobiota; class Verrucomicrobiia; order Opitutales; family Oceanipulchritudinaceae; genus Verruco-01. Next base: position 44,800 of record LVBW01000024.1, on the reverse strand, counting down.
GCACGGCGGACTATGATTACACGAAGATTCCCTACTACGGGATGGTGAACATACACTGGCTCTTTGACGTGGAGATAGACCCGCACGACAGCGACCACTGCATATACACAACGGGCTTTGGCGGGCTGGAAACATTTAACCTCACAGAGGCCGACCTGCCCGGAGGACGCACCCTATGGACCCCAGCCGCGGTGGGCGTGGAGGAATCGGTGCCGCTGGACATACTCTGCCCCGCGGAAGGGGCGCCGGTCATAAGCGCGATTGGCGACTATGGGGGCTTTGTCCACGACGATCTGGACCGCTTCGAACCGGAGGGCATCTTTTCCAACCCGCGCTTCAACAACACCTCGGGCCTAGCGATGGCATGGCAGAGCCAGGCGCTGCTCGCGCGCGTTGGCCACCCCAGCAAAGGCGAGAAGGCGGCCATAGGGCTGTCCCGCGACGGCGGGGCCAGCTGGCAGCCGGGCGCAAACCCTTTTGAGAAGGCGCACGGGGGCACGGTGGCAATGGCCGCCGACGGCTCCACGATAGTCTGGACCCCAGAGCGCAGCGGCGCATACCTGAGTGCGGATTTTGGGCAGAGCTGGAGCCCCGTGCAGGGGCTTCCAGAAGGGATGCGCGCTGTGGCCGACCCTGTACATCCGCAGAAATTCTACGCTCTGGACATATTTGCGCGCAAACTGTACCGCAGTCGGGACGGCGGGCGCAGCTTCGTTGCAGAGCATGTCACCCTGCCCGGTGCTCTCCCCGTGCGAGATGTTGTAAGGGGTGACGCCAGAGGTGGGCAGGACCGCATATACGCGGTGCCCGGACGCGAGGGCGACCTTTGGATAGCCTCTGCCGATGGTCTGTATCATGCCCCGGACGGGGCGACATTCACCCGCCTGCCGCATGTGGAGCACATCCACGGCTTCGGCTTTGGCAAGGCTGCTCCCGACTCGGACTACGAGTCTATTTACATAATCGGCACCGTGGACGGGCAGAGAGGCATATTCCGCAGCGACGATGTGGGGCAGAGCTACCTGCGCATCAACGACGATGCCCACCAGTGGGGCCTCTTGCTGATGATAGCAGGCGACATGCAGACCTATGGCCGCGTGTATGTGGGTACGCACGGGCGTGGCCTTATCTACGGCGATATTGCCCCGGCAGAGTAGGGCGGCCTATGGACTTTTAGCCCTTGCGCTGGGCGAAACGCTTCAGCACCCAGTCCACCACGGCCCGGTCGTCGTTGTCGTGAATCCATGCTTGGCGCAGCAGTTCCGCCGGGTGTACGTCGCACATCTTCAGGAAGGCCCTGTCTCCGCCACAGCCGTACATCACGCTTCTGTGCAGCTCTCCGCGCAGCTTGCAGCGCGCCTTGGCAATGATGCGGGGAAGCCATACAAGGCCGCCGGATTCGGCACTGCGCGAGGGAAGATCGTCGGGGCTGACTATCTTTCCGCTGGGCTTTCCCTTTTGCACTTCGATGAAATATGCACGGCGTATCTCGGCCACTGCGGCCACGTCGCCCAATGTGGGGTCGCCACCGTTGACGTAGTCCTCGGCGTAGTCGAAAAACTCCTGTGCGCCCTGACCAATGCTGGCCAGATACTCGAATTGCTCGCGAGTAAACATCTCGGCAGGGTCTCCGACTCCGGCCTTGTACATGTTGACGGCATGGGTCCAGACCAGTTCAAGATCTTTCTGATAATCGTAATTACTCATGATATCAATTCGGAGTTGTGCCGGGCCGGGCCTATTCCAAAGCAGTCGATTCATGGCAGCCGCAAAGCCAGTTTGCAGCTGAAATCAAAATGTTTGTGCTGGCTCGATAACAACCGAACCTTGCTCTGCCCATTGTACAACAAAATGGCTCTTTGCCGGATGGGTGTCATGCCATCCTGACAAAGAGCCATTGTTGCGATAAAGCGGGACTTGCCTTACGTGCCTCTATTCCGTTGCTGCTTCGGGGGCGGCCGTTTCGTCCTTTTTGACGGCCTTCTTGCGTGGTGTAGCCTTGCGCTTAGGCTTTTCGGGCTTTGCCTCCTCTATTGCAGCTGGGGCTTCCGAGGAAGCGGTGTCGTCCTTCTTTACAGCCTTCTTGCGCGGCGCCGCCTTGCGCTTGGGCTTGGCTGCGCCCTCTTCGGGGGCTTTCGCCGGCTCTGACGCGGGCTTGCCACTTGCCTTGGCGGCTGGCTTCTCCACGGGCTTAGCAGCAGTTTCGCGGACAGGGCCTTCCTCGTCGCGGACGGCGGCCTGCTTGGCGGGCTGTTCGCCTCTTTCAGGTTTGGCGGCAGGTTCTGGAGCGGGAGCGGAGCCTGTCGGCTTGGCGGCTTCCGGGGCGGTGGAGTCGCCATTGCGACCGTGGCCACGGTTACGCCTGTTGCGCCTGCGGCTCTCGCGCTGCTGTGCGCTCTCTGCCGTTTCCGGCTTGGGGGCTTGTTCCTGCGGCTGGACACTTGCCGGAGCCTCGGCCAGCGGTGTAGGTGCCGGGGCAGGCTGTTGCTGCTGCGGCTGGGGCTGAGTGCGGGGCTGCTGATCGCGGCGTTCATCGCGACGTTCATCGCGACGATTGTCACGGTTGCCATCGCGGCGTTCGTCACGCCTGTCATCGCGGCGCTCGCCGCGAGGCTCGTCACGGCGACCATCTCTGCGCCGCTCGTCCCGGCGCTCGCCACGCGGTTCATCGCGGCGGCTCTCGTCCCTGCGGCCCTCATCACGACGCTCGCCATTGCGCGCCGGACGGGTGTCGCGTTCAAATCTTGCATCGCGTTCGGCGCGGGTCTCGTGGCGCTGTTCGCCATTGCGAGTGCCGTTGCGCCCGCCGTTCTGACCACCGTTCTGCTGGCGAATCTCGCCGTTACGTTGTGCATCCGGGCGCGGTGCTGCTTCGCGACGCTGCTCTGAGGGTGCATCCACACGCTCGGCGGAAGCTTCCGCATCTGCGGCAGGCTCTGCGCCACGGGGCTGGCCTTCGGGACGCTCGCCCTCCTGCTGCGGCTGGCCATCGCGGTCGCGGTTGCGCCCGCCCCGCCTTCCACGGCGGCGACGGCGGCGACCACGGCGTTCGCCATTGGGGCCAGTCTCGCCCAGAGCGCCGTTATTGGGCTGCTGCGGACGTGCGGCACCGGCCTCCTCGCTCACTGCTGTCTTTTCGCCATCTTCTTGGTCTTCGGAATCGTCCTCGTCGTCTTCTTCGTCGTCGGCCTCTTCATTGCGGGCACGGTCGAAGCGGCTGTCGTCCTCTTCGCGGTCAAAGCGTTCCACGCGCTCCATGCGGTCATCGGCCTCCTCTTCCCAGCTCTCCTCTTCGTCCTCGTCGTCGATTCCGGCATCGTCGCGCTCGCGGAGCTGCTTGAGTAGATCGCTCTCGTGGCGGCGGATTTCAGCGCGGGTCTCGGCCACGCTGATGTGCTTTTCCTCCTCGCGCGGAGTGGTGCGGGGCAGGGGCTGGGGCTTGGGATAGGGGACGTTGAAGGGGGCAGGGACGGGCTTTTCCGCCAGTCTCTGCGGGCGTATGACTAGGTCGGTTATGACGTTGTTGAAGCGGTTGAGCACTATCGCGCCCACGGCCTCGGCCACGGCGTCGAGGTCTATCGTGCTTTGCGGGCGCACCTGTGCGGGCACGCTGCCGTCCGGCCTCCAGCGGTTGGTCTGAGGGAAGAGGTTGGACACCTTCACCCCGTCCTCGCGCAGTTGTTCGAAGAGTGCCTCGCCCATCCAGCGCAGCCCGCCTGCCGTGGCGGCACCGATGGCTCCGCCGCGTGCATTCTCGGCGCTGTTGGCCACGATGTTGATGACAAAGCCGCCCAGCCTTGTCAGCGAGGGCAGCGCCATCTTCGTAATGAGGATGGGGCAGAGAAGGTTTACCTTCAGGACGGCCTCCATCTCCTCGGTGCTTGTCTCGTCGAGGCCCTTGTTGTGGTAGAGCTTGGCGTTGTTGACAAGCACGTAGATGTTGTGCCCCTCGCGCCGGGTAATCTCGTCCACTTTGGCGCGAACCTCGTCCATGTCTGCCATGTTGCAGGGCACGGGGACGAAATATTCGTGATCGAAGCGGACATCTCCGTACTGTCCCCCGAGGCCGTAAACGCGCAGGCCTAGTTCTATGAGTTTGCGCGTGATGGCCAGCCCGAGGCCGGAACCCGCTCCAGTAACTATTGCAATATCCATATTCCGTTGAATCTACGGTATCTTTGGGCCGCTGCTGCAAAAGTGCGCGAGTCGGCTTGCATAGTTTCCTAGCAGGTAGGCACATGGAATGCAATCAGCAGCGTTTATGAATTCGCATCGAGCGGGCATAATAACGACGTACACGACAAGGCGCCCGCTGCCGGTGGTGGTTCCGTCAGCCGGGCGCCTGAAATATGGCCTGCCTTGCCTGCCTATCCCTTTGTCAGTGCCTGCTTGATCAGGGCGATGGCGTCTTGCACGTTCTGGCGGCTGTTGAAGGCTGAGAAGCGCACATGGCCCTCTCCGCAGCGGCCAAAGCCGGAGCCGGGAGTGCAGACTACGCCCGCTTCGTTGAGCAGGCGGTCGAAGAATGCCCAGGAGTCTCCACCGGGGCGAACCCAGAGGTAGGGGCTGTTCTCGCCGCCAACGCAGGGCACGCCAACGCTCAGGATTGCCTCGCGCACGAGGCGGGCATTTTCTAGGTAAAAGTCGAGAAGCGTCTTCACCTGCGCCTTGCCCTCGGGGCTGTAAATGGCGGCCGATGCCTTCTGCACCGGGTAGGAAAGGCCGTTGTAGCGAGTGGCCTGGCGGCGCATCCAGAGGCTGTGCAGGCTGTGCATTTTCCCCGTGGAGTCAGGCACTTTGAGGTCTCGTGGTATTACGGTGAAGGCCACGCGAACGCCCGTGAAGCCCGCCGTCTTGGAGAAGCTGCGAAATTCCAGCGCGCATTCCCTTGCGCCCTCTATCTCGTAGATTGAGCGGGGGATGGCCGGGTCGCGCACAAAGGCTTCGTAAGCGGCGTCGAAGAGTATCAGCGCCTTGTTCGCCCTTGCGTAGTCAACCCATGTCTTGAGCTGCTCGCGCGTGGCCACGGCTCCCGTGGGGTTGTTGGGGAAGCAGAGGTAGATTACGTCCACTGCCTCGGCAGGCGGGGCGGGCACGTAGCCATTTTCCGGGGTGGAGTCCAGATACACGAAGCCCTCGTAGCGCCCGTCCTTCCAGAGGCCGGAGTGGCCTGCCATCACGTTGCTATCAACATATACGGGGTACACGGGGTCTGGCACGGCGATGCGCACATTCGCACCGAAAAGCTCCTGTATGCTGCCCGTGTCGCACTTGGCCCCGTCGGAAAGGAATATCTCGTCCGCGCCAATGTCCGCCCCGCGGGACTGGAAGTCGTTCTTGGCAATAGCCTCGCGCAGGAAGGCGTAGCCCTCGTACGGGCCGTAGCCCATGAAGCTCTCGCGGCGGCCCATGTCGTCCACGCCCTCGTGGAATGCCTTTATGCTGGCCTCTGGCAGAGGTTCGGTCACATCGCCTATGCCCATCTTGATGACGCGGCGCTGCGGGTTACGGTCCTGAAAGGCGCTGACACGGCGCGCCACCTCGGCAAAGAGGTAGTTGCCTGCAATCTTGGTGAAATTGTCGTTTATCTGGAACATGAGAGGGAATGCTTGCTGGTGGAAGGGGCGATTGTAGGGCAAAGGCTAGCCTTAGCGCAAGGCCGGGCGGGAGCATTATTCAGCCCAATGATGGAGCTTTACCTTGTGAATATCCCAATAAGCCGGATATAATACATGCCTGCGTCAACGATTTACCCTCCTGCCATGCAAGTAATCAAGACCGTAAGGGAAATGCAGAGCACTTCAAAGGCTTTGCGAGACAAGGGTTGCAAGATAGCCTTCGTCCCAACGATGGGCTACCTGCACGCCGGGCACCTGAGCCTTATCGACAAGGCTAAGGCACATGGCGATGTCGTCGTGGTGTCGATATTCGTGAACCCGACGCAGTTCGGCCCCTCCGAAGACCTCGAAAAGTACCCGCGCGACATGGAGAAAGACCTCAAAGCCTGCGAGGTCGAGGGCGTGGACATAGTCTTTGCCCCGCCGGTCGAGGAAATGTATCCGCAGGGCTATTCGACATACGTCAACGAGGAGAGCCTTGGCGCGCCGCTATGCGGAAAGTCCCGTCCGGCCTTTTTCAGGGGAGTCTGCACGGTAGTCACCAAGCTGTTCAACATAGTGCATCCGCATGTGGCTGTGTTCGGTCAGAAGGACGCCCAGCAGGCAGCCGTCGTGAAGCACATGGTGCAGGATCTCAACTTCGAGATAGAAATCCTCATCGGGGCCACTGTGCGCGAGGCCGACGGACTGGCCATGAGTTCGCGCAATTCGTATCTTAAGCCCTTCCAGAGGCAGGACGCTGTGCGTATATATCAGGCCCTGCGCAAGGGCGCAGCCATCTACGAGATGGGTATAGACAGCACCGACCGCATACTGGCCGAGATTACGCACCACATTTCCGAGGTGCGCCGCCTGCGCGTAATATACGTACAGGCCGTGGACATGGAGACAATGAAGCCGCTGCGATACGTCGAAAAGGGACGAACCCTGATTGCAACCGCTGTCTGGTGCGACGAGATCCGCCTTATTGACAACATCATTCTGTAGGTGGCCACTCTCCTAGGGGCTGTGGCCGCATCTGCGACAGCGGAGTTTCTCACAAAAAAGGAGGCGCACCTCTCCCAGATGCGCCTCCCACTCTATCTATCTCTCTCCCATATATCAATCGAACGTAGCACGAGACCTTGGAAGGCTACTCGTCACGTCCACTGCATTGAAAAATTTACTTCTTCCTGCTCATTGCCGACCATGCACCCCATGCGAGGAACATCGCGCCGACAATCATCGGAACCTTCGCATCCACGCCCGATTCGGATGCATATGGCCCGGCAAGGTATGTGCCCACTGCCGAAATAGCCAAGAGCGTCAGACCAGCGGCGATGAGTAGGAACTTGCGGGAGATTCCCGTTTCTTTTGTCTCTTCTTTGCTGTTCATGAGGGGTGTTTCCGTAGCGATGAGGTACATTTCGTCCTGCGCTGAGAGCAATATCACTCATCATCGCATCGTTTCCAACAAGGTATGGAGCGAACGGTCTCCCGGCATGACGAATGGGCGCTGCGCTCTGACGGGAGGATGCTGTGGTAGCGCAGTTTTGGGCCGGTTTCCCCTCGGGGCATGTTTTTGTCTGGCACGGGAGCGCCGTTGCGGATAGCCCCTTTGCCAGACACGATGGACAGCTCGCTATTTGACTACATCCTACCGCCCGAACGCATCGCGCAGTGCCCGGCGCATAAGCGCGACCATTCGCGGCTTATGCTGATAAGGCGGGGCTGCGCCAAGGCCGAGCACCTGCTTTTTCGCGATCTCCCGGATGCGTTGCCTGCCAATACCCGGCTCTTTCGCAACGACGTGAGCGTTCTCAAGGCCCGCCTGCATGGGCAGAGATTTAGCGGTGGGGCAGTGGAATGCCTCTTGCTAAACCCCGGCGGGGACGCCAACTGCTGGTGGTGCATGTTGAAGCCGGGCAAGAAGCTGAAGCCGGACTCCGTGTTCCTGCTTCCGGGCGGGGCAAGGGCAAGGGTGCTCGAAAAGGGTGATGAAGGCCGGGCGCTGGTTCAGTTCATCTTGCCCGAGGGGCTGGATGTACAGGCATATGCCAGCGCACAGGGCGAGATTCCACTCCCCCCATACATAGTCCGCGAGCACGCGGGGAAAGACGACGAGGAGCGTTACCAGACTAGCTATGCGGACCCTGCACATAAGGGCGCTGTTGCTGCCCCGACGGCCGGGCTGCACTTCACCCCTGAGCTGGACGCCCGGCTGCGCGAGCGCGGGCACGAACTACTGCCCCTGACGCTCAACGTGGGCATGGGCACTTTCAAGCCCATACAGGCGGAGCGTGTGGAGGACCACACCATGCATTCGGAGGCTTACCGAATTCCAGCGCCCACTCTGGCTGCCCTGCGCGATGCCTCGCGCCCTCGCCTTGCCGTTGGCACTACCAGCCTGCGCTCCATCGAGGACTGCTTCCGCAAAGGGGCATTGCCCGGCCCGGATGGTTCCTTCGCATCGGAGGCCAGCCTCTTTGTCTATCCTCCGGCCCTGTTCCACGTGGAGCACATGCTTACCAATTTCCACCTGCCGCGCTCGACTCTGCTCTGCCTAGTGTCGGCGTTTCTATGTCCCGGCTCCAGCGAGGGCATCCGTCTGCTCTTGGAGTATTACAGGGAAGCTATCGCGATGGAATACCGCTTCTTCAGCTACGGCGACGCCATGCTTATTGTCTAGGGTGGCGTTCTATGTGCATCCCCGGTTGGTGGCTGCCTCCAGAGCGCTAATTCCGCACCCTGCGCCTTGCTATGCCTTGCGAAACTGGTAGCGGGCGGGCGCTTCGTTTGTTGGCAGAATCCTCCTGCCAGCCTCGCTCAACAGGTTCGGGCGCAATGCCTGCTGCGAAAGGCGTTCCTCTTTATGCTGGACGGGCATTTCGTCCTGAACCTGCATTGCCGCAGCCTCCCTCATGCGTGCGGCCCTGCGCTGCCCGTGCAGGATGTTTTGCAGCTCGTAAACGAACAGCTTCAACTCGCCAGCCCTCTCGTGCATCTTGGCCGCCGCCTCGGCAGAATCGTGCGCATCGCTCACGCTTTCCTGAGTGCGGGCATCTATCTGATGCACAGCTTCCTTGAGTTCTGAAAGGCCCATGTCGCCCTCGTGGGAGGCGCGTCGAATCTCGCCAACGAGGGTTCCGGTATATCCGGTGGCCTTTGCTATCTCGCCAAAACTGTTGGCTGCTTTGGCTACTAGCGCTTCGCCGCGGCTCACGCTCGAAAGCGATCCGGCAATGAGAGTCTCCGTGCTGCGCGAGGCCTCTGCCGCGCGGCGGGCAAGGTTGCGCACCTCGTCGGCCACCACGGCAAAACCCGCTCCGGCGACACCTGCCCTCGCGGCCTCCACCGCAGCGTTCAGGGCCAAGATGTTCGTTTGGAAGGCAATCTCGTCGATGCTGGAGATAATCTTGCTTGTCTGGCGGCTGGAGTCGCTTATCTCGCGCATTGCACGGACAAGCTCCTCCATGTTTGCGTTGGCATCCTTCACCACCTGCAAGGTGCTGCTCATCAATTCATCTGCCTTGCCAGCGTTTTCTGCGTTGCGGGCCGTGATTCCGTATAGCTGTTCTATCGACGCGCTTGCTTGCTCCATGCCCGTTGCCTGCTCGCTGGCGCGGCTGGCTACGTGGCCGCTGCCCTCCTTGACCAAGCTGGACGCGGTCCCTACGATGTCCGCGCTCTCTTCGAGCCCCCCGCTTATGCGGCGCAGCGGAGCAACAAGGCCGCGCGAAATCATGTCGATAATGCCGCCCAGGAGCAGGATGCAGAGAACGCCCGCGATGACGCTGTTGCGGGTGAGGCGGTTTAGATCTGCCAGCACCTGTTCTTCGGGCAGAGTGACCCACACGGCCCAAGAGGTGCCTGTGGAGCCTATCGGGATGGGGGTGCAGATTCGGCGCGAGAATAAACCCGTGGTCTTGGACATGCTCTTGGTGAAAAATGCTGTCCCGGCGCGTATGTCTTTCAGGAAAGGCTCGGCCCAAGGGTCGGTCTTGAGGACGCTTGCGGCCACGCGTTCGCTCTTTGGGTGCGCAGCATAGTTGCAGGCGTTGGATACGAGGCTCATGTAGCCCGTGCGAAGCAGGGTGACGCCGCTTACAAGTTCAACGTAGCTGTTGAGCGAAAGGTCCACCCCGGCAGCCCCTTTCATCCCGTCCAGTGGCACGGCAAGACGGGCATACAGTATGGCCTCCTTGCCTTCGCCCGCGCGCCGAGGCTCGCTTATGGCTTCCCTTCCGGTCGCGGATACTCCGCTTACAAAGGCGTCGTTCGAGGGCTGTTCCACGCCCTTTGGAAGGCTGAAGGAAAAGCTGCCGCCCGCCTGTCGCCCAAGGCGCAACTCCATATGGTCGCCATCGGGCTTTTGTAGGAGTAGCCACACGCTGCTGGCAAGCGGCTGGCGTTCAAGGAGGCCGCGGGCCAGCTCTTCAAAACGGGCCAGCTCTACGTATTCACCTTGAACGCTGGCGCTTAAGGACAGCCCGCGCGCCTCTGTCATCAGCACGTTCAGGTCTGCCGACACCTTGTTGCTGTACCGGGCGGCCATTTCCTTTGCCAGAGCATCGGCGGACTGCGAGGCATGTTCGCGGGCACCTTCCACGACTAGCCCCACGCATAGGGTCAGTGCGGCTGCGACCACGGGCACGATGAGTAGCTGCATACGCAGCTTCAGAGAGAGCTTTGCCATTGTTACTCCTTGTTTAGGCGCTGCCTCTGCATCAGAGGGCATGACCTGAGTAAGCAAGCATACAGTGACAAAGTTACCACAGGCACATGAGCAGTTTACATTTGCGAAAATGCGCAAACAGGGTCTTTGCCCCTGTATATTGCGATAAATGTGTAAACCGCCTCTTGTGCAGCCTCAAGCAATGCAGCGGCGGAAGGCGTAGTCCAGCCCCAGAAGGGCCAGATCGGGCATGTGCTTTGCATCCGGCCACCAGCCTTCGGGCAACACTATGGCGTTGCCCCCGGTGGTAAGCACGCTGGCCCGGCCTTCGCCAAGGGCTTCCAGGTCCAAGAGCACACAGCGGAGCATCTCGCGTATCATGCCGCGAAAGCCTACGTGCGCGCCAATCTTCATGGCTTCCTCGGTGCTCTTTCCTATGGCACTTGCCGAGCCTAGCTCCAGTCTGTCCAGTCTTGGCAGGAGGGCCGTCTTTTCGTGCAGGTATTCGGTCATTAGCGAGAGGCCGGGCGCTATTATGCCCCCTGCGTAACCCTTGCTTGTAAGTACGTCAAAGGTCGTGGCAGTCCCCATGTCTATCACAACAGCCGGGGCGCCGCAGAGTTCCCGCGCCGCTATGACGTTGGCGATGCGGTCCTGTCCCACTTCGGAAGGTTTGGGGTAGTCGAAGCCTATGAATGCGGCAGTGTCGCTTCGCAGGTGGTAGAGCGGCAGCGCGGGGAAGCTGTTGCGCATGATGCGTTGCAGGCCCTCCGCTGCCTTTGGCACGACCGATGCGAAGGCAAGCCCTTCGGCCTCTTTCAGGGAATCGGATATTTGCTCCGCCACCATCGGATCGGCCTCGCAGAGTAGCGCGGTGGGTATGTCCCGCCTTAAACGTAACTTGCCTTGGTCCACAAGGCCCATGTGTGCGGAGGTGTTGCCAATGTCTATGCAGAATACGGCCATGAGGGTGGGGGATATGTAGCTAAGGAAGTAGCCCGTATGCGGCCTTGCCCGGCGCATGGGGCATCTCTGCTGGCGGGGCTTGGTCCACGCCTTCCAAGAGGCTGATGTGGGCAAGGGTGTTGCTGCGGCTGCGGAACTCTGCGACTTTGCGTAACTTCAGGGCCGGATGCGCCGCTTGTTCGCCATAGGGCACCCATGCGTTCAGTGCCTCGTCGTGGCGGAAGCGTTCGCATACGTAAATGCGCTCGTAGATGCCCGCCTGTAGCGCGGCCTCCAGCTTCCACGGTGCCATGTCCACGGACAGAAAGGACACGGCCGCGTGCCCGTCCAGAATCAGCCCCACGGCGGACTCGTCCACGAACAGGACGCGCGGCCCGGCATTGGCGGCGGCAAAGTCGCGGAAAAAGGCGGCGTCCAGACTCACGGGGATAAGGTCGCTCATGCGGTGCCGCGCCATTTGCGGAGCGGCGAACAAAAGAGTCCATGCTCCGGCAGCTATGGGCAGGGCAAGGGGAGGACGCGCGGCCTTGAACAGCGCCATCGCCTTTGCTGCGGTAAGGACGAGGGCCAGATGAAAGGGCAGACTGAAGCGGGCCGCCATTGGATCGTCCCACTGGCCCCAGTTCTCCATGAGGCCGAGCAGAGTGTTGACCAGCGCCACAGAGAGGACAGGCAAGAGGGCCAGCGTGGAAGAGTCCGCCCTTCCCATGCGAAAGAGCGAGGGCAGGGACACCGCAAAGAGCAGGAGCGCGGCCAGCCCAAGGCAGCTTAGGAGCAGGCTGTTGCTCTGCCAGCCGAAGGGGGAGGAAAAGAGGAAATACACGGCTCTTGGCAGGTTCTCTACAAGGTAGGCGGGGGAAATGAAAGCCTCGCCACCGGCCTGAAAGAAGCCGTCATTGCCCATGAACACACGGTTGGAAAGGAACGCTGGAAGGACAAAGAGGGGACTTAGCGCACTGAACCAGGTCATCGTAATCCGCCGCTCGCGCCCCCACTTGACAAGTGCCACGGCTGCGAGGACAAGCAGGTACAGGGCCGATTCGTAGCGCGTGATGGCGAGGATAAGCCCTGTTGCTATCATTAGGTCGAGCCCCTTTGCCCCCTCGCTTTCCAGATAGCGGCGGGCCGTCAGCGCGAGGGCGGCAATCATGCACAGGTTCATAACCTCGAAGCCTGCCGCCGTGGCGTTCTGCGCCAGCAGTGGCAGCCCTGTCAAGAGCAGCACGGAGCAGAGGGCTGCGCGCGGCCCGCCTGCCTTGCAAGCCCAGTTGTATAGAAGAAGCAGCAGGGCAAATGTGAGAAGTGCGTTTAGCGCGTAAACATTCTCCGTGCGGTAGCCCGTGAGGTCGTGGACAATACTCAGCAGAAAGGGAAAGCCCACGGGGCGCTTGTCCACGGTGCTGTTGAGCACTTCCAACCTGCCCTCCAGCATGTGGGCGCGGACGGGGAAGGCTGCAACCCGATCGTAGTGCATCTGCCGCGCAACGCCGCATATGGCGTCCTCGTCGTAGAGCACCTTGGGGCGCATAGGCTCGTGCGCGATTAGGAACAGGGCGCAGGCTGCGGATAGGAGTATGCCCGTGCGCCTCGCCAGCAAGTGTGCGCGCAGAGCCGAAATGCCTGCACTCCGAAGCTCCCTCCACGCAAAGAAGGCAAAAGCTGCAAAGCTGGCTGCGGCCAGCCAGTAGTTGCCCGCGCTGGCCATGCGAAGCGCCCCTTCGTATGTGGGAAGCCACGCGATGAGCGGTGCCGCTACGGCACAGAGGGCAAGGACGAGGATTTTGCTCTTTGGCAGGGGCATCAGGCTGTGGAATTGCTGCGAAAATGACAGAATGCCAACGCTTTTCAAACCCGTAATGAAGCCTGGCGCCCTTGCAGCAGCTTATGCCTCAGGCATCTGGGGAAAGCGCCCTGCCAGAGCCTGCCCATTTTTCCAGGCAAAGGCGCATGTCGCGCTTGCGCACGGGCTTGGAGAGAAAGTCCACAACTCCGCATTCTGCGGCCACGCGGCGATCTTCGGGTGTGTCGGCTCCGGTCATGGCCACTATGGCCGGCCTTTGGACTCCGTCTTCCGGGCTTGGACGTTTTTTGCGGCGTGCGCTTATCATGCGCGCGGCCTCAAAGCCGTTCATGTCCGGCAGGCGCGCGTCCATGAATATGAGGTCGAAGCTCTCGCCCGCCTCCACTTCCATTGCTGCCTTGCCCGTGTTGACCACGGTTGGGATGATGCCGAAGCTCTTGAGCATCAACACCGCCACCCTTTGGCTTACCGGGTCGTCCTCCACGACTAGAATCTTTGCGCGGAAGCGGTCCTGTCGTGCTCCGCGACTGTTCGCAAGCCCTGCCATTGCATCTGCCGATGCCTTCTGAAAGGGAACGCTTAGGATGAACTCGCTGCCCTTGCCAGGCTCGCTGTTACATCGGATATTCCCGCCCATCAGGTGGGCAAGCTGCTGGGAAATGGCCAAGCCAAGGCCCGTGCCTCCGTAGTTGCGCGTCGTCGCCGCGCTTGCCTGCTGATAGTGCTGAAAGAGTCTTTCCTGCGCCTCCTGCTCTATGCCTATGCCTGTATCCTTCACGCTTATGGAGAGCATTATCTTGCCCGCGCTCTCGCTTTGAATGGCGGCGCGTAGCGTGACGCTGCCCTCGTGGGTGAACTTTAGCGCGTTGGATAGCAGGTTGTTCATTATCTGGCGTAGGCGCATTGGGTCGCCAAGCACTATCGAGGTGCCCTCCGGGGGGATGTCCAGATGGAAGCCTATGCCCTTGTCTGCGGCCAGCACCCTGTTCATCAAGGCTATCTCGCCCACCATTGCTATCCAGTCGAAGGGCACTTTCTCCAGTTCCAGCCTTCCAACCTCGATCTTGGAAAAGTCGAGTATGTCGTTGAGAAGCTGGAGCAGGCTTTCGGCGCTGCGCGATGCGGTGTTTAGGTAATTGCGCTGGCTGCCGCTAAGCTCTGTCTCGCGCAGTATCTCCAGCATCCCCATTAGGCCGTTGACAGGGGTGCGTATCTCGTGACTCATCGTGGCGAGAAAGGCCGTTTTGGCGTTGGCCGTGCTCTCGGCCCTTTCCTTGGCTTCGACTAGGCGGGCGAAGAGTGAATCCTTTTCCAGCGATAGGAGTATGTTCTTTTTCAGCCCACGGTAATGATGGTAACAGAGTCCGGCCGACAGGGACGTGAGCAGTGTAAGCATCAAAATGCCCTGCGTGGAATAGTCCTGCTCGTCCGGCGATAACCCGGCATTTATTCCCACGCCGATTATCAACATGTGGAAGAGGCCTGTCAGAGGCTTTGCACAGATTATCGAGGGGCCAAGAGTCATCACGCCCAGTACCAGCATGAGGAAGGGCAGGTTTATCGGCCCGTCGGGCAGAAGCAGGAATTTATTCGCGGACACTGCCCAGACAAGGCTGCTGAATAGATACAAGGCGTGGGTAAGGGTGAGCAAAGAGCGACTTTGCCCCTTGCGCAGTGCCAGTCTGTTAACATACAGCCTGCACGTGTATAGAGCGGTGAGCAGTCCGGCGCAGGCTGCAAGACCATAGCCGTGCCCGTAGCCCGCGCTGAGCAGTCCCATCGCAAGCACGCTCATCATCCCGGAAAATACGCTGGTCCTTTGTTGGGAGAAGTACTCTCCGGCCAGCTCGCTGGCGAGCTGGCTGCTGGCGCGAGAGGTTCCGCCCTCGCCGGAAAGACCATGAAAAATGAAAGACATCAGGGAATGAGTATGTGTGGCATTCCTGCTAGCACCGGTATTGTGCTGAATAGGCAGGGCGGCATTTCAATCATTCTTGAATCGGAACGGCGAACAGGCACTGAAGGGCGCTTCTTTACCAAGAGTGCATGTGTCGCAAGAGCTTGGGAAAGGAGCAGGACTGCGGAAAGGCCGGAGCGGGAGGGGCTGCGCCGGACCTGTGACATATTGGCAGAGCATGGCAAGATCGTCAGCCTCGTATTGCGCAAGCGGCAACAAGGCGGAATCTCTGGTCGGCATTCTGCAATTACACTGTTAAGTGTCTTGGGCGCAGCTTGTCAGTCACTTTTTACAGAATGATGACAATTTGACAGAACAGCGACGTCACGTCTTGTCCACAGGGGTATGCCATGCGGACTGAGCGGCGAAAGCCTAGGCCAGCTTCAGTAGCTCTGGCGTCTCGGGTATGTCGCGGATAATCTGGCTTGGCAGGGGGCCAACGCCCACGTAGCGCAGGTTGGGCAGGCAGCCGGGAAGCTGGCGGCCGCGGTATGCGGCTTCGAGGGTCGTCTTGACCATGGCCGCGATGTAGCGGCGGGCATTGGCGGGCAGCTCTGCAAAGCTGCGCACCCCGCTGATGTCCTCGCTCCAGCCGGGAAGTTGGATGTAGCTAGGGCGCAGGCGTTCCTGCACAGCCCCGTTGCGCGGGACGTGGTACACGGGCTTGCCGTCGGTGTCGATATAGTGGGTGCAGATTAGTAGCTCGCCTCCGTTCCAGTCGCCGGAATAGCTCAGCGCGTCGAGCTTGTTTATCATCATGTCGTCGTAACCGGCGTAGCGCAGTGCGTCGCCCTTTTCCACCGCGTCGTACCAGCCCACCATGCGCTGGCGGCCAGTGGAGGTGCCGTATTCCAGCTCCTTGAGCTTGCGCGTTAGCGGGTGCTCGTCGGCCATCTGGGTTATGAAGGCGTGGTTACCCACCTTGGTGTCGTAGGCCTTGGCAACGCCCACCACGTGCAGGGGGCAGAGCGGCACACAGGCGCTGTTGAAAAACTCCTGCGCGCAGGTGTGCGACGCAGTAAGGCTGCGCGTGAAGCCGAAGCGCTTGTCCAGCCAGAAGCTCTGGCCGAATTCCGCAACTATGAAGCGGCCCCTGTCCAAGACGGAGAGGACCCGCTCGCGCAGGTCGCCAATGTTGGCGCGCAGCTGTTGCCCGGCGCTCCAGTAAGCCTCTACCACTGCCTCCACGTCGAAGCTGAAAGGCTCCGCCCCGCGGAAGCGGCCAAAGTCGAACTCCTCGCGCGGGAAGCGGCCCGACTCCACTAGCCCGGCGTTGGCACGAAGCTCTGCGGCTGTAAGGACATCGAAGAAGCTGTTCCACTTCTCTTCGTCCACCTCGCAGACGCAGCGAATGGTGGCGGCGGCTCTTTCGAGGCGGGACTTCATGCGCCGTGCAAAGACGGCCCTCTCGCCAAGCAGCTCGTAGTAGAAAATCTGAAGATGGGCCGTCTCGTCGCAATAGGCTGGCGATATGCCTCTGCCCGTGCTGCCGCGAGACACCTCGCCCATGACGTTTACCCTGTAATGCTCCCAGGCTAGATCCAGCATACGGTGCGAAACGTCCGAGAGCATCGTCTTTTCGTCGATGAGCAGGCGGGGCATGACGCTGAAGCCGTTGGCCTCGATATACGCGGCCTCCCAGATGAACTTGCGCGGGTCCGCCACAACGCCTGCGCCAATGCCAAGGCAGGGCACCTCTTCGCTTACAACACCGGCCGGGAAAAGGTTCA
The DNA here is from genome assembly GCA_001604585.1 of Puniceicoccales bacterium Verruco_02. Lineage (GTDB taxonomy): Bacteria > Verrucomicrobiota > Verrucomicrobiia > Opitutales > Oceanipulchritudinaceae > Verruco-01. Next base: position 28,074 of record LVBW01000024.1, on the reverse strand, counting down.
GCTTCAGCCCGCCGCAGGTGTGGCCGGAATTTGCCCCGCCGTTAACCTTCAGCACCATCTCCACGGGGCAGCCAACGCCGGTGCATTCCTTCAGCTCGGCGATGATTTCGGGTATGAGGCGGCCCTTGCCTTCGTCTCCGAAGCTGATGCCGCAGTCGGCGATGATCCTGCCGTTGAAAGGAGTGAGTGCCACGTCGTTGCCTGTCTTGATTAGTACGCTCTAATGGGTCCGGTCCGCAGTTGAAGGGCACCGGACAAAGGGCAGGAGCATACAGCAAGAGGGGACTTTCGCAACCGCAAAGCGGCAGTATTCTCCCGAATGAGCAGGGGGCGCAGGTATGTGGAAAAGGCGAGGTATATTTGCCCGGCTCATGCAATGGTCGATTGATTTGCTTGCCGCCGCGCCAAGCCATCGCATAGTAGGTGCCCGATGCTTGGTAGAGCCGCCTTGCTTGGCAAGTGGCGGCGGATATTCAACATCTGCCCGGATGGCGGAATTGGCAGACGCGCTGGACTTAGGATCCAGTTCCGCAAGGAGTGCAGGTTCGACCCCTGTTCCGGGCACCATTATTTTTTCCATGGGATTCGGCGTGCTTGTCATCGCTTGGTTCGCCAGCTTGCCAGTAGCTGATTCTCTAGCTAGGCTCCGCCGTGCCGCCTTCGCGCGTTCACTGTACAGCTTCCTTAATTCATATTTCCACGCCGGACACTTTTTCCTTTCTTCCGCGGCTCAATTGGGGTTTGCTGATAGCCCATATGAGTCAGGTACCTTCCGAGCTGAAGTACACCAAGGATCACGAATGGCTGCGCGCTAGCGATGAAGGCACCGCCACCATCGGTATCACCGACTACGCGCAGAATTCGCTGGGCGATGTCACATTTGTCGAGCTGCCCCAGGTAGGCGCAAGCCTTGCCGCGGGGGACTCGCTCGGCGTAGTGGAGTCGGTCAAGGCGGCCAGCGACGTATACATGCCTGTGTCCGGCGAGGTTGTTGCCGTCAACGAGGCCCTTGCCGACAGCCCGGATCTGGTCAACAGCGATCCTTATGGGCAGGGCTGGCTTGTGAAGGTGCGCCTTTCCGCGCCCGAACAGGTCGCTTCCCTCCTCGGCGGCGAGGCATATTCGGCCATTGTGTAGGCCCCAATGGCTGCCAACTTCCCGGCGGCATCCAGCAGGGCAGTATGAACGCTTAACTTTTCGTGAACATGGACATAGCCCCCTCACAGCGATTCGAGCCGGTTATCCAGTTCTCCGTGTTCATGACCAACAAGATAGGCAAGCTCAACGAGCTGATGCAGGTTCTGGGGTCCAACGGGGTGCACGTGGCGGCCATCTGCACGGTGGATACGCACGAGGCGGGTCTTTTCCGCATAATCGTGAACTACCCCGAGCAGGTCCGCCGCGTTCTCGAAGACTGCGGCTTCCCCTTCTGCGAGCACCGCGTGTTCGCCGTGGAGATCGACAGCGAGTTGCAAATCTCGCACCTCTGCGCGGCCATGACCGAGGCGGAGCTTAACATCTTCTACATGTATCCCTTCCTGATGCGTCCGCGGGGCAAGTGTGGCCTTGTAATGAGCGTGGACGACATGGACCTAGCCTCGCAGGTACTCTTTGCGCACGGCTTCAGGGTGCTGTGCCAGAACGACATAGCGCGATAGCGGCGCCTTTGCTGCTTTCGGCCCGGCGCCCTAGCCGTCGTGCTTACTTATGAATATGAGCATCAGCGACCATAGCCACAGTATCATGTTGGCCAAGGGCAGTTGCAGAGGGGTGGGCAAGAGATACACCAAGGTCACGGCCGGTATCCACAGCGCCCAGTTGGCCACTATCACGGGGAAGACCACCCGGCTGTACCAGTTGTTCGGGGCAATGGCGGTGTCCGCCGGGATGTCGCCGATGCGCCTAGCCATCCAGCGAAGGTAGATTACCGTGCTTATCGCTCCCCAGGTGGTCGTGTATATGAACTGGTCAACAAAGACCTTACCTATGATGACGGGCAATGTCGGCTCGCTGCCGAACAGCAGGGACTGGCTGTAATAGAACAGCTCCACTTCCAGCCCCTTTTCCGCCCAGAAGGGAAGTAGATAGGGCAGGCGGCGCAGCACCGAGGCCCGCGAGGAGGGCAGGAGAAGAATCTGAGTCAGCGAGGGCAGAAAGGCCCCGAAAAGCATCATGGATAGGACAGGGTAAAGTAGTCCGAGGTCCTCGCGTAGCGCAAGAACGTGCTCCGAGGCGTCGAGTACGATGCCGCCTTTGTAATATCCATAAACAATGAGGCTCCCCATTGCCCAGATGCCGATCGCGGGCAGCCAGTTTGTCTTCAATGCCTGAAAGAACAGGCGAATTCCTCTCTCGAACATGTGTACTCCCCCTTTACCCCAAATCGACTGCAAAAATACAAGCTTGAGAAGACGCAGCCCGCTTGGCGAGCCTGCAAAAGACCCCGGAGGCACGCAAATGCCGCCCATCGGGCAATCATGAAAGAATGCCCCGATTTTTTTTGCTGCTCAGGAACCGCCCGGTATATGCTTCGTCCAATTCCTTTTACCCTCTCCAAGAGCAGCAGATGACACCCGTATTTGGCAGCGTTTTCACGGCCTTTGGCGATTCCAATCTGGCCGGACAGCTCATCGTCATACTCCTTATCGCGTTCAGCGTCCTTGCATGGACTGTGATGCTGGGCAAATACCATGAGCTGAAGAAGATGCGCGACCTCAACACGCGCTACGAACGCTATCTTGCCCAGCTAGGCACGATACGTGCCGCGCAGAAGGACTACCCCGGAGCCTATGCCTCGCTTACGAGGGAGGCCATCGAGGCCTGGGGGCGCACGGAGGGAGGCTCGAGCGAGCTGCGCATTGGCATGGTGGAGAACGCCATACAGCGCAGCGTGGGCGAATGCGTGATGGGTTACGAGGGCAAGATGGTGTGGCTTGCCTCGATAGTGACCGGCGCGCCATTTTTCGGACTCTTGGGCACGGTGTGGGGCGTCATGGATGCTTTTGGCGCGATAGCCACCGAGCAGACGGCCACAATCCAGATGCTGGCTCCGGGCGTGTCGGGCGCGCTGCTGACCACGGTCGCCGGGCTTCTGGTGGCCATTCCGTCGGTGTTCGGTTACAACTATCTGCTATCGCAGACCAAGATAATGGTCACCGAGCTGGAGAACTTTGCCAGCATTCTTGCAGACCGCTTCGAGCTGGAGGAGCGCGCCGGAGAAGGGAGGGCGCGCTAGATGGCCCGCTCCTTCCACAGGCGCGAACGGCTCTCCGCGCTATCGGCCATAGACATGTCGCCGCTCATCGACCTGGCCTTTTCGCTGCTCATCGTGTTCATGATCAGCACCCCGCTTCTTGAGCAGACTATCAAGGTGGATCTGCCCGTGGAAAGTCCCAAGCGGCAGGCGGCCAAGGAGGAGCTGAAGATGGAATACATCAGTATCCGCGCCGACGGCGGTATACTATGGGGCGATATTCCAGTCGAACGCGAGGAGCTGCGCAGGCTGCTTGCCGATGCAGCGTCTCTGCCGGAGGCTCCGGTAATTTCGCTAAGTGCGGACCGCAGCCTGCAATATCAGGCGGTGATAGACGTCATAGATCTCATACAGAAGGCGGGTCTGCATAAACTCAACATAAACACACAGGCGGGAGGAAAGAGGTAAGGCCGGGAAAGGGGCACAATTTCTCTAATGAGCGGCGACACAAATACCGGGCGGGCCTTTCGCTGGTCGCTCCTGCTTCACGGCGGAGCGGTCGGGGCGGTGCTTGTCTGGATGCTGCTCAACATGGCATTCCACCGCGTTGAGAAGCCGCCGCATGTCATGGAGCTTGTCGGCGGGCCGCCGGTGGAAAATCCTGAGCCGCGCAACGCCGCCCCAAAGCAGGAGGCCCCGGCTCCGCAAATGCCCAGCCTGCCCGCTCTGGACAAGCGGGAAATAACTCCGCCCAAGCCCGAGCCGCAGCCCGTGGCAAAACCCCAGCCAAAGCCCGAGCCTGCGAAGGAAGCGAAGCCTACGCCGGAAAAGAAGCCGGAGCTTATTGATTACAAGACCTTTGCAAAGCAGAACAAGCTGCCGCCAAAGGTGCAGCAGGCCCCGGCAAAGCCGACGCCAGCCAAGCCCGTTGCAACGCCCAAGCTCGATTCCGCTTCCGTCCTCCGCGACCTGCGCGCTAATCTTTCCAAAGAGGACAGCGACAAGGTCTCTTCGATGTCCATCGACCAGCAGGGGCAGCTCTTTGACTATTTCCAGTGGGTGCGCGCATTGATAGACAAGAACTTCCGTGTGCCGGCCGGGGCTGCGGACGGGCGCAGCGCATGGGTGGAGTTTCGCATCGGGGCCGATGGCACGGTGTCCGCAGTGCGCCTTGTTACCAACTCCGGCGACGCCGCCTTCGACAATGCCGCGCTGGCCGCCGTGCGCGCGCTGGGCAAGCTTAGCCCGCCCCCCGGCAACACGGCCTACACAAGAAAGATAGAGCTAAGAGCGGAAAAGGCCGCCATGCAGTAGAGGCCAACTAGAACAGCCTTACCTTATTTTTTAATGAAGCAGTATCTCGACCTTCTTAAGTACGTAATGGACAGCGGCAGGCTGCGCGGAGACCGCACTGGCACGGGCACCTATTCGGTGTTTGGCGCACAGTCGCGCTTTGACCTTCGCGAAGGCTTTCCGCTACTTACAACGAAAAAGGTGCACCTGAAGAGCATCATTTACGAACTGCTCTGGTTTCTGCGCGGGGAGACGAACGTGCGCTGGCTACAGGAACACGGGGTGACGATCTGGGACGAGTGGGCGGACGCCGAGGGCGAGCTTGGTCCGGTGTACGGGGCGCAGTGGACGGGTTGGCCAAGGGGCGACGGCACGCGTATCAACCAGATTGCGGAAGTCATTGATCAAATTCTCCATAACCCGACAAGCCGCCGAATGATTGTCAGCGCGTGGAACCCGGCAGAGGTGCCGAGCATGAAGCTGCCGCCCTGCCATGCCTTTTTCCAGTTTTACGTGGATGTGGAGGCCGGGGAGCTGTCCTGCCAGCTCTACCAGCGCAGCGCGGACATTTTCCTTGGCGTTCCTTTCAACATCGCCAGCTATGCGCTGCTGACGATGATGGTGGCGCAGGTTACGGGGCTGAAGCCAGGCGACTTTGTCCACACTTTCGGCGACCTGCACCTGTACACAAACCACGTCGAGCAGGCAAAGCTGCAACTGACAAGGGAGCCAAGAGCCTTGCCGACGATGCGCATAAACCAGGAGGTAAGGGACATTTTCGGCTTCCAATACGAGGACTTCAAACTGGACAACTACAACCCCCACCCGTCTATCAAGGCCAAGGTGGCGGTGTAGGGGAGGGGGCTAATAGTAAACAGAATGCCAATCTTATGCGGTTGCGTTTGACAGCTTGATGCTTCCTTTTGTTGCTTGCATACAATGTAGGCATGGACTTGACCTACTGGACAAGCATCGCTGTTGGCATCGGGATATTCGCGGCACCTGTGCTCATCACTGGTGCCTATTTCCGGCGCCAGAAGTTGCAAAAGGTTCATCCAATAAGGGAAAAGTGCCTGCGGCCAAGTGGGGAATCCACCCGCAAGGAAATGGACCGAATATGGGACAAGATAACGGACACCATGCTCATTATGATTCCGTCCGTGTTTCTCGTTCTTTTCGCCGGGCAGGGACTTCTGACAATAGGCAACACATACCTCAGAGATTTGTTGCTCTTGTTGATATTCCCATTTTCCGCTGTTTGTCAGTCGTATGCCGGCGTGAAGTTGTTCCGCCTGAGCTGGCGTTACCGCTGTTACAAACTTGGGTTTGCGGGAGAGCGTTTCGTAGGCCAGATACTGACTGATGAACTTATGCCCGAGGGCTGTCGTGTGTTTCACGACCTCCAGTTCGACGGCTTTAATATCGACCATGTCATCGTGAGTTCCTGCGCTGTATTTGCAGTCGAAACCAAGACATGGCGCAAACCAGTGGAACGCCATAGCGGAAAGGTAATGCATCAGATTGAATACAACGGCAGTTCGTTATTACTTCCAAATGGCATGGGAGGCATGGGAGCCTTGGCGCAGGCGCAGCGCAATGCCACATTCCTCGCAAACTGGCTGACAAAACAGGTTGGCGACAAGGTGGATGTGGTCCCAATGTTGGCATTGCCGGGCTGGTTTGTGAAAACAACGGGGCGGGGAGCAGTAAAGGTTATCAACCCAAAGCTTGTCCGAACACAGGTCTTTCGTCCCGATAGCCTGCCGATGGAAGCATCCCTTTTCCGCCGTATCGTCAATCAGCTCTCTCAAGCAAGCCAGATGGAACTGGAATAGGGCAGACCTGATAGCGGAAGTCTTCAGGTCCGGCATAGACCGTTCAGCGGAATCTGGACAGGCGGTCTCCCCCTCACTACGCCCTGAACTGCATTTCCAGATGCCTCAGCCTTTGCGGCAGGTTGCAGGATAGCATTACGCCCTCATCGCGCACCTCGCTCGTCTTTACGCACCCCGCGCTGTGCAGGGCGCTGATCACATCGTAGCGATTGTGCGGAATAAGCAGCTCGCTGGCGGACAGGGCAGCCTCGGCCAGTTCGGCAAGCTTTTCGCGCAACACATACATGCCTTGGCCCGTGCGAGTGCTCGCGTATATGGCCCCGTCGGAACGTTCGATAAGGCCATGTCCCTCCAGCAGGTCCGCCTTGTTGAAGACGGTGATGATGGTCTTGTCCTCGGCGCCAAGCTCGCGCAGCACCTCCAGAGTAGTCTCGCGGTGCCGCTCCATGTCGGGACTTGAGCAGTCGAGCACATGGATGAGAAAATCCGCGACCACGGCCTCCTCCAGTGTCGCCTTGAACGCCTCGACAAGGCGGTGTGGCAGGCGGCGCACAAAGCCCACCGTGTCTGTAAGTAGTAACTTGCCCCCGCCCGGCAGAAGAAGCTGACGCGTTGTCGGGTCCAGCGTGGCGAACAGCGCGTCCTCGGCATGGACCGAGGCCCCGGTAAGCACGTTCAGCAGGCTGCTCTTGCCGGCGTTGGTGTAGCCCACTATGGCAGCCGTTGGCAGGGGCACCCTTTCTCGCCGCTTGCGCTGCACCTGGCGGTGCCTCTTCACGGCCTCCAGCTCCAGCTTCAGCTTTGCTATGCGCTCGCGCGTCATGCGGGCGTCCAGCTCGCTCTGCGCCTCGCCCTCGCCGCGCTGGGTGACGCCGCCGCCGCCGCGCTGCCTGTTGAGGTGTCCCCATGCGCCGCGCAGCCGCGGGAGCATATATTCGGCCCGCGCCAGCTCCACTTGTAGCACGGCCTCTTTCGTTCGCGCCCGCGAGGCGAATATGTCCAGAATCACCTCCTGGCGGTCAATGACACTCATCCCGCACAGCTCTTCCCAGTTGCGCTGCTGGGCCGGGGCAAGAGATACGTCGAAAACGATAATCTCGCAGCCAAGGGCTAGGGCGCGGTCGCGAATCTGCTCCGCCTTGCCGCTGCCCACAAGAAAGCGCGGATGTGCCTCGCGAATGCGCACTATTTCCCGCCCTCCCGTCGGTATGCCGATAGTGGCCACCAGTTCGCCAAGCTCGTCGAGCAAGGCATCGGGATCGTCTTCCATCCCGTATTCACAAACGCCCACCAGATATGCCGCGGCGGGCTTTAGGCTTTCGTTGTCGGTTTCGTGCATTGTGCGCAGTACGAGTCGAGCGCCAGCGGCAATTTTCCAAGGCCAGCAGAGGCGCTTTTACGCACATTATCATGACGGGATAAGTCATTGATGGCGAGCAGGGATTTTCCCTTTGATAAAGTGCTTTCGCCGCCTCCGCTTGCTCTGCTCGGTCCTGTTTGACCTTGCCATGCCTGTGCCCTCGGGGATAATTCGGATTGATATTCCCTGATGGCCATACACCGTTCAGATATAAGTGCCGCATCCGCATTCACATGCAAACTTTGCCGTCTGGACTTTGTCCCCCTTGTCCGCACCCTCCGCAGCTATGACAGGCAGAAGGCCCTCGCGGACCTCAAAGCTGGCCTGAATGTTGCCCTACTGGCATTTCCGCAATCAATGGCCTATGCGGTCATCGCCGGGCTGCCGATATTCTACGGCCTTTTTACGGAAATATTCGCAGGCATATTCGGCCCCCTTTTCAGCGGCTCGCGCTTCATAATAGCCGGGGCCACCAACGCCACTGCGGTGCTCTTTTTCGGCACGATGCTTGCCCTTGGGCTGCCACAGGACCAGATACTCAGCATCATACCGCTGCTCCTGTTCATGGTCAGCCTGTTCATCATAATAGGTTCGATGCTGGGCGCGGCAAACCTGCTGCAATTTGTATCGCGAAGCGTGATAACAGGATACATCACGGCGGCCTCTCTTTTCATCATCGTAAACCAAAGCTCCAAAGTGCTCGGCGTGCATGTGGATGTGGAGCGGGGCTTCACGCTGTTTGGCCTTGCGTGGAAAACGCTCATGGCGGTGCCTCATGCGCATTTGCCGACAATATTTCTAAGCGTAATCACGGCAGCGTGTTACGTATTGATGCAGCGAAAGTTGCCCAAGCTCCCGAACGTGGCGCTCATACTGGTTCTCATGTCGGTATGTGGGGAGCTGATAAACATGGCCATTGCCTCTTTCGCCCCCTTGCAGGGCCTAGGCCCTGTGTCTCGACTTGACGGTATTAGTGCCGCTTCGCTCGTTATCCACCTGCCGCATTTCAGCTTGGATGCGGTCAACATGCTGCTCCAGCCCGCGCTGGTCATCGCCTTTCTCTGCACTTTGGAGGCCACATCGGTGGGCAAGAGCGTGGCCGCAAGGGCGGGCGAGAAGCTGGACGTGGGGCGAGAGCTTATGGGTGTAGGTGCGGCAAACATGGCCAGTTCCCTATGGGGTGGGATGCCTGTTTCCGGTTCGCCCGTGCGCAGCCAGCTCAACTGGTCGAGCGGTGCGGCAACCCCGATGGCCCCCATATTCAGCAGCCTTATCGTACTTGCTGCGGTGTTTGTCATCGGCCCCATGACCCGCTACATTCCTAGCGGTGCGCTGGGCACGCTTATCGTGTTCATAGGCGTATCGCTCATCAACAGGCGCGTCATCCGCGTCGTTATGAAGAGCACTCGAAGCGACGCGCTTACCTTTGCCGTCACCTTCTGCGCCGCCCTTATTGTAAGGCTCGACCTTGCCATAATCCTTGGCACGGCAACAAGCATCATGCTCTTTTTGCGCAAAGCCGCCGTGCCCCAGCTTGTCGAATACGGGGCCAACGAAGAGGGTGTCCTTGCGCCGCTGGACAAGCCCGAGGTGCAGCCCGCCGGGCGTCAGACCATCGCCGTGATGCATGTGGAGGGAGACTTGTTCTTTGGCGCTGCCGAACTATTCCGCGACCAGATGCGCCGAATCTGCGAAGACAAGGGCCTGAAGATCATCATCCTGAAGCTGCGCAACGCCCATCACCTCGACGCCACGAGCATTCTGGCCCTTGAGGAGCTAGTCCGCTACATGAAGGAGAATGACCGCACACTGCTCGTTTCCGAAGCCAGGGAGCAGACTTTGCGCATATTCGAGCGTAGCGGCCTTATTGATGTTGTCGGGCGGGAGAACATCTTTGCCGATGACGTGAAGAACAGCACCCTGCCCACGGCTCGCGCCCTGAAGCGTGCAAGGGAGCTGCTCCACACTCGCGACGCCCACATCAGCATCGTGCTCGGCGTGCAGAAGCGCATGGACAAGCCCGAGGGCGAGAAGAAATCGATATGACAATCGGGTGACGGAGTGGAATGTTGTTAGCGGGATTCGGTCTCATGTGTATATTACGCTAAATATGGATAAGCCCCTGATACTCATTCTCTGTACAGGTAACTCCTGCCGCAGCCACATGGCGCACGGGGTGCTCGAAAACGCCCTTGGCGACATCGCTCAAATCCGCAGCGCGGGCACCCGCCCGGCCGGATACGTACACCCGAAGGCAATCGAGGTTATGCGCGAAGTCGGCATCGACATATCCGATCACCAGTCGCGCAACCTTTCCGAATACCTCCATAGCGGCGCAAGGACGGTCATCACCGTGTGCGGCGGCGCGAACGAGGACTGTCCCGTGTTCCCCGGCAAGGTCCGGCGTTTGCACATTGGCTTTGACGATCCAGCCAAGGCTGCGGGCAGCGAAGATGAGGTGCTAGGCGAGTTCCGCCGCGTGCGCGACGAAATACGCACGGTGTTCGGAGCCTTTGCAGACGGCTACCGTCAGGGCCGGGAGGACGCCTGCATATGAGCGCCGCAAGCGAAGCGCAAAACGCAGCCTGCCTGCCCTGCGTCAAGAGGCTGGGCCTTATGGACCGCTTTCTCACCCTCTGGATACTCCTTGCAATGGGGCTTGGCGTGGGGCTTGGCGCAATATGGGAAGGGGCATCGGACTTTGTGGGCCGCTTCCAGTACGGCACGACGAACGTCCCGATCGCCATCGGCCTAATCCTCATGATGTATCCGCCGCTGGCCAAGGTGGACTACGTCAAACTGCCCCGCGTCTTTACCAACCTAAAGGTGCTGGGCCTGTCGCTTGTTCAAAACTGGCTCATCGGGCCGCTGCTCATGTTCGCTCTGGCAATCTTGTTCCTAAGCGGACACCCGGAGTACATGACCGGACTCATCCTCATAGGTCTGGCCCGCTGCATAGCAATGGTGATCGTGTGGAACAGCCTTGCGGAGGGCGATGGCGAATACGCGGCGGCCCTTGTCGCCTTCAACAGCGTTTTCCAGATACTCTTTTTCAGCCTCTACGCATGGCTGTTCATCAGCGTGCTGCCGCCGCTCTTCGGGTTGGAGGGCAGCGTTGTAGAGGTCAGCATGGGCGAGGTGGCCAAGAGCGTGTTCATCTACCTTGGCATACCTTTTATTGCAGGAATGCTGTCGCGCTTTGCGGGGGTTGCCATCAAGGGGCGGGACTGGTACGAGAAGGTGTTCATCCCGCGCATCAGCCCGATTACGCTCATCGCGCTTCTTTTCACGATCGTGGCCATGTTCAGCCTTCAGGGAGAGCGCATTTTGGATACCCCGCAGGACGTGCTGCTAATTGCCGTGCCGCTGGCTTTGTACTTCGTCATCATGTTCGCAGTCAGCTTCCTGATGGGCAAGAGGGGTGGGGCAAACTACCCGCAGACAACGACGCTGGCCTTTACCGCAGCGAGCAACAACTTTGAGCTGGCAATCGCCGTGGCCGTGGCCGTTTTCGGGGTCAATTCCGCCGTGGCCTTCACCGCCGTCATCGGGCCGCTCGTGGAGGTGCCCGTGATGCTGGCGCTCGTTCACCTGGCCTTCTATTTCAGAAAGAGACTTTTCGCAGGTTGATAAGTTTCTGGGAAAGGGTATGGTTTAGGGATGACTAACAAAGGCTTGCTTCAAGCCAAGGGTATCTTCGCTTCTGTTTCTGTCTAAATCCGCCAATCAAGGCAGTCGTTGACTAGACGCCATACATCATGACCACCATCCTCATCCTGTGCAGGGCCAATTCTTCCCGCAGCCAGATGGCACAGGGCTTTCTAAGTCAACTGGCTGGGGACAGGCTTCGGGTGCTCAGTGCGGGGACTTCGCCCCTAGGCTACATCCACCCGCTGGCCATCAAGGTAATGGCCGAGATAGGTATCGATATATCGGGGCAGGGCTGTCACCACGTAAGCGAGTATTTGAACGAGCCTGTGGATGTCGTGGCAACGGTATGCGAGGAGGCTCTGGAAAACTGTCCTGTATTTCCCCCGCATGTGCGTCGCTATCACTGGCGCTATACCGATCCGGCGGCCTTTGAGGGCAGCGAGGAGGACGCCCTGGACCTGTTCCGCAAGGTGCGTGACCAGATACAGGTCGTTACCGAAGCCTATTTATTCGCAGGCAGGCAGGGCGGGGAACTGGGACGTTTGTCCGAATAGGGGGTAGTCCATATCTACCGCTTGTTGAACAAATAGCGTTCATTTTCCAAAGCCATGATCTTGGCAGACGGTGAGGGGCCGGTCGCAAGCGACCGGCCCCTCTCCGTATCACCGGCGGCAATTGCTCGTCAGTGCGTATTTGTCAGGTGTAGAGTTTAGTCGATGAACACCCACTTGCTGTTGGTGGAATCCCAGCTCCAGGGGTAGAAGTTCTCGGCTGTCCAGTACCAGTTGCCGGACTTGCTGCACATCCACATATTGTCCGAGCTGCTGCCTTCCCACACCCAGACCCAGCCGCTGTCGAGGGTGAATACCCAGGGATAGAAGCCGTCCCAGAAGGCGCCAAACCAGCTGCTGACCTTCCAGCCACCGGGGAACTCCACCGCGCCTGCGGCGAGAAAGTTGGCGTTGTACTTGGGGCGCATCACGTTGTAGGCCAGCGTGAAGATGTCGGTGTTGTCCACGTATTCGCCGTACACTGGGTCATCGCCGCGCACGAGATTTTCCATGATGTTCGCTCCGGGGCCGCGCACGAATATGGGAACGAGCTGGTTGGTGTGCGAGTTGGAGTTGAACTTCATCGAGGGCATCTGTCCCTGTCCGTTGTTGACGATTGCGTCATAGGCCACGGTGTCGCTCTTGGGCCCGAGGAGCAGACCGGTTTCGTGGTCGGTGGTCACGATGAGCAGTGTCTTTTCCCAGCTTGAGTTGGTTTCGATCCAGTTGATGACGGCTGCAACGGCGTCGTTGAACTCGATCTGCTCCTCGATGATGCGGCCGGGCTGGTTGGCGTGGCCGGCCCAGTCGATTGCGCCGCCCTCGATGTGCAGGAAGAAGCCGCGCGGGTTGTCGTTGTTGAGCACGTTCAGCGCGCCAAGGGACATCGTGGCAAGGGTGGGCACGTTGCTGTTGAGCGGATAGCTCGGGTCGAAGGCGTCGTGCATCACGTTGCCGCCAGAGCGGGCCTGGTGGAGCGTGGTGGCCACCTGCGCTGTGCCAACTACCTTGGCGGGCGGGTTGGCGCTGTGGGCAATGGCTTCGAACTCGGACTTGCCCTGCACGAGGGTCCAGCGGCCAGGGTGGGTGCCTGCCTTTAGGGCGGCCCAGTTGCTGTCGCCGCCAACGTACTTGGTGGAGCTGGCGCTGGCGAGCTTCACGCCGTTGTCGTCATATTCAGGGTGCCCGGCGCCCATGATGACGTCCAGCCAGCCGCCGTTGAGCATCTCGTCGCCAATGGCGGCATAGTTGTTGCGGCTGAAGTTGTGCGCGCCGCCAAGGCCGGCGGGCGTGGCGTGGGTCCACTGAACAGAGGATATGGTGCCGACCTTGCGGCCCCACTGGTGGGCGTACTCGGCAAGGGTCTGGTCGTAGAAGGCGCGGCCGCTCACTGCGGGCCAGTTGGCCCAGTTGATGGCGCCGTTGTAGGTCTTGTAACCGGTGGAGATGGCCGATGCGGCAGAGGCGGAGTCGGTCGGGGTCTGCTTGAGCCAGTTGTAGCCCACGAAGGCTCCCGTTGTGTCGTTGTTGTAAACGTAGCCAGCCGCTGTGCTATCCCAAGCCTTGAGCGAGTTGTAAATGTTGCGTTCAAGTATGGAGCCGCTGGGGATGCTGTTGTTGCCCTCGTGGTAGGGGACGGCCATGTAGGTGGAGCAGGCAAGCTTGAGCCAGCCTTCGGCTTCGTAGGGCTGCTTGCCCTGAGCGCCGTACTCGTAGTAGCTGGCGGCGTCCCAGGTGTTGTATCCGCAACCGTCGGAAATCATGACAATGACGTTCAGCGCGTCCTCGTTGCCCGAGACGGTGGTCGTGGGCGAGACAGCTTCCTTCATCACGCGGAATATGTCGGTGTTGTCCACATACTGGCCGCGCACAGGGTCGATGCCGTCCACATAGTAGGCGAAATCGCTGGCGTTGGCACCCTTGGCGAACATGGGCACGAGCTGGTTTGTATGGTTGCCGCTCATGAAGGCCATGCCGGGAAGCTGTCCTGCGCCGTTATAGACTAGGTTGTCGTAGGCTGCTGTGGCACCGTTCGGCCCCATTAGCATACCGCAGTCGTGGTCGGCGGTGAGGATGAGCAGGGTGTCGTTCCAGTTGGAGTTTGCCTCCACCCATGCGACAACCGCTTCGACAGCCTTGTTGAAGTCGAGATGCTCCTCGATGGTGCGGCCCTTCTGGTTGGCGTGGGCTGCCCAGTCCGGGGCGCCGCCTTCGATGTGCAGGAAGAAGCCGTCGGCGTCCTGATTGAGGACGTTCAGCGCGGCAAGGGACATCGTGGCAAGGTCCGGCACGTTGGCGTTGAGCGCCACGGCATAGGGTTCCTGCTCCACGGCTCCACCGGAGCGGCCCTGTTGGAGGGTTGTGGCCACCTGCGGCACGCCCAGAAGCTTCTGGGGCAGCACGGTGAAGCGGGATGGGTTGGCAAGGGCTTCAAAGTCGGCCTTGCTCTCTACGAGGGTCCAGCCGCCAGCGTGTGTGCCATCGACAAGGGCGTTCCATGTATCGACTCCGCCCACGTAGCTGTAGTTCTTGTTTGCGCGGGGCTGGCCGTTGTCGTCGTAGTCGGGGTGGTTTGCACCCATGATAACGTCTAGAACGCCGCTGGAGAGCATCTCGTTGGCGATGGCGGCGTAGTTGTTGCGGCTGGCGTTGTGCGCTGCGCCAAGACCGGCGGGCGTTGCGTGGGAAAACTCCACGGTGCTTATCGAACCGACAGCCTTGCCCTCGGCCTTTGCAATCTCGGCAATGGTGCGCCCATCAAGCGGTGTGCCGCGTCCGGCGGGGAAGCTGGACCAGTTCATCGAGTTGTTGTACACCTTCTGGCCGGTGGAAAGGGCTGTGGCCGCTGCGGCGGAGTCGGTGTAGGTGTTTTTCACCCAGTTGTAACCGGCAAAGTCGCCCGAGCCGTTGACGGCGCTCTGTGCGCTCGCATCCCAAGCCTTGGTCGGGTTGTAAATTAGCGAAGAGTCTATCTTCCCGTCGGGGGTGGAGGACATGGAGGCCGAGTAGGTGCTGCACGGGTAGCGCACCCAGCCGGCTCCGTCGTAGATTTGCGTACCCTTGAGGGGGTTGCTGGGATCGACTTTGCCTTGATACATGCTGGTGGCAGTCCAGACATTGTATCCGGCTCCGTCGCTAATCATCAGAATGACGTTCTTGGCGGCATCGGCGCTGGCGCCTGCTGCGAGAAACGCCGCTAGAAACACGGTGGATTTCTTCATTGTTGTAATGCGGGTTGGAAGGAGAATTGGTCTCCGTCCCCATTGTCGCATAACAACATCGCCTTTTCGTTAAGGCCCGGTGAACAGTCAATCTGCGGCAAATCTTAACCCTTGTTCACGCTAACGCCTATTATTGGTAACACTTGCGCGATGCCAATGGCTTGATGAAAATATGGGTAAGTTCCGAGGCAATATGGATTTGCATCTGTATTATCCGGGTGGATTTCACAGAGTCCTGTTCATCAGCCTCCAGTGGCATATTGAAACAGATATGCGTAATGTGTTTCACGTTCAGTCCATTTGTAACTAAAAGGGCGAATTCCCACGTGATGGTGCAGTCAGGCAGGAGAAGGGTACAGGGAACTTGGCGGAAATTGCCTTGTCGGCACCCGGTTTCACATGGAAGAAGCCGCCTCTTTTTGCCCTCTTGACAGAATTGACGCGTGGCGCATGTTCTTTGGGGCAGACGCCTCCGGTCTTCAACCCAACGGAGTGTCGAATCGTTCAAGTCAAATCATAGACAAGCTCATGGCCGAGAAATCAAACAAGTGGAAAATCAACGTCAATGGCCGCTTCTACGTCGATGACCAATGCATTGACTGCGATCTTTGCCGCGAAATGGCGCCGGACTTTTTTGCTCGTTCCGACGATGGCTATTCCTTCGTACACAAGCAGCCTACGAGCGCCGAGGATATCAAGCTCTGCGAAGAGGCGCTTAACGACTGCCCCGTGCAGGCCATCGGCAACGATGGGGAGTAGTGGCTCTTGATTGTGCTTGCGAATATTTGCTACGAACTGGTTAAAGCTGCGTCGGTTCGTTGACTTTTTCCCAACTTGCGGAATTGTTAACTAGATGAAAATAACGGCTTACATTGATCCCGCCTGTCCTTGGAGCAGCGGCGTGACGATGACGCTGGACAAGTACGGCCTTGGCTACGAAAGCCATAACGTAGCCCTAGATCCTGTGGCCATGTCCCAGATGCAGGCTCGTTCTCGGCAGAGTCATGTGCCCTGTGTGGAGATTGAAGGAGTGATGTTGGCTGACACGACTGGGCAGGAAGTTGAGGATTACCTCTTGTCCAGACAGCTCGTGGGGCCTGCCTGCCTGAGGGGGCAGTTGGAAGCCAGCCCGGCATACATACCCGGAGTTGGCCTATCGGATACCCGCAGGGTGTTCTAGTTTTGCCGTATGGGGGAGTTGCGAGTGTTTTGAGCATATTCGCGCATCCACATTGACAAATGTGCGCGTTCATCTGGGTGTGGCTCGACTTGTACCGCAGGAACCGCTACCATGCACGACTGTCATATTACGCTGCCATGAATACTACCGCGCGCCTGTACGGTCTTATTGTCGCCTTGCTCCTCTCCGCCTGTGTGACAAGCAGCAGCTTCAAGGTGGACGCCATTTCGGCCCCCTCGCTTGATGCTGGCCTCAGCTGCATCGTCGTGCCTGCCGACCCGCAGGTCAAGGCCACGGACCTGCGCTTCATGGAGGCGGCCCGCTATGTGCAGAGCGCCCTTTCCGCAAGGGGTTTTCGCCTTGTGGCTAATTCATCGCAGGCCGACATGCTGGTAACCTTGGATGCCAGCATCGGCAGGCCCGAGAATGTCACGCGCACGCGCATGACGCCTGTTTACGCCGAGGATGGCGGCTACTACCGCGTGGAGAGGGTGCTCGTAAACGACAAGGACGGGCGTCAGTCCTACATGCGCACAAGGGTTTGGGTTCCATACAGCACCCGGCTCATCGGTACAGTGGACAGCCCCTACACGGAGACTATTTACGACAAGCGCCTGTCCATTACCGCATTTGACAACCGCGCCGCTGACGAAGGCGGAGATCTGCCCCAGCTCTGGTCGGTGGTGGTTCTGGCGCGCGATACCAATGGGGATCTGCGCTCGGTGCTGCCACAGATGGCGTATCTTGCCGCAAGCCACGCCGGCCAGGACACGGGCGGCCAGAAGGATGTGAGCCTGCGCGAAGACGAGCCGGGACTGATGCAGGTAAGGGGCACAAAGGGGGAGTAGAGCCGCCGAGACAGGATTGATAGCACATGGCGTAACTAGCCTAGCCCTGCATCGCGTTCATCAGACCAGTGGCATGGCCTCTGCCAGCAGGCTGTCGGTGGAATGCAGCCACGCTCTGGACGGTCCGATGCAGGAATTTAGAACCTCTTCTCCAAGCCCCACGCTTGCAAGCCAGGATTCGGGCACCTGGGGCAGGGGGCTGCCATCCATCAGTGCGGGCAGTACCGTCAGGCAGATGTTTAGGAGGCAGGCCATCACGGGCCGCCCGGAACGCAGGAAGGGTTGCAGGTGCGCACCAATGGGTTCGTACACCTCTGGGCCGAAGTTCCAGAGCTTGAGCAAATCTTTGGCCGTCGCCGCGTAGTCGGTCCCTATCATCTGTCGCTCCCAAGTTGCCTCATCCACGAGGCGGCAGCCCTCTGGCAAGCGGCTGGCGGGCTTAAGCCTGTGCATTTTCATGGCAATGGGATAGCGGCCAATCCCGTGCATAAGGCCGACAAGGTAGGCAGTGCCCGGCTCGGCATCGGCATGATAGGCCAGATACTCCATCATCACGGCGGCTCCGAGAGCTTCCTGCCAGGCCTTTTCCTCGCCTAGGCCGTAGCAGCGTAGAGGACAGGGCGGGAAGGCCTTGCGCCCAAGTATGCCGACGAGCTTCATCACCTCGGTAAAGCCAATGCGCTCCACGGCGTTCTCTATGCGGTCAATTGGCTCCCGACAGCCGTAGTAAGGACTGTTGGCAAGACGTACAACCGAAGAGGCAAGGCCGGGGTCTATCGCCACCAGCTCCACAATCTCTGCAATCTCCGCATAGGGACTGCGAAGCAGGGAACACAGGCGCGAGAGTACCTCGAATTTCGGGGGTACTTGTTCAAAGCCGCTGAGGATGCCTGTCATCCGTTGCATTTGTGCGCTTTACTTAAGTCGGGTCAAGACCACTCGGGTTAAGCCCCTTGCCGAAGCGAATTTTTACCCCGTTTTTTAAAACAGCAAAGCCTTCGCATTCTCTCCGCTGGCGAGGAAGCATCCCTCGGCGCAGTTGTATTCCATGCGGCTGCCGCTGAAGATGCTGTGCCTGTAAAGGGTGGCGAAGCTAAAGGACGGTGCCGCCGCTCCCTGTCCGCCGACCAGCTCCGCACCGCGGCGCACATTGTCCATCATCCACATGGGCAGGCGCAGATGGTAGGGGTTGCGCGCCACCTCGCCCCGGTGTAGGGAAAGCGCCGCCACTAGCGTTGCAACCTCTTCGGGCGTAATTTCCACCATTAGGTTGGGCTTTTGCATGGGTGCCCAGAACTCGGTCTGGAAGCAGTGGCATTCCAGCCCGGCCAGGGGCAGTGCGTCGAGCAACAGGCGATGCACTCCAATATGCGTGCGGTTGGCGTCGGCGGCGTGCGGGTATAGTACCGCCACGGGCCGCGTTTCGCATATGGCCTCGGCAACGGCCTCGACCGCGGCGTTCCACTGGGCGGGGAATAGCTCGGCGCAGTCTGGGGTAATGCCTTCAAGGCCCCGCTCGGCCAGTTCCATAAGCTCAAAGCCAGCGAAAGAGCAGGCGTCTTTGGCCTCGGAAAGGCGTTCGAGCTGCCGTTCCTTGTTGCTTCCAAGAGTCACGCAAAGGTTGATTACACGCAGCCCTTCGCGCTGAAGGCGCAGTGGCAGGGCGCCCACGATTATCTCGTCGTCCGGATGCGGGGAGCAGATTAGGACGCTCCGCTCCTCGGTCGCGGGGCGATTATGAGGAACTGGCGGGGGGGACAGGTCCGCAGCGGCCCGGTATGCGGATAGAATGGCCTGAACGTAGTCCGAATAGTCGCGCATGTGGGCAATCCTGATACGCGCCCGAGCGCATGTCCCGCGAAAAAGTGCAGGAAACAGCGAATTTGCAGCCTTGTAAGAAAGGACACAGGAAGGCTAGACCAGTCCGAGTATGGCGGCGGCCTTGGTCCTGTCCTGAGCTATCTGGGTCTTCAGTTCGTCAAGTCCGGCGAAGCGGCGCTCGCCCCGCAGAAAGTGCAGCCATTCGACGCGGAGCCTGTCGCCCTCGCCAAAGGGACAGTCGCCGATTATGTGAGTTTCCAGCAGGGGGAAGGAGGCGTCGGCCTGTACTGTGGGCCTGAGTCCGTAGTTGGCCACGGCGGGAAGACATTCGCTGGTCCCGTCGCGGCAGACTCTGACGGCGTAAACGCCCATCCTCGGCCTGCAAGGTGGCTCCCAGCGCAGGTTAAGCGTGGGAAAGCCGATGCTGCGCCCGATGCGTCTGCCCGGCTCAGCGTTCGCAACGCAGTAGTAGCGGTAGCCGAGAAGTTCGTTGGCCTCTGCCATGCGCCCTTCCGAGAGCAGGCCTCGGATGCGCGTGCTGCTGACGGCTTCGCCGTCGTAGCGCACCCTTTCTATGCTCACCACGTGGATGCCCTGCGCCTGTGCGCTGTGCAGCAGGGTGCCGATGTCGCCGCTGCGCCCGCGTCCGAAGCGGAAGTTCTCGCCCACGTACAGGGTGTGCAGGGTGGGGAAGACGCCCTTCAACCGCGCAATGAACTCCGAGGCGGGGATTGCCGCCAGTTCCTGCGTGAAGCTGCGCCATACGAGCAGATCCAGCCCGAGAAGCGCCAGACGCTCTTGTTTCTGCTCCTCGCCCTGAATGAGAAGGGTAGGTTCCTGCGGCCTGAGTATGACGCTTGGGTGCGGGGAAAATGTCAGTACAGCGGCCATGTCTCCACGGCTGCGTGCGGCCCTTATCGCGGATAGCACCACGGCCTGATGCCCGATGTGGACGGCATCGAACATGCCGACAGCCATGTGAATGGCGCGCCGTGCCGGGAAGTAGTTCGGGTCGCGTAGGGTCTGCATTTGTCAGGGGATGGTGTGAGACAATACAGGGATATGTCAGAAAGTCAGCAATAACCGGGATTTGCGGGCCTTGTCAGTCCCTCTGAATACATGCTGTCAGGTCTTGGTGGCCTCTTTGCACTACACAGCCATACTTAACTCTTGTGTTTTATGTTGGTATTACATAGTAATACGACTATGCTAATCCGTCACATCGTGTCATTGTCGATGTTGTTTGCACTCGTGCTTGTCTCTGCTTGCGGCCCGCAGGAGCGGCAGCCCGCGAAGGAGCACATAGCCTTTACCGCAGTCCCGCCCGTGGCGGGACTGATGGAGCGCGTCGGTGCCGGGCACTGGCAGGCCAATGCACTAGTGGAGCAGGGCAAGGACCCGCACACATTCTCGCTTCGCCCCCGCATGGCGGCAGATCTCTCCGCTGCGAGTCTCTACGTGTTCTGCGGCATGGAGATGGACAATGTCGTGCGGAACCGTCCGCAGAATGGCCTTGTGTTTGTGGACCTGCTTTCTGAGGAAGAGGCCGGGGTTGCCTATAAGGAGGAGGGGCATACGCACGAAGTACACGGGCACGGCCACGGGGCGATGAACCCGCATCTATGGCTGGACCCCGAAGGCATCCTGCATATTGCGGAAACTCTGCGCGACAGTTACAGCCGCCTTGATCCTGCCAATGCTGTCGATTACACTGCGGCATACGCCGCTCTGGAAGAGGAGCTTGCCTCTTTGGATGCGGAAATACGTAGCTTGCTGGCCCCATACAAAGGACGGCGCTTCTACGTCCAGCACGACGCATTCACCCGCTTTGCCGCTCACTACGGCCTTGAACAGGTCTCTGTCGAGGAGCACGACAAAAGCCCTAGCGCGGCGCGCCTTGAAGCACTAAGCAGGCAGGCTCGCAAGGACAAGGTGAGGATGCTCTACGCGCAAAGTGGGCACAATCCAGCGCCTCTTCACACCCTCGCAGCCCCCCTCGGGGCAAGAGTAGAGTATCTGGAGCCTCTGGGCAGGGACGCTCTTGCAAGTCTGCGCACTATTGCCGAGACTCTGGCGTTGGGGTACGCCCTCGAAGACCAACAATGAGCGATGCCGCGCCAGTCATTTCCCTGCGAAACCTCAGCTTCTCGTACACGGGCGTGCCCGTCATAGAGAATGCCGACTTGGACATACACAAGGGCAGCACAGTCATATTCGTCGGGCCGAACGGTGGGGGGAAAACCACGCTTTTGCGTCTGATTCTGGGCCTTGAAGAGCCGCAGAATGGCTACGTGGAGGTCTTTGGCGGCAGTCCCGCCGCTGCTCGTTCGCGCATCGGCTACATGCCCCAGCACGCCGGGCACGACCGTCTATTCCCAGTCAGCGTGCAGGAGGTGGTCCTGATGGGGCTTCTGGGGCCGGGGCGCTACTCATACCACGCAGAGGACCGCAGAATGGCTATGAGGGCACTGGAAAGGGTGGGCATGGCGGACATGGCGCGGAGGCAGTACCCCACCCTGTCCGGCGGGCAGCGTCAGCGCGTGCTCATGGCCCGTGCCCTCGTATCCATGCCTGAGCTTTTACTTTTTGACGAGCCTACGTCGATGATCGACGCAGCTACCCAGGGGGCCTTTGCCCAGACTTTGGAGAGCGTGCGCGGGGATAGCACAGTTGTCATCGTGTCGCACGATTTGGGCTTTGTGTCGGGGATTGTGGACCATGCCGTGTTCGTTAACCGCAGCGTGAGCAGCCGCCCGGTGGAGAGCCTGGATGTGCACAGCTTCGAGGCCTTGTATGGCGAGCACTTGCACTTGCTTGGCAGCGACAGGCTGCAAGGCGGGGGGAGGGGCGCATGAGCGGCTTTGTCCAGCTACTGCTAGACCAACACATCCCATTCATGCGCAATGCGCTCCTTGTCGGGCTGCTATCCAGTGTTGCCTTTGGCATAGTGGGCAGCTACGTGGTCGTGCGGCGCATCAGCTATATGGCCGGGGCCATATCGCACAGCGCGCTGCTGGGCATAGGTGCGGCGCTGTTTCTTAAAGGGCGCTACGGTTGTACGGCGGCGGACCCGCTACTCGGTGCCCTTGTGGCGGCGCTGCTGTCGGCACTGGCCGTATGGTGGGTGAGTGTTTACGCCAGAGAGAGGGAGGATGCCGTCATCGGGGCCATATGGTCGGTGGGCATGGCCGGAGGGCTGCTCTTTCTTGCGCTTACGCCGGGCTATGTGGATGCGATGTCGTATCTGTTTGGCGATGTGCTCCTTGTTGGCAACTGGCAGCTAGGGCTTGTGGCCCTTTTGGATATGGCAGTGCTGCTTATTGGCCTTGGCTTGTACCGCCGCTTCCACGCTCTGGCCTTCGATGAGGAGTTTGCCGCAGTGCGCGGGCTGCCTGTCAGGGCCTACTCTTTGCTCTTGCTTTGCCTTGTGGCGGTGACGGTGGTGGTGCTCGTCTCGGTGGCGGGCATAGTGCTTGTCGTCGCGCTACTTACCCTGCCCGCAGCTGCGGCGGGGCGCATGTCGGCCTCGCTCAAGGGCATGATGCTGGGGGCGACGCTAGTTGGTTTTTTTACCGTGCCGACGGGTTTGTTCCTTAGCTACGAATGGAACCTGCCCGCCGGGCCGCTCGTTGTCATGATCGTTGCGTTTGTGTATCTGGCGAGCTGGGTGCTCAAGGGTGCTTCGCGCGTGGGTGGGGAGAAGAAGAGCTAGAACAATCGGCCATTAGCCGGATGGCGTGCAAGTGATCCGTCGCGTAGGGTATGCGTTCAGAGTATGTACGCACAAGGCGCGGAGCCGCTTTGTGCGATTCCGCGCCTTGGGAGAGTTGAACGTTGCCCGAGCGGGCGACTCGTTTACGCTATGTAGGAGGCCTGTGCGCTGCTGTTCTTGTCCACCTTGCGCTTCTGGATCCATGGCATGAGGCTGCGAAGCTCGGCGCCGACCTGTTCGATCTGCGTCTTGCTCTCCTCCTCGCGGTAGCGGAAGAATTCGGGATAACCGGCTTCGTGCTCGGCCACCCAGCGCTTGACGAAGGTGCCGTCCTGAATCTCGGTAAGAACCTGCTTCATGGCCTTCTTGCTCTCGGCGGTCACCACGCGGGGGCCGGACACATAGTCGCCCCATTCGGCTGTGTCGGAGATCGAGAAGCGCATTCCCGAAAGGCCGCTCTGGTTGATGAGGTCAACGATGAGCTTCATCTCGTGGCAGCATTCAAAGTACGCCATTTCGGGCTGGTAACCAGCCTCGACGAGGGTCTCGAAGCCAGCCTTGATAAGGGCGGAGACGCCGCCGCAGAGCACGGCCTGTTCGCCGAAAAGGTCGGTCTCGGTCTCTTCCTTGAAGGAGGTCTCGATGACGCCGCCGCGGGTGCCGCCGATGCCCTTTGCCCAGGCAAGCGCGATTGCGCGGGCCTTGTCGCCGCCCTGATGGATGGCTATGAGGGCGGGGACTCCCTTGCCTTCCTTGAACTGGCTGCGCACGGTGTGGCCCGGTCCCTTGGGGGCGACCATGATTACGTCGATGTCGGCCTGGGGGACGATGAGATTGAAGTGGATGTTCAGCCCGTGCAGGAACACGAGTGTGTCGCCGCTTTTGAGGTTGGGGGCTATGTCCCTTTCATAAACGGCCTTCTGCTTCATGTCGGGCAGGGACACCATGATGATGTCCGCCTTCTTAACGGCTTCCGCCGTAGGGAGCACCTCGAAGCCGAGATCCTTGGCCACGGGGATGGACTTGCTGCCCTCGTATAGGCCGATGATGACCTTGCAGCCGCTTTCCTTCAGGTTCAGCGCGTGGGCGTGGCCCTGGCTGCCAAAGCCGAGAACTGCGATAGTTTTGCCGGAGAGAACGCCAAGATCGGCGTCTTTGTCAGTATAGACTGTTGCGGACATGATTGCTTACTTCTGTATGGAATTGTTGTTTTGCTGCCCCTGTATGCCGCTGCGCTCCATTGCGAGTGCTCCGGTGCGGGCCAGAGAAAGAATGCCGTACTGGCTCATCATGGCTAGGAAGGCTTCGACCTTCTCGTCATTGCCAGTCATTTCGATAATGAGTGCTTCGTGGCTTACGTCCACTATCTTGGCGCGGAAAATGTCGCAAAGCTGCACTATTTCCCCGCGCTTTGCTGCATCGGCGGCCACTTTCACAAGCGCCAGCTCGCGCGAAACGAACTGCCCGCTGGCCAGATCCTGCACCTGTATGACTTCGACGAGCTTGCCAAGCTGTTTGATGCACTGGTCAAGCTGCTGGTCGTCGCCGCGTACGGTGGCGGTAATGCGGGAAAACTTCGGGTCGTTGGTAGGCCCTACGTTGAGAGTGTCGATGTTGAAGCCGCGGCCGGAGAACATTCCGGTCACGCGCGTGAGCACCCCGAACTTGTTTTCTACGAGTACCGATATGGTGTGGCGCATCTTGGTTGGCTTTTCGCTGCCTGCCTCGGTGGGGGAGCTGCCGGATGCCGCTTCCACGCGCAGGGCGTTGTTGAGGGAAAAATGGTGGGCACAACAGGGCTCGAACCTGTGACTTCCTGCTTGTAAGGCAGGCGCTCTAACCGACTGAGCTATGCGCCCCTTTGCTTGTCTGGCGTAAACTGTTAACTTAGACACAAAAGCCGGGGCTTGTGCAAGGCTTTTGCTCGCTTCATCGTGTTGTTGAGGTGGCAAAGGTCCGGGTTTCCGCTTTGCTGCCACTTGGCGCATGGTCTTGGCATGTGCAGAATGATGTCTTTGGGGCCTGTTAATTGTTAGAATTCATACGGGTTTGGCCAATGAACGCTTTGCCCTTGCGGTCTTGCGCTTGCATACTGTAACTAGGCAAATGGCGTTCCGTTTCCCGGCCGCCACATATCACTTTTCACGATGAAGATCTTCGTACCGAAGGAACCGGAAAACGAGAACCGTTGTGCTCTGATACCCTCCGACGTGAAGCGTCTCTGTGCTCTTGGCGCAGAAATCAGCGTCGAACAGGGGCTTGGCGAACGCAGCGGGTTTTCCGACACTGATTATACGGATGCCGGAGCCACACTTGTGGGGCTTCGAGGCAGGGCGATTGCCGATGCAGACCTTGTCATGCGTCTTCGCAAGCCCCCGACGGCGGAAATTGCGCAAATGAAAAAGGGCGCGATGCACGTCTCCTTCCTCGATCCCTTCAACGAAAAGGGCCTCATCGAGGCATTTGCAAAGGCTGAAACTAGTGCCTTCTCGATGGAGATGATGCCCCGCTCGACCCTTGCCCAGAAGATGGACGCCATCTCCTCGCAGGCGAACCTTGCCGGTTACGCGGCTGTGCTGCGTGCGGCCGAGCGGCTCAACCGCATTCTGCCCATGATGATGACCCCGGCAGGCACGCTAAGCCCCGCCAAGGTGTTCATCATCGGCGTCGGCGTGGCGGGCCTTCAGGCCATTGCCACGGCAAAGCGCCTCGGGGCGCGCGTGGAAGCCTTCGACACCCGCCCCGTAGTGGAGGAACAGGTGAAGAGCCTCGGAGCCAAGTTCGTCAAAATCGACATCGGCGAGACCGGGCAGACCGCCCAGGGCTACGCCACCGCCCTCACCCCGGAGCAGATTGCCAAGCAGCAGGCCGGAATGGCCAAAGTCTGCGCCTCCTCGGACATCGTCATCACAACGGCCAAGCTTTTCGGGCGCAAGGCCCCGACGCTCATCACCAAGGCAATGGTGGAGGGGATGAAGAACGGCTCGATCGTAGTTGACCTCGCGGCCTCCGAAAGCGGCGGCAACTGCGAGCTGACACAGGCGGGCAAGGAAGTGCTTACGCCCAACGGAGTGCTCATAATCGGCGACACCTGCCTTGAGGGCAACAGTGTCCCCCAGCACGCCAGCCAGATGTATTCGGCCAATCTGCACAACTTCCTCGAACACTTCTGGGACAAGAAGGCCAAGAGCTTCAACCTGAAGCTGGAGGACGAAATCATCAAGGGCTGTCTCATCACCCACGGCGGCGCGGTCGTTCACGAGCGTTTCAAGTCCGCCTAATACAAGGGCCACCACCAACTTTCCAATACAATGG
This sequence comes from Puniceicoccales bacterium Verruco_02, assembly GCA_001604585.1. Lineage (GTDB taxonomy): Bacteria > Verrucomicrobiota > Verrucomicrobiia > Opitutales > Oceanipulchritudinaceae > Verruco-01. The sequence goes on along the minus strand of LVBW01000024.1, from coordinate 2,094 downwards.
ACATCGTACAGCTTCTATTCATCTTTACGCTCGCGGCCTTCCTCGGGCTGGAGCTTATCGCGAAGGTTCCTTCGCAGTTGCACACCCCCCTCATGTCGGGTTCCAACGCCATTAGCGGCATCACAATCGTGGGCGCGCTCCTGGCTGTTACCTCCGGCGAAGGGCAGGCAATCCACATCATCGGCTTCATAGCCGTGGTGCTGGCCACGATCAACGTGGTCGGCGGCTACGTAGTTACGGACCGAATGTTGGCCATGTTCAAGAAGAAGGGGGGCAAGTAACATGAGCGCCCTCACTTCCTCTTGCTCCACTCTGGCCGCCATGAGCGGCATCTTCGGCCTCGATGTTAAGCTGATTGACCTCGCATACATCGTGTCGGCCATATTCTTCATCTTCGGCATCAAGATGCTCGGCAAGGCCGATACGGCCCGCCGTGGCAACATGGTCTCCTCCATCGGTATGCTCATCGCCGTTGTGGCGACGATGCTCTACGCCGGCCTCGACTACACTTGGATTATCGCCGCAATGCTTATTGGCAGCGCCATAGGCCTAGTTGCTGCCAAGAAGGTCCAGATGACGGCCATGCCGGAGATGGTGGCCCTTTTCAACGGCTTTGGCGGTCTTGCATCGCTTCTTGTCGGCTGGGCGGAATACGAGCGCATCATCGGCTACGGCTGGGAGGAGTATCTTGTCCACACTCAGGGCGAGTTCTACTTCAGTAACATCGTCATCTGGCTCACCCTCTGGATTGGCGGCATCACCTTCACCGGTTCGATGCTGGCCTATCTTAAGCTCTCGGCAAAGATCTCTGGAAGCGCCATTTGCTTCAAGGGCCAGAAGGCGTTCAACGCCCTGCTCGCCCTCCTGATGCTGGCCGCCCTCGTTGTGATGTGTGTGGTGCCCTGCTTCGAGGTGGCCTACCCGGCTATGATTGCCATCATCGTCTTGGCCATGATGCTTGGCGTATTCGGCGTGCTGCCAATCGGCGGCGGCGACATGCCCGTTGTAATCTCGCTCCTTAACAGTTTCTCGGGTCTTGCGGCCTCGGCGGCTGGCTTTGTCATCGGCAACAACGTGCTTATCGTCTCGGGCTGCCTTGTGGGCGCCAGCGGCTTCATTCTCACAATCATCATGTGCAAGGCCATGAACCGCAACCTCGCCAACGTGCTCTTTAGCGGCTTTGGTGCCAGCGAAGAGGGCAGCGCCAAGGTCGAGGGCGAGATGAAGGGCGTCAGCACCGAGGACGCATACTACGTGCTCGAAGCGGCCCGCAGCGTGGTCATCATCCCCGGCTACGGCATGGCCGTGGCACAAGCCCAGCACGCCGTAAAGGAGCTTGGTGCATTGCTGGAGGCCAACGGTGCCGAAGTGCGCTACGCCATCCACCCTGTGGCAGGCCGTATGCCCGGCCACATGAACGTGCTCCTTGCCGAGGCAGACGTGCCCTACGAGCAGCTCGCCGAGATGGACGCTGTCAACCCGACGATGGAAATGGTGGACGTGGCCCTGGTCATCGGTGCCAACGACGTTGTGAACCCCGCCGCCATCGAAGACCCCGGCTGCCCAATCTACGGAATGCCCATCATCAACGCCCACCTGGCCCGCACAGTGTTCGCACTCAAGCGCGGCAAGGGCGCGGGCTTTTCGGGCCTAGTAAACAAGCTCTACTTCCTCGAAAAGACCCGTATGCTATACGGAGACGCCAAGGCGACCGTCAGCGAGCTGGCCGCCATGTTCAAGGAGAAATAAGAAACGGTTGGCGATTCCGGGAGCGGACGAAAAGTCTTCCCCCGTACACGAAGAAACCTCGGCTAGTTCGGGGTTTCTTCGTGTACAAAAGATGTAAATCCCGGCACGAATATGCCGCATTTAATCACATACCGGCCTTGCAATAACATGGCATTGAGCCGATAAGGAAAGCACCCCATTCCGACGCCCCTCCCGGGCCGTCAGCACTCCGCGCTCCTTCCCACATGTAACATAGCTGCATAGCGCTGCATTCCAATCACTTATCGTCTAATCTGCTCAAGTTCGGCACTTTTCCGCTCGCGTAGGCGGCTTTGATGATTTATGAAGATTACGTTACCCTGACAT